>CAZBMR010000018.1:56878-64139 GCA_964492695.1 uncultured Lentimicrobiaceae bacterium
GGTGGTGAGAATGCCCCAGTTGATGGGGTTGTTCCTCCTCCAAATGGTGGCAACGCTGTAAACCGTTACGAAGTAATGGGTTACACCAACGACGGCACTGTTGAAACCCTCATCGTTACCGTTGACATTTCGGGCGATCATTCAGGTACAGCATCCTGGACCATGGTGATGGTCAGATAATCATACCGACACTACAAAGCCAGGGAAAGGGCTTCCTTTCCCTGGCTTTTTGCTGTTTTCCAAAATCAATGTTCAATCTTCAATCAAGGCATGAAACACACAATTACACATCGACCATTACTGTTCATTCTGTTGGTTCTGCTGTCGGCACCCGTCTTAGGGCAAAGCCGCAAAATCAATGGAACTGTTAAAGATGCCCAGGGCGAACCTTTGCCAGGCGTTAATGTTACGTTGGTGGGCACACTCACAGGCACCACCACCGATTTTGACGGAAAATATGAAATCACCGTTAACAATGAAATCATGCGCTTCTCGTTCATCGGCTACGTGGAGCAGCTTATCAATCCAGCCGGCAAAAACACCATCGATGTGGTTCTGGAAGAAGACATCGAGGTACTGAATGAGGTTGTCGTGGTTGGCTACGGCACTCAGAAAAAGAAAGACCTTACCACCGCCGTGGCCGTGGTGGATGAAAAAGCACTCAAAGACCGCCCGTTGATCTCCGCAGCCGAAGGCTTGCAGGGTAAAGCTGCCGGTGTTCAGGTGGTGCAGCCATCAGGCAAGCCCGGCGCAGCACTGGCGGTGCGTGTGCGTGGAACCACCTCGGCCATTGCCGGAAACGAACCGCTATATGTTGTGGATGGTTTCCCCACCACCGACATCAGAGGCATCAACCCTTCCGATATCGTGAGCATGAGCATCCTCAAGGACGCCTCATCTGCAGCCATCTATGGCGCACGCTCAGCCAACGGTGTTGTTATCATCACCACCCGTAAAGGTGAAGAAAACAAATCAGTTGTAAGGTACAATGCCTATTATGGCATGTCGGACATTCGCCGAACCATCGATGTACTGAACACGAAACAATACCGCACACTCATCGAAGAAATTATTCCAGGTGGAATTGACCCCACCCAAACCGCTTTCAATAACTGGCAGGATGAGGTGTTTGGCACTGGAAGCAGCATGTCGCACCAATTGTCAGTTTCGGGTGGCAACGGCAAGTCCACGCACTATATTTCCCTGGGCTATCTTTCAGATCAGGGCATCGTGAAGCCCGCACGATTCGACCGTATTACCTCGCGTGTGAATTTGGACAACCAGGTGAATGACTGGTTAAAGATCTCCGCCAACATCAACATGATGAATCTTAATACCAAAGATACCCCTGACAATGCCAGCTCAGGTCGTGGCGGCGTGATCATGAGCGCCCTCAACACCCCGCCATTTCTGGGTGTTTACAAGGATGACGGCAGCGGTCAGTTCGACCCCAACCCATTCCAGCCATCCTGGGAAAACCCGGTGGCCTATATGGAAGGTCCTGATCAGGAATCGGTTGATAACCAATTATTTGGAACAGTAGCTGCCGACATCAAATTGCACAAAAACCTCATCCTGCGGTCGAATGCCGGTATTGATGTGATGGCACACCGCTGGGATTATTACCTCGACCCATTCAGAACGAATTACGGCAGAACCAATAATGGTATTGGTCGTTCGGATAAACAGCTGTCGTCCACCTATTTGTGGGAAAATACGCTGACCTATAAAAACAGCTTTGGACTGCACAACCTCAGTGCTTTGGCCGGAAACAGCTTTCAGGCCAACAAATGGCATCAAACCTATGTGGAAGGCACCGACTTTCCGGCCGATGTGACCGTTACCACCGTGAACGCAGCCAACAATGTTACGGGCAGCTCCTACCAGACACAATGGGCCATAGCTTCCTTCTTTGGACAAGCCGCCTACGACTACAACGGAAAGTATTACATCACAGCAAGTGTACGCTACGATGGCTCGTCGAAACTGGCCAACCCATGGGGGCTGATGCCTTCATTCTCAGCAGGATGGCGGGTTTCTTCAGAGAAGTTTATGAAAGGAGTGGACGTGATCAACGACCTGAAACTCCGTGGTGGCTGGGGCAAGGTGGGCAATCAGGAAGGCATTCCAAACTATGCCCGATATGGCCTGGTAAACTATTACCGAACCCAGCCAACCAACCCGCTCTCCGGACCGGCAGCCGTGCAGGTGAGCTACGGAAACCCCGACCTGCGTTGGGAATCCACCGCACAATCCAACATTGGTTTCGACCTCAGCATGTTTAACTACCGTGTGAATGTGAATTTTGACGCCTATGTGAAGCAAACAAGCGATGTGCTGCTAAATGTCCGGCTCAGCAGTTCGCTGCCCATCACCACCATCATGACCAATGCCGGCGCAACCAAAAACAAAGGTGTTGAGTTCAACATCAACACTGTGAACATCGACAAAAAATGGCGCTGGACCACCGATTTCAATATGTCGTTCAACCGCAACGAAGTGACCGACCTGGAATACACCAAGGTGTATTACTTTGGTCGCATCTACAGCAACAACCAGGATGTGAGCATCCTGCGCGTTGGGTTGCCTCTTGGAAGCTTCTTTGGTTATGTGGCCGACGGCGTTGACCCCGAAACCGGCAATATGAAATACAAAGACCTCAACAACAACGGCATTTTCGACACCGGCGACCGCACCGTGATTGGCAATCCGCAGCCCGACTTTGTGTTTGGGATGACCAACACCTTTAGCTACCGCAAGTGGGATCTGAACTTCTTCATTCAGGGCAGCTACGGCAACGACATCTACAATGCCACCCGCATCGACCTGGAAGGGATGTTCGACAGCAAAAACCAATCTACAGCTGTGCTCGACCGCTGGCAACAACCCGGCGATATCACAGATATTCCCAAAGCCGGCAACATCAACAATGTGCGCAATTCCACACGCTTTGTGGAAGATGGCTCATATGTCCGCTTGAAATCCATCACCCTGTCATACAAGATTTTGGATAAAACTTCGAAGGTGAAGTTTATCAAAGACCTGTCAGTTTACGTGACCGGACGCAACCTGATTACGCTGACCAACTACAGCGGTTTCGATCCCGAGGTGAACGCCTTTGGTTCGAGTGCCATCGAACAAGGCATCGATTATGGCACCTATCCACAATCGCGTTCCATTGTGCTTGGATTAAATGTTGAATTCTAAAAACCCGACATCATGAAAAAAACCATTTATATCCTCATCCTTTCGGTGGCTGCTATGCTTCAAGGCTGCGAAAAGTTTCTTGACATTCAGCCAACATCTCAGGGTGTTTTCATTCAAAACACCAGCGCCGATTCACTTGTTTTTAAGGAAGCTTCCGAGCTGGAAGCCGCTCTGGCTGGCGTGTATGGCGATTTCAGGAACGAATACTGGGAACTCGACCACTTTGTGAACGGTGACGCCCAGTCTGACGACTGCTATGCAGGCGCTGACAATCCGGCCAACTTTCAGCTGGATGAGTACAGCATCGATGCCACCAACACCAATGTGAGCCGCGACTGGGAATACCTATACGGAACCATTGGCCGTGCCAACCTGGTGTTCAACAATGCAGAGGCCACGCCCGGACTTGATGAAACACGCAAGCTGCAAATCAAAGCCGAAGCTGCCTGGATCAGGGCTTACCACTATTTTCAGGCCGTTCAGCTGTGGGGCGATGTGCCTTTGCAGCTCAAGGAAGTGACCACCGTGAGCATTGAACTGCTGCCCGAGATCTACCCCCAGATGTTTCCTTCGCGCGCTCCAAAAGCCGATGTTTATGCACAAATCATCAGCGACCTTGAGTTTGCTGTGGCCCATGCACCGCTGACAGGCCCTAACAAAACCTATGTGACCAAAGGAGCTGCCAACGCACTGCTCGCCAAGGTGTATGCCACCATCGAACCCCATCAGTGGGACAAGGTGAACCAATACTGCGATGCGGTGATGGCCGGTGGATATTCACTGTTGCCTGATTATGAGATGCTTTGGAATGGCGAGAATGAAAATTCCGACGAAGCCATCTTCGAAATCAATTACGACGGCACACCACAGAGCGGCAACTGGGGCGCCAGCATGTTTTTGGGTATGGACTGGAAAAAGTTTAACATCCCCTCCAACGACCTGGTGGCAGCATTTGATGCCGAAGGCGATGCCATTCGCAAAAATTCATCCATTATCTTTGACGATGTTTCGGGCAAATGGTCTGATCCGTTCTGGCCACAGACCAGCTATCCCTTTGTTTACAAATACCGCAACATCTCAGGACCCAGTCCGCAGAACTACATCTTCATCCGCCTGGCCGACATCATGCTGCTGAAAGCTGAAGCACTCAACGAAACAGGCGATGTGCAGGGTGCAGCAGCCTTGGTTAACCAAATCAGGCAGCGCGTAAACCTGCCAGCAACGCCCGCTTCAGATCAGGCATCCATGCGCCTGGCCATTGAAAAAGAACGCCGTCTGGAGCTGGCTTTCGAAGCACACCGCTGGTACGACCTCAAACGCACCGGTCGCGCACTCGAGGTGCTGAACAATGTGAAAGGACCGAATGGTGCATCGCTGGGCTATGTGGTTACTGAAAGCAAGTTGCTTTGGCCGATTCCTCAATCGGAAATCGACAACAATGCCGAGTTGACCCAAAACGATGGTTATTAATGTTTATCAACAGCATGACAGGTTCATCCCTGTCATGCTGTTTCTTTTTTTCATCCTATGCATTTTAATTCCATTCTAAAGTTTTTGCTGCTCGTTCAGCTGAGCTTGCTTTTCACCTCATGCAAAGGCAAAGATGAACCCATCACGCCTGAACCACCGGTGGTTCCGGATTTGGGTAAGACAGAAGTTTACCTCACCCGGGGCGATAAGGCCAAGTTGTTTGCCCGTGAGGCCGACCTTTCGATTCGTGCCACCGTTCCGGAGGAATGGCCGCTCATCACCATCGATACGGCCATCAGCTTTCAGGAGGTGGACGGCTATGGGGCTGCCATCACCGGTTCGTCGGCCTATCTGCTCAACAAGGTGCTGTCAGCCAGTCAGCGCAGCGAGGTGCTCAATCAGCTTTTCCACCCCGAAAACGGGATTGGCATCAGCTTCATCAGACTCACAATGGGTGCATCGGACTTTTCGTTGGCCGACTTCACTTACAATGACATCCCGGTGAATGAAACCGATTTTGAACTGCAGCATTTTTCGCTCGGGCAAGATCTGGACGATGTGATCCCCGTGCTGAAAGAAATTGTGGCCATCAACCCAAACATCTTCATTATGGGCACGCCATGGAGTCCGCCTGCATGGATGAAAACCAACAAAAGCCTCAAAGGTGGCAAATTACGGACCGATTGCTATGATGTGTATGCTGACTATTTTGTGCGCTACATTCAGGAAATGGAAGCACAAGGCATTCGCATCACGCACGTTACGCCACAAAACGAACCGCTTTACTTCACTGCGAATTATCCCTGCATGGAGATGCAGGCTGACGAACAAGCCAGCTTCATCAAAGGCCACCTTGGGCCCAAACTGGCAGCTGCAGGCATCACCACCAAGATCATCAATTATGACCACAACTGGGACAATACCCAGTACTCCATCAGCATACTGAACGACCCTGATGCCGCACAATACACCGCCGGCAGCGGCTTTCATGCCTATGCAGGCAGTGTGTCGGCCATGAGCACGGTGCACAATGCACATCCTGATAAAGAGCTGCACTTCACTGAAATATCCGGAGGTGCATGGGCCAACGATTTTGAGGGCAACCTCATCTGGAACATGCAGAACATCTTCATCGGCACGGCAGTCAACTGGTCGCGCTCGGCCCTGCTCTGGAACATGGCACTCAACCAAAACTATGGCCCCACCAACAACGGCTGCAGCAATTGCCGCGGGGTGGTCACCATCAATACCAACGGCGGTGTCACCTACAATGAAGAGTTTTATTCCATTGCACACTTTTCGAAGCTGGTCAGGCCGGGTGCCAAACGCATTTCGCATATTTATGAGCAGGCACTCAGCAATGCTGAGATGGTGGCATTCATGAACACAGACGGAAGTAAAGTGCTCATCTTGACCAACTACGGCGAAAACTACAAGACATTCTCTGTCAAACAAGGTGAAAAAGTATTCAGTTATTCCGTTCCGGCAAGGTCGGTGGTCAGTTTCCTCTGGGATTGATTGGCCAGCCACTTTTTACAAGCGGGAACGAATGCTTGCACGCCGCATCCTGCCGGGCCTCCGGCAGGATGTTTTTTTTTCGTAAAATTTGTGACCACTGCTGAAATGTTGGTTCTTTTGCAGTACTAAAAAACAAATCCATGGAAAAAGAAAATACGAAGTCCACACTGCATACCATTTTGGGTGCAAGTGGCGCATCGGGCCGGGCCCTGATCGCTGAGCTATTGAAGAAAAACTGTGCTGTCAGGGCTGTGCAAAGAAGCAGCAATGCACTCGAAGGTGTTGAATGTGTGCAGGCTAACCTGCTCAAAGCAGAGCAAACGATGCAGGCCGTTGCAGGCTCAAGCCATGTGTATATGTGTGCTGCCGTTGAATACAATGTGCAGGTTTGGCAGCGCGACTGGCCGGTGATGATCGAAAACGTGATTGCAGCCTGCCTGGCAGCCGACGCAGTGCTGGTGTTTTTGGACAACATCTATATGTACGGACCATCGCCGCTGAAAGTGCCCTTTGACGAATCACACAGTCAGGTGCCACCTTCCAAAAAGGGTGCAGTGCGCAAGCAAGTGGCCGACAGGGTGCTGGAAGCAGCAAAAAAGCAGGGTTTGAAGGCAGTGATTGCCCGCTCAGCCGACTTTTATGGACCTTATTCCACCAACAGCCTTTTCTATATCCAATCGCTCGAACGGATGATGGCCGGCAAAGCCCCCAACTCCATTGCCAAGCCTGGTGTTCCGCATACATTCGGAAACGTGGTGGACAACGCAAGGGCCATGCTTTTGCTGGCCAACGAACCCGATTGCTACGGACAGGTATATCACCTGCCTGTTGGCGAAGCCATCACGCCGGAGGAGCTCATTCAGCTGCTCAACAAAGAGCTGGGAACCAGTTTCAAACCCAATTTCCTTCCAGGCTTTATGCGGTTCATCTTGCAGCAGTTCATCCCAGGCATGAAAGAACTGAAGGAAATGATGTACCAGTTTGAGCACCCCTATGTGATGTCGTGGGAAAAGTTCAAAACCCAGTTCCCGCATTTCGAAGCAACACCTTACGAAAAAGGCATCAA
>CAZBMR010000019.1:0-55206 GCA_964492695.1 uncultured Lentimicrobiaceae bacterium
TATCAACAGATTGAACAACGCCTGCAAGCATTGGGAGCTGACATTGAAAGACTATCGTAAATACCTGTCAAATTGGCAAGGAAAGACCGTTGGCAACATTTTTGATAGGCTCGGTCGAAAAAAGATGCATACTATGAATCAGGATAAAGAACATTCGGAAGAAAAACCACTTGAAGGATTTGAAGATATTCAGATAGAAGATCAGCAAAAGCCTCATGATGAGGAGCATCCGAAAGATAAAAAAGACAAGAAAAAGCACAAAAAAGACAAAAGTGCCGAAGAACTGGAAGCACTTCAGGTGAAATACGACGAGCTCAACGACAAATACCTGCGCTTGTTTTCGGAGTTTGACAACTTCCGCAAACGCACGTTGAAAGAAAAAATTGAGCTCAGTAAAACGGCTTCCGAAGAAGTAATCACTGCCTTGTTGCCAGTGGTCGACGACTTTGAAAGGGCTGTTCAAAGCCTGCCGCAAGACGAAGCCACCAAAAGTCAGTTCGATGGCATCGTATTGATACAAAACAAATTATATCGAATTCTTGAACAAAAGGGACTCATCCCCATCGAAGCCAAAGGTCAGGATTTTGATACCGATTTTCATGAAGCCCTTACCAATATCCCTGCTCCCGACCCCTCGTTGGTGGGCAAGGTGGTGGATGTTGTACAACAGGGTTATACCCTCAACGGCAAGGTGATCCGATTCGCCAAAGTGGTGATCGGAAGCTGACAAACCCTATCAAGCAAGCATTGCTATGGCAAAAAGAGATTACTACGAAGTGCTGGAGGTGGACAAAAATGCCAGCGAAGCCGACATCAAAAAGGCCTATCGCAAAATGGCGATTAAGTACCACCCTGATAAAAACCCCGACGACCATACCGCCGAAGAAAAGTTCAAGGAGGCTGCTGAGGCCTATGAAGTGCTGAGCAATCCCGAAAAGAAGGCCAAATATGATCGCTACGGTCATGCCGGTTTGGGTGGTGCTGCCGGAGGCGGTGGTTATGGCGGCGGCATGAGCATGGACGACATTTTCAGTCAGTTTGGCGACATCTTTGGCGGCGCTTTTGGCGGTGCCTTTGGTGGCGGCAGCAGCTCGCGCGGACGGCGCGTGAACAAAGGCTCAAATTTGCGCGTCAAAGTGCGGCTCAACCTGTCGGAAATTGCCACTGGAGTTGAAAAGAAGATCAAGGTATCCAAATACGTCAGCTGCAAGCATTGCTCAGGAACTGGCGCGGAAAACGGCGGATCCTATTCTAATTGTTCTACCTGTCATGGCACAGGACACGTAACAAGGGTGACGAGCACCTTTTTGGGTCAGATGCAAACCACTGCCACATGCCCAACCTGCAGCGGCGAAGGACGCATCATCACCAAAAAATGTGTACATTGTCAGGGCAATGGCGTGGTGCGCGACGAAGAAGTGATCAGCATCAACATCCCTGCCGGCGTGGCCGAAGGCATGCAACTCTCGCTGAGTGGCAAAGGCAATGCCGGTGCTCGCGGCGGTGTTCCCGGCGACCTGATCGTGCTGGTGGAAGAGGAAAAGCATGCCGAACTCGAGCGCGACGGCAACAACCTGATACACAACCTTTTTATTAGTGTTCCGGATGCCACCCTGGGCACACAGGTGGAAGTTCCCACCGTTGATGGCAAAGCCCGTGTGAAAATAGCTCCGGGCACACAGCCTGGTAAAATTTTGCGCCTTAAAGGCAAAGGACTGCCAAGCGTCAACAGCTACGGAAACGGTGATCTGCTCATCAACGTCAATGTGTGGATTCCCAAAGAGGTGAACAAAGAGGAAAGGGCTCTGCTCGAAAAGCTTCAACACGCCCCCAACTTTGTTCCCAACCCAACGGCCAGCGAAAAGCGGTTTTTCGATCGCATGCGCGAATATTTTAGCTAAGCGGCCATGTTTGCCCTCGAAGCCCACAACATTGTAAAGCGCTACGCCAATCACGTGGCGCTCAACAATGTAAGCATTGCCGTTCCAAAACAAAGCATCTTTGGCCTGCTTGGTCCCAATGGGGCCGGCAAAACCTCGCTCATCCGCATCATCAACCAGATTACTGCGCCCGACGAAGGTCAGGTGTTGCTCAACAACCAATTATTAAGGCCCGAACACAGTGCTTTGATTGGCTACCTGCCCGAAGAAAGGGGATTGTATAAGAAAATGAAAGTTGGTGAGCAGGCCATGTATCTCGCTCAGCTGAAAGGCGTTGAGAAAACTACTGCAAAAAAACGGCTCACTGAATGGTTCGAAAAGTTCGAAATAACCGGTTGGTGGGACCGCAAGGTGGAGGAGCTCAGCAAAGGGATGCAGCAAAAAATTCAGTTCATCGTCACAGTGATTCACGAGCCGCAGTTCCTCATTTTTGATGAGCCCTTCAGTGGCTTCGACCCGGTGAATGTGAGCCTGCTCAAATCGGAAATCCTGCGCCTGCGCGATCAGGGTGCTACCATCCTTTTTTCAACCCATAACATGGAATCGGTAGAAGCCTTGTGCGACCACATCGCGCTGATCAACAGCAGCCAGAAAATACTTGATGGCCGTGTGGAAGATATTAAACGTGGGTATCGTTCGCACACTTTCGAGCTGGTGCTTAACAAACTTACTGCACCTGTGGGTGATATTCTCCCGGCAGGTATTCTACTTCAGGCTGAATCCACCAATAGCTTTGGCGAAACGCACATCAGGATTCAAAGCTCCAATGCCATCGAGCCCAATCAGTTGCTGACAGCCATCTTGCCCAAAGCAGGCATCATCGCTTTCAACGAAGTATTGCCCAGCATGAATGACATATTCATTCAAATGGTTCAGCAAACGCCTGAATTACTGACAGATATTCAAAAAAAAGCCTGACCTCATGAACAAAGTGCTCCTGATCACCCAGCGGGAATATCTGACACGCGTGAAGAAGAAAAGCTTCATCGTGATGACTTTCCTTGGTCCGCTTCTCATGGCCGCACTCATGATTGTGCCCATCATTTTGGCTACGATGCAGGATGTGGGTAAGAAAAACATTGCCATCCTTGACGAAACGGGCTGGTTCACCGGCAAATTCGAATCAAGTGAAAACATGCAGTTTACGATGGTCACCGGCACGCTTGCTGCCGAAAAGCAGGCCGTAAACGATGGTAAATTTGATGCCCTGCTCCACATTCCACTGCCTGAATTCAATGTGCCCGCCAATGCACAGCTATTCAGCACCAAACAAGCCTCTATGACGCTCAAATCATTGGCGCGCAATGTTATACGTACCGAAATCGAAAATCAGAAATTGCTGGGGGCAGGCATCGACCCTGCCATCATCAAGGAAGCCAAAACCGATGTGAACATCGTCACCATCAAGCTGGGTGAGGATGGCACTGAACAAAAAAACTTTTCTGAAGTACAGCTTGCATTGGGCATATTTTCGTCTATCCTGATTTATTTCTTCATCTTTTTGTTTGGGGCGCAGGTGATGCGTGGTGTGATTGAAGAAAAATCAAACCGCATCATCGAAGTCATTGTATCGTCAGTAAAGCCCTTTCAGTTGATGATGGGCAAAATCATGGGCATCGCGCTGGTCGGGCTCACGCAGTTTTTGCTTTGGGTTATCCTCACGACCATCATTTACGGAGGGTTTACGCTCATTTTTGGCGGACAAATGACTCCCACAGGAACCTCCATTACTGGCGGAAGCCTCATACAGCAAGGTATTGAGGTGTCGCCATCGGCCACACAACTCATGGCCGGACAAGTGTTTGAGGTGGTTGAGAGCATCAACTTTCCGCTCATCCTGCTAAGTTTTGTTTTTTATTTTCTGGGTGGCTACCTGCTTTATGCCGCATTGTTTGCTGCCATTGGATCAGCTGTTGACAATGAGGCTGACACACAGCAGTTTATGCTGCCTGTTTCGCTACCTCTGATTCTGGGCATCGTCGTCTCAAATTTCATTGTAAACAACCCCGACGGGCCACTTGCACTTTGGCTTTCGATGATACCGCTCACCTCTCCCATCATCATGATGGTGCGCATTCCATTTGGTGTCGCGTGGTATGAGTTGGCAATCTCAATGCTGCTGCTGGTTGGTGGTTTTTTGGCAACCACCTGGTTGGCTGCAAAAATCTATCGCACGGGCATCCTGATGTACGGCAAAAAGGTGAATTACAAAGAGTTGTGGAAATGGCTGAAGTATTAGTCAGTCATTTTACTATCCTGAAATGAACTTGCCTCCGCTTGTTTGGTTGTTGAACCAGGCGAACAACATGCACCTTTTACTTTCATTTCTTTCTTGGGTGTGAGCATTTGTGTTTTCGGACTGATAAATGGAATGCCCAGCGACAGCCCACGCAGGATGAAAATGATTCCCAAAATAACCACAAAAACAGGAACCACGCTGGCCAGCCGCGCCCTGACCGGTCCGGTGGCCAGGTTGCCAATGAGGCTCACGGCAAGCATCACCGGAATGGTTCCCAAACCAAACATCACCATAAACAGCACTCCCATTAACACATCGTTCGTATTGATGGCACCTGCAATGGCAACATAAACAAGTCCGCACGGCAACAAGCCATTCAACAAGCCAATAATCAGCAGATTAGACTTGGACTGCTTACCAAACAACACCCTGAAGCGCCGGATGAGTTTGCCGGTAAACCCGGTGGTGTATCGGTCGATGTTCAGCTTTCCACGAAACAGGAAAGGAAACACCACCGACAGGATCATGATACTACCCATGATGATGGAGGCCCATTGCTGGAAACCTGCCATTTCAAGTCCTTTGCCCAACAGACCAAAAATGCCGCCCAACACCCCATAGGTGATGGTCCGGCCGATATTGTAGGCTAATCCACCGAGGCTGCGGTCGAAAAGGCTTCTTTTACCCAGTGGCAATGCAATGGCAATCGGGCCGCACATGCCTATGCAATGCAGGCTGCCCACCAGTCCGATGGTAAGCCCGGTGTAGAGGTCAAACATCATGGGATATCCAGACTTTTTTCGGTATAGTATTGCTTATCATTGTATTGCCAGTCGATCTTGAGGATGAAGCGCCCCTTCGAATCACCAGTTGAGAAGGAAAAAATGCCGTCGCTCCCGGCGCGAAGCTCAAATTGCTGATCGCCCGCTTCACGCATACGATCATAAAGATGCAGCGTTCCGCTGATGCCTGATGGCTGAAACGAAGCTGGGAAACCAAGCACGATGGTGCTATTGTTCAGGACGGCAGTCACACTGTCATTGTATGGTGCGGCATTGGTCTTCTTTTCGATCATTTCCTGAAAAGCCTGGCCTTTCGGGTAGTAGTCCTTTTCCACCAGATCCACATCCTCACGCATCATCAACACTGCAAAGGTAATGATCATGATCATAAATGCCGCCATCGCCACAACGAGCTTCGTTCCCCAATTCCATTTCATATGCATCGCTTTTTTTCGTACAAAGATAAAAGATACCTATTTGTCGAGACTGTTTGGCCCGATAAAGGTGGTTTGAAAATGCTCAATTTGCTTCCCTTCGGAGTAAACGCCAATCACTACCGGCGTATTACTTGAGCTAAGCGAAGCTTTGGGTTTAACAAGCAGGAAATTTGACTCAACCACTTTCCCACCGGAAACGAGGATAGGTCCACCCATTACGAGCACCTGACCTTCGCCACCTTCAAGCTTGAGTTCTACTGGCAGATCCGACCTGGTTTTGTTGACCAGTTGGATTTTATACACATTGGAATAGCTTTCGGGACCATATTCCTGGAAGAGTGTTCCCGGAACACGCAAAATGGTGGCTTCCACTTCGGTGCGCATGCTGAACAAACTCGCCAACAGGATGAGCAGCAGGGTGAGGAAACCTGAATAGGCCAGTGCACGGGCATTGAAAATGGTGTTGTGGCCTTCGGCGATGCCCTTTTCCGAGCTGTAGCGGATCAATCCGCGTGGCTTTTTCACCTTGTCCATGATGCTGTCGCAGGCGTCCATGCATGCCGTGCAATTGATGCACTCCAGCTGCGTTCCGTTGCGTATGTCGATGCCGGTGGGACAAACCACCACACAGCTGTTGCAGTCGATGCAATCGCCCGCTGCAATATCGCTGTTTTTGCTTTTGGACAAATTGGTGCGCGGCTCACCCCTTTTATAGTCGTAGGCCACCACGATTGACTTTGTATCAAGCAACACCCCCTGCAAACGGCCATAGGGGCAAGCGATCAAACATACCTGTTCTCTGAAAAAGGCATAAATGAAGTAGAATGCGCCCGAAAACAACAGCATGGCCGTGAAGCCCACAATATGTGCTGCCGGTCCATCCTTAATAAGCTCCAGCACTTTATCCATTCCGATGATGTAAGAAAGAAACGTGTTGGCCAGTATCACTGCCATGGTATAGAAGACGATATGCTTCAATGATTTACGCCAGATTTTATCAAAATTCCAGGGCTGCTTTGCCAGTTTTCGCTGTGCATTGGCGTCACCCTCGATGAGGTATTCTATTTGGCGAAAAACAAATTCAAGAAAAATGGTTTGCGGGCAGGCCCATCCGCAAAAGAGCCGGCCAAAAATAACAGTAAACAGGATTACAAAAACAATCACTGTGATGATACCTACCACCACCAAATGGAAATCCTGAGGCCAAAACAATTGCCCAAAGAAAATAAACTTACGCTCCAGGATGTTGAAGAGCATAAAAGGCTCCCCGTTGTATTTGATCCAGGGCAGTGTGAACATGATGGCCAATAGAATGATGGCCACAACCCATCGCTGGTTGTATCGTTTTCCTTTGGGCCGTTTCGGGAAAATCCACGCGCGCTTGCCCTGCTCGTCGATGGTTGCTATCTTGTCCCTGAATGAACTCTTTTCATTCGTGGGTTTTTTAGTGGTTTCTTCGCTCATCTCAGTACGTTGTAATTATTTGGTTTGCTGGTAAAAAAACCCATCCCCTGCAATGGCATGCATTGCAAGGGGATGAGTCCGATGTTTCCATCTGTTTGATCATAAATAAGTTGCATGCTGCTTAAAATAGCAGCGGAATTATTCGTAGAGCGTTCCCTGTGGTTCTTTAGGTGTTGCAGGGGTCGTTCCTTGCAGTTTAACAAGGACGTAACTGGTCACTTCGAGTCTTTGTTTCGGACTAAGCTGATCTTTATAGGAAATCATCCCTTTTTCGATCACACCATTTTCAACCACCTTGAACAAATCTTCGATTTTGTTTCCATGTATCCAATATTTATCGGTCATGTTTGGCCCAACGAGCCCACCGCCATCAGCCAGGTGGCACACTGAGCAAATTTTAGTCCAGGTTTCCTTGCCTGATGCCAGCGAAAGCTCATCGGTCAACAATTTTACTTCGAAGGCCTCAGTATTGACAGCAGCAGGATTGGTTTTGGCGGCAGCCATTTCAGAATCAAACTCTTTTTTCTGAACCAGGTCGTCCGCCCTGAAAACGAACAATCTCACAACGTAAATAATTGAGAAAACAATTGTTACGATGAACAACCACTTCCACCATCCGGGAAGTTCGTTGTCAAGTTCTCTGATGCCATCATACTCATGATCCTTCAACAAGCGCTTGTTGGTCAGGGTATCCATTTCGTAATCAGCATCGTTTCGTGATACGGGTTGCTTTTCAGTAGTCATATCTTTTGATGTATTGCTATTTTAATGAATCGTTTATCTCACTCTCGAAATCGCTGTCCTTGTCAAGCGGAAGTTGGCTGAATTCTTCGATTTGCCCCCTGGTGAGCCGCGAAACGATGAACAAGAGGGCTATGAACATGATAAAGAAGATGATCAGTCCAATGATAGGAAAGAGCTCTACATTGGCGATGCCTTCCATTGTCTTGGTTACGATTTTCATGATCTGATGGTTTACCTTTGATTACTGATTTTTGTAAATATCGGTACCCAGTCGCTGAATATAGGCAATCAAAGCGATCACTTCCTTGTCGTCGGCCACATCAATACCACCATCACGTAATCCCTGTGCTATTTGCCCTGCCTGCTTTTTCAAGTCTTCAACAGCTTTGGCATCATATCCTTCGGGATATGGAACGCCAAGGGTTTGCATCACCCTGATCTTTTTGGCAGTTGAGCTGGTATTCAGTGTGTTGTTGATAATCCATGGATAAGGAGGCATGATGCTCTGTGCTACCATCTTCTGAGGATTGTTGAAGTGGTTGTAGTGCCATGAATCAGGTTTGTAAACCTTACCGGTTTTCACACCTTCGCGGGCAAGGTCCGGACCGGTACGTTTTGATCCAAACTGGAAGGGGTGGTCATACACGGTTTCGCCAGCCTTGGTGTAATCGCCATAGCGTTCCACTTCCGACCTGAATGGTCTGACCATCTGGCTGTGGCACACATAACAGCCTTCGCGCACGTAAATGTCGCGGCCTTCGAGCTCAAGCGGGGTATAAGGCTGAACACTTGCAATGGTGGGCACATTGCTCTTCACCATGAACATGGGCACAAATTCCACAATACCGCCAATGAGGATGGCAACCAATGCCAAAACAGTGAACAGCAATGGTTTGCCTTCAATAAGTCTGTGTCCCTTGTCAACACCATGGGCATGCAAAGCAGGAGCTGAATCTTCTTCGGAAGCTACAAAAGTTCCCGCGCTTACGGTTTTGCGCACATTGATGATCATCAGAATAACACCGGTGAGGTAAAGCGTTCCGCCAAAAGCGCGAAGGAAATACATGGGCAGAATCTGCACCACTGTTTCAATAAAGTTGGGGTATTTAAGGAAGCCATCGGCCGTGAATTCTTTCCACATTAAGCTTTGGGTGAAGCCTGCAAAGTAAAGCGGCACAGCAAAGAACAGCATCCCGGTTGTCGACAGCCAGAAGTGTGCATTGGCCATTTTAACGCTGTAGAGCTTGGTGTTGAACAGCCTTGGAACCAACCAGTAGATCATCCCAAAGGTGATCATACCGTTCCAGCCTAGCGCACCGATGTGCACGTGGGCAATAGTCCAGTCGGTAAAGTGGCTGAGGGCGTTCACACTTTTCAACGAAAGCATCGGCCCTTCGAAAGTTGACATACCATAAGCCGTAACGCCCACAACAAACATCTTCAAAACAGGGTTTTCACGCACCTTGTCCCATGCGCCGCGCAATGTGAGCAAGCCGTTGATCATACCACCCCACGATGGTGCGATGAGCATCACCGAGAACACAACGCCCAGAGCCTGAGCCCAGTCGGGAAGAGACGAATACAGCAAGTGGTGCGGGCCAGCCCATATATAAAGGAAAATCAAAGCCCAGAAGTGAATGATCGAAAGCTTGTAGGAGTAAACAGGGCGGTTGGCTGCCTTAGGCACGAAATAATACATGAGGCCCAGATATGGCGTTGTGAGGAAGAAAGCCACGGCGTTGTGACCATACCACCATTGAACAAGGGCATCCTGAATACCTGCATAAACAGGATAACTTTTCAGGAGGCTCACAGGCAGGTTGATCGAGTTCACAATGTGCAAAACAGCAACGGTGACAAAGGTGGCAATGTAGAACCAAATGGCTACATAGATGTGCTGCACCCGACGGTTGACCATCGTCATGATCAGGTTCAGGCCAAACACAACCCATACCAGTGCAATGGCAATGTCAATGGGCCATTCGAGCTCAGCATATTCCTTGCTTACCGAGATACCCAATGGCAGGGTGATGGCCGCAGAAAGAATGATCAGCTGCCAGCCCCAGAAGTGAATTTTACCAAGTAACTCGCTGTACATGGGTGTTTTAAGCAAGCGGGGCGTGGAATAGTAAATCCCGGTGAACATCCCGTTGCCCACAAAGGCAAAAATCACAGCATTGGTGTGCAGAGGACGTAAACGTCCAAACGACAACCATGAAATGCCGCTGCTCAAATGCGGAAAAATGAGCTCAAATGCGATGGTTAACCCAACAAGCATGCCCACAAAGCCCCAGAAAACGGTGGCATAGAGGAACATCCGCGATAACCTGTTGTCATACGAAAACTTCTGTAACTCCATAAAGTTTAAGGTTTAATTATTGTTGTTTGATTCGGAAATTTCATTTTCATCAATGCCCGGCTGCTTCTTGTTGTCGAACAACATCCGCACCGATGGCGAATAATCGTCGTCATACTGCCCGTTGCGAACAGCCCAAATAAATGCAAACAGAAAGCCTCCTGCCACAATTACACCTACAATGACTAAAAATATGATGGCTTCCATTTAGGTAATGAGGTTCCTCTTTACAGTTACTTTTACAAAATTAGTAAAGCGATTGTTAAGATTGTTAAACATTGTTAATTTAGAATTATTCTAAATTAAAATGACCTTCATCAGATACTTAAAAATTCAATCGTTTTCGTGCAAACCAACCCACACTAAAGGTTACAAAAGCCACCACTGTGATGGAGCTCACCGGCATCAATACCGCTGCAATAAGTGGCGATAGTTTTCCCATTACCGCAAAAGAAAGCCCGATAAGGTTATATATCAATGAGATGGCAAAGCTGCGGCGGATAATACCGAAGCTTGTTTTGGTGAACTCCATAAACCCTGCCAACTGTTCAAAACGGTCGGCCTGAAGAATGGCATCGCATGCCGGACTAAAACTAAAAACATCTTCAGCCACGCTGATGCCGGTATGGCTTTCGGCCAATGCGCCCGCATCATTCAGTCCATCACCGATCATCAGCACTTTTTCGCCTTGCTTTTTGAGGTTTTGGATGTAGGCTTTCTTATCGGTCGGACTTTGATTGAAATGGATTTGGGCCTCTGAACCGAAGATACGTTTCAAATTAAGCGCTTCGGCATCGTTGTCGCCCGAAATCAGATGTAAACTGAAGTGTTTCTTAAGTTTGCCGATGAGTGTTTGCAATCCCGGGCGATAGCTGTTCGTAAAGGTGAAATAACCTGACACTGCTCCGTTGATACTTACATAAACGCGGCTTTCATTCATCACATCGCCTGAGCTCGAACCTGTTACAAACAACTCAGAACCCAGGTTGATGCGTTGCCCGTGAAGTATTCCGGTGATTCCAAGCCCGGGCAACTCTTCATAAGCCGTGGGCGTTTCGTCGGTTCCGGGAAGAAGGTGTTCTTTCAGCGCAATACTCAGTGGATGGCTTGAGTGCCGCACCATGTTGCGCAACTGATTCAAGGTTTCGGGTGAAAGCGGTTCGCCTGCAAATTTCACTTCCACCTTGCGGTTCAGGGTGATGGTGCCGGTTTTGTCGAAGACGACCGTGGTGGTGCGGTAGAGCTTTTCAACCACATCCGTATTCTTGATGTAAAACCCTTTTCGTCCAAAAGCCCGCATGGTACTCCCAAAAGTAAACGGGATGGTGAGCGCCAGCGCACAGGGACAAGCGATGATGAGCACCGATGAAAAAACATAAATCGCTGTTGGCAAATCAATTGTGGCCCACCAACCACCGGCAAGCACAGCAATGATGAGTACCACTGCGGTAAAATACTGACTGATATAGTTGATGTGATTATTGAGCGTTTCAGCTTCATTTTTAATGCTTCCCTGGTTCCAAAGTTGGGTTAAGTAGCTCTGCTCCACCGGTTTCTCCACAACAAGTTCGATCGAGCTGCCCACCTGACGGCCACCGGCATAAATGAAGTCGCCGGTCTTTTTCGAAACGGGCATTGCTTCTCCGGTTACAAATGAATAATCGATATTTCCTGTTCCAGCACTGAGGATGGCATCGGCAGGCACCAACTCCTGATTGCGGATTAGCAGCCGGTCGCCTTTCTTTAGCTCCCTGATGGGTACGATTTGTTCTCCCTCACCGGTAATTACCGTCACAGCAACAGGAAAATAGGACCGGTAGTCGCGCTCGAATGAGAGTGATTCGTAAGTCTTTCCCTGATACCATTTTCCGATGAGCAAAAAGAACAGCAAACCAGCCAACGAATCCATGTAGCCGATTCCCTTACCAGAAAAAACAATGAAACTGCTGTAAAGAAACAATGCCACAATGCCAAGCGAAATGGGCAAATCGATACTGATGATCTTGTGCTTCAATCCTTTATAAGCAGACAGAAAATAATCACTTGCGCTATAAAACACCACCGGGAGAATGAGAATAAAGCTGAGCCAGCCAAACACATTTTTAAACTTCTGCTCGAGCAAATCGCCCCCCGGAAGGTATTCGGGGAAGCTGTACATCATGATGTTCATGAAGCTGAAGGAAGCCACACCTATTTTTAACAACAGGCTTCTGTCGGCTTTGCGGATGTTTTTACTGTCGAGATGTTCAAGTGTAATTTCCGGAGTATAATGGATGGCAGCCAGTAGTTCGGCCAGTTGACGCATGCTGATTTGATCGCTTCGAAAGGTGATCATTACCTCTTTTCGGGGAAAGTTCACCGATGAATGACTGATTCCGGGATGAAGGGTGTCAAGGTGCTCAAGCAACCAGATGCATGAGGCACAGTGTATTGCAGGAATAAAGAACTTGACCCGAACGATGTTTCCATCTTTGAATTCGGAAAGTTTTTCAGCGATGTCTTCCACATCCAGGAAAGCGAATTTCTTGAGTGGTTGGCCTGTATCGATGCGAATACCCGACATCGGCTGAATCTCATAATATGTTCCGAGCTGGTTTTCGTTCAGAATTTGATACACGGTTTTACAACCATGACAGCAGAAATCTTTTCCTTCCCAAACAACCGGACTGCTACCGCAGTCGGCACCACAATGCACACAAGGCTTGCCCATGATCAGTGACGGAATCTGATAAACCACATGCCCCTCAACTCGCCCAGCGCATAGCCGGTGGCTTTGTCGTTGGGATAGAGCTTCTGAATCACCTGATTGTTTTCGGCCTTGACATCAACTCCCGGAGTGCCGTGGCATTGCAGACAAGGAGCGGCAATGATGATGGGGGCATAGTAAGCCATCTCTCTGTCATTCAATGCAATAACCGTGTCATGTGCACTTCCGGAAGCGGCTATTTGTTTACGCATAACTTCCATGATGCCTTGTTGTTGTTCGTTAGCTGCATTTTGAGGGTTGCGGTTTTTATCGCTCACACGCGCCAGTTTGATGTTCCATGCCATCGACACTGAATCAGTGATGGGCAGGGCTTTCACATTGCAAAAATCCAATGCGTGGGGCACTCCACCTGTTTCGATAGCATGCACAAGGGCCGTACTCAAAGCCTGAAAGCCAGCTTTGGCAATGGCTTTTCCCTGGGTTCGGATATACGAATGAAGGGTATCAACCGGCTGGGCAGCAAGCAGCTTATCGGAGGTGCTTTTTTGTGGTTGGCTGTTGCACGAAACAACAGCTATCAATAAAAATATATACAAAGCTTTTGCAATTCCTATTTTCATCGTTCTCAATATTTTAATTGGGATAGTTCGCCAGATCAGCCTCAGTGGCAGGGCGAACAGCATGCAAAATGCCCTCAAAGAGCAAATCCTTACCTGCAAAAGGATGGTTAAAATCCATGGTAACGCTATCGTTCATTTTGCGGATAATTTTGCCGAAATGCCGGTTGCCATGCTTGTCTTCCATTGGAAAAACATGGCCCACCTGCACCACCTCAGGATCAATGCTTCCATCTGCCTCTGCAAATGTTGACAAGGGCAGGTCAAAAATCGCATGCGGATCGATGGGCCCATAGGCCTTGTCGGCGCTTACGGTGAAACGGAAACGATCGCCTGCTGCCAGCAACGACAGGTGTTGCTCAAAATCGTCGAGCATAAGCTTTCGGCCCAGCAGAAATTCCTGGGGTGTTTCAGTTTGCTGCAACAGGCGCTGTGTTGAAGCGTCTTTTACGGTATAAGTCACTTGAACAATCTTCATCATATGATTGGGGACGTCAGATAAAAGCCCCCTGTTTTCACAGAGGGCTTTTCAATCGTTTCGATAAACATTCATTATTTAGCCAAAGCCCTGACGTAGTGGATAATTTTCCACCTGTCCTGCGGCAAAATCTGGCTGCCGTGCTGACCCATCAGTCCAGAAATGGAACCAAGGGTGATCACATGATAAATTTCACCATCGGGCTTGTTTTGCACGTAGGCTTCCACGAGCGAAGTGGGCTTGGCAGGGAAGAGTTTGCTGGTGTAGAGGTGACCATCTCCTTTTCCTGCAACACCATGGCAATGCATACAAAAAATTTCATACTTTGCCTTTCCCTGAGCTACTATTTCAGGTGTAGCCTGAATGGGATTAACAAGCTCAACGCCAGCTTTCACCTGATCTTCAAAGGATTTAGCCTTGTATGGATAGGGCATCATGCCGCGGGCAATGCTGCCTTCGGCAGGCAAACGCATGGTGTATCCATCCGAGAAAACCGGATTGGTGGTATAAGTCTCATAAGCTGTGGAATAAGCCATATCCGGAAAGAAGGCATAACCGGGATGATTCTTGTCGCGGTTGCAGGCCGTTGTCAGCATAATCAGCAGGGCAGCGGCCATTGTATACGTGATTTTCTTCATTGCGTTCATTTTTAATGTGACAGGCATCACTGTTTTAATAATGCGTATGGTATTCCATGCTTTCCTTGTAATATGGATGGTTCACAGGGGCCAAAGGTGCTTTGGACAGCGTCCAGAAGGTAACCAAACCAAATGCACCCAGAAAACCAACAAAAGCTCCTATTTCAGCAAGGCCGAATCCTGATTGCTCACCACCAACGGCTCCTGGCATGATCATCATATAGAGATCAAACCAATGTCCAATGATCACGATCACCGAAACCGGCATCAGAACACTGAATACACGCTTCGATTTTCGGGTCATCAACAAGAGGAAAGGAATCACAAAGTTCAAGATCAGGTTGATATAGAAGACCTCCGTGAAATATTTATGCCGCACCATAAAGTAAATGGTCTCTTCAGGCATATTGGCATACCAAATGAGCATATATTGCGAGAACCAAAGGTAGGCCCAGAAAATGCTGAAGCCAAAGAGATATTTACCTAAATCATGCAGATGCTCATCATTCACGTGCTGCATATAGCCCATGCGTTTCAGTACATACAGGATCAGAATCATCATGGCAAAACCGCTGGCCAACATACTGCTGAATACATACCAGCCGTACAGGGTGCTGAACCAGTGCGGATCGAGCGACATGAGCCAATCCCAGGCTGAAACAACGCTGGTTACAGCATACACCACAAGAAAAACGGCTGAAAGTGTAATCATCTTTTTGAAGTAGGTCATATCGCCCAGGCGATCAAACTCGAGCGAAAACTTTCTGACGTAATGGGCAATCAACGACCAGGCTGCTATGAAAACAATCAGGCGAACATAAAAGAAAGGCACATTCAGGTAAGCTACTTTTTTCAGGAGTATCTCGTCGAGGTGATCTTCATGAGTCCATGGATAGAGTGCATGCAAACCGCCCAGTACAAAAAACACGAGCAGCAAGCCGCCACCCACAGGGATAAAGCCCGACATGGCTTCGCCTACGCGCTGAACACCCATCTGCCAACCCGACTGTGCCACAGTGTGCACCGTAACAAAGAACAAACCAATCAACCCCATGCTCAGGAAATAGTAGTTATTCAGCAGCAGATTGGCAGCAATGCGATTGCCACCGGCACCCGTTAAAAAGGCCACAGCCATCGAAAGCAAACCAACCGCAATCATCACCACAAACACGGTGACGACATTCTTTTTTAATACAAATGTGAGTTTATCCATAGCTAATTCGTCTTTTTAAGTGTGATACCCAATGCGCCGGCAGCTTGCAGGCTTTGTTCAATTATGTGGGTGTTATCATCCTCATCCACAGGCACAACCAGCAAAAAACGGTCGTCGGTAATCCGCTCATCATGGATGACAGGTTTTGCTCCCGGACCTAATTTATTATGGATCAGGAAAGCGAACACCATGGAGAATGCGGCAAAAAGCACTGCAAGCTCGAAAGTTACAGGCATAAACGAGGGTACAGCAAAGAATGGTTTACCACCAAAGTTGAGCGGGTAGGCTTGCGTAAATACCCAGGCCTGAAAGCTAAAGCCTGTGATGGCACCGATGGCGCCTCCGGCAAAGGCCACACGTGTAAGCCTTGAACGCCTCATGCCCAATACTTTATCCAATCCGTGAACCGGAAAGGGTGACAACACATCGGCAACCTTTATGCCACTGGCTTTGATTTGTTTCAATCCTTTGAGCAAATCTTCTTCGTCGTTGTAAAATGCGGTGATATACTTATTCATGATGCGCGTGTTTTTGATTTTCGCCTGAGGATTTCAAAACGGATTTCACTTCGGCAATGGCAATCACAGGGAACACCCTGATGAAAAGCAGGAAGAGTGTAAAGAATAAGCCAAGGGTTCCCACATAAAGCCCCACTTCAACAATGGTTGGCTTATACATGGTCCAGCTCGATGGCAGGTAGTCGCGGTGCAACGAGGTAACCACAATCACAAAACGCTCAAACCACATCCCAATGTTCACAAAAATCGAGATGATGAAAGTTGCAACCAGGTTGGTTCTGATTTTCTTAAACCAAAACAGCTGCGGTGTGATCACGTTGCAGGTCATCATGATCCAGTAAGCCCAGGCATATGGGCCAGTCGCCCGGTTGATAAAGGCATATTGTTCATACTCAACGCCCGAGTACCACGCGATAAAGAATTCGGTGATATAGGCAATACCGACAATCGAACCGGTGATAATGATCACCTTGTTCATGTTTTCGATGTGCCCAATGGTGATATACTCCTCAAGGTTCAGCGCTTTACGTGTGACAATGAGCAAGGTAAGTACCATTGCAAAACCCGAAAACACAGCTCCCGACACAAAATAGGGCGGGAAAATGGTGGTGTGCCAGCCGGGTATGACAGAGGTAGCAAAGTCGAAACTTACGATGGTGTGCACCGAGAGCACGAGCGGAGCTGCCAAGCCTGCAAGAATGAGGCTCAGCGTTTCGTGACGTGACCAGTGTTTGGCTGAACCGGTCCATCCAAAGCTCAGGAATCCATAGATGGCTTTTCTGATTTTATTGGTGGCCTTGTCGCGAATCGTCCCCAAATCAGGAATCAAACCGATGTACCAGAATACGAGCGAAACGAGCAAATAGGTGGTGATTGCAAACACGTCCCACAGCAGTGGCGAATTGAAGTTCACCCACAGGGCCCTGGTGTTGGGATAGGGCATGATGAAGAAACCCAGCAGGAGTCGTCCCATGTGAATAAGCGGAAAAAATGCGGCCATGGCGATGGCCATCAGTGTCATGGCTTCAGCCGAGCGGTTGATGCTGGTTCTCCATTTCTGGCGGAAAAGGAGCAGAATGGCCGAGATGAATGTTCCGGCATGGCCTATACCCACCCACCAAACAAAATTGGTGATGTCCCAGGCCCAGCCAATGGTTTTGTTCAGTCCCCAGGTGCCGATGCCGTAATAGACGGTCATGAAAGTAGCCCAGGCACCAAAAAGCGCGGCAGCACCGGCTAGTGTGATACCCATGTACCAGTAAATGGAAGGTTTGCCAGCCATGGGCGACAGGATGTCTCTGGTCACCTGGCTGTAGTCCTTCGACCCTTTGATAAGCGGTTCTCTTAATGGAGATACGTACATGCTTCTTTTGGTTTTAGTTATACGGTTCTGTTCTTAACTTTTGTCAGGTATCCCACCGATGGCAAGGTATGAATTTCCTCGAGCAGGTGGTAGTTGCGTTCGCTCGCAAAATATTGCGACACTTTGCTGTTTGGGTCTTTCAGATTGCCAAACACAATGGCATCAGCAGGGCAGGATTGTGCACAGGCCGGAACAACTTCGCCGTCGCGCAGCTGTCTGTTTTCAGTTTTGGCCAGTAATTTTTTCTCCTGAATACGCTGTACGCAGAACGAGCATTTTTCAATAACCCCTTTTGCACGAACAGTTACATCAGGATTCAGCACCATGCGACGCAGGTCGGTAGTCATATCCGTTGGGTCGTAGCGGTTGCCCTTGAAAGCATCGGCTCCTGTATAGTCCAGGAAGTTGAATCTGCGTACTTTGTAGGGACAGTTGTTGGCACAATAACGTGTTCCGATGCAGCGGTTGTAAGCCATCTGATTCAGACCCTCGTTGCTGTGCGTGGTGGCAGCCACGGGGCAAACGTTTTCGCAGGGCGCATTGTCGCAATGCTGACACATCACGGGTTGGCGCAATACTTCCGGATCATTGACATCGCCCTTGTAGTAGCGGTCGATCCTGATCCAGTGCATCTCGCGGGATGCCAGCACCTGTTCTTTTCCAACCACCGGCACATTGTTTTCCGAAGAGCAGGCAACCACACAGGCATTGCATCCGGTGCAGGCATTCAGGTCGATGGCCATGCCCCAGTGCAAACCATCGATCTCAACCGGTGGATACATCGTCTTCATATGCGATTCGGCCACCAGATGCGCTTCGTTACCTGAATTCGGATCGTCGAGCCAGGCCTCGAGTGTGGTTTCGCGCAATAACTCACGGCCTTCGAGGCTGTGGTGCGATTGGGTGCGGGCCACGGGGTAGCTTCCGGATTGCGGACTGAGTGAAACATCAGTCAGTACAAGGCTCAAAGTGCCGTCGACTATTTTCATCAACGGATAGGCGTTTTGGCCCACCCCATTGGCAGGAACACCTGTATTCTGACGGCCATATCCCAATGCAACGGCTAAGGTTTTGTATTCCTGACCGGGCTGAATGATGGCAGGCAGGGTGAGTTGATCATTCACAGTCACCAGCTGTTCATCAGCAATATTTAATTCTTCAGCTAATTTGGGAGAAATCATCAGGTAGTTGTCCCAGGTGGCCTTCGTCACCGGGTCGGGCAATTCCTGCAGCCATGGGTTGTTGGCATGCTTGCCTGTTCCCACAGCTACATTTGTATAAAAGACAAGGTCTGTTGTATCACCAAAGCTCTTGCCAGCCATATTTTGCAAAACAGTGTCAGCGGCAGAAGCAGCATATGCTGTGGCCACAGTTTCCTTTCGGCCTGATTCGTATACGCCATCGTGCAACTTTTGATTCCAGAAAGCGGTGAAGCCTGCAAACGAAGCATCTGCAGTAAAGAGGTTTTTCTCCCACCATTGCTGAACATATGTTCTGAAATCAGTCTTGTTTCCGGCCCAGCGCAAAAGGCTTTCCTGTGCTTGCCGTGTGTTGAAGATCGGACGAATGGCCGGTTGCGAAAGTGAGTAGAAACCAGTTTTCACTTCGGCATCGTTCCAGGCTTCAAGGTAGTGATGATCGGGACAAACAAAAGTGGATAAAGCAGTCGTTTCATCAGCAGCATAGGCGAACGAAACACTGAGTTCCACCTTCCTGATTCCTTCGGCAAAAGCGGCCGACATGGGATGATCATAGGCCGGGTTCACATCCATCAGCAGCAAGGCAGCTATTTTACCAGCATTCATATCGCTGATGAGGGCTGCCATGCGGGCATCGTCACCCTGCCGGGTTTTGAGCACCACATCGGTTTCGATGGTTTGACCATAGTTACCCAACAGCTGATTGATTTCATTCACAAGCAGTTGCTCCTCCACATGATTGCTTCCACAAACCACAAGCGAGCTGCCCCGGTGCTTCATGAGACTGGAGGCAAGCTCTTTCATATCCTGCGACAAGGCTGGAAGCGAAATGCTTGCGCCACCCGAAAGCTTTCTAAGCTCATTCAGCAGGTGTGCGAGTGCCAGCTTTTGATGAGAGGGGCGCAGTTGCACACGATAGTCGGCATTGCTGCCGGTGAGCGACATGGCACCTTCGAAATGGATATGGCGCGACATGTTCTTTCTTCCGCCACTCAACTTTCTGTTTGAACTGTACTGCTTTGTAAATTCAACAGGCGAGAGCCAGGTGCCAAGAAAATCAGCATCGAACGATACAATAATGTCAGCCTTGTCGAAACGATAGGATGGAACAAACGGGCTGCCAAAGGCTTGCTGATTGGCTTTGGTAATGCCATCGGCAGATGCCACATCGTAAGTAACGATCTCAGTGCCAGGGTAGGCAGCGGCAAACTCTGCCATGGCTGCCTTGGTGCTTGGACTGATGACAGTTGGGGTGAGCAGCACAATTTTGCCGCCCTTCGCGCTGATTGCACGCAAGCGCGAACTGATTTCGCTGTCGGCCTGCTCCCAACTGATGTCGTTGCCCTCTTTGAGAGGATTTTTATGCCTTATATTGTCATACAAATTGAGCACGGAAGCTTGCGCACGGGCGTTGGTTCCGCCCCTCGTAACTGACGAAAGATCGTTGCCCTCAATTTTGATGGGACGGCCATCGCGCACCTTCACTAAAACACTGCAATAGTCAACGCCATCGTAAAATGTCGATGCATAGTAAGAGGCTTTTCCTGGAACAATGCCTTCGGGCTGAATGAGGAAGGGAATGGCTTTGCGTACGGGTTGCTCACACGACGAAGCCACAGCAGCTGAAGCAATGGTGAAACCAAAAGCCTTCAGGAAATCACGGCGGGAGGTAGCAGGCAGGGCAGCCGAAGCGCGCTGCTCTTGAAGGATGAAGTATTTGTCACCGGCTGCATGTTCATCCACGCCTCTGTTGGTGTCGATGCGCAACTCTTCAATACTTTTAAAATATTTATTTTCCATTCAGGTTAATTTCTTTTGAAGGATTAATAATGACATTTCATACAATCTGAACCACCCAGCATATCGGCTGTCACTTTCTTCACCTGCCCGTTTTTAAACTGCTCATGCATTTTTTCGTAGGTAGTAAAGAATTTATTATCAGCAAATTGCACTTCAGTTTTGCGATGACAGTCGAGGCACCATCCCATGCTCAGGTCGTTCACCTGCATCACTTCGTTCATGGTTTCAACAGCGCCATGGCATTCGGCACAATCGAGCTTGCCTGAATTCACGTGTTGTGAATGGTTAAAATACACATGATCGGGCAGGTTGTGGATGCGCACCCATTCGATGG
Organism: uncultured Lentimicrobiaceae bacterium; assembly: GCA_964492695.1. Classification (GTDB taxonomy): domain Bacteria; phylum Bacteroidota; class Bacteroidia; order Bacteroidales; family F082; genus JALNZU01. The sequence goes on from CAZBMR010000019.1 coordinate 20,830, forward strand.
GCTTTCCGCTGTCCCAGGCAGTATGAATTTTTGCGATTTCAGTTGTACCGGTTATTTTGCCCTCTTTCACCAGATGGTGACAGTTCATACACACATTCACCGAGGGAATCCCGGCGCTCTTGCTGTTGGCTGCAGCACTGTGGCAATACTGGCAATCAATCTGATTTTGGCCCGCATGCACCTTGTGCGAAAACCAAATGGGCTGGTCGGGTTGATAGTACTGCTGACGGCCCACGGCGGAGGCTTCCTTGTAGGTGATTTCGCCAATGATGAACAGTGCCACCAGGATGAGGGTGGAATGAACAAATTTTGCCTTGATCACTTTGGTCACAAACAGGTCGATCAGCACTACCAACAGGATGATGATGGTAATGATAAAGGTGGTGCCGAAGTTGCGGTTGGCATCACGTTCGATTTCTGCCAATTTTTCGTCGGCAGCTTCCTGTTCTGCAGCCATTTGGGCTGCAAGGGCCTCTTTCTCCTTTTGTTCGGGGCTTGAGGCTTCAGCCACAGCATATTGGGGATCGACCTTACCGCCATTCTTGATATACTTCAGGATATCAAGAATTTGCTCATCGCTGAGGTTGTGTGGGGGCATCGGGATTTTATTGTTCTCCTCATACACCTTAACGGCAATGGGATCGCCCGACTGGATGACCTCCTGGGAGTTTCGTATGAAACGAATGAGCCAATCCTGTTCACGTCGCTCAGTGACGCCTGAGAGGTTTGGCCCGATGAGTTTAGGACCTTCCAGATTGTGGCAGGCCCTGCATTGCTGGAAGTTCTTTTCTGCCTCAGGTGTCTGAGCGCCTGCCGGACTGCTGAAAGCCGCCAGCAGCAGCAAAAGAAACAGTGGGATGACACGCTTGATGCAGCGTGTTGAAGTGGATTTGAGAATCATCATACGTGATGCTTGGTTATAAATATGTGCGGTTCAATTTGGTGATGTAAAGATAAATTGCTCATTGTATGCAACTTAGGAAAGCGTTTCGTTCAATTGTAGGTTTGTAAATTTAGGAATTTTTAACACACAAATATACAATTCAGCATGAAAGTACCAAATTACAAACAAAACTTTATCTGAATTTTTTCAAAAAAAAAGGACTGAATGCACTCATTCAGTCCCATTCTATTGCATTTCAATGAATTATATAAAGCACAAATAAAGACAAGCCTTACCAGCTGCCGCCGGCGCCTCCGCCGCCAAAGCTTCCGCCACCAAAGCCGCCAAAGCCGCCTCCGCCACCACCAAAGCCGCCCGATCCGCCGGAAAAACCTCCCCAGCTGCCACCATGACTTCGGTTAGCCATGCTCGCAAGCCACAAGGCTGTCCACAGCGAACCCGATGAGCCACCGCTGCCAATGTTGGTGCTGTTGCCCCGCGAACGGAAAATGGCCAGAAGTATGATGATCACAATGACAAGGATGATCCAAGAGCCTTTACCCTGACCATTGTATTGATCTGCAGTGTATTGGCCCGAAGCAAGACCCATAATGGTTTGAATGGCCTGCCTGATTCCTCCGTAATAATCGCCCTGCTTGAAAGCGGGGATCATTTCCTGCTCAACAATGCGTTTTGCGAGCGCATCAGGAATCACACCCTCAAGTCCATAACCTGTTGCAATGAATGCTTTTCCATTGGAATTGCCCACCCTGGGTTTTACAAGGATCACCACGCCATTGTTGCTACCCTTTTTCCCAACGCCCCATTGCTCGCCCAAACGGAAGGCAAAATCGGATGCTTCATAGCCACCCAAATCATTTACAGTTACTACCAATATTTGAGTTGAAGTGGTATCGTTGTAATTGACCAGATGGCGTTCGAGCGCATTCACCTGGTCTTCGCTGAGCAATTGTGCAAAATCGTTGACCAATCTTGGGGGATTGGGTGCAGGCGGAATGTCCTGTGCTGTGAGTGTGGCCGTGGTCAGGATAAATCCAGCAAAAAGGAGTTTGAAGATTTTCATGCCATCAGGAGCTAAATGAAATTTCGTCGGACAATTCGTTCTGGTCGTCAGACTGATACGGGAAATGTGCTTTCAGCTTTTTGCCTGTGGCTTCGATACCCTGCACAAGTCCATCTTTGAAAGCCCCTTGCTTGAATAGGGTTGTCATGTTCTCCTTGATTGCATCCCAAAAGTCGGCCTCCACATGGGCATTGATGCCGGCATCGCCAATCACGGCAAACTTCTTGTCTTTTATCGCCAGATAAAACAGGATGCCATTCCTGGCCACTGTTTTTTTCATCCCGAGCTGATCAAAAAGGTAGGCAGCCCTGTCGAGCACCTCGCCTTTGCAATGGTCTTCGAGGTGCACGCGGATTTCGCCGGAGGTATCCATCTCGGCAGCTATAATGGCCTCCTTGATGGCTTGCTTCTCCTCATCGGAGAAAAAATATCTCGCATTGGGCATAACTCAGTGCTTAAAACTCCACTTTTGGAGCGGTTTCAGCACCCTGGGCAGCTTCAAAATAAGGTTTGGCAGCAAAGCCAAACATGCCGGCCAGCATGTTCTGCGGGAAGGATTTGATATAGGTGTTGTAAACCCTTGTTGTTTCGTTAAACTTCTGGCGCTCAACAGTGATGCGATTTTCGGTGCCTTCGAGCTGGGCTTGCAGTTCGAGGAAATTCTGGTTGGCTTTCAGGTCGGGATACCGTTCCACCACCACCATCAGGCGCGACAGGGCACTGCTCAGGCCTTCCTGTGCCTGCTGGAAGGCTTTCATATTGGCTTCGGTCAGGTTTTCGGCATTCAGGTTTACCGATGTTGCCTTGGCGCGGGCTTCGATCACCCCGGTGAGGACTTCCTGCTCGTGGGCGGCATAGCCTTTCACGGTATTCACAAGGTTGGGAATGAGGTCGGCCCTGCGTTGATAAACGTTTTCAACCTGAGCCCATTGGGCATCCACCTGTTCACCATTCTGAACCATGGTGTTGAAGGTTGATTTGAACATGCCATAGATCAAAAAGATCACAACGGCAATGACGGCAATGATGATGAGTGTTTTCTTCATGACAATGATTGATATGTGGTGTAAAAATACATTTTTTAAAAAACAAAGAAGCAAAAGACCTGCTATTTCAAGCCTTTTGCTTCAGAATTAACGTTTTGTTATTAAAGGCTTTCCTGGCTGCGGCGAATGAAGTCGTTCAGCTCTTTGCCTTTCAGCAGGTTTTTCGAAAGCCTTGCCAGATCGTAGAGCTGACGAATAACCACCTCGCGCTCAGCATCATCGCTCTTAATTAGACGGGCCACTGTCGGGTGGTTTGCGTTCACAGCGATGGTGTAGTGATCGGGAAGATCGCCAAAGCCCATCATGCCGCCACCACCGATGGCGTTCATGTCTTTCATGCGGCGCATAAATTCGTTTTGGGTGATGACCAAAGGCGCATCTGTTTCGCTCATGGCTTCCATCTGCACATCGAACGATTTGTTGTCAACAATCTTTTCGAAGGCTTCCTTTACCATCTTTTTTTCGTCGTCAGAAAGTTTCGAAGGCAGTTCAGCTTCGTCCTTCACAATCAGCTTGTCGGCTGTGCCGGCATCCACCCTGATGAAGGACGAATCGGCCAGTTTTTGCTCGAGCGTGTTGATGAAATGGGCATCAAGCACCCCATCGAGCAGGAGCACATCATAGCCTTTTGATGTTGCTGCTTCGATGTAACCAAACTGCTCATCGCGGTTGGTGGCATACAGGTAAACCACTTTCTTGTCCTTGTCTTTTTGCAGATTTTCGATGTGGTTTCGGTATTCCTCCAGCGTAAAGTATTTTCCTTCAACGTTTTTCAACAAAACAAACTTTTCGGCACGTTCATAGAATTTGGTTTCGGAAATCATTCCATACTGGATAAAAATTTTGATGTCGTCCCACTTTTTCTCGAAGGCTTCGCGGTCTTTTTTGAAAAGCTCTTCAAGCTTGTCGGCCACCTTTTTGGTGATATGACCCGAAATCTTTTTCACATTGCCATCGCTTTGCAGGAAAGAGCGGCTCACGTTGAGCGGGATATCCGGCGAGTCGATCACGCCATGCAGCAGGGTCAAAAAGTCTGGCACGATGCCTTCAACAGAGTCAGTCACAAACACCTGATTGGAGTAGAGCTGAATCTTGTTGCGCTGGAGCTCGTAGTTGTGTTTCACCCGCGGGAAATAGAGAATACCTGTGAGGTTGAAGGGGTAATCCACATTGAGGTGGATATTAAACAGCGGTTCTTCAAAGTTCATCGGATACAACTCCTGATAGAACTTTTTGTATTCCTCGTCGGTGCTTTCGGAGGGTGATTTTTTCCACAATGGATCGGTATTGTTGATGATCCAGGGTTTTTCTACTGATTTTGTTTTGGGGTTTCCGTCTTTATCTGTTTCACCCTCAATGGGTTCTTCTTCCTTTTTGGTTCCAAACTGGATCGGAACAGGCAAGAACTTGCAATATTTGTTGAGGAGCTCCCTGATGCGGTATTCTTCGAGGAATTCCTCATTCTCTTTGTCAATGTGCAGCACGATTTCGGTTCCACGGTCCTTTTTATCGGTTTCTGTGATGGTGTATTCAGGACTGCCGTCGCACTCCCATTTCACAGCCCTGGTGCTGCCACCCTTTTTATAGGTCTTGGTAAAGAGCTCCACTTTTTCCGACACCATGAAGGAGGAGTAAAATCCAAGTCCAAAATGGCCGATGATGGCGTTGGCCTCGGCTTCCGACTTGGTTTTAAACTTTTTCACAAACTCTTCGGCACTCGAAAAGGCGATTTGATTGATGTATTTTTCCACTTCTTCCTGGGTCATTCCAATGCCCCTGTCGCGGATGGTGAGTGTTTTCTTTTTCTTGTTCACTTCCACCACAATGGTCAGATCGCCCAGCTCATCCTTGAACTGCCCCACCGAAGCAAGGGTTTTGAGTTTTTGAGTGGCATCCACGGCATTGCTCACCAGCTCGCGGAGAAAAATTTCGTGATCGGAGTAGAGAAACTTTTTAATGACCGGAAAAATGTTTTCAGTTTTTACGTCAATGGTTCCTTTTTGCATGATTCAAGTTTTTTTCGATTAATGCGAAGCTTTAATCAAAGGGTGTGCCATGGGCAATTCCTGACATTTTGACCCTAATTGCAATTATTCTGACCTTTGAACTGCAAAGGCGAAAGTGATCTGATTGAATGGGTGTTGAAACAAGCAGTCTAAATGAAGAAAAATACCTGTATTTTTACCTCCTATTTGCAAAAACATGGCAGCGAATCCCATTGATGACTTTCTTAATCTATTGAATAAGTCCCTGGAAAAGGGTGAATTAGTACGCGTCACCCTGAGTAAATCCAGGGTCAAAAACGCCGAACCGAAAAAAATCACCATCAAACCGGTGGCACTCAAGAGTGGCATTCGTTATGCGTTCAGCTTTCAGTTTCACACACGCGACGAGGTGAAGAATCACACGGCCGAAGAAACCATTGCGCAGGTGAAAACATGGTTGCAAAATCACTTTCTTGAAGCCAACCTCTTCACAATCAGCGAGCAACACACATTGCTGTCAAACTTGAAAGGTAACGGCCGCCTGTTGTCAAAAAAAACTGACAAAGCTGCAATGCCAGACCTTTCGCACGATCGTGTAAAGCACCGCCTGGTGAAGGCCGGCAGCAGCCACTGGCATTTGCTCGGCATGACCGACACGCAGGGACAGCTTCTGGCATCGATGCAGCATAAGTTCAGGCAAATCAACAAATACATCGAAATTCTCGATGGCCTCATCCCTCCCGAACTCCGGCAAGGCAAGCTCAGGGTGCTCGACATGGGCGCCGGCAAGGGATATCTCACCTTTGCGTTATACGAACACCTCCGCAACAATTTGAAACTTCAGGCTGAAGTGACCGGTGTTGAGTTACGCCCCGAGCTGGTGGCTAAAACCAACGCCATTGCAGCGGCAGCCAAACTCGAAGGGCTACATTTTGCAGAAGGAAGCATCAGCACTTATCCCATCGGTGAGGTGGATGTGCTGATTGCGCTGCATGCATGCGACACAGCCACCGACGATGCCATTGCAGCCGGCATTGCCGCTGGTGCCAAACTCATTGTGTGCGCCCCCTGCTGCCACAAACAAATACGCCGGGAAATGCAAGCCAATGCCCCCCGTTTGCCCATGCTGCAATACGGAATCCTGTTTGAACGACAAGCCGAAATACTCACCGATACATTGCGCGCACTCATCATGGAAAAGCATGGTTATCAAACACATATACAAGAGTTTATCGAAGCAGAGCATACACCAAAAAATGTATTGTTGTCAGGCATCAGGATGAGCAAACCCGCTTCAACCCATGAAACAGTAGCCAAAATCGATCAAATCAAACGCGACTATGGCATCAAAGACCATTTTCTGGAGCTGGCCCTTCAGCAGAAAGGAGTGAGGCCATGATCACCGGAACGCTGATCAATGTGGCTGCGGTGCTGGCCGGAAGCACGATTGGACTCTTGTTTCACGCCCGATTTCCTCAGCGCATGACAGGCATACTATTTCAGGCAACGGGCTTGTTTACCATTGCCTTGGGCCTGTTCATGGCACTTAAAGCAGAAGAATGGATCATCGTAATCCTGAGTCTCATGCTTGGAAGCCTGACCGGCGAATGGTTGAATCTGGAAGGTTTTTTTAACGACACGGCTTCCAACATTGGCAGGCGCCTGAAAATAGGCAACGAAAAATTCAACGAGGGCCTGCTCACGGCCTTCCTGCTTTTTTGCATGGGCTCAATGACCATTATTGGCGCCATTGAGGAGGGTATGGGCGGAAATCCGGAATTGCTTTACATCAAATCATTGATGGATGGCATCAGCAGCATTGCGCTGGCATCAGGTTTGGGCTGGGGTGTGCTGTTCAGTGTTGTTCCGCTGTTTGCTTATCAGGCAGGCATTACGCTGCTGGCTGCCGGCTTTGGAGAGTTTCTGCCGGCACTCATGATCAGCAGCATCTCCTCAACAGGCGGAATCCTGCTCATCGGTTTGGGCCTCAACCTGATTGGGGTGGCACAGCTGCGCATCCTCAACATGTTGCCTTCATTGCTGTTTGTGTTATTAAACAGTTGGCTTTTTCAGCTCCTGCAAGCATTTTGATGACGATCGCCTGAGCCTTATGTGAAGCGGTTTTAAATAAGGCAAAAATTCCTTTTGTCAACTAAAATACCTATCTTAGCCACATGAAATAAATTGCTTACCTAAACGCTAAGTCATGGAAAATATTGATTGGAAAAGCCTGCCATTTGGCTACTATCCAACAGATTACAATGTGCGCTGCTACGGCCGCGACGGAAAATGGGGCGAACTTGAAGTCAGTTCGTCCGAATTCATCAGCCTGCATATGGCAGCCACTGCACTGCACTACGGACAAGAGGCTTTCGAAGGTTTGAAAGCCTTCAGAGGCATCGATGGAAAGGTGCGTCTTTTCAGGTGGCAGGACAATGCCAAACGTATGCAAAGCTCAGCCGACGGCATCATGATGCAGGAAGTGCCTGATGAAATGTTTTTTGCAGCTGTTGAAAAAGCCGTCAGGCTCAATGCCCGTTTTATTCCGCCATATGGAACCGGCGCTTCGCTCTATATCAGGCCCCTGCTTTTTGGATCAGGTCCGCAGGTGGGAGTGAAACCCGCCAAAGAATATATGTTTTTGGTATTTGTTGGTCCGGTTGGCCCCTATTTCAAGGAAGGTTTTCATCCGGTTTCGGTTGAGCTGGTGCGCGACTATGACAGGGCTGCCCCACTGGGCACAGGCCATATTAAAGTGGGTGGAAATTATGCTGCCAGCCTCAGGCCCGCCGACAGGGCACACAAGGATGGATTCTCGTCGGTATTGTTTCTCGATGCCAAAGAAAAGAAATACATTGACGAAGCAGGCCCGGCCAACTTCTTTGGGATTCGCAACAACACCTACATCACACCAAAGTCGAACACCGTTTTGCCATCCATCACCAACAAAAGCATCGAGGTGCTGGCTGCATCGCTCGGCCTGAAGGTTGAGCGCCGCCCTGTTCCGGTTGAAGAACTTGCCCTGTTTGAAGAAGCAGGTGCTTGTGGCACCGCCGCCATCATTGCCCCCATTGGCAAGATTGTTGACAGGCTGGAGCAAAAAGAATATGTGTATGGAAAAGAAGCCGGTGTTTATTCAACCAAACTCTACAAATTGCTGAAAGACATTCAGGAAGGTGTGGCAGAAGACACCTACGGCTGGACAACCGTCATCGAAGGAATCTAAAAAAAAGGAGGCAGCCGGTTGGCTGCCTTTTTTCATATCAAACCTGCTTTTTGAAGCTCGAAGCGCATCTGTTGCTGGAGTGCCTGTGCTTCAGCCCCTGCCTTTTCGGCAAAATCGTCACCAGCTGATGCAAACAATATGCTGCGGGAGGCATTGAGCAGCAATCCACCTTTGCTGTTGAGCCCCTGCGAGCTTACGGCTGACAAATCGCCTCCTTGCGCACCAATGCCAGGCACCAGCAGAAAATGATCCGGAACCAGCTGACGGATAGCCGCCAGTTCGGCAGGATGGGTAGCCCCCACCACAAACATCAATTGATCGGCACTGGCCCATCCGGTGGCTTTTTTAATGACTTGCCTGTAAAGTGCTTCACCTGAGGAATCAGCAACATATTGAAAATCTGTTGATCCACTATTAGAAGTGAGGGCCAGCAACACCACCCATTTATCCTTAAAGCCCAGGAACGGCTGCACCGAATCGCTGCCCATATAAGGCGCAACGGTGATGGCGTCGGCACCCAATGTATCGAAAAAGGCTGTCGCATAGCGGGCGGAAGTATTGCCGATGTCGCCTCTTTTAGCGTCAGCAATAATAAAGATGTCAGGATAATTGCTGCGGATATAGTCGATGGTTTTTTCAAGGGTTTGCCAGCCCTTGCTTCCCCCGGTTTCATAAAATGCTGTATTGGGCTTAAAAGCCACACTGAAAGGGGCGGTGGCATCGATGATGGCTTTGTTGAATGCGAACACCGGATCTTCAACACCACGAACAGCCTGAGGCAGCTTATCATAAACCGGATCAAGGCCTACACAGAGGTAGGACTGCTTTTGTTTGATTTGCTGAAAAAGCTGCTCCCTGTTCATGAGTCTAGGCTTCGAGTTCGGTTTTCAGGCGCTCGGCGTTCTCAGCCATCTGTAGTTTCTCAATCACCTCGTTCAGATCGCCGTCGATAATAGCCGATAGGTTATACAGCGTGAGGTTGATGCGGTGGTCGGTGACGCGGCCCTGTGGCCAGTTGTAGGTTCTGATTTTAGCCGAACGGTCGCCGGTGGAAACCATGGTCTTGCGCTTGGATGCCACCTCCTCGAGGTATTTACTGTACTCGATTTCAAAAATGCGGCTGCGCAATACCTTCATGGCCTTGGCCAGGTTTTTGAGCTGCGACTTTTCGTCCTGGCACGAAACCACAATTCCGGTTGGGATGTGTGTGAGGCGGATGGCAGAATAGGTGGTGTTCACCGACTGACCTCCCGGACCAGAAGAACAAAAAGTGTCTTTGCGGATGTCTTTTTCGTTCAGTTCGATGTCGAATTCCTCAGCTTCGGGCAACACCACCACCGAAGCTGCTGAGGTGTGTATGCGGCCCTGGGTTTCGGTTTTCGGAACGCGCTGCACGCGGTGAACCCCCGATTCAAACTTCATGATGCCATAGGCATTTTCGCCTATTACATTGAATACCACTTCCTTGAATCCACCCACTGTACCTTCGTTCATATCCACCAATTCGGTTTTCCAGCCTTTGGTTTCGCAATATTTAATGTACATGCGGTATAAGTCACCCGCAAAAATGCTTGCCTCGTCGCCACCCGTTCCTGCCCTGATTTCCACGATGGCATTCTTGGAATCCTGTGGGTCTTTCGGAATCAGCATCAGGCGAATGGATTCTTCGAGCTGCTCCTTTCGCGGCTGCAGCTCATCGAGTTCGTCGAGTGCCATCTGTCGAAAATCGGCATCTTTTTCATTTTTTACCACTTCGCGTGCATGTTCCATGTTCGCGATCACATTTTTATATTCCTTGAATGCCGCCACCACAGGTTCAAGGTCTTTGTAGTCTTTGTTCAGTTTAACGAAACGTTTCATATCCGCCATCACGGAAGGGTCGTTGAGCTGTTCGCCCATTTCTTCCCAGCGGCGGTGTATGGTTTCTAATTTATCGATAATATCCACGACAATGAGGTTTTAGCCTGCAAAAGTACACAATGCGGGCGAAGTTTGAAAATATCGGAAAAACGAAGACGAAAAACACAGCATATCAGCGCTTTTGCCTAATAGACAAAGTGGCCGTATTCCGATTCGATGGTCAGTTTGCGGTGGTTGCTGGCTTCGGTATAACCAATCAGCTGTGCCTCCACGTCAAAACTTTGTGCAATGCGGATGATGTCGGCAGCCGTGTTGGCATCGGTGTATATTTCCATGCGGTGACCCATGTTGAACACCTGATACATCTCTTTCCAATCGGTTTGAGAGGCCTGCCTGATGAGGCTGAACAAGGGCGGCACGGGGAACAGATTGTTTTTCACAACATGCAGTTTATCAACAAAGTGCAGCACCTTTGTTTGTGCACCGCCACTGCAGTGGATGATGCCGTTGAGGCGTGGGCGGTGAGTGTCGATCACCGCTTTCATCACAGGTGCATAGGTGCGCGTGGGAGCCAGAACGAGTTTTCCAACATCAACGCCTGCCACCGGAGAGGATTCGGTGAGCCGGTGTGGTCCGCTGTAAACCAGATGCTCCGGAATGGCGGCATCGTAGCTTTCGGGGTATTTTTCGGCCAGGTATTTGGCAAACATATCGTGTCGGGCCGAAGTAAGGCCATTGCTGCCCATGCCGCCATTGTAGCTTTTCTCGTAGGTAGCTTGTCCAAACGAAGCAAGCCCCACAATCACATCGCCGGGCCGGATGTGGTTTTCGATCACCTTTCGGCGTGGCATGCGGGCTGTTACGGTGCTGTCAACAATCACGGTCCTGACGAGGTCGCCCACATCAGCTGTTTCGCCTCCTGTGAGGTGTATGCCGATGCCCATATCACGCATAGACGCCAAAAATGTCTCGGTGGCATGAATGAGCGTTGAAACCACCTCAGCCGGAATCAGGTTTTTGTTGCGGCCTATGGTGGAACTCAGCAGGATGTTGTCGGTTGCGCCCACACACAACAGGTCATCAGTATTCATGACGATGGCATCCTGCGCAATGCCTTCCCACACGCTGAGGTCGCCCGTTTCTTTCCAATAGAGGTAAGCCAGCGACGATTTGGTTCCGGCACCATCGGCATGCATGATGTTGCACCAATCCTTATCGCCACCAAGGATATCCGGGATGATTTTGCAGAAAGCATTCGGAAACAAGCCCTTATCAATATTTTTGATGGCATGGTGGACATCTTCCTTGGCGGCTGAAACGCCTCTTTGCGCGTAGCGATGCTCTGACATGGCTATTTGAAGTTGAGTTTACGGGCTTTGGCATCAAACTCAAAGCTGCCGAAGCGCTCGAGGAAAGCCTGACCTGCCACGAAAGGCCATGTGGCATGGTGATCTACCGTTACTTCCACATTTCGGATGGCTTTGCCGCCAACCGCCACCTCGCGCAGGCTAAAAACTGCACCATGGTCGATAGTGCCTTCTTTGATCACCGAAACATTATCACCCACCAGGTTGTCGATGCTCAGGCTTCCATTGCCCAAAAGTTCAAGTGCTTTTTTAAGCGAAATGGCAGGCTTGGCAAGGCGGCTGTAAACAAAAGTGTTGTCATGTCCGTCTATCTGGCATTTAACTTCAAATGAACCATCCGACATAATGTTGATGTCCAGTGATTTGTCATCCGGATTAAGTAAAATAGCCACTTCCTGCTTAAGAGGTTCGATGGTGGCCTTGGGCACAAAATCTTTGCTTAAAACCCTGAATTCGGTGCGCCGGTTGAGCTGATGTGCGGCTTCTTTGGCCTCGTTGCTACCAAGGCTGTTGATGTAATCCTCGGTGAGTACTGTTCCGGCCTTGAGGGTGGTTCCAGCCACATCGGTATCCTGATCCAAGGTGCGAGGAACGCGTTCGCCATAGCCTTTTGCCACAAGGCGATCGGGGTCTATCCCGCGCAGAATCAAGTAATCAACCACCGACTGTGCACGTTTTTGGGACAGGATATCATTGCGTTCGTCCACGTCGCGGCTGTCGGTATGCGAAGCCAGCTCGATGATGATGGTGGGATTGAGCTGGAGGGTCTGGATAAGTCCCTGCAACGAGTCTTCATACTGTGGTTTAAGCTCCCAGCGTGCCAGGTCGTAGAGGATATCAGGAAGCGGAATGGGTTTCTGTGGGATGGGTTCGAGCAGAGCATCCTTCACAAAATCCTTGCTAAACTCAACACCTACCGTTGTTTCAACCAATGTTTGGGTAAAGTAGTTCGCCTTATCAATGATGATTTCATAAGTTGTGTTTTTGCTCAGCTGCGACGAGCCAAACATATAATAGCCCTTTTCGTTGGTGCGTGTGGTCACACTGCTTCCGTTGCTTCCGAGCAGCTTGACGCTTGCATCCACAACAAATTGGAGTGTTTTGGCGTCTTTCACGGTACCGGCGAGCGTAAAGAGTACCGGAGGCTCCATGAAAAAGTAAAGGTTATCAACGGCTTTGGTGTTTTCCCTGTTGCTGGCAAAAAATCCCTTTTCCTCATCAGGATGAAAGATGATGGAAATGTCGTCGTTGACAGAATTGACGGGCGATTTCAGGTTTTTGGGTTTTCCCCAGTTGCCGGCGCTGTCGATGGTGCTCACAAAGAGGTCGAAACCACCCATCCCCGGGTGACCGTTGCTGGCAAAATAGAGTGTTGTGTCGTTTCGCAGGAAAGGGAATATTTCATCGCCTTTGGTATTCACCACCGGGCCAATGTTCATGGGCCTGTTGAAGGGGTCTTTTTTGGCATCGCGCATGGCCATCCAAATGTCTTTGCCGCCAGAACCACCTTTTTTTTCAGTGGCAAAATAAATGATGAGTTCGTTTTTGCTCAGTGTAGGATGGCCCACTATGTCGAGTGTATCGATGCCTTTGATTTGAACGGCAACGGGGGCACTCCAATCGCGGCCCGTGCGTGTGGATGTCATAATCTGGCATCCCGATTCCTGACCGGGGGTGTTGTTGCAACGGGTGAAGTAGAGTGTGTTGAAGCTGCTGTTCATGAATGGTGCCCCCTCGTTGGCTTTGGTATTCACGGTTTCGGTCTCGTCGAGCAGTGTGGGGGTGCTCCATTGTTCGTTTCGGTCGGCGCGTGCGGTGTACAGGTCGCTGAAACTCTGACTCGTCCAGCCATCCTTGTCTTTCCCGGTTGAACCATCACGGGTTGAGGTGAAAATGATTTCGTTGTAATTGTTTGACGCCCAAGCAGGTGCAAAATCAGACGCCCTGCTGTTAACTTTTTTCAGCAAGGTGATTTCATACTTTGATGGGTTGGCTATCCAGTCGAGGATTTGGGCAGTAATTTCAGCACCCTCGGCACCGCGGGGATCGTCAGGAACTTTCTCAGCAAACATCTTGTAATAGGTGATGGCCTCTTCAAATTTCTGATTAGCCTTTAACAGGTCGGCGTAGATCAGAAGCATTTCAGGATTGCGTTCCTGATAGCCGGCCTTGAGCACCTTGCGATAGGCGGCCTCTGCTCTTTTATAAGCTCCCGTAAAACGGTAACATTCAGCCATCTTATAATTAATGCGGTCTTTCTCGGCAGGGTTTTTCTTCACCTTGCCGTAAGCTTTTTTATATTTTTCGAGCGCGATGCTGTATTGTTTGCGGTCGAAGGCTTCATCAGCACCCTTGGCGGGGTTTCGTTGAGAAAAAGCCTGAGGGACAAACAAGCCCAAAAGCAGGAAAAACAATAGAAAAACCCGGAAATTGCTCGGCATATGCAGTGATTCTTTTATGCTGTTTAACGCTGTGACATTCATTTTATTGGATATACTCAAATTCTTCGTTCCACCCTTCCGGTTTCTTCTTCGGCAGCGGGAGATGTTGGGAGAGCAGTTTCCGCTGTTGCGGCTGCAGCAACCGGGTTGGCAGCAGTGCTCTTTTTTGTGCTGGCCACCTCAGCATTCTCTGAGGGTGCAGCAGGTGCTGCCCTTTGTGAGATGAAATCATTCAGGCGGGTTTCCCTGTCGAGGCGCTGCACCTCTTTGTTAATTTCATTTTTAAAACCTGCCGAGGCTCTTTTCATCTCGTTGATGGTTTTTCCGAGGGTGCGCGCAATTTCAGGAAGCTGCTTCGGCCCCATCACAACAAAAACAACCAACAAAATGAGTATGAGTTCGCCTGTTCCAATATCTAAGAATAAAAGCATCTTTAAGCAAGATTTAAAGGCCAAAATTAATAATTAATGATAAGACTACCCCTATTGATGCTGGCATATAAAAAAAGTCCGGTATCATTTTGATGAAACCGGACTTGATATGAATGAGATCGTGATTACTTTTTCTTGCCTTCTGAAATGGCTGCCTGTGCGGCTTCAGCTTCCTTTTCCTGTTTTGCTCCACCCAGCAAGTCATAAACAATCGGGCTGGCGTTGAAGATGGAGGAGTATGCACCAAAGGCGATACCAAAGAGCAGGGCAAATACAAATCCGCGAATCACCTCACCACCAAAACTGAAGATGGCAATCAATACAACAAGGGTTGTACCGGTGGTATTGATGGAACGCGTCATGGTGGCATTGATACCAGCGTTCAGGTTGTCGAGCAGCGACTTCTTGGGGTGTAGCTTGATATTTTCCCTGATACGGTCGAAGATGATTACCGTGTCGTTGATGGAGTATCCGATAATGGTCAGAATGGCGGCAATAAACGCCTGGTCAATCTCCATGTTGAACGGCAGGAAGGTATAGAAGAAGGAGTAAATACCCAATACAATGATGGTGTCGTGGAAAAGCGCAATCACGCCTGCAAGACCGAACTGCCACCTTCCAAACCTGACAGCGATGTATGCAAAGATCACGATCAGTGCAATCACGATTGCCATTACGGCTTTGTTGCGGATGTCGTCAGCCACAGTAGGTCCAATCTTCTGGGAGCTGAGAATACCATTTGTTGCATCGTCGGATGAAAATTGCTGATAGCTCACATCACCGGCATAGAAAGTGTTCAAACTATTATACAATTTCGTCTGAATGATTGAATCAACATTTGCTGCCTCGCTGTCGATCATAAACTTGGTGGTAATTTTCACCTGGTTGTTCGGGCCGAAAGTTTTCACCTCGGGTGACGCATCATTGAATTCGGCCGCAAGTGCCTGACGCACTTCACCAACGGTGATGTCACGGTCGAAGCGGACGATATAGGTACGGCCACCGGTGAAGTCAACACCGTAGTTCAATCCTTTAAAAGTGAGGGACGCCAGACTAAGCACAAACAAAACGCCAGAGAAAATATAGGCTTTCTTGCGCATGCCAATCCAGTTCAGGTTCAATCCTTCCAGGAAGTGTTCGGTGCGGCTGTTGCTGAATTTCACCTTTTTGTTTGTATCAAGCAGGTAGATAAATATCAGGCGTGAGATGAAGATGGCGGTGAACACAGAGGTGAGGATACCGATGATGAGCGTGGTAGCAAAACCCTGGATCGGACCTGAACCGAACACATACAATACAATACCGGTAAGCAAGGTTGTTACCTGACCGTCGATGATGGCTGAATAAGCATTTTTGAAACCGTCCTCAATAGCAAGCTTCAAGCCTTTGCCGGCACGAAGCTCTTCCTTGATACGCTCATAAATGATAACGTTGGCATCCACGGCCATACCCATGGTGAGCACGATACCAGCAATACCGGGCAGTGTAAGGACTGCGCCCAGTGAAGCAAGCACCCCAAACAACAGGAAGATGTTTGCGAGAAGGGCAATGTTGGAAACCAGACCAGCCCTGTTGTAATACATCTGCATGTAAAGCAACACGAGAACAAAAGCAAGCACAAATGAATACAAACCTGCCTGAACAGCTTCACGACCGAGCGAAGGACCAACAACAGCCTCTTCCATAATGCGTGACGGAGCAGGTAATTTACCGGCTTTGAGGATGTTGGCAAGGTCCTGAGCTTCTTCGATGCTCATTTCGCCACCCGAGATGCTCGAACGTCCGTTTGGAATTTCGTCGTTGACAACGGGGAAAGAATACACATAGTCATCAAGGACGATGGCCACCTGTTTGCCAATGTTTTCACCTGTGAGGCGTTTCCAGCTTTTTGCACCTTCGCTGTTCATCTGGATGGTGACTTCAACTTTGCCATTTTGGTCGTAATCCTGGCGGGCATCCACAATCACTTCGCCGCCGAGGGCAGCTTTGTTGTCGCGTGAGGCTTTCAATGCCACTAGCTCAAGAATTTCCGGTCCACCCTGCTCGCCGCGTGGTTTCACGGTCCAGGCAAGCTTCAGGTTGCGTGGAAACACACCCTTCACCTGACGGAGCATATTGTTCACACGGGCGGTGTCTTTCACCTGCGCCTGTCCAACGCGGGCAGTGTTGCCAGGATAAAAATTGTTCGACTCATCCCGAACGTAGGATGGTGACAAGTAAGCATAAAGCGGATTATTCTTTGAATACTCTTCAAAATTGGTATCTTTCTTGGTGGTATCTGATTCGGCAGCAATCTTGTCGGCCAAACTTTTAGTTGTATCAGCGGCTGTTTGAGTTGCATCAGCGGTATTTGCTGTATTTGTGCTTGTTTCGTTTGCTGCTGAAGTGGGTTCAGCAGTTTTGTTTTGTTCAGCGAGGCGGCTGTTGGCTTCGTTGAAGAAAGTGTACAACTCCGAAAAGTTGTAGGTTTCCCAAAACTCAAGCTGGGCTGTTCCCTGAAGCAGGTTGCGCACGCGCTTGGGGTCTTTGATGCCGGGAAGCTCCACCAGAATGCGTCCGGAGGTGGCCAGCTTCTGAATGTTGGGTTGCGTCACCCCAAAGCGGTCGATACGTGTACGCAGGATTTGAAACGAGCGGTCGATGGCACCTTCGGCTTCGCTGCGGATTACCTTCATCACCTCTTCGTTGGTGGAGTTGGTGGTAATGCCCTTGTCTTTAAATTCATACAGGAAAATGGATGCCAAACGGGCGTTGGGATCGGCCTCTTCGAAAGACTCACCAAACAAGGTGACGAAATCTTTTTGGCTGTTCGACTGTTTTCTCACAGCAGATTCCATGGCCTTAACAAACACAGGGTCTTGACTATAGCCTGAAAGCGCGTTGATAATATCTTTAACAGAAACTTCCAGAACAACGTTCATACCACCCTTAAGGTCGAGACCCAGGTTGATCTCTCTTTCCTTGACGTCCTGATAGGTGTATTTGTCGATGAGGATGTTATAAACCACCTGACTTTCCATCGAGTCGAGGTAATAAGTTTCCCTGGCCTGAACGATTGAGTCCAATTTTTGATCATAAACTCCCTGGTCACCTTTGGAAAGCGCTGTTGCAAGGTTTCTGGCTTCGATGTTTGAGGCATAGCTTTTTGCCTTTTTCTCTACCCTTCCCGATACGTATGTAAAGGAAAGCTGATAGAGCGATACGATCGCCAAAGCAATTGCAAAGACTTTAATAGCTCCTTTGTTCTGCATTTCTGAATCTGATTAAATTACGTATTTTTCTACTGTCAATTTTTTTTGAGGGTGCAAAATTAGAATAATATTTGACAACTGCCAATATTTCAATGATTAATTGAAAAGGCCTGTCGGGCATGAAGCGACACTCAGGTGCGGCCGCCTTCAGAAACCAAAATTGAATGTTCCTAACAGAAAAAACGAAAAAAGATAATTTAGAATCATTCCACGAAATGAATTAATTTTGCAGCATCAAAAATCACCTTAATCAAAATTTTAAAATCATGAAAAAACCAATGATGTTTGCTGCACTGCTGGGCGTATCATTCGCTATTGCAAGCTGTGGCGGTAGTACAGAAACAAAAACGGAAAAACCGGCTGAGACACCTGTTGTCAAAACAGAAACTCCGGCAGCTGAAGCTGAGCCATTTGCTGCAGGCAAGAAAATCTACATGGAAAAATGCATCGTTTGCCATCAGGCAACCGGCGAAGGCATTGCCGGTGCTTTTCCTCCACTGAAAAACTCTGACTATCTTCTCGCCGACAAAGTGCGTGCCGTTGGGCAGGTGCTCAATGGCTCCAACGAAGTGATGGTGGTTAATGGCCAGACATACAACGCCCCCATGCCTCCGCAGGTTGACACCAAGGAAGACGCTGTTGCAGTGATCAATTATGTGCTGAACTCATTTGGTAACAACGGCGGCACCGTAACACTGGAAGAAGTGAAGGATGTTGTTATTAAACCCAGACAATAATTTATGACACACTTCAAATGGATCATTGTTCTGACAGCCACTGTAGTGCTGGTCCTTGCTTCGTCGTGCAACCAGCCACAGGAAAAAGGACAAGCTGATGGCCATGAGGCAGAAGTGGTTTTAGCCTCAACAGGAAACTTTGGCGCACCCATCACAAAGGATGGTGCAGTAGATGCCAGTCAGGTGGCTGCACTTGTGACAGGTGATGAACCTGTTGCCGTGACCGCAAGCGGCACCATCGCCGAAGTATGTCAGCATTCTGGCTGCTGGCTCACATTCGACCTGGGCAATGGCCAAACCATGCAGGTGAATATGAAAGACCATGCCTATGCCATTCCGAAAGATGCTGCCGGCAAAAAAGTGTGGGTGAAAGGTACCGCCATGCGCGAACTCATCACGGTTGACATGTTGAAACATTATGCCGAAGATGCCGGAAAAAGTCAGGAATACATCGATGCCATCACGCAGGACGAATGGCAATACACCATCGAAGCCGATGGCGTAATCATTGAATGATGATTCATTTGAAAAAAAGCACGAAAAATCCGCCACCATGGCGGATTTTTTTTTACCGCAGCCTGATGCGTGTTCCCACAGGTGGCGTGAAGCCTTCAGGCCAGCGGTTCATTTTCTCCAGACGGCTTAGCCTGACACCATATCGTTGCGACAACATCCGCAGCGTCTCACCCTTTTCGAGGTAATGCACTTTGTAATCATGCGATTTGCGTGCCTTCTTCTCAACATACAGGTAATCACCCGCCTTGAGTGCCTCGTTTTTTTGCAGCTCGTTGTAGGAGCGGATTTGCCAGCTGTAAATGCCCAGTTCTTTCGCCAGGCTTTCGGGGCTGTCGCCTTCCATCACAAAAATGAGCTTTACACCATTGTTCTTGTGGATATAACGGCCTGATTTTGTTTTTCCCGTCACCTCGAATTCCGACGGCCTGATCACCGGGTTTGGTGCGACAACATCAGCTTTCATGACAGCGCCTTCGTTTTGCTTCTCTTTGAGATAGCCCATTGCGAGGCTGTCGTAATGAAAAAGCCGATGTTTTTCAATGAGGTTGACCAGCAACTCCGGATAGCGGGGATTGGTGGCATAGCCTGCCTTTTTTAATCCTTCGGCCCAGGCCTTGTAGTCCATGATGTCGAGCACAAAAAGCCCTGCATACCTGCTGCGTGTGGTAAGAAAATGGGAATGGTCGTCAAAGGACGCCTCTGCATGCTTGTACGACCTGAAGCACTCGTTTTTTTCGTCGTCGTCCATGAAAAATGTTTTCCCTGTCCACTCCTTGTGGCATTTAATTCCGAAATGGTTGTTAGCCTCACGGGCCAAAATGCTGTTTCCGTTTCCAGACTCCAAAAGGCCCTGTGCCAGCGTGATCGAGGCAGGGATGTGGTATTGCTGCATCTTCTCAATGGCGATGTCCTTATACCTTATTATATAGTCGTCGGCCGACAAACGCGTCTGAGCGCTCAGCACAGCAGCTTGCAACAAAAGCAGCAGGGTCAGGCAATAAGAAAATGTTTCCTTCAACAGCATCATAAGGCGCAAAAATAAGGCTTGGGTGGTCATGAACGAAGAAAGGCAAGTGATTTTAGCGAAATAAGACCATGCTGCCTTCCATTTGATCGGCAATCTGTTCTACATTTGCGGTTTATTTTGCATATGGATCTCATAAAGAAATATTTCACAAACCTCACTGCCAGGCAGTTGGAGCAAATGGAAGCCATGCAGCCCCTCTATGCCGACTGGAACAGCAAAATCAACCTGATTTCGCGCAAAGACATGGATCATTTTTATGAGCACCATGTGTTGCATAGTCTGGCCATTGCGCGCTATGTGCAATTTGTGCCGGGCACAAAGATTCTGGACGTTGGAACAGGAGGAGGTTTCCCGGGTATTCCGCTTGCGGTGATGTTTCCTGAAAGTGATTTTTTGCTCGTTGACAGCATCGGAAAGAAAATCATGGTGGTGAAGGCTGTAGCAGAGGCACTTAAACTCACGAATGTGAACGCCTTGCATCAGCGGGTGGAAAGCATCAACCAAAAGTTTGATTTCATTGTGAGCAGGGCTGTGACCAACTTGCCCGAATTTGTGGGCTGGACAGCGCAGAAGTTTCATGGACGCAGCCGAAACGCCAAAGCCAATGGCATTCTGTATCTGAAAGGCGGCGAACTGAAATCAGAACTTACGCAGCTTTCATCACGCTGGATAAAAAATGTTTATCCACTCAGCCAATGGTACTCAGAAGCATTTTTCGAGACCAAGTCGCTTGTACACCTTTATTAATTGTCCGCATTCTTTACAACCTTTCTAAATTTCAAATCGAAAACACAGGCAGCTTGTTTTTTTCTACTTTAGCCGCTTGTTTCACCATTAAAAACTAAGGTATGGAAAAAATCAAAACCACATTGCGCGAATCGGCCACAGCACGCTGGATTGCACTGGGACTGATCTCGTTGACAATGTTTTTCGCTTATTTCTTTGTGGATGTTGCGGCCCCCCTACAAAACCTGCTCGAACGTGAATACGGCTGGTCGCCGGAAACCTTCGGCATGCTGGGAGGGTCGGAATTCTTTCTGAACGTTTTTGCATTCTTTCTGATTCTTTCGGGCATCATTCTGGATAAGATGGGCATCCGTTTCACCATCATCACTGCCGGCATCGCCATGGTGGTGGGTGCCTCCATCAAATACTATGCACTCACCGAAGGCTTTGCCGCTTCAAGTCTTGCACAGTCGCTCGGATCGTTCTGGACTGCTGTTCCAGCATCGGCTAAACTGGCGTTCTTCGGTTTTGCAATTTTTGGTGTGGGTGTTGAAATGGCCGGCATCACGGTTTCAAAAGCCATCGTAAAATGGTTCAAGGGCAAAGAGTTGGCACTTGCCATGGGTTTGGAAATGGCCACAGCACGACTCGGTGTTTTTGCCGTATTCCGTCTATCACCCATTTTTGCCGAAAGCGGCGGTGTTTCAAATTCCATCCTGTGGGGTGTGGCTTTCCTCGTCATTGGTTTGCTCACCTTTACCATCTACACCTTCATGGACCTGAAGCTCGACAAGGAAGTTGGCGCTGACGAAAATGCCGCACCGGAAGAAGCCTTCCGCGTGAGCGACATCCTGCTCATCCTTAAAAACCCCGGATTTTTAGCCATTGCCGGATTGTGCGTGCTGTTTTACTCAGCCATTTTCCCATTTCAAAAGTTTGCCACCGACATGCTCGCCTCTAAACTGAGCATCAGCATCAAGGATGCTGCTGCCATGTTTTCCTATTTTCCAATTGGCGCAATGGTGCTCACACCCTTTATTGGCGCTTTTTTGGATAAGAAAGGTTTGGGTGCTACCATGATGCTTTATGGTGCTATCCTACTCACCGTGAGCCATTTGGTATTTGCATTGGTTCCGGCTGAAGCGTTCACCCCCGTGGTGGCCTATGCCACCATTGTGATCCTCGGACTGGCATTTTCACTCGTTCCTGCTTCGATGTGGCCTTCTGTGCCAAAAATTGTTGAAGACCGTTTCCTGGGTTCAGCATATGGATTGATCTTCTGGATTCAAAATATTGGTTTGCTGGCTGTTCCAATCCTTATTGGATGGGCGTTGAGCGCAGCCAACCCCGGCGTGGCCGATGCCATTGCCGCAGGCGAAGATGTAAAATACAACTACACGGTTCCCGAACTCATTTTTGCCGGTTTTGGCGTGTTGGCTATGATCCTCTCACTCGTGCTCAAAGCTGTGGATAAGTCCAAAGGTTTTGGCCTCGATTTGCCCAACGAAAAGCATTAAGAAATAATCGCACATCCATTTACAGCCATTCCTGAAAGGGGTGGCTGTTTTTATTTTCACCCACAATGACATTACCGTCAGCCTTTCCATTACGCGCATGAGCGCATTGCTTATACGCATGTTCAAATCGATGCTTTCCACCAGGCTTACAAACTGCAGCCATTGGATGATTAACAAACATTCACACGTTCACAAAGGAAAAACCACTAATTTTAACGCCTTAAATTCAATCTTATAACAAATACCCTTATTCGTATGAGTTCCATCCTCGACCTTGAGCCTAAAAGTCTTTGGAAAAATTTCCACAGCCTCACACAGATTCCACGTCCATCCAAAAAAGAAGAAAAAGTGATCGCTTTCGCGCGCGAATTCGGCGAAAAGCTTGGTCTTGAAACAGTTGTTGACGAAATTGGCAATGTGATCATCCGTAAACCTGCAACTCCTGGTTTTGAAGACCGCATGGGCATCATCCTGCAATCGCACCTCGATATGGTTCCGCAAAAAAATGCAGCCACCGATCACAACTTCGAAACCGACCCCATCCAAACCGTGATTGACGGCGGCTGGGTGAAAGCCAAAGGCACCACCCTGGGCGCTGACAACGGCATTGGTGCCGCAGCAGCCATGGCAGTGCTCGAAGCCACCGATCTGCAACATGGCCCCATCGAAGCCCTTTTTACCATTGACGAAGAAACCGGCATGACAGGTGCCAACGAGCTGAAACCCGGCTTGTTGTTTGGCGATATCCTGCTCAATATGGATTCGGAAGACGAGGGCGAGCTGTATGTAGGTTGCGCCGGAGGCATCGACAGCACCGGTGTTTTTGATGTTGTAAATGAAGCCGTTGCCGAGGGAATGAAAGCCTACAAACTGAGTGTGACCGGCCTCAAGGGCGGACACAGCGGTCTCGACATCAACCTTGGGAGGGGCAACGCCAACAAAATTATGAACGCGCTCTTGTGTGTGGCCGCACCAAAATACGACCTCCGTTTGAGCGCCATCGAAGGTGGCAGCCTGCGCAACGCCATCCCACGCGAGTCGTTTGCCACTGTGCTCGTGCCCGAAGCACATGCTGCTGCTTTTGAACAATATGTTGCAGAATACACCACCATCGCAACCGGCAAATTTGCTGAAACCGACGGTGGCCTGAGCATTGCATGTGCAGCATGCGACAGCCCCGCCACCGTGATCGATCTTGTTTCGCAAAAAGGACTTTTCGAAGCCGTGGCCAAATGCCCCAACGGTGTGATTGCAATGAGCAAAGATATGGAAGGCGTGGTGGAAACCTCCAACAACCTGGCCATAGTAAAGCTCGAGGGTGACAAACTCACCCTGGCTGCCCTGCAACGCAGCTCGGTGGATGCCGACAAGGAAGTGCTTGCTGCACAGATTGTTGATGTGTTCACCAAAGCCGGTGCAGCTGCCCACAGCCATGGTGCATACCCAGGCTGGAAGCCCAACGTAAACTCCCCAATTCTCAAGACCATGAAGGAAGTTTACGAAAACACCTTTGGCAAAGTTCCCGAAGTGAAAGTGATTCATGCCGGACTGGAGTGTGGCATTTTGGGTGCAGCTTATCCAAACTGGGACATGATCTCGTTTGGCCCAACCATCCGACACCCTCACTCACCGGACGAAAAGGTGAATATCAAAACAGTTGACCTGTTTTGGAAATATCTGGTCGAAACGCTGAAAAACGCGCCTGTCAAGGCATAAGTGGTAGAAGCCGGCTTTGTCAGGCCGGCCTCAGTTAAAGTTTTTTGAAAAAAAATGTGCAAAGGTTTGGAGAAAAGAAAATTATCTCTACCTTTGCACTCCCAAAAAATAGGTCAAGATGAAACGTACTTTTCAACCTTCGAACAGAAAACGCAGAAACAAACACGGGTTTCGCGAAAGAATGGCTACTGCTAACGGCCGCAGGGTGCTGAAAGCACGCCGTGCAAAAGGCAGAAAAAGATTAACCGTTTCCGACGAAAGATAGTTTTTTCTACAATAGCCACTCTATATTAAAGGTTTAGCGAAAGGTGATGTGCAAACATCGCCTTTTGTTTTTTGGCATTTACGCTAAAGGAGAGCTGTATTTTAAAGTATCGCCAGATTGCCACTGAGCGAAACCATCAGTTCCGAAACCACGGTTTCGGAACACCATTAGACTAAATATTCTCATGAACTCCAAATGAAAACTCAGCGGACAGTAAAGATATTTCGAAAAAAACAATGCATTCATGCCTTCAGTGGTAAGTTGAAGGGCTCACCGATCTTTTAAAAAACCAAAAACCTTCTCAATCAGCGCTGATTCTTACTAATTTCGCAGCTGATCATAATTGCGACAATAAATAGCGTATGGAAAAGTTTTTGATGATCGTTTTCTGGATCATTTTTAGTTTTTATTTGCTGCGGCTCATTTTTCGGTATGCCTTTCCGTGGCTGCTGGCACGTTTTATCCGCAAGATGGCCGGCAATATGCAGCAGCAGGCCTACCGCCAGCAAGGAACAAGCCCCCGCGATGAAGGCAAAGTGTTTGTAAACACCGAGGATGTGAATCAGCAAAAGATAGATCCTGAAATTGGTGAATATGTTGATTTTGAAGATATTAAAGAACCTAAAAAACCATAAAACATGGAAGACGCATTAAAAATCTGGCGCAAAGCCTTCCCGTTTCTAACTGCCATTCTGGTTTTTCTGCTTGTGACATGGGCCTACCTCCACCCCATGGTTGGTGGAAAGCGCCTCGACCAGCACGACATCAATATGTGGAAAGGCATGTCGAAAGAGATTTCCGACTTTCGTGATCAAACAGGCGAAGAGGCTTTATGGACCAATTCGACGTTTGGCGGCATGCCTGCCTGGCAAATCTCGGTGTTGTACAATGGAAACCTGATTCAATACCTGAGAAAAGCCATCACTTTTGGCATGCCCTACCCTGCCAGCACTGTATTTATGTATTTTGTCGGCTTCTACATCCTGTTACTGGTGATGCGGGTGGACCCCTGGTTGAGTATGGCCGGGGCACTGGCGTTTGGTTTTTCATCGTATTTTTTCATCATTCTAGGAGCAGGCCACAGTTCTAAAGCCAATGCCATTGGCATGATGGCACCTGTGATTGCCGGCATCATCCTCACCTACCGGGGTCAGCTGGCCAAAGGCGGCCTGCTCACAGCCATCGCGCTGGCGCTCCAACTGGAAGCCAACCACCTGCAAATCACCTACTACCTCTTACTGCTCATCGTCATCCTTGGCCTGGCCCAACTGGTGGATGCCATTCGCTATAAAACCCTGCCCCAATTTACCAAAGCCTCAGGGGTGCTGATACTTGCCGCCGCTTTGGCAACACTCACACATGGCACCAATTTGTACGCCACCTGGGAATATGGTAAGGAAAGCATGCGTGGCAAGCCCATATTGACCAAAGACGTTACCGATCAAACCAAGGGGCTCGACAGAAGCTACATCACCAACTGGTCCTACGGCATCGGCGAGTCGTGGTCGCTGCTCATTCCCAATGCCAAGGGAGGAGCAACAGCAGCCATCGGCAACAATCACCCTGCTTTGGAAAGCGCTGACAGAGGCTACAAGCAAGCACTGGCGCAGCAAAACGCCTATTGGGGCGATCAGCCGGGCACTTCAGGACCAGTTTATGCAGGTGCGATTGTCATGTTTTTATTTGTGCTGGGTCTGTTTTTCGTAAAAGGCAAATACAAATGGGTGCTGCTGGCCGGCACCGTGCTGTCGTTGTTGCTGGGATGGGGCAAAAACCTCATGTGGTTTACCGACCTGTTTCTCGACCTCGTTCCGGGCTATGACAAGTTCAGGGCCGTTTCGATGACACTGGTGATTGCTGAGTTCACCATACCATTGCTTGGATTTTTGGGACTTTATCAGCTCTACCTGCATCCGGAATGGATCAAGGAGAAGCAGAAATGGTTTTTTGCTGCCTTTGGGCTCACCGGCGGACTGAGTTTGTTGTTCTACCTGTCGCCGGGCACTTTTTTCAGCTTCCTTGGGAGCATGGAGGTTGAGCAGTTTAACCGCCTGCGCATGCAAAATCCGGCCGAAAGCGATCAGATCAACGCCTTTGTGTCCGAGCTCGAAAAAGTGCGCATGACCATTTTCAGAAAAGATGCCCTGCGCAGCTTTTTCTTCATCACCCTTGCCGCCGGATTGATCTATGCCTATGGCATGGGTAAGCTGAAAACCCACTGGCTCACAGCCTCTTTGACCTTGTTGCTGCTGATTGACATGGTAGGCATCAGCACCCGCTACCTGAATGCCTCCAATTTTGTGGCAGAACGCAAAGCAGAGTTCCCTTTTACGGCCACCACCGCCAACACCGAGATTTTGAAAGACAAAGACCAGGGATACCGTGTGCTCGACCTGACGAACAGCACCTTCAACGATGCAAGCGCTTCCTATTTTCATCACTCCATTGGCGGCTATCACGGTGCCAAGCTGCAGCGCTATCAGGACCTGATTGAGTACCATATTCAGCCAGAGATCATGGCGCTGTCGCAAGTGATGCAGAAAGACATGAGTTTGTCCGGCATTGAGGAACAGCTGAGCCGCAGCAAAGTGCTGAACATGCTGAACACGCGCTATGTGATTTTCAATCCGCAGTCGCCACCCATCCGCAACCTTGCAGCCTTTGGCGATGCATGGCCCGTGGAAAAAGTGCAACTGGTGACAACACCCAACGACGAAATCGAACAGCTGTTTCAATATGATCTGCGAACCACAGCTGTTGTCAATCAGGAGTTTAGCCAACTGGTAGGAAGTCTTCAGCCAGTGAATGCCTCCGCAAGCAAGGTGGAGCTGACTGCTTATCAGCCCAACAAGCTGCAGTACAAAGCACAGATGTCGGCTCCCGGGCTGGTGGTCTTCAGCCAAATATGGTACAGTAAAGGCTGGAAAGCCTTTGTGAATGGTGTGGAGCAGCCGCTCGTCAGGGCTAATTATGCCTTTCGTGCCCTTGTGCTGCCGCAAGGCGAAAGCACGGTTGAAATGCGCTTTGAGCCCAAGGTGTGGGTGATTGGCGAAAAGGTTTCATTTGCTGCCTCGCTGCTGCTGCTGTTGATGCTGGCTGCACTTATCTATTTCGAAATCAAGCCGATGAAGCAAAACCGGCAGGCATGAAAAAAGTACTGATCATCACTTACTACTGGCCGCCCTCGGGCGGAGCAGGTGTGCAGCGGTGGTTGAAAAAAAGCCAAAAATAATGATAGCTAAACAAGTAGTTTCATTTATTTAAAACAACGAGCTTTTTTCTAAACATCAATTCTCCGGCCCATGCCCTCAGTTCATACACTCCGGACATTAATTTTAGGTGGTAATTACCAGTTTCTTTTGGTACAGATTTAATCTGATCCCTTAAAATTAGTTTTCCATCCATTTCGAATAATTCTATTTCCAAAATTCCAGCATAATTTGATCGGATGCTAATATTTCCATCAGAAGGATTAGGATAGACGATCAGCCAATCAAACTCACGATTTGATTCAGGATAACTGGTGTGAACTGTAATCGATTTTACTATTTCTGTGGCACTGCAATCATTAAATGCAATAAGCTTAACATCATAGTTCCCAGCCAATATAAAATTATGAACAGGATTAGGCTCATTAGAATTGGTTCCGTCACCAAAATTCCAGATGTATGATTCAGCATTAGTCACCTCGTTGAGGAATGTAAATACCGTGCCTCTTTTTTTGAAGAAGTAGTCACCCTGTACCAATTCTTGACAAACGTCAACATCAAGACAATATGTTTTTTGTTCAGTACTATTGAAAGTTGTCAAACACACAGGGTAGATGCCATCGCTATCAAATACATGAATTGGAAAATCTTGCTGTGATGAATTTCCATCCCCAAAAGCCCATTCTAAATGAGAATAACCAGCACTCAAATTGTTAAATCGAAATACTCTTTCGCCTAAATTCTCGAATTCAAACAGCGCAGTTAGCTCCTGCTCTTCTAATTCAATTACTAATTTTGGTCTTAATTCAACTTGCGCGATATCGCTGGATGCGAATAAAAGACAGGTATATGGAAGTTCATTCATTAACCGAAGTTCGAGTCCAAAATATTCGTTGGGCTTGTCAATAAGTTGAATAATTGCTTCAGTAACATCGATATCAAGATAATTTTGCTGTGGTGATACGCTCCTTGGCAGAGATACCTGATGTAAGTTAGTTGTTGAAGGGGCATTGTTCCATGTAACAGCGTTCTCGTCCCACGGTTCGGTAATCAACCTCATTGTAGATTCATTATTACCGGTATGATACGTAATATTTGGTTCAAGATCTTTGTAATAAAGATTTAACGTTGCTTTTTTAACCGATCTGTTAGTAGGGATACTTGAAAAATCAAACTGAATGAGAGATCTGTCTATTCCAGGACTACCTGAAAATGACCATGACATACATAAGAATTTTGATATATCCCCGAAATTATTGTTTGGTTCAATACTCCATATAAGCGCATCTTTACCCTCCTCACCTGGCCTAATGGTTATTAAGTTTCCTTGGGAAAAACCTAAAAATGATTGAAATATCAAACAAAGAGTCGTGATATATCTCATAATTTTGCTTGCTACATTAGAAAACAAATTTAGTGCTATTTTATAGAAATACCAAGCTGGTTAAGAAAAAACCTCATTTGCTAAAGCGAGGTTAATCGATGACGATGTTTGGATTTATCGAGAAAGAGACATAAGACTAAGGAAAGGAGTTTCGTTCAAAAACTAATTCACTGCATTCTTCCATAGATAAATTTAGCAACTTTTTTTATGATTTACCAGGGCTTGCTTTTGTTGCTCCCTCAGAATCTGAAAGTCGTCAATAGGCATTGCTGGGTTTCCCATTACAGTTTGATTTTTCTCAACGTTTTTTGTCACAGTACTTCCAAGGCCAACCGTAGCACCCTGATAAACCGTTATTCCATTACGAACACTGCTGCTTGGTGCGATCCAACAATTATCTTCTATCACAACGCTTCCAGCTATCATAGAACATGCAATGACAATTGAGTTCCTGCCAATCTCAACATTGTGGGCAATATGAACCAAGTTATCAATTTTAACGCCTTCACCAATTATGGTATCTTTTAATGACCCTCTGTCAATGCATGTATTACTACCAATGTGTACGTTGTTCATTATTTTTACACCACCAAAGTGAGGGAATTGATCATATGCGCCTGTTTCTTCATTTTTGACATATCCAAATCCATCACCTCCAATAACATTGCATGAACCAATAAGAACATCATTACCTATAAATGTTTGGCTCTTAATAACAGTTCCAGCACCAATTACACAACGGCTGCCAATAATGCAATTCTCTTCAACAGTAACAAAAGGCCCTATTTCAACATTGTCTCCTATAATAACATTCTCAGCAATCACTGCCGAAGAATGAATACTTGTAAGCTTCACCCTACTTTTCGAGAGAAATTGATTCGAGAAGTCAATGATTTCCTTTTTCGGATTAGAGCAAACAATATAAAAGCGATTCGAAGGCAGTTTGAAATCCGGAAACTTTCGAAGTAGTATGTCTTCTATTAAAATGACTCTGCAAAAGGAATTTTGAATCAAATCAAGAAAGCTGCCAGCTAACTTATTAGAAATAAATGATATATGTTCGACTCCTGCAATTTCAATCGCTCTTGGGCCAATGATTCTTTGTTCCACAAAATCATCCAATGCCGGTATAATATCATAACCCTTTGATTTATAATACTGTATTATTTGATTGATTGTTACCATCCTAAATAGTTAAAAATGAGTAAAACGTATTAATTCGAATGATTCTGCATATTTTTTCTGGATCTGTCCACCACGCAATATTGCTAACGATTTTACAAATTCATCGTTAGAATAATTTCTTGACTTTTGTGATTGATAATGATTCAATGCGTCTATCTTCTTTTGTATGTGATTCTTATCGAGATTTACGAAAACAAAAGATGTGAACCCAAAATTATTCCATGGCATTTCGTAACCTAGCAGGCAACTAAATTTAAATGCTCTTATCCCTTCTTCATGAATGGTTTGATGATCTTGATGAATATCGCTTGATGATGGCAAAAATACCAGATCTGGATTGTAGCTATTTTTAAGCTTAACCAATTCTTCCAGTATTTCTTGCCGATACTTTGGAAAGTGTCTTACGGGAAAGTCAAATACCGATATATGGGTCTCGGGAATTCCAAGGAATTTGCACGAATTGTAAAATTCCTTTAGAATTGAACCCACTTCGAATCCCTGTGGTGTTGATTCATCGCAATCACTGAATGTTGCGATGTGGATTTCCTTTCCTTCTTCCTTAAGTTTTGTAATTGTGCCTCCAAGGCCAAACTCTGCATCATCAGGATGAGCAGCCAAAACAAGTACTTTTTTTATCTGATCAAACATTATAACCGTTTTATTAATTCGCTCAATTGGCCTGCCAACTGATATCTGCTGAATTTTAAAATACTTTCATTATCAAAATTGCTATCAAGTTGTGAGCCAACAGACCATTTGGCATAAACATCTTGTATAAACTCAATAGACGCTTTAATTTCCTCTTTTTCAAACACTCTTGCATTATTAACACCTTGTAGCACAATGGCAGATTCGCCGTCTTTGTTTCCAAGGCACAAGATGGGATTTCCCGTAGCGATGTACTCCATTTGTTTTCCTGAAATAAGGATTTGACTTTCTTCCATATTTGCAAGTAGGTTAATCAGTAGTTGCGACCTTTTCATCAACTTCAACGCCTCTTGATGATTTACATATCCCAAGTGAATAATGCTATCAGGAGGCAAATGTTTTGAGAATTGCTCTAACACATATGGTTGAATCTGTCCAGCAAGGCACAGTTTGAAATTAGACTTAGGATTTTTCTCATAAAATCCTTTCAGAATTTCAATGAAACTTTCATACGGCTGAGATTCGGTTAATAAGCCAATGAAGGTTATCTCGAAATGATCATGAACCTCTTTTGGGGTTTTATCCATCGAATAAGCATCATAACCACTATAAACGAATTGGAATTTATTTTCGAAATGAGGCAATTTTCTTTGCAGCATTTCTTTAAGTCTTGTTCCAATCGTTAATACCAAATCAGCATTTTCAAGCACCTGCAGCTCAAGTGATTGATCCTTTTGCTGATTTTGTTTGGTTCTAAAAAATTGTCGATTATAATAGACCTCTGTCCATGGATCTCTAAAATCTGCTATCCATTTTAAGTGGCTAAACTCATCCTTCAGTTTTAATCCAATCAAGTGAGTTGAGTGCGGAGGTCCTGTAGTAACAACATATTTGATATCCTGATCCTCAATAATCTTAATCGCCTTTTTAATTGCAAATCGATTCCAACCAACTCTTGCATCAGGGATAAAAAAGTTTCCCCTGACAAAGGCGGATATGTTCCTTAACAAACTGTTTCTAGAGCCTTCTAAGGTCCCTTGTGGTATACCTTTTTTCTTATCTCCTGTCGTTAAAAAGGAGTAAAACTTTATAAGTTCAAAGGTCTTGGTTTTATGTGTCTCAATTTCTTTCACAACTTCGTTTAAACTGCTATCAAAAATTCGATATGACGCCGAATTCTCATCCACGGTCAAAACAATTGGCTCGATCCCATATTCTTTTAGATACTTACAGAAAAACATCCACCTTTGTACTCCAGACCCACCACTTGGAGGCCAATAGTAAGTCACCACCAATACTTTAATCATCCTAAATTTCAAAATATGACATAAAACGATCTGTATCTACACAATTAAATCACTTGGTCCAAACCTATGGATTCTAAATCGTAAAAACATCAAACTTCAGACACACTCTAACTATGCATTATTTCTGACAAAAGTAGCTATAATTTAGGTATGAGGATTTTAGATTTCGAGTGGAACCAGATACATCGAAAAAATACTAGAATTCGATCAAAGGCTTTAAAAATTCCAGGGAAGTTAAAACTCAGGACTTTTCATCAACTTAAATTCCATCCCAAATATTTCAATCACTCTGATTATATCAATCCTTAATGGATTCATGGTCCGCAGTTTTCAAACTTCTTTATGAGTTTTCCAACAATTGATCTTAAGATCTTAAGTCTGATTTTGGTTTAATCATCAATTATGATAAAATTTCCCGTTTTCTGCTTCAAGGCATAAACTTTGAATCTATCGGTTAAACCTTCCTGATTTCAGCCGCAAAAACCTCACCCAACAACTTGCGATGCTGATGGATCGGTGCAGTCACTGATTTTTTGCTTTGTCTGGCCGGCTTCTCTGCTTTTTGATACCTTTGAGCGAATTAAAATCTCAAACTGTTCTTCATCATGAAGTTTCATCCATACCGCCTGGCTACGCTCCTCCTTTTGATGGCAGCCGTCCTTCTGCCGCCAATGCTCACTGCGCAGCAATACACGCTTTCATCACCTGACAAGTCGATTCAACTGCTTGTTTTTCATACTGAAGGACTTTCATTTTCAGTGATGCATCAAGGTGCTGAGATCATTACCGAAACCCGGATTGGCCTCGAAACAGATGGCAAGCGACAAGCATTCACAGGTGTGGTCACCCATTCTGAAACTTCGGTCACCGATGTCCTCATCCATCCTGATGTTCCTTACAAAAACGCTATCATCCACGATCATTCCAACGAACTGCTGCTGCAAGACGATGCCGGTTTTGGCATCCGTTTCCGTGTGTATGACGATGGTGTGGCTTACCAATGGGAAGACTACCTTGAAGTGGCCACCATTGTGAAACAGGAAACACTCCGGCTCTCGATGCCTGAAGGCAGCCAAACCTGGTTTCCGGAAGAGCAAAGCATGTATTCGCACAACGAACGGAGCTACCTGCACCAAAACATTGCCAGCCTGCGCGACAGCAGCTTCTGCAGCCTTCCGGTGCTTTTTGAAACGCCAACAAAACGCAAAGTCCTGTTCACGGAAACAGCCCTGCACCATTATCCCAACCTCTTTGTGCAAAAACAGTCTGGTGGCCTGCTCGAAGCCATTTTTCCAGGAGTGGTGCTGGAAGCCGTTCCAAACGAACAGCACGGCCCCGACCGCAACCAAATCATCAGAAAGGAGGCAGACTACATTGCACTCACCGAAGGCATGACCAACTTCCCCTGGCGCGTTTTCATCATCGGCGACGACAAAACCCTCATCGAAAGCAACCTGGCCTTTTTGCTTGCCAATCCACCTGCCAAAGCCGACTGGAGTTGGGTAAAACCCGGCAAGGTGGCCTGGGATTGGTACAATGCCAACAACATCTTTGGCGTGGATTTTAGGTCGGGTCTCAACACCGCCACCTATAAATATTACATTGATTTTGCCGCCGAAAACGGCATCGAATATGTGATTCTGGACGAAGGCTGGACCAAAAGCACCACCGAAATCCTGGACTTTAATCCGGCCATGGAGGTGCAGGAGCTCATCCACTATGGCGAAGAAAAAGGCGTGGGCATCATCCTGTGGGTGTTGTGGAAACCCCTGAACGACAATATGGAAGAGATTCTGACCACCTACAGGAACTGGGGAGCAAAAGGCATCAAGGTGGACTTCATGCAGCGGTCGGATCAGGCCATGGTGAGTTCATATGAAGCCATCGCCTCACTGGCAGCCAAGCTGAAGCTGCTGGTTGATTTTCATGGTGCTTTCAAGCCTGCCGGCCTCCAACGCACTTACCCCAATGTGCTGAATTTTGAAGGTGTGAAGGGCGCTGAAAACAACAAATGGAGCAACCACATCACGCCCGGCCACAACCTCACCATCCCCTTTATCCGCATGGCCGCCGGACCCATGGACTACACCCCCGGCGCGATGGTGAATGCCGGAAAAGAAGATTTTGCCATTCGTTGGAACAGACCGATGAGTCAGGGAACACGCGCCCATCAGGTGGCCATGTATGTGATGTATGAAGCACCGCTGCAGATGCTGTGCGAAACGCCTTCCATCTACCGGAAGGAGGAGGAAACGGTGGATTTCATCACCGCCATTCCCACCACCTGGGACGAAACAAAGGTGCTCGAGGCATCGGTGGGCGAATACCTTGTTTTAGCAAGGCGCAAGGGCAACGATTGGTTTGTGGCAGGCATGACGGATTGGCAGGAACGCACATTCAACATCCCGCTTTCTATCTTAAACGGCAAATACAGCGCAAGCATTTTTGCCGATGGCGTGAATGCCGACAAAAATGCCGAAGACTATCAAATTCAAAGACAAGACGTTGCACCCACCGATACACTCAAAATACAGCTGAAGCCCGGTGGTGGCTGCGTGGTGGTGCT
>CAZBMR010000019.1:55306-56469 GCA_964492695.1 uncultured Lentimicrobiaceae bacterium
AGTACGGTGCAGATCGGCATCACGCTCATCGGCATCCTGCTGGGTATCTACAGCGGCGAAAACATCACCGGCGACCTGATGCGGGCCATCGACACCATCCCCGCGCTGCAACCCTATTCACACAGCATTGCCGTGCTGCTCATCGTGATGATCGTCACCTACCTGTCGATCCTCTTTGGCGAGCTGCTTCCCAAACGCATCGGTATGGCAAATCCTGAAGTCATCGCCGCGGCACTCGCACAACCCATGCGCATCCTCTCGGTGATCACCGCTCCGTTTGTTTGGCTGCTGAGCATCTCCAACGAACTCATGCTCAAGATCTTGGGCTTCGAACAGCAAAGCGAAAGCAAGGTGACGGAAGAGGAGCTGAAGTCGCTGGTGAAGGAAAGTGCTGCAGGCGGCGAGATACAGGACATTGAAAGCAGCATCGTTTCCAGGGTGTTTGAGCTCGGCGACAGACGCGTGGGCTCGCTGCTCACACACCGGTCGGAGCTGGTGTTTTTGAACGTGACCGACGACTTTATGAATATCCGCAAGAAAATTGAGCAGGAAAAACATTCGGCCTATCCTGTTTGCGCCGAAAACAATTTGGACAATGTTTTGGGGATAGTGCTGCTCAAAGACTTGTTTCACCCGGCTTTGACTGAGCATATCGACCTGCGCAGCATCATGCGCGAACCGGTGTATGTAAACGAATCGGTGTATGCCTACAAATTGCTGGAACTCTTTAAACAAAAGAGAAATCACTACGCCATCGTGGTGGATGAATATGGCACCACCGTTGGCATGATCACGATGGACGATGTGCTTGATGCCCTTGTGGGTGATATGACAGAGGAGGATCAGGATGAATATCAGATTGTGCAGCGCGACGAAAACAGCTGGCTGGTTGACGGACTGTATCCGGTGATCGAATTCCGCAAGCAGTTCAACATTCCGGATGAGGAAGATGCGGGCGATTTTCATACGCTTGCAGGTTTGCTCATCCATGTGTCGGAAAGCCTTCCGCAGCTGGGCGAACGCATCGTTTTAGGGGACTATACGTTTGAGGTGGTTGATAAGGACGGGCAGCGGATTGATAAGGTGCTGGTGACGAAGAATGAATGAATAATGAAGAGTGAAGAGTGAATAATGGGTGATGGGTGATGAGTAATGAGTAATGA
>CAZBMR010000020.1:0-27974 GCA_964492695.1 uncultured Lentimicrobiaceae bacterium
TGCCTTCCTGAAGTTGATTTGTCCTTCCAGAAAGATTGTTCGTGCCTTCCGGAAGATGAATCGGTTAATATCCCTCAAAGTGTGTAAAGTAAGCCCTCCAATGCCTGAATAGCATTGACCGTTTTGTACGTATTTCTACCTTGAATTTTTTAGCCTTGAATGATTGAACCTTGAACTTTGAATTGACTTTTAGACCTTTAGACTTTAAGACCTTTAGACTTTAAGACCTATTGACTTTCAGCCCATTAACCACTAATCACTGTTCACCGCTCCGCCAGCAACTTTTCAAAAGCTGCAATTTCATCGCGCAGGCGGGCGGCTTCAATAAAGTCGAGTTCTTTCACGGCATCCTGCATGGCCCGTTTGTTTTTCATGATGGCTTTGGTCAGGCCATCTTTCGACATATAGGCCACCACCGGATCGGCGGCAATGTCGGGTTTCGCCGGCTCGGGATAGGCTTTGTGTCCTTCGGCAGCCACATCCACCAGTGCGCCCTGACCCATAATAGCGTTCAGCGACTTGCGGATGGTGGTGGGGGTGATGCCCTTGGCGGTGTTGTAGGCGATCTGTATTTCGCGTCGGCGCAGGGTTTCGTCGATGGTCCGCTGCATCGAGCCGGTAATGTGGTCGGCATACATAATCACCTTGCTGCCGGCATTGCGGGCTGCACGGCCTGCCGTTTGCGTGAGCGATTTTTCCGAGCGCAGAAAGCCTTCCTTATCGGCATCGAGGATGGCTACAAGGCTTACCTCAGGCAGGTCGAGGCCCTCTCGCAGCAGGTTCACGCCCACCAGCACATCAAACTCGCCCAGACGCAGGCCCCGCATGATTTCAACCCGCTCGAGCGTGTCCACATCGGAATGGATATAGCGGCTTTTCACCTCGATGCGGCTCAGGTATTTTGTCAGCTCTTCGGCCATGCGTTTTGTGAGGGTGGTCACCAGTGCCCGGTTGCCGCCGGCGATGGTCTGTGCAATTTCTTCGAGCAGGTCGTCAATCTGATTCCCCGACGGACGCACTTCGATCACCGGATCGAGCAAACCTGTTGGCCGGATGAGCTGTTCAACCACGATGCCTTCCGATTTCTGTAGTTCGTAATCGGCAGGGGTGGCACTCACATAGATGGTCTGACTGCTGAGCGCCTCAAACTCATCAAATTTCAGGGGCCGGTTGTCGAGGGCTGCAGGCAGCCGGAAGCCATATTCCACGAGCGTTTGCTTGCGGGAGCGGTCACCGCCGTACATGGCCCTGATTTGCGGAATGGTCACATGGCTTTCGTCAATGATGGTGATGTAATCGTCAGGGAAATAGTCGAGCAGGCAAAAAGGCCTTGAGCCCGGCTTGCGTCCGTCGAAATACAGCGAATAGTTCTCGATGCCGCTGCAATAGCCAAGCTCACGCATCATCTCCACATCGTAGGTCACGCGGTCTTCGAGGCGTTTGGCCTCTTCGTGCCTGCCAATTTCGCGGAAATAAGCCACTTGTTTGAACATATCCGCCTGAATGTTGACGAGTGCCGCCTTCATGGTGTCGGGGGAGGTGACGAAGATGTTGGCCGGATAGAGCGTCACCTCTTCGAGCCCTTCGATGCGTTTGCCCGACTGGGCTTCGAAGCGTTCGATGTTTTCGATCTCGTCGCCCCAGAAGAAAAAGCGGAAGCCACTGTCGAGGTAGGCCGGAAACACATCGAGCACATCGCCTTTCACGCGGAACTGACCGCGCCCGGGGTCTGTCACCGTACGGCTATAGAGGGCGTTCACAAGCAATTGGAGCAGGTAGTTGCGCGAAATCAGCTGACCTTTCTTCAGATGGATCATGTTGTTGGTGAAGTCGTCGGGGTTGCCGATGCCGTATAAGCACGACACCGAAGAAACCACGATGATGTCGCGCCGGCCCGAGAGCAGCGAAGAGGTGGCGCTGAGGCGCAGCTTCTCGATCTCGTCGTTGATCGAGAGGTCTTTCTCGATATATGTGTTGGTGGTGGGGATAAAGGCTTCGGGCTGATAGTAGTCGTAGTATGAAACAAAGTATTCAACGGCATTGTCTGGAAAAAACTGTCTGAATTCTCCGTACAGCTGTGCCGCCAGTGTCTTATTGTGACTGAGTACCAGCGCAGGCCGGTTCACCTCGGCCAGCACATTGGCCACCGTGAAGGTCTTCCCCGATCCGGTGACACCGAGCAGGGTTTGCGAACGGTCGCCCCTGCGCAGGCCTTCCACCAGCTGCCTGATGGCTTCGGGCTGATCGCCCGTAGGTTTGAAGTCCGAAACAAGACTTAGGTTCATGGCAATGAAGGTTGGGTGATGTCAATAAAGGAATGTACGGGAAAATGATCTGACCAGGGGAGTTGCTCCACCTTCGAAAGACTCACTTCGAGGCCTTGCGAAGCAAAGCAGTAGTCGATGCGCAGAAAAGGCAGGCTGCCGGCATAGGTAGATGCCATGCCCAGCCCTCCCTGCCGGTGGCCGTCGTGCAGTCCGGCCTTGCGCATGCTGTTGTAAGTGTAGGATGCAGGGGTATCGTTAAAGTCACCGCAAAGCAGGAGCGGGTAGGGGCTTTCGCGCACAAACCGGCTCAGGTCGGTTGTTTCTTTTGCCCTGATGTTGAACGAGTTGCGCAGTTTTCCCAACAGACTCCGTCCGTGTTTTTTCATCAATTCCATTTCCAGTGCGGCAGCATCGCCAAAGGCCTCTATTTCTTTTTTGCCAAGCGAAAACGAAATGAGATGGATGGATGCCACGCGGATGGTGCTGCCGGATTCCGTTTGGATGTCCACAAATGCCCCAATGTTTCTTTTTGTTTCGCTGGGGATCAGTCCGCTGTGTATTAACGGAAATCGGCTGAGGATCAGGTAGCCGTCGCTTTGCAACCCGCCACGTTTCCAGTAGCCTGCAAAATGGTATTGAGGGTAGCCGGCGTCGCGGGCAAAGGTTTCAAGGTCGGCGGCAATATCTCCCGACCACGACCTGAACTCTTGCAGGCACACCATATCAGCCTTTTGTGCTTTCAGGTAGGCAGCAATTTCTTGGTGGGTGCTTTGAGTGGGCTTCCCGGCAAAGCCCCTGAAGCCATGAACGTTGTAGTTGATCACATGCAGGCCGGTGGGGGAGCTCCCGATGTTGATTCCCAAAAAGCGGATGCTCACCGGAAGCGTAACAGCCAGCAGAAGCAGGTGCAGCCAAAGCCATTTGCTTTTGAGCAGCAGCATTAGCAATACAATCCCCAGCATCAAAAAGAAAAGTAAGGGAAAGAACAGGCCCGCCAGGGCAAAAAGATCATTTTCAGCAGGGTTGACATAAGCAGCGAGCGAGGACAATACAAAAAGTGCTGCTGCAAGCAGGGCCATGGGGTTGGCCAGCAGGAGCATGGCTTTGCGCACATAGCTGCCGAAGCGCCGCACTTTTTGGGTTTTGCTCATTTGCGGGAGTGGCTGAACAAGGTGGCTTTTTCTTTCTCTGTAAGGCTGTCGTAACCATGACGCGATATCTTATCCAAAATCTGATCTATCTGCGCCTGGGCTTCATTTTTTTGGCGGTTGTAGGCGTCATCATCGAGTGGTCGGCCAGTGTTACTGCCGGCTTTTTTTCTACTCGTGCTGCTCTGTTTCACGCGCAATGTTTTTTTGCCTGACAGAAAGCCGCTCATATCGAAGCCGTTGCGCAGAAGCAATACCCAAAGTGCAGCCCAGGCGGCACCACCGAGGTGTGCAATGTGCCCACCCGGATTGTCGCCCCTGATGCTGAAAATATCCATCAGGATGAAAAACAATGCCAGATACTGCATGCGCACCGGTCCAATGAACAGTAAATGAACTGTATAGCGTGGCACATACATGGCCGTGGCAATCACCACCGCCAGCGCCGAGGCCGATGCCCCCAGCGCAACAGCATACGGATTGGCTGCTCCGAAAACCGGAAAGTAATTGAATGCCAAAATATAAAACAGTGCACCGCTAAGTCCTCCCATGATGTAGGTGAAAAGCAACTGTTTGTTGTTGAAGTACTTCAAAAAGATGACACTGCCGAAATAGAGTGTCACCATGTTAAAGAGCAGGTGAAAGAAGTTTTCGTGCAGAAACATATAGGTGAACACCGTCCAGGGCCGGCTAAGCAGCCGCTCAGGCGAGGAGGGCACGGCCAGCCATTCGGTGAGGAGGGGGAGATTTTCTGAAGCCGTTATCTGAAAGAGCCATTGTGCGAGATGAATGAAATAGGCAGCTAAAAAAATAAGTGTGTTGATGAGAATAAGCCGCGAAAGCATCGTCTTACGCATAAAAAACTGCTTAAGGGCATCCAAGGGGTTGGGCGTAGTGGACTGATACATCATACTTTAGTATAATTCTCCTTTTTTCTTCCAGTAAACGATTAAAAAATATCCAAACAACATTCCACCCAAATGCGCGAAATGAGCAATGTTGTTGCCCGGACGGTTCATCACGCCTTCAATCAGCTCGAAAGCACCGTAAATAATCACAAAGTACTTGGCTTTGACGGGTATGGCAAAATAGATGTAAATGATGGCATTCGGAAACATCATGCCAAAGGCGAGCAAAATGCCAAACACGGCACCCGACGCACCCACCACCACGCTTTGATTCAGGTAAAAGTCCTTGTATTGCTGCATGAAATTCACCACATTTTGCATGGCTGCCTGGTTGTCAGGGTTCATCGAAACGACCCGCAGGTTTTGCTGAAACACTTGAAACTGGCTGTATATCTCCCCCGAATACTCATTCAGCCTGAAGGTGTGTGAGCTGGTAAAATCGCTCAGCACGGCCAGGTCACGCGTTTGAATGAAGGCATCCATGGCCGAAAGGTCGGGCTGCATCTGAAAATGAATCCACACAAGGTAGGTGACGCCTGCTCCAATGCCTGTGACCATATAGTAGATCAGAAAACGTTTACCTCCCCACACATTTTCAATGTTGTTGCCAAACATCCACAAGGCAAACATATTGAAGAGGATGTGCGTGAAGCCGCCATGCATGAACATATAGGTGACAAACTGGTAAGGCTTAAAGTCGGTAGCTGTGATGTAATGCAGCCCAAGGTACTTTGTCAGGTCAATTCTGAAAGTGGATTCAAGCGTGATGGTTGCCAGAAAGAACAAGGCATTGATAATGAGTAGGTTCTTTACAACAGGTGGCAACAGTTGAAAGCGTGAAGGTTGGTAATACGACATAGGTAAAAGGATTGTTAAGAACGGATAAGTTGTTCCAGATCGCTGATGGTCATTACTTTGAGGATGCTGCGTCCATCGGGCGCAACCTCAGCCACCTGGCAGGCAAACAGCTGATCAATGAGGGCCGACATCTCTTCCTCACTGAGTTGTTGTCCGGGTCTGATGGCAAACTGCATGGCCAACGAGCGTGCTAAAGTAAAATTTTTCTTCGAAAGCAGGTTGCTCTTCTCCAACTTGAGGATTTCGAGCAACTGTTCAATGGCTGAGGCGGGGTCTTGCGCCACCCCTTCGGGCATGCCCGTCACCACAAAGCTGCGCTCGCCAATAGCTTCAAAGCTGAAGCCTGCCTCATGCAGCATGGCCGACACCTCACGCAGCAAGTCTGCATCCTGAGCGTTGAGTTGAAGTGTAACCGGAAAAAGCAATTGTTGTGAAGAAATTTTATGATCTTCAAGTAGTTGCAAATATTTTTCAAACAACACCCGGGTGTGAGCCAGATGCTGATCCACAAGCATCAAACCCGATTTTACCGGGCTGAGTATAAACCTTCCGTGAAGCTGAAGCAGTCTGCTGCGAACGCTCGTGTCTTGTCTGACAGGGGCTAAATCAGCCTTGTTGCTGGGTTGTGCGCTTCCGACCCCTGACTGTTCATAAAACAATCGCCAGCGTTCCTGTTCGTCCTTTCCGATTTCATTTGACCGAAACGACCCGCCTGGTTTGGGATTGCTGAAAGGGTTGTAGGTGGGATTGAAGCTGATGGTGGGCGGGCTTACCGGCCTGCTGCCCCTGCTGATCTCACCAAAATCAATACCCAGATCAGCCGGAACATCAAAGTCGATGCGAGGACTCAGGTCGTGTTGCCCGAGCGACTTTTTCACGGCTGCATGCACAAGGGCATACACCATGCGGGCATCCTGAAAATTGACCTCCGTCTTTGTTGGGTGAATATTGATGTCAATCTCCGCCATATCTATATGGATATGAAGAAAGTAAGTTGGAAAACTTTCTTTGGGAAGCAGCTCATGAAAGGCTTGCTCCACGGCATGGTTGAGATATGAGTGCTTGATGAAACGCTTGTTGACAAAGAAAAACTGCTCGCCCCTCGTTTTGCGTGCAAAGGCGGCTTTTCCAACAAATCCATCCACACTCAGTTTGTCGGTGGCCATGCTCACCGGCAAGAGGCGCTCATTGTAGGGGCTGCCGAAGATGGCCACAATACGTTGCTTGAAACTGCCCCTGCTCAGGTGAAAAATTTCTTTATCGTTGTGTGTCAGGCTAAATTCGATGTCAGGATGGATCAGGCTCACGCGCTGAAACTCGTCGATAGCGTGGCGCAATTCGGCGGGTGTGCCTTTCAGAAAGTTCCTGCGTGCAGGCACATTGTAGAAAAGGTTTTTCACGGCAATATTGGTGCCGGTGCTGCAGCTGCAGGGCTCGTGCACCACCACTTTCGAGCCTTCGATGCGTATCAGCGTTCCAAGCTCATCGTCGTGGCGGCGCGTTTTCAGTTCCACCTGAGCAATGGCCGCAATGCTGGCAAGCGCTTCGCCCCGAAAGCCCATGGTGCGAATGGCAAACAGGTCGTCGGCTTTGCTGATTTTGGAGGTGGCGTGGCGCTCAAAACTCATGCGGGCATCCGTGCCCGACATGCCGCAGCCGTTGTCAATCACCTGAAGGAGCAATTTTCCGGCATCTTTCAAAACCAGGTCAATGCGCGTGGCACCGGCATCCACGGCGTTTTCGAGCAGTTCTTTCACAGCTGAAGCAGGCCGCTGCACCACCTCGCCGGCTGCAATCTGATTGGCCACTGCATCGGGCAAAAGCCTGATAATATCACTCATAAAACGCTGTTACTTACCGATGCCGAAGGCACGCAGAAATGTGTCAATAAGGTCGGTAAAAAAGATGTAATACACCCCAAAGCCAATCACAAGCACATAGATGATCAAACTCAGGTTGCGGTATGGGTTCTCAACAGCTTCTTTTTTGTTGCGCCGCCAGCGGGCATCCATTCTGGCACGCAGTTTTTCACTGTCGCTCAACGTATTGTCAAGCCCAAGTGCTGCTTTTCTGCGTTCCCGCTCTTCCTTGTCGGGATCGTAAAAGCGTGGCGTATAGTTGAACGACTTTGGTTTTACTGTTTTAAACATCGTAAACCTCATGGCTGCGTAAGGGTTTAGTTTCAGTGCAAAAATACCGTTATTTTTCCAGTTGGAGAAGAGCTATGCCGGCTTTTTGTATTTTTGGACCTGATCAAAATGCCATTTCAACAATGACAGAACCGCATCATCATAGCCTTGATAAGCTGATTGTTGTCGGCGACAGGGTGCTCATACGTCCAAAATCCAATCCCGACAAAACCCGATCGGGATTGTTTCTGCCTCCGGGCTACACCGAGCGCGAGTCCATTCAAAGTGGGTATGTCGTCAAGGTTGGCCCGGGCTATCCAATCCCTGTTTCCGCCGAAGAGGATGCGGAGCCCTGGAAACCGCAACATGATCAAACACGCTATTTACCGCTGCAAGCCAGGGTGGGCGACCTTGCCATTTTTTTGCAGAAAGGGGCCATCGAGATTCAATACAATGGCGAACGCTATTTTATTGTAAACCAGCAGGCGATACTTCTTCTCGAACGCGACGATTTTTCAGTGGATGGATAGGCGAGGTATAACATTCATTTTTTTTCTGCTTCCGTTGCTCTTTTTCGCCGGTTGCGAATCGGTCATCAGGCTGGATCAAGGCATTGAGGTGAATGCCTTAGGATCGGAATTGGTGCAACATGCCAGGGGATTCAACATTCAGGAGAAAGTGGGGGGGTACGAAGTGACGATTTTCAGCCCCTGGAAACCCACCGATACATTGAAGCATTTTTTTGTCATACAGCAAGGAAGTCATGCAGATAGCAAGGCGGAAAAGTCATTGTTGCTGCAAGCTCCGCTGCACAGGCTCATTGCCTTGTCGGCAACGCAGTGGGGACCGCTTTTAAGGCTGAATGCAGCAAATGATGTGGTGGGTGTTTCCGAAGGCCGGTTTATCACCAACCAACACATGCGCCAATTGCTCTCTGAGGGAAAAGTGTTGGATGTTGCCGGGGATGGCCGCTACGATGTTGAAAAAATGATCACACTTGGCGCGGATGCGGTGCTCTACTCTCCCGATCCTACGGGCATACCGACTGATCTGGCCCATACCGGACTGACACTCATCCCCTGGACAGACTATTTTGAAACACATCCGCTGGGAAGGGCTGAGTGGATCAAGCTGCTTGGCATACTCACCGGCAAACAGCAGGAAGCAACAGCCATGTTCGAACAGATAAGCCGCCAATACCTCGGTCTGAAACAGCTGGCAGCCACGGCGGTGAATCGCCCAAGCGTGTTTGCCGACAAAGCTTTTGCCGGGCAATGGTATGTGCCCGGAGGACAAAGTTATATGGCAACCATGCTCACCGACGCCGGTGCTGACTATGTCTTTGCCGACCTGAATGGAACCGCCAGCGTACCACTCGACCCTGAAACCATTTTCTCGAAGGCAGCCAATGCAGACTTCTGGCGCATTGCTCAGGCTGCACCCAATGGCTATACCTATCAGGATTTGGAGGCAGAAAACGCCCTTCACGCAGGATTCAAAGCCTTCAAAAACCATAAAGTGGTGTTTTGCAATACCGATGCTACAGCCTATTTTGAAAATGGAGCGCTCGATCCACACCTGATTCTGGCAGATTTTGTAGCTGTCTTTCATCCGGAATTGCTGCCCAATCACAAAGCAGTTTATTACCACCTCCTCATGCCATGATCAAACAACAGGCACCTTTACCGCTGTGGGTGTGGTTCACGATGCTGGGCCTGTTGCTCCTTGCCCTGCTTCTGCTCAATATTTTTGTCGGGTCGGTAATGATCAGGCCCACGCTCGTGTGGGAAGCCTTAACGGGAAATGGTGATCAGGAAAACAGCATGGTGAAACACATTGTTGATCAATATCGCATGCCACAAGCCATTACTGCACTTGTTTCGGGTGCAGCTCTGGCAGTTGCAGGTTTGCTGATGCAAACCTTGTTTCGAAATCCACTGGCTGACCCCTCCGTGCTGGGAATAAGCTCCGGCGCAAGCCTTGGTGT
The DNA here is from genome assembly GCA_964492695.1 of uncultured Lentimicrobiaceae bacterium. Classification (GTDB taxonomy): domain Bacteria; phylum Bacteroidota; class Bacteroidia; order Bacteroidales; family F082; genus JALNZU01. Next base: position 9,298 of record CAZBMR010000020.1, read on the forward strand.
TGCGCTCTTGTTGCTTTTTGCCGGTGCAGCTTCAGGGCACTACCTTTTGGCGGCAAGCTGGCTCGGACAAACAAGCCTCATGATGGCTGCCTTTACTGGTGCCATGTTGGTGCTGTTGATCATCACCTGGCTTGGTCGCCTCTTACAAAACATGGTCAGTCTTCTCATTGCAGGTATGATGATTGCCTATGTGGCTGGAGCTCTCGTAGGTATTGCCAAGTACTTCTCGCAAAAAGAAGATTTGCAGGCATTCGTGTTGTGGGGTCTGGGCAGTTTCTCCAATGTTGGTCCAGCGCGTTTGCCCATGTTTGCAATCACAACACTGTTGGTTATGCTGTCCTCCTTCTTTCTTGCCAAACCTTTGAATCTCATGCTCATCGGCGACAGATATGCCGCCAATCTGGGTGTGCACGTGAAAAAAGTCAGGCTGGCAACCCTGCTCATTGCCGGACTTCTGACTGCCATTGTCACGGCCTATGCCGGCCCCGTGGCCTTTATTGGTCTTGCCGTGCCACATATGGCAAGAATGCTGTTTAAAACGGCAGAGCACCTTGTGCTTTTGCCGGCAGCGATGCTACTGGGTGCAACATTGGCTTTGTTTTGCAACCTTGTTGCGCGCCTTCCTGGTTTTGACGGCAGCCTTCCGGTGAACGCAGTTACCTCGCTCATTGGCGCTCCCATGGTGGTATGGTTTATTCTAAAGCGTAAACACCTGTTTAGTAGTAACATATGAGCAGAGCAATCCTGAAACTGGATGCATTGGGCATCGGCCATCAGGGCGCAGGCTTGTTGATGCCACCTGTTAGCCTGGAGGTCGTGCAGCCTTCGCTGATTGCACTGGCAGGTGTCAATGGAGCTGGCAAAACAACCCTGCTCAAAACAATCACGGGCCTGTTGCCTCCAAAAGGAGGGTCGGTTTGGTATGGCGAAAAACAGCTTCACAAGCTTTCGCCACACGATAAAGCACTAACAGTGAGCATTGTGCTTACTGAGTTTCCTGATGATTTTTACCTGCGAACCGATGAAGTGGTGGCCATGGGACGCTATCCATATAACAATTTCTGGGGTCGCTTGTCGGAAAACGATCGTTCGGTGGTAACGCGCAGCATGGAATGGTGCGGCATCAGTCACCTGAGCGGACGACGTTTTATCAGCCTCAGCGATGGCGAAAAGCAAAAAACATTCATTGCCAAGGCTATAGCTCAAGATACACCCCTCATTGTGCTCGACGAACCAGCTGCTTTTCTCGATTATCCGGGAAAGCTTGAGCTCATGGGACTGCTAAGAACACTCGTGCATGAAGCCGGCAAGACCGTCGTCTTCAGCTCGCACGACCTGGAGCTTGCGCTGCGTTTTGCCGACCGTATGTGGCTCGTTGCAGCAGGCCAAACACTTGCCGACGGAACACCGGAAAAGCTGGTCACCGGAGGCACAATCAATGCCTTTTTCGATCGTCAACGGCTTCATTATGACGTTAATACCGGTATTTTTGTTTCGTCAGACAAACCATTGAAGCCGGTTTTTCTCCATCTGCAACTGCCGCACCGAAAATGGCTGCTGAATGCCTTGCAACGGGCAGGCTTCTGCGAAGCACAGCAGGCTGAAATGCAGATTGTTCCAATGGATAACGCCTATCAGGTGATTATCGAAGACAAAAGCTATTTTTGCAGCGACATTGACGAGGTATTGAAACAAATTATAAAGGATGTTTAAACAAATTGCAATCATTGCAGGGGCAACCATCGCCCTGACAGCATGCAGCATGAAACAAAAGGAAAAAGTTGACCTGATACTGACCAATGGCATCGTTTATACCCTGGACAGTGCCTTTTCCAAAACCACCGCTTTTGCTGTGAAAGCCGGCCGGTTTGTCAAAACAGGAACTGACAGCGAAATCTTATCACAATTTACGGCAGAAGAAACGATCGATGCGAAGGGTATGCCGGTTTATCCGGGCTTTAACGATGGCCACTGTCATTTTTATGGTTTTGGCGAAAACCTTTTTCGCTATGCCGACCTCGCCGGAGCCACTTCTTTTGATGAGGTGATCAACCGTCTGAAAGCGCAGCACGAGAAGCATCCGTCCGAATGGCTGCTCGGACGCGGCTGGGATCAAAACCTGTGGGAAGGGCAACAGTTTCCCGACAATGACCGGCTGGAGGATGCATTTCCCGGGAAAAAAATCCTGCTCATCCGCATCGATGGCCATGCCTCGCTGGTGAGCAAAGCTGCCCTTCAGGCGGCTGGAATCACTGCGTCCACAAGGGTGCAGGGGGGCGAAGTGCTCCTGGGCGCTGACAAGCAACCCACGGGTGTGCTCATTGACAATGCCGATCAGGCCGTGAAGGACCTCATTCCGAAACTTACCGAAGATGAAAAAGCCATTGCGCTGCAAGAGGCTCAGCAGCAATGCTTTGCAGTGGGATTAACAAGCGTCACGGATGCCGGACTGCAGGTTGCTACCATCGAGTTGATCAGAAAAATGCATGCAGATGGCCGCCTGAAAATGCGCCTGAACGCGATGATTGATCCCGACGAAAACACCCTGCAAACCTATCTGCCTGAAGGGCCGCAGCAGGAAGACCGGCTCAGCATCCGTTCGGTGAAACTCTATGCCGATGGGGCGCTGGGCTCACGCGGGGCACGGTTGAAAGCACCATATACTGACGCTCCCGACCGTTTTGGACTGATCATGCACGATACGGCCTTTTATGCGGATGTGATGCAGCGTGCCTATGATGCAGGATTTCAGGTGAATACGCATGCCATCGGAGATGCGGGCGTGCGCCTGGTGCTCGACCTGTATGCCCATCTGCTGAAAGGCAGCAACGACCGCCGTTGGCGCATCGAACATGCGCAAGTGGTTGATCCGAATGATCTGGAAATGTTCCGACAATACAACATCATTCCTTCGGTGCAAAGCACGCATGCCACTTCTGATATGGGTTGGGCCGGCGAACGCATTGGAAATGAGCGCCTCAAAGGTGCCTATGCCCAAAAGGTGTTGTTGCAAACAAACGGATGGCTGGTGAACGGAACCGACTTCCCCATCGAAAGCATCAACCCCTTGCACACTTTTTACGCAGCAGTGTTTCGTAAAGACCAGCAAGGTAAACCTGAAAATGGGTTCCAGATGGAAAACGCCCTCAGCAGAATGGAAGCTTTGCGTTCGATAACTATTTGGCCTGCCAAAGGTGCTTTCGAGGAAACAATCAAAGGCAGCATCGAACCAGGAAAATGGGCCGATTTTGTAGTGCTGTCAGGCGACCTGATGACCGAGCCGGAAAACAAGATTCTTCATCTCAAAGCACTGCAGGTGTTTTCAGCTGGTGAGCAGGTGTATTCAACGCCTTGATTATTCCCCTGACTTTCTTACCCAGGTTTCGTAGCGGTATGTGAAATCTACCGAAGGGTCGTCAGTAATACGCTCCATTTCAATCAGTTCGAAATCGTTGAAGTCCACCTCAGGAAAAAAAGTGTCGGCTTCGAAGTCTTTTTCCACAACCGTCAGATACAACTTATCAGTCAATGGCAGAAACTGCTTATATACCTGGCCCCCGCCGATGATAAAAATTTCTGCCTCGTTTTTAGTGTATTCGATCACTTCGTCCAGTGAGTGTGCGATCTCGCAATTTCCGCCAAAACAATCCGGCATACTTGATGATAACACGATGTTGCGCCTTTTGGGCAGCGGTCCGGAAGGCAACGACAGCAAGGTGTTGCGGCCCATGACGATGGTATGACCCAAGGTCATTTTTTTAAAGCGCTTCAGGTCGCCGCTGATGTGCCACAGCAGTTGGTTTTCTTTACCGATGGCCCTGTTTGAGGCCAGGGCGACAATGAGGCTTATGATGGTTTTTTGAGACATAAATCTATATGGAGATTTCGCCTTTGATGTGCGGATGAGGATCGTAGCCGCTGAGTGTGAAATCATCGAACCGGAAATCCCAGATTTCTTTCACGTCAGGATTTAACACCATGGTTGGCAGGGTTTTGGGTTCGCGGCTCAGTTGCAGTTTCACCTGCTCCAGGTGGTTCAGGTAGATATGGGCATCGCCCAGTGTGAGGATAAAATCACCCGGTTGCAGCTGCACCACTTGCGCCATCATCAGCGTGAGCAGGGCATAGGATGCAATGTTGAAGGGCACGCCCAGAAAAATGTCAGCGCTGCGCTGGTACATCTGGCACGACAATTTCCCATTTCCTACCCAAAACTGAAACCAGGCATGGCAGGGTGGGAGGGCAGCCCGGCCCCGGGTCACGTTTTCGCTGAACGAAAGTCCCGGCAATGGCAGGACCGATGGGTTCCAGGCTGCCACAATATGGCGGCGGCTGTCGGGATTGCTGCGCAGGCTGTGAACCACTTCGGCCAGCTGATCAATGCCTTCGTTGTTCCAGTTGCGCCATTGGGCGCCATACACCGGACCAAGATTGCCGTCAGCATCGGCCCATTCGTTCCAAATACTCACCTTGTTTTCAGTGAGGTAGCGGATATTGGTGTCGCCCTGAATAAACCAGAGCAACTCGTGAATAATCGAGCGAAGGTGTAACTTTTTTGTCGTGAGCAGAGGAAAGCCCTCCTGTAAATCAAACCGCATCTGGTGGCCGAAAACACTGATTGTTCCCGTTCCGGTGCGGTCGGCCTTTTCGATGCCCTTATCGAGAACAGTTTGTATGAGTTGAAGATATTGCTTCATAAGTATGTGTAGTAGTGCGTGTTACGCAAGAAATCAGAAAGTTTTTATCCAATGAGCATCCCCACAATGGTAGCCGAAAGCAACGAGGCCAGCGAGCCACCAAGCAAGGCATACAGACCATACTTCGACAATTGCACGCGCTGATTGGGTGCGAGTGATCCGATGCCCCCAATTTGAATACCGATGGAGGCGAAGTTGGCAAATCCACACAGCATATAAGTGGCCATGATGATGCTTTTGGGGTCGGCAAAGGCATTGGCGGCTTTGAGGTCGGAAAGGCTGACATAGCCGATGAACTCAGTCATGATGAGTTTTTCACCCAACAGCCTGCCCAACAAGGTGATGTCACTGCTGTGCACACCAATCAGCCACATTACGGGAGAGAACAAATATCCCAGCATAAACTGGAGCGAGAGTTCGCTGTATTTGCCTCCTGTGAAAGCCTTAATGGATTCGTTCAAACCGGTGATATTGCCAAGATAGATGAAAACATAATTGAAAAGAGCGATGAAAGCGATGAAAACCAACAGCATAGCAGCCACATTCACGGCGAGCTTGAGCCCTTCGGTGGTGCCATTGCTGATGGCATCAAGCACATTGCTTCCTATTTGTTCCTTGGTTACATCCAGGGTTTTGTCGATCGACTCGGTTTGTGGTACGAGAATTTTCGAAACAATGATGGCGCCCGGGGCAGCCATCACCGAGGCAGTGAGCAGGTGTTTGGCAAAAAGAAGGCGCTGCACCGGATCGTTGCCGCCCAGAAAACTGATGTACACTGCAAGCACCCCACCTGCAAGGGTGGCCATGCCTCCAATCATCACAAGCAAGATTTCGGATTTGTTCATGCGCGACAAATAGGCTTTGATCATCAGGGGTGCTTCGGTCTGTCCCAGAAAAATATTGCCGGCCACACTCAAACTTTCAGCGCCGGAAAGGTTCATGAGCTTGGTCATGACCCAGGCCATGGCTTTCACCACCTTTTGGATGATGCCCAAATAGAACAGCAAACTTGTGAGCGCTGAGAAGAAGATGATGGTAGGCAAAATCTGTACGGCAAAATTTTGCAGTGCAGATTCAATCTCCCCACTTCCAAATCCTTTAAACAGGAATTCGGTTCCTGCTTTGGTGAAGTCGAGCACCAGCACAAAGAGCTTCCCGACAAACTCGAAAAAGTACTGAATGATAGGTACATACAACACACCCAAAGCGAGCCCCAGTTGAAGTGCAAGGCCGATGAGCACCACTTTCCAGTTCACGGCTTTTCGGTTGGTACTGAAAACGAATGCTATGCCAATAATGGTGAGCATGCCCAATAAACCCCTGAGGATGGTCATGAGCGAGAAACCCGACCGGCGTTCCATTTGCAGCAGGTTACTTTTATCTGCCACAGCTGTTGTGGTGTCCGTTGCAGCGTGCACTACTGTGTCAGTAGCAACGGTGATATTGCTCAGGGTATCGGTTGCTGATTGTGCATCAAGCCGGAAGGCTGCCGAAAGCAATAGAAACAGCACCAGCAGGCCAAAAATTTTTTTCATGTGCGGTAATTTTTTTTGAATGTTTAATGCCTTTCTTTCCGCTGACGGAGTTCGTCCCGGATGCGGGAGGCTTGTTCGTAATCTTCTTGCTCAATGGCTTTTTCGAGCAATTCTTCCAGTTCTGACGACAGGTAGTCGCTGAATTCATTCTCTCCGCTAACCTCAATCTGAACCTCAGGAGCAGTTTGTTGCTCATCGTCGTCCATCACAATGCCTGCTTCTTCCAAAATGGCTTCAGTGGTGTAAACGGGGCAAGCGAAACGGATGGCCAGGGCCACAGCATCGGAAGTGCGTGCATCAATGTGGTTGATAGTCCCATCTTTTTCGCAAATGAGCATCGCATGAAAAACACCTTCGCGAAATTTGTAAATATTCACCTCTATGAGGTTCACACCATATGCATCCATCATTTGGTGCATGAGGTCGTGCGTCATGGGCCGTGAAGGTTTAATTTTTTCAAGCCCCAAAGCAATTGCCTGAGCTTCAAAGCCGCCAATAATGATGGGCAACCTTCTCCTGCCACCTTTTTCGCCTAAAATCAGCGCATAGGCACCACTTTGAGAATGGCTGTACGACATGCCTACAATGTCCAGAATGATTTTATCCATCAGGAATCTCCCAGGTTTTTTTTCGACCGACTAAATTAGGAAGATTTTCCAACAGCAGCCCGGATACAGTCGAAAGTTTTAAACATATTGATAACAGCAGGTCATCCAAAAAGATTTGTTTTGCTGTGAAAAATATACGCAGTAAATTTGCCCGGTCCTGAAAAGCGCAATCGTTTGCATTTCTGCCTGAGGGAAGCTTCGTTTTGTTGCAGTCAGCGTTTCATAATATGGTTGTTTGATTTTATTTTTATCGGATATAAATGATTGTTTACTAGTAACTTATCGACTTTGAAACCTTAATTCAATAAATAACCAAAAAAACTCATTCGTATGATGAACCCTATTTTCTGGCTAATTCCCGCCTCAGCGATGTTGGCCTTGTTGTTTGCCTGGTATTTCTTCAACCACATGATGAAGAACAGCGAAGGCACTGATGAAATGAAACGCATTGCCCAATACGTACGCGAAGGTGCCATGGCCTATTTGCGCCGTCAATACAAAGTGGTGAGCATTGTTTTTGTGGTGTTGGTTTTCCTGTTAGGAATTCTGGCATACATGGGCGTGCAAAATCCTTTCGTGCCCATTGCTTTTCTCACCGGTGGTTTCTTTTCCGGTTTGTCGGGCTATCTAGGAATGAAAACAGCCACAAATGCTTCTGCACGAACAGCTTTTGGTGCCACCCAATCTCTCAATAAGGGTTTGCAGATTGCTTTCCGCAGTGGTGCTGTGATGGGTCTTGTTGTTGTGGGCTTTGCGCTGCTTGACATTGCTGCATGGTATTACATCTTAACCCAATGGGTTTATACACCGGAGAATATGGCCAACGGACTGGAAATGTTGGGTTTAACATTTGTTCATCCGAATACGACCGAACATATCAAGATGATCGAGATCACTGCCACCATGCTCACCTTCGGAATGGGTGCTTCCACACAAGCCCTTTTTGCGCGTGTGGGTGGTGGCATCTATACCAAGGCAGCCGATGTGGGCGCCGACCTGGTGGGAAAAGTTGAAGCCGGCATTCCTGAGGATGATCCGCGCAATCCTGCCACCATTGCCGACAATGTGGGCGATAATGTGGGCGATGTGGCCGGCATGGGCGCTGACCTGTACGAATCCTACGCTGGTTCAATCCTTGCCACTGCAGCCCTTGGTGCAGCATTACCCGTGCTTGCAGGCGGCGATCAGGAAAAGTTTGTGATTGCTCCAATGGTGGTTGCAGCCATCGGCGTACTCATTTCTATTATGGGTATTTTCTTTGTGCGCACCAAGGAAAGTGCCTCGCAAAAAAGCCTCTTGAATGCCTTGCTGCTGGGAACCGGTGGCAGTTCAGCCGTTATCCTCATTGTCGTTGCGGGAATGGCCTACATCGACTGGATTTCGTGGGGTGTCTTTGGCTCTGTTGTCTCTGGCCTCATTGCCGGTGTGATCATCGGACAAGGAACTGAATATTTTACTTCTGACGAATACAAGCCCACCAAGGGCATTGCACGTCAGGCTACACAAGGTCCGGCAACGGCCATCATCGATGGCATTGCAGTGGGCATGTTTTCCACCTGGATTCCTGTTACGGTGATCGTGATCGGCATCATTGCCGCTTATGGTTTTGCAGGCGGGTTCGAAAATTTTGCAATGGGTGTTTACGGCATTGGCTTTGCTGCTGTTGGCATGCTTTCAACGCTGGGAATTACGCTGGCTACGGATGCTTTTGGTCCGATTGCTGACAATGCCGGTGGCAACGCCGAAATGGCACACCTGCCCAAAGAAGTGCGCGAGCGCACCGATGCCCTCGATATGCTTGGAAACACAACCGCCGCAACAGGAAAAGGTTTTGCCATCGGATCGGCCGCTTTAACAGCCATGGCCTTGCTTGCAGCCTACATCGAAGAGATCAGGCTGTGGATTGGCAAGGTGGCCGAAGACACACAAGGTATCAAGCAGGTGGGCGATGTGATTTTCTACACCGCCAAAGCAGCTATCGTGCCCGTGGCTGCCGAAGGCCAGAAGGCTGTTGCACTGGCAGAAGCCTCCATCAAGGATTTTTCAATGGCTTATGACCTGACAATTTTTAACCCAATGCTATTGGGAGGCATTTTTATTGGTGCGATGATGGCATTTGTATTTTCAGCACTCACCATGAAAGCTGTTGGCCGCGCTGCTGGCAGCATGGTGGACGAGGTGCGCAGGCAGTTCCGCGAAATACCGGGTATCATGGAAGGAAAAGCAACGCCCGAATATGCCAAATGTGTGGCTATCTCTACACGTGGAGCACAACGTGAGATGCTTGTTCCGTCCTTGCTCGCCATCGCAGTGCCAGTGCTGGTTGGTCTTTTCTTTGGTGTTTCAGGGGTGGTTGGCCTGCTTGTGGGTGGTCTCACAACCGGTTTCACCCTGGCCTCAATGCTCAACAATTCGGGCGGGGCCTGGGACAATGCCAAGAAATTCATTGAAAAAGGAAATTATGGCGGCAAAGGCAGCGACACCCACAAGGCCGGTGTGGTGGGCGACACCGTTGGCGACCCATTTAAAGACACTTCAGGCCCCTCGCTGAACATCCTCATCAAACTCATGACGATGGTAGCAGTGGTCATGGCGGGTCTGACAGTGACAATGAGCCTCTTCTAACCAAAATCCACAGGGACCAAAGTCCCGAATAAAAAAAATCCCGTCCTTTGGCGGGATTTTTTCGTTTCTGTCGCTTCGATCAGGATTTCTTCGTGGTCTTGATTCCAAAAATGGGATACAAGGGGCAAAAGTTCATCAATGCGGTGGCCAGTGGCACAATGCCTAACAAGCCCCACCACGATTGATACACAATTCCTACTACCCCTATGGCCAAGCCAGCAATGATGCGGATGATCTGATCTACGCTTCCTACATTTTTTTTCATGTTTCCTCTGTATTATTAGTATTGTTAAAAAAAAAGTTGCGCCAAATTTAGTTGTGAATGACTTCAATGTCAACACATATCTTCAACAAATCAGTTGGTTGATTGTTCAGGTCGCGCCAGGTTTTAAGTTATCGTGTCAAGGTCTTTGCCCGGAAAGTAAAACCAATTCGTGAGCTGGTTTGTTTGTTGGAATTATTTTCCAAATTTTGGAATCAGGTTGCGTCGTCATTTTACTAATCTGTTTCATTACAATATGTTACGCTTGATCCCAAGCTGGCATTATTTTTGAAGCATGATGAACTTCTGTAACCTACAACCAAACTTCTATGACGCCTGGATTCTGCAGGATCAATCGATTGTCGGCACCATTGGTGAGTTGTTTTGTTGTATTCAGCAGTTTACCACTTTTTGGCCTCTCCAACACAAGTTCACATCAGCCATCCTCAGGGTATCAATCAATGGAATTAGCAGGTATTTTCTTGACTGTGTGTATTTTGGTGCTTGCATTCGCGGTTATCGGATTGTTGTTCATGCACCGCCGAAACAAGCAGCAAATCCGGTTTTTATTGGATGCTGACCGGCGGTTGAAAGCAGATAATCTGAGGCTGAGCGAAGAAACCATGGTGGCGCAAAAAACCAAGCAGCGTTTTTTAGCCAACCTCAGCCACGAAATACGCACACCACTGAATGGGATTTTTGGCCTGACCGCTCAATTGAAAAAAGAAAAGCTGAATGAGGGTCAAGCCGAAATTGTTCAGGACGTCGAGCTGCTGACCCAGCATTTGTTTGCACTTGTGAGCGATGTGCTCGATTTTACCAAGTTGGAAACCGGTCATCTTGAGCTTGATAAGGTGAATTTTCAGCTCATGAATGAGATTGGTCCCATCCTGAGTTATTATCGTAAAAAGGCCTTTGAAAAGAATTTGGGATTCAGCAGTGCCATTGACCCTTCGATCCCGCTGTTTTTTGTGGGCGATCCCAACAGGCTCCGGCAGGTTATAAACAGCCTTTTGAGCAATGCATTGAAATTCACAAACGCAGGTGGAATCAAATTTCAGTGTTTGCTCGAAAAACAGCAAGCTGATTGTTACGATCTGCGTTTTAGCATAGAGGATACAGGGAGCGGTATTCCTGAGGCCCAGCAAAGTAAGATCTGGGACTTGTTTCATCAGGTGAACAACAGCAATGTGCGTGAAAATGGAGGTATTGGCATCGGTCTCACCCTTTCGCGCCGATTGGTGCACCTGATGGGGGGACAGCTCGACATGGAGAGCACTGAGGGAAAAGGCTCGGTATTTTCGTTCACGGTATGCCTTAAAAAAGGTTCCTCACCCGACCTTTTGTCCCAGAATTATTTCAAGAAGTTGCTGCTTGTGGAAGACAACCTCATCAACCAGCGTGTTTCGATGTACAGCTTGCGCCAGTTGGGATTTGATGTGGATGTGGCTGACAATGGGCGCATTGCCGTGGATAAATTTCTCGAAAACCAATACGACCTCATTTTGATGGACATTCAAATGCCGGTGATGGATGGTTTAGAGGCTACTCGGCTGATTCGCAGCATCGAGCACGACAAGCATGTGGAAAGTCATGTAAAAATTGTAGCAATCACTGCCAATGCCCTTGGCGACGACCGGCAGTCGTGTATCGATGCAGGCATCGACGGCTTTTTGACAAAGCCCTTCAACCTTGAAAAATTGCCGGTTGTTATCAGCCACCTGAAAGACTCGCTGGAGGGGTGATTGCGGCCAGCAAACCTCGATTTCACGCTTTCGTTGTAATTTGTTAACAAAAAGTTGAGAAAAACATCTCATACTGTAACACTATTTGGTGCTTTTGTTTGAATCTAAATTATAATTTTGGTGGTTCATCTGTGGTAATTTCAGAGCTGCACAGGTGAAAGGCACAAAGGCCACACTATCAAAGGTTTGATTCTATCGTGTTGTATTTATTATCATCAAAATCAATATTTTAACTTATGAAGATGAAATTCTGTTTCAACTTGTTTGTCTTTGTATTACTCTATTCGGCATGGAGTTATGGGCAAACATCATTTACGGCAACCTACACTTTCACCGGCACAACTGGTCATGTGGCTTCCTTTGCATACAATGGCGACCTTTTCGATGGGGTTACTTTTGGAAATATAGAGAAAGTCGGCGTAACCAGCAGTTCCAGTACAGGCAATTTCAGAGCCACTGGTTGGCCAACCGGTGCCACATCAGGCAGCGATGTATTTACAGGCTCGGTTGACCTCGATAAATACTTTGCCTTTACCATTGAACCGGTGGCTGGTTACAAATTCACTGTCGATACCATTATTTTCGGCATTGGTAGAAGCGGAACAGGACCACGGCAGAGTCAGTGGCGCGGGAATGCTGATGCTTACAGTGGAATAATCCAAACTTACGCAGTCTTAAATCCCTCAATCACCAACAACCAGGGTGTACTTACTAACCCTGATGCCACCTCTGGCTACACGGGAAATAAACTTCTTCCAGGCGAAAACTATGTGGATCTGACTCAAACTGCAGGTTTCAGGTTTTATTATTTTAACGCCGAAGCTTCCACTGGCACTGCTGGTCTTCAGGGTGCTCTGACCATCAAAGGAAGCTATACGCTAACGGGTGGCAATATTCCTCCCCAGATTACGAACGTTTTGCAAAGTCCTGCTGCCGGCATCACACCGGCTGATGGTGTAGCTGTTACAGCCGAAGTGACCGACAGTGATGGAACCATCTCAACTGTTGTTTTAAACTGGGGCTTGAGCAGTGGCAACCTGACAAACCCGATCAACATGGTTCTTCCGGGAAAAGCAGTTTATGGCACAACCCAGGAAATTCCGGCTCAAGCTGATGGTGCAACCGTTTATTACGCCATCACCGCCACTGACAACCAAAACGGCGTAACAACCAGCTCCGAGTATTCATACATCGTAGCTGCACCTGCCACCAAACTGGCCTTTGCCGGCTTTCCTGCAACCGGAAAACAAGGCATTGCGCTACCATCATTTACCGTTGAAGCACAGCGGGATGATAACACCATCGATGTCAACTATTCAGGCGATATCACACTAGCTGTTGCCTCCGGTGCCGGTGTTGCCGGCGGCACGCTCACTAAAACCGCTGTGAACGGCGTTGCAACTTTTAATGACATTACCATCAGTCAGTTAGGTGATCATACATTGACTGCCAGCGCAAGCGGACTTGTTGCGGCCACGAGCACCGTTGTAAACATTACCGAAGCACCTGCGCTCACTGAAGTGCTTTTGCCCCAATACATGCAGGGTTTCAACGGAACCAACAATAACCGTATTCCTTTTGCATTCAGAGCTACCCTTCTCAACCTCAACCCCAACACAACCTACCGCTATATCAACCAGGTTGTGACTGCTGCTGATGGCCCCACCACCTCTGGCGCAGGAAATGTCATCTTTGTGAATGCCGACGCTTCTTTTACAAGGACGTCAAGCCCTTCATTTTCTGATGCAGCAGGTTATGGCGTTTTGACAACCGATGCCAATGGTACCTATACAGGATGGTTTGCCACCGAGCCGACAGGTAATGCACGATTTACACCTGGAAATGACGTGTTTATGCGCATCAGGCTAAACGACGGAGCCAATGGAACCACAGCTGTAACCTTCCTCACAACCACCAGCCCCGTCAAAGTCATCAATTTTGGAACTGCGAATGACCCCAATCAGGGCACTGCCGTGAGGGCCGAATCGAATGCCCAAGCCAAAAACTTCATGTTCCTCTTTGACAACATCCAAGGCAACGGACGTCCGCTGTATGGAGCCACCATCGAAACCACCGGGATTGATTTCTCAACCTCCACCTTGTGGGCTACATTCTATGTGGATAATGTGGTGGGTGAAGATGGTGCCTGGGGTGCAATCATTCCAAATGTCAATAACAACGGCGTTAAACTGCTTCAGGAGCGCAAACTCTCCGACGGAACCATTGCTGCATCACGCACCGCACCGGATGGTGTGTGGGGATCGTTTACGACCATCAACCCTGTGGGTGGTACTTCCAGTGTAATCGTTATTGATTTGACGCAAACGCCCAACCTAACGGCAAATCCAACTGCACTGAATGGTTTCAGTTACACAGAAGGACAAGGCCCTTCGGCAACTCAATCATTTGTGATTTCTGGTTCAAATCTGATTTCGACAGTCGTTGTGGTTGCCCCTGAACATTTTGAGCTTTCGCTGGCTGATGGAAGCAGCTTTGCCGGAACACAGCAGATCAACCTCAATGGAAGTGGTGGTACATTGAACAATACCACCGTGTATGTTCGCCTTAAATCAGGCCTTCCTGCTGGTGACTATTCCAACGAGCCGCTTTATGTTGCATCCAGCGGCGCCGAAAGCATTACGGTTTCGCTTTCAGGAACAGTGGTTGCGGGCATAGTTGAGCCAATCAACCATCCGACAGCGTTTGCTGCTTCTGCCATCGACTTCAACAAAGTTATGGTGAGTTGGATGGATGCCAATCCTGCAGCCTCCAACTACCTCATCAAAGGCTCTTCAATCGGCTACAACGACATTGTTGCACCTGTGGATGGTGTAGCCGAAACCAATGCCACACTGGTAAGGAATGTGGCAGCCGGTGCGCAGACATATACCTTCGATGGGTTGAATGCCAACACCACTTATTATTTCAAGATTTATCCCTACAACGGAACCGGTACGGAAATCAATTTTAAAACAGATGGTGCCGTTCCTCAGGCCAATGCAGTCACACCAGCAGGTCCGGAAATGACGGAGGTATTGGTGCCTCAAACCATCATCGGCACACCAAACCGCTTGCCTTACGCGTTTCGCGTAACACTTTCAGGGCTTAATCCATCTGCAACCTACAAATACATCAATCAGGCAGTTATCAGCACCGACGGACCAACTTCCGGAGGCGCCGGCAACCCGATTTATGTGAGCTCAACAGGAAGTTTCACCAGAACAACCGGAACGAGTTTCACGAATCCCGCCCAACATGCCGAATTTACAACCGATGCCAATGGAACTTATACTGGCTGGTTCATGCTCGAACCCACCACCAACAGCCGCTTTACAGCTGGCAATGAGGTGTTCATGCGCATCAGACTGAACAACGGGGCTGGCGGAACCACAGCTGTAATGTATTTTACGACACAGGCCATTAAGGTGCTAGGTTTTGGAACAGAAGCATCTGAAAACCAAGGTACAGCGGTGCAGGCCGCCTCTTCTTTTGCATCTGGCAATTTTGTTTTCCTCTACAGCGAAAACGATAAGTCTGTTGCCAGACCGGTTGCCGGCACGTCAATTGAGGCTACGGGCATCGACTTTTCCACGGTAACTTCGTATCCTTCCTATTTCAGGGATCAGGTTGCAGGCAATGCCGGTGCGTTTGGCACGGTGATTCCAAATCTTCTCCCATCGGGTATCACAAGCATTGTGGAGTATAGCAACATCAACGGGAGTATCGTAACAACAAAAACAGCAGCAAGCGGCACCTGGGCCGGTGTTTCAACCGTGAATCCCAATGGAGGCCTTGGCAGTGTGATTGTACTCAACCTGGATACCAGACCAGCCATCACTGTTGATCCTGCTGCTTTGTCGGGCTTTGAATATTTCATCGGTTTTGGTCCCTCGGCCGAGCAATCGTTCACCGTTTCTGGTGCCAATCTCACCGGAAGCATCAGCATCAATGCACCATCATCCTTCGAATTGTCATTGACATCGGGAGCTGCCTTTGCTGCACAAAATCCAATTAGCATTCCTCAGTTGGATGGCCTGGCCGGTCCGACTGTTGTTTACGTGCGATTGAAAGCCGGACTTGCCGGTGGATTATACAGTCAGCAGGTAACAATCAACAGCAGTGGCGCTATTGAAAAAACGGTGAATCTGAACGGTGAGGTTACATTGCCTGCATCGCAGCCTTTATCACATCTCACTGCATTTGATGTGGTTGCCACTGGCATGACTTCTCTTCAGGCCACATGGACCGATGCTTTGCCTGCAGCCGACGGCTACCTGATCAAAGGCAGCGAAAATGGTTATGCGGCCATCAGCGACCCGGTTGACGGAACAATGGAAACTGAAAGTGCATTGGTTCAATACATTGCGGCAGGTCAGCAAACAGCGGTTTTCGCTGGTCTGACTCCCGAAACACGTTATTATTTCAAAGCTTTTGCTTATAATGGCAATGGCATGGCCATCAACTACAAAACGGACGGTTCTGTTCCTCAGGACGATGCGCTAACACAGGGCAATCCGGGCATCACCAATTTAATCGTACCCAGATTTATTCAGGGATTCAACGGAACGAACAATGACAGATTGCCGTTTGCATTCAGGGTTGAGTTGAAAAACCTTTCGCCGAATACCACTTATCGCTATATCAATCAGGCGGTTAACAGCACCGACGCGCCAACAGCATCCGGAGCAGGAAACCCCATCTTTGTGGTGAATAACAACTTCTACCGCAGTTCGAGCCCAAGCTTCACCACCGAGGGCCAATATGGTGAGTTTACCACCAACGCAGATGGTTTCTATCAGGGTTGGTTCATGCTCGAAGCCACTGGCAACAGCCGGTTTACACCCGGTCAGGAAGTGATGATGCGCATCCGCATCAACAATGGTGCAGGCGGGACAACGGCCATGCAATATTTTACCACCGAAGCTGTTACGGTGCTTGGTTTCGGAGAAACAGCAGAAGCAAGCAAAGGAACGGGCATCCGTGCAAACTCTTCGGCTTCACCCAAAAACTTTGTATTCCTCTACGACAACACCGATGGGACAGGACGTCCGCTCTATGGAACAAGTGTTGAAACCACTGGTGTTGACTTTGCCGGCAATACAAGCTACGCTTCATACTACAGAAATGATGTTGCCGGCGTGCTGGGAGCATGGGGTGGTATCGTGCCCAATACGAACACGTTGGGCGTGAAAAGGGTGGAAGAACGTAGCCTGGCCAACGCCAATGTGGTTGATGCCAAAACAACCGAGGATGGTTTCTGGGGGCTGACCAATACGGTGAATCCCACTGGAGGCCTGAACAACATCCTGGTGCTGGATTTGAGCAGTGGTGCCGCAACCGGAAAGATAGCAGGACAGCTCAAGTATTTCAACGCGGCCGAAACAGCCATGCCATCGCCCAATGTGAACAGTGTGTTCTATGTTCAACTCATGGAAAATGGGGTTGCTGTCAGACCCCGTCAGCTTGTTCGCTACAACCAGGCGCTTGGCCTTGATGCCTACTACGAGTTTGCCAACGTAGAGGCCGGACGCAGCTACAGCCTGCGGGTGTGGGAACAAACACAGGACAACAAGCTTCAACACACCTGGGCATGGAACAACTGGGGCGGCGTGACATCGGTGGATGCGCTCATCTCCAGCCTGATGACCGCCGAAAGCAGCGTTGTTGAACAATTGCCATGGATTGCACCTGCTGGTGTGCCCAATTATACCGAGCACTTCTTTAATGTGGCCGACGCCAATGGCAGTGCAAGCCTTACCGCTGCTGATGCCCTGATGTTGCAATACCGCATTACAGACGGAAGCAACTACAATCCGTTCCCCGGTGGCAGACATAATTTCCAGCTGGCAGGCGCAAAGCTGGCATCGCATGCGGCCATGCAATATCCCATGGCACCCACCACTCTGTTTATCCCTTACGGAACGTATGCCGCTGACAGCGAAGCCGATGATGTTTATTATGAAGCTGCACTGCCGGTTGCCGAGAGTGGTTTAAATGTATTTAACGTGTATTACACCGCCACCGGCGATTTGAATGCCAACTATGTGCCCGGACCAGCACTCAGAAGCTCGGCCGTGCTCGATGCCATTGAACAGGTAGCGTTGAAAACAAACGACCGCCTCAGTATTCCCCTGATCGCTGCACAGGACCTTAGCCTCGGCGCCATGACGCTTCAATTGAACTACGATACCGAATTGATTGAAGTGGCCGGAATCGAAGCGCCAGGACAATTCACTGTAAAAGATGGTGTTATCACGGTATCCTGGTTCGACCGGAATGGCTGGAATGTCGGGCAGGGAGAAACATTGCTTCGAATTCATGCGGTGGCAAAAGCAGCATTCAATACAGCAACACAACTTGTTACGTTGGGAGGAATGACTGAGTTTGCCGATGCACATGCCAGGATCATTGAAGGCGTTCAGTTGAAAACAGTTTCATTTGTGCACACCGATCTCGTGCAAAATGTGGAATCAATAAGTGCCGTTGTGGCACCCAACCCATTTAGCGAGGAGGGCAAACTTCGCGTTGCATTGCCATCGGACGGACAAACGACGCTGGTTGTCTATAATGCCGTCGGACAGGAGGTTTACCGCCATGAACAGGCTACTTTTTCCGGTGAACTTGAATTCGACCTGAAAGCAGCTGATCTGAAAGGGTCGGGCATTTATTTCTATCAACTAAGGCATCAAAGCAGTTCTGCCAAACACAATGCCAAAGGAAGTTTTGTGTTGAGATAGAAACATTTGTACAACGCATTGCGTATAATCAACCGGGTGGCAGCAAAGCCATCCGGTTTTTTTATTTTTTAACATTTTATTATTTACAATGTAAAACTTTTTACATTTGCTTGACCCATTGAGACGAAAGATTGACAGCTTGGTTATGGTGCACATCAATGATGTTTGTGTTTACGAAAAAATGATTTGCTATTCAATACTTTAACCATTAAAAAAACGATCGCATGAAGAAAAATCTACCCAAGACAGCGGAAAATCCTCCTTAGATTTCGCAAAACTTTAAACATTGATGTGCCCGGCGAGTTAATATTTGTTGCGGGCTACATTTCCATCTGCATCAATTACCTGGTAAACAGCAGTTTGAGATGCCGTCCGTATGCAGCGTTTTAGTCTGCAAAGTCAATAAGTGATTTTTTAACCAAACAATCTTGATTATGAAAAAAGTTTATTTGCTTTTTGCCTTCTTGA
>CAZBMR010000020.1:28074-55994 GCA_964492695.1 uncultured Lentimicrobiaceae bacterium
TTTAACCAAACAATCTTGATTATGAAAAAAGTTTATTTGCTTTTTGCCTTCTTGATGGCCCACTTTTTAAATGTGTCCGGTGAAACGGTTCAAATTGGTAGTGGAACCTCCACTAACTCAACTTTTCCAATCACTTCCTGCTGGGGCTATTCCTACACGCAACAAATTTATACCCAAGCTCAGATAAATACTGCTGGAAATATTGAGAAAATCAGATTCTTTTACGTGAGTGGAACAACGACCAACAGCCTTAATTGGAATGTTTATTTGGGTCATACTTCTAAAACATCTTTTTCCTCAACTACAGATTGGGTTCCACTTTCTCAGCTAACCCAAGTATTTTCTGGTAATGTAACGTATCCAGCTGCAGGAAACTGGTTGGAAATTACCCTTTCCACACCGTTTGCCTACAATAATGTTGATAATTTGGTAGTAGCTGTCGACGAAAATACCCCAAACTTCACCTGCTCAATTTATTGGAGATCATTCACGAGCGGAACCAATACGGGTATTTATTACCGAGATGACTCTAATAACCCTAACCCGGCTTCGCCACCAACAGCAAGTGGCAGATCAGGAACCCTTGCTCAAATACAACTTGAAATCATTGGTTCAAACCCATCTCTTTCGGTAAGTCCCTCAACCCTGGCTTTTGGCTATAGTCCATCCGGTACACCTTCTGCATCACAAAGTTATGTTTTGTCGGGGGTCAATCTAACGGCCGGACCTGTTGTGGTTACAGCTCCTGATGGTTTTCAGGTGTCATTGGACAATACGGCCTGGTCATCCAGCGTGAACGTGTCATACACCCCTCCAACCCTGGGAAATACAACCATTTATGCCCGATTTAACGGATCGGCACCTGGCACACCCTATGCAGGAAACATCAGCCATGTGGGCGGAGGTGCAACAAGGAATGTTGCAGTAGCAGGAACAACAGACTTGTTCTCTGCCTATTGCACTTCGGTGGCAACCTACACTGGTGATGAAGATATCTTCAATGTCACGGTGGGTGCACTCAACAACAGCTCAACTTGTAGTACGGTTGCACCTGGCGTTGGATCGATCCAAAACAGGTACTCAAATTACTTTTTTGATGTTCCTCCTGTTGACCTTCAAAAGTTAGGAACGGTCAATTTTAGCGTCAACGTTGGCACATGTGGCAGTAATTACAACAGTGCTGTGAAAATTTTCATCGACTACAACCAGGATGGAGACTTTACCGATGCAGGTGAAACGGTTTACACGCCGAGCACTTACTCCTATGGTCCTCATGTTGAATCAGGTACATTTGTTGTTCCTGCTGATGCTGTAACCGGATACACCATGATGCGTGTGGTGAATGTTGAAACCACTACCATTGCCAATATTGTACCGTGTGGTACATATGGCTATGGTGAAACTGAGGATTACAAGGTGAATATTACCCCTCCACCACCATTCGTTGTTACACCTGAGATCTATTCATATAAAGACACTTATGTTGGTTTGCCATCAGAGCCTGCAACCGTCACACTTCAGAATAATTTGCCTCAAAGTGTGAATGTAACAGGTATTAACTTCACCGGACCAAACGCATCTGATTTTGAACTCAATGGCAATTATTCATTCCCCATTGCTATTGCTCCAAACGCGAGCGTACAGGTGAACGTAGTATTTAACCCTCAGAGTCAAGGAGATAAAGAAGCAACGATGGTCATCAACGAAACCAATGGAAGCCACGATGTATTGCTGTCGGGTACCGGTTATCTGAATGCACCATATGGTCTATTTGGTGCTCCGGTATTCCCAAATGACATTCAACTTGAATGGTTTGCTCCGCTTCCATCTTATGAAATTCGTGACGATGACAACAGTGCCGAAAACTATTATTGGTTCGCCAATCCGACAGATAACCACAGGTATGCAAAAAAACTTGTCATTCCCACGGATGGTACACTGAATCACGTTGCATTGTTAACATATGCCACTTCGGCTTCGCAATGGGAATCGGTTTTGATTTGTCCTGAACTGACTCCCAATGTTCCAAACCTGGCTGCGCCATTATATACTTTCAACAACGTGGCAGTCACCACCGATTTGAGCTGGATTATCCTTTCTCCGGCTGGTGGTATCAATGTAACTGCAGGTCAAAACCTCTATGTCGTTGCAAAGTGGGTTGCAGCTTCAGCCAACGGGCCTTTCCTCGGCAGGGATATGGGTTCGGTTTCAGGAAGAAGCTTTTATACCACTGATGGCGGTACTTCCTGGTTTGTATCGGGCGGAAACCACATGATCAGAGGTTATATGACACCTGCTTCAAAAGGTACGGACAATGCATTTGCAGGCTTGAAATCAGAAGTCGTTCAAATTCATGATATGAGCAGTTTGATCATTGACGAGTCAGCCACTGAAGATGCTTCTAAAAATCGCGAGGCGAAGGAAAATAGTATGTCAGATAAACATGCTTCTGTTGGTATGATAAAGCATGTAGCTTCCAAAGCTCCAGCCATTTATACTGAGCCAACGGGAAAAAATGGTGTGCTCTTCACTGTGAAACGTGGAACAGAAACAGGGGTGTACGACACCGAGTTTAGCAACGTTACAGGAACCAGCTTCCTCGATCAGACCGCAGCTCCCGGAACAGCCTATTATTATGCAGTTGAGGTGGATTACGGCGCTGAAACCGCTATGAGCGAAGAAATCGGTGTGGCAACACCCTACAGCATTCCGTTTGTTGAAGATGTAGCTCCGGGCAACCCGTTGGTGGGCTGGAACCAAACAAGCAGTTTTGGAACAAGCATCTGGAGTGTTGAAGATTCAAATGAAGCGGGTGAACTACCAAACGAATTCATGGCGACATATGTAGATGAAATTGGTATAACGCGGCTCATTGCCCCTCCCATCAACACCTCGGGCGATGCTTCGGTGTTTTTATTCTTCCGCCATTTTTACAATGCTTTTGGTTTTGGCATTGATTACAAAATCCAAACCAGTGCTGATGGGATCAACTGGACCGATGAATCCTGGAGTGGGGTTGGGTCAACCACCAATGTTGGTCCGGAAGCTGTCTATGTGCAATTGCAGCACAACCTGGGAGCTTTAACCTATGTGGCCTGGGTGCTCGATGGCGACCACTATCAGTTCGACTATTGGCATGTGGACGATATCCAGTTGACTTTCGACCTCTCAGTCACTGCTGTACCCCAAAACCTGAGCTGCTTTAATTCAAACGACGGAGAGATTGAGTTGGTGCTCAATGGGGGCGTTACGCCATACACCATCCTCTGGCAAGGTCCGGATGGCTTTACTTCCGATCAACCAACAATATCAGGATTGGCAGCCGGAACATACACCTACACTGTAACCGACGCTAATTTTGTAACTTCCACCAATGTGGTTACACTCACCCAGCCCGATGCAGTGCCTGTACCAACCATTTCGAATGTTACGGTTACATACGACGGTATGGTTCACAGTCTCGAAGCTTTGGCGCCGGCCGGAACGGACATCGTTTGGTATGATGCTGCCACAGGCGGAAACCTCACCACTGCTCCAACGGAAAGCACTGCCGGAGTTTACCCGGTATGGGTGGCAGCCGTCGACCCGGATCTCGGTTGCGAAAGTGCCCGTGTGGCTGCTGTGCTGACCATCAACAAAAAAGGTTTGACAGTAACTGCTAACAATCAGGTAAGGTGTCAGTTTAACGCCAATCCCGAACTGACGCTGACCTACAGTGGATTTGTTGCCGGACAAGGACCTGAAAGCCTTGAAACAGCGCCAGCTGCCAGCACCACTGCCAATCAGGCAAGCCTTCCAGGTGTGTATCCCATCACCGTAGGTGGCGGAGTTAGCGCAAATTATACATTCACCTATGTGCCCGGAACGCTCACGGTTACACAGTCTCCATCAGTGGATGCCGGTCCTGATGCAGCCATTTGCGATTCAGAAACCTTTACAGTGACAGGTGCTATCGCCAGCAACTATACCACCCTTTTGTGGTCCACAGCCGGTGATGGTAGCTTCAGCAATGCCAATGCACTGCTTCCGGTTTACACCCCGGGTGCTGCTGATATTGCCAATGGAAGTGTTGTACTCACACTTACTGCCGATCCCAGTAGTCTCTGTTTCCAACAATCGACCATGACGCTAACCATTCAGGGCGACCTGATGGTTTCGGTGGACATCGTTCAGGTGACAACCGAGGTGTGCGTGGGCACAGAAACGCATTTTATGGCCATTCCCACAAACGGCGGTTTGAATCCTGCCTATCAATGGAAAGTGAATGGAACAAATGCAGGAACCAACAGTGCAGATTTTGCTTATGTTCCGGCAAATGGCGATGTGGTTACAGTTGTTTTAACTTCCAGCTTCGGTTGTGCAGTGAACAATCCTGCCACCTCCGATCCATTTACCGTAACTGTAACAGGCGACCTCATTGCAGGTGTGTCGATCTATGCTGATGCCACAACTGTATGTGATTATACCACAGTAACTTATACAGCAATTCCTGAAAATGGAGGTACCAATCCAAGCTACCAATGGTATGTGAATGGTTTGGCAGCTGGAACAAACGCTCCGGTATTTGCCTATCAGCCACTGAATGGCGATGAGATTTTCGTTGAAATGACATCAAACCACTCTTGCGCTGTGGTTACTGAAGCAACTTCAAACATTGTAAGCATGCAGGTAGCTCCTCCGTATCTGGAATTGTTTGCCAATCCTGTAAAGGGTGGAACCGTAACGGGAACAGGAAACTATCCGGCTGGCTCTCAGGTTACAGTAGTGGCCACACCCAAAGGTGGTTGGGAGTTTCTTGACTGGAGAAATGCAGATGGTTTGGTTCTCTCGACGGAGGCAACCTATGTGCACACCATCAACTATTGCTACGAAGCCCTTTATGCTACCTTTAGCTCAACAGCAAAAATCGCCGGACAGGTTAAATATTTCAATGCCGGTGAAACCATCATCCAGTCGCCCAACGAAAACAGCGTGTTCTACGTTCAGCTCTTCGAAGGTTCAACAGCCATCGGCGACCGTCAGCTCGTTCGCTACAGCCCTGACTATGGCCTGGAAAGCTATTATGAATACATCGGTGTTGAATCCGGTAAAAACTACACGCTGCGTGTTTGGGAGCAAGCCACCAACAACCAGCTGGGCAACACCTGGACCTGGAACAACTGGGGCGGCACTACTGCAACCGATGCGTTGATTATCGGATACATGACAACAGGAAACCCCGTGTTGACACAACTGCCGTGGATTGCACCCGTTGCCGTTCCAAATTATACGCCATTGTTTACAGAGGTTGCCGACGTAAACAACAGCAATTCGCTCACAGCCGTAGATCCATTGCTGCTGCAGCTGGCCATGACCGGCGATCCGCAATATATGCCATTGCCCGGTGGTGCACACAATTTCCAGTTTGCAACCACCAACCTGCCAAACCATGCCGCTGCCATCTATCCTCAGGCTCCTGAAGTGGTGTTTACGCCCTTCGGAACCTACAATGCCGCAACAACTGCTTCGGATGTGTATTATGAAGCCATTCTGCCTCAGCTTAACGAAGGTTTAAACGTAATCAATATTTACCTTGTTGCCACCGGCGACCTGAACGCCAGCTATAACCCGGCAAGCGGGTCGAAATCCGGTTCCAGCCTGAATTATGCTGGCATGATTGCTGCTGCCGAAGGAGAGGAAGTACTTATCCCGGTGACTGTTGATCAAAACGTGACGTTTGGCGCCATGACGATTGGCTTCAGCTATGACACACAAAAACTCCAGCTGTTGGGTGTTGAAGGTTATCCGGTGTATTATATCAACGAAGAAGAAGGAACGGTTAGGATAAGTTGGTTTGACCAGGCTGGCAAAACGCTCAGTGCCGGTGACAACCTGCTGTTCGTTAAAGCCCGTATAACAGGTGCTTTGCACGATGGCGACCGCTACTTCGAACTGCTCGATGGTGCTGAGTTTGCTGACCTCTCTGCCCAGGTGATCAATGGCCTTGGATTGAGTTCGCCCTACATCGAAACCGGCGTTACCGGAATTGGTGATTTGCAGGCGATGACACTCGCACACAGCGCTTACCCGAATCCTTTCAACGATGTTACGAACATCAATTACGTGTTGCCTGAAACCGGTAAAGTGAAGGTGGTGGTTTACAACACCTTTGGCCAGGAAGTGCTGACACTTGTGGATGCTGTTCAAGCAGCAGGTGCGCAACACATCAGTTTGCAAAATACCCAACTGCGCGATGCAGGCCAGTATTTCTACAGGATTACCCTCGATGGTAGCCTCAAAACATGGCATGCCCGCGGTTCGATGGTTCTGGTGAAATAAGATTCACCCTGACTGTATGATTTCGCATCCCCTTCTGACCAACGGTCGGAAGGGGATGCTTTTTTTGTCTAATTTTGATGTGTTCAACAACAAGGTTAATTCGCATGAAAGCTTGTGTTCATACACGGTATGGCGGTCCGGAAGTGGTTAGGATCAAGGATGTTGCAGTTCCTGTTCCGCGCCGTGATGAGGTATTGATACAGGTGAGGATTGCCACCGTCAACCGCACAGATGCAGGCTTCCGAAGTGCCGAATATGTCATCAGCAGGGTATTCAGTGGCCTGCTTTATCCCAAACAAAAGGTGCTGGGCTGTGAGTTTTCAGGTGTGATTGCTGCTGTTGGAGCAGATGTTAAAGCGTTCAAGGCAGGCGATCGTGTTTTTGGGTTCGACGACACGCATTTTGGAGCACATGCCGAATACCTCTGTCTGCCCCAAAATGCTGCCATTGCCAAAATTCCTGCAGGTCTGGGTTTTCTCGATGCAGCAGCCCTCACAGAGGGGGCGCATTATGCCCTGGTTGACATTCGCGCCGCAGGCGTAAAACAAGGACAATCGGTGCTAGTGTATGGCGCAACAGGTGCCATTGGTTCGGCTGCGGTGCAATTGCTCAGGCACATCGGATGCCACATAACTGCAGTATGTGCGGGCGAACATGCAGAATTGGTGCAGCGGCTTGGTGCGCATCAGGTGATTGACTATACAAGAGAGGATTTCAGGCAGTGCGGGCAGAAGTTTCAATTTGTGTTTGATGCTGTCGGCAAGACCTCATTCAGCGCAACAAAGCCTTTGCTGCTTCCCAAAGGAATTTACATTTCAACCGAACTCGGTAAAAACGGTTCGAACGTCTTTTTGGCCCTCTATGGAAAATGGCATCATGGCAAAAAGGTGCTCTTTCCGATTCCGTCCATCACGGCTGAAGATGTAGCCTATCTGGGACGTTTGGCCGCAGATGGACATTTCAAACCTGTGCTCGACCGCATCTATCCCATGGATCAGATTGTGGAGGCATACCGCTATGTGGAAACAGGAATGAAGGTGGGAAATGTGCTGTTGGCTGTAGGTGAATGATTTACATTAAAAATAAAGCATATGAACGATGTTTCAATACTCCCGCATCTGTGGTTTGACAAAGATGCAACAGCGGCTGTAAAATTTTACTGTGCCCTTTTCCCCGAATCTGAACAGCATTTTCATACCCTGATTCCTGGTCAGGATGGCAATGTGGATGTACTCGGTTTTACGCTATGGGGTTGCCGGATGATGGCCATCAATGCTGGAACGGAATACCGTTTCAACAATGCCTTCTCCAACTATGTTTATTGTGGAACACAAGCCGAAACCGACCGGATTTACACCGAATTGATGAAAGGTGGGCAAGCACTGATGCCTTTGGGGAAATATCCCTGGAACGACCACTACGCCTGGGTGATTGACCGTTATGGACTTTCGTGGCAGCTCGATTCCGACCCCATCAACAACAAGCAAAAAATTGTGCCAACATTGCTGTTTTCCGGGGAGCAGTTTACCAAAGTGAGCGAAGCTGCCCGTTATTACACTTCCACGTTTAAAAACACACGCATCCTCTTCGAAGCGCCTTTCCCGGGCGTCAATCCTTCGGGGGCATTGCTTTTTTGCCAGTTCATGCTCAACGGTTTCATTGTGAATGCCATGAGCAGTCCCGAAGATCATGGATTCAGCTTTAATGAAGCATACTCGCTGATGGTGTATTGCAATACACAAACGGAGATCGACTATTTTTGGGACAGGCTGACCGATGGTGGT
Organism: uncultured Lentimicrobiaceae bacterium; assembly: GCA_964492695.1. GTDB lineage: Bacteria > Bacteroidota > Bacteroidia > Bacteroidales > F082 > JALNZU01. The sequence continues at coordinate 36,177 of CAZBMR010000020.1, forward strand.
CATGAGCAGGCCTGCGGATGGCTGCGCGACCGGTTTGGTGTCTCGTGGCAAGTGGTGCCCTCCCAACTTGAGGACATGATGACCTCACAGGATGCCGGTGCCGTTGCACGCTTGGCGGAGGCCATGCTTCGCATGGGAAAGCTTGATACTGGCATACTGATGAATGCATTTCGGGGTGAACATTGATGCCTATGGCTCCTCGCCGAAAAATGGACGGTGTGAGGCATGAGATCCCGCATTGCAACTTTTTGTTTTTCTGACAACCGTTTTCAATTCACAACATTGCCTTACATTTGCTGAAATATAACGCCATTCAAAGCTAGCTACAGGGAAATGCCAAAGAGAAAATCGGCTGTTGCAAACGTTTCTGCAGGGCAGAATAGCCATTGGAGCATTTTGCATGTTTCAGCACGTCTGGCCATACTGTTGCTGGTGTTCTCCATTGTGAGCTCGTGCACCGCCACGCGCTTTATTCCAAAGGACAAAGGCTTGCTACACAAAAACCTGGTAGAGGTGGAGGGCAAACCTGTCAACTTTTCGAAATCCGACCTGGAGTATCTCATTGCCCAAAAACCCAACAGGAAGTTTCTTGGCAATCGTTTTGGATTGTGGTTTCATTATTATTCCGGTCGCAGGCTCGATAAGAAGTTTTGGGCATGGGTGCATAAAAACGCAGGCCAGCAACCTGTCTATGTAGATGAGGGTCAGAGTGATAACACAGCACATCAGCTACACCGCTTCAGTTACAACAAGGGATATTTCAATAATGAAGTTTCATACCGCGTCGATCTTCATAAAAACAGGCTTGCCACCGTTGTGTATAAGGTGAAACTGAATAAGCCCTATGTGATCGACAGCATCAGTCAACAGATCAGCGATTCAAACATTGTGCACTTTGTTGATAGCATTTCCGGCTCAACCTTGCTCAGGAGCAAACGTGTGTACGATGCGTATCAGATTGACAGCGAACGCGACAGAATCACTAATTTTCTGAAAAACAATGGCTATTTCAACTTCACCAAAGATGATATTTTCTTTGAGGTTGACAGTAGCCTCCGAAAGCACGCGCTTCATCTTCGCATGGTGATTCTTAATCCAAAAAAAAGAAACGGTGAAACTGCTCCGTTTCACAAACGCTACTTTATCAAGGATGTTTTTGTTTTTCCACGACACGACCCCTTTGCATTGAATCAACCTGACACCGATACGCTTTGGTACAAACGCCGTTCCGGAAAAGGGAATGAGTTTACCGACCTTGCCTTTGTGTTTCATGAGGATATGAAAATTAAACCTCAGATATTCAACAACATCATCCAGATCGGCAGGGGAGAACCCTTTAGCATCAACAAGCTGAGGCAGACCTATAAGGGACTAACCAACCTTAAAATCTACAGGGCGTCGAACATTGCGTATGATACCGTGGCGATGCGGCAAGCCGTTGAATCGGCAGACTCAAATTTTTTAAACTGCAACATCTACCTGCAACGCAACAAAGCCAACGCCTACTCGGTAGAATTGGAGGGGACCAACAGCGGCGGCGACCTGGGCATCAGGGGCAGTTTGGTCTTTACGAACAAAAACCTGTTTCGGGGTTCTGAGGTCCTGCGGCTCAGATTGAATGGTGGTATCGAGGCACAGCGCATCAACACGAGCGGGGTGGAAGGCCTCGAAGATGCCAGCATCTTCAATACCACCGAGGTGGGTATCGATGCCAACATTCATTTTCCACGTTTTCTTAGCCCTTTTTCACTGCGAAAATTTGCCAAAGAGTACCTGCCTAAAACCAACATCAACCTCGGGTATAGCAACCAGAGCCGGCATTATTACAACCGAACCATTTTAAAGGCCACCTTTGGATACGACTGGATGACAACACCCACCAGGCAGCACCAGTTGATTCCGATCAACCTGAGCTCGGTGAAGGTGAATCCATCTCCTGCATTTCAGGAGTTCCTCGACGAGCAAACCAATCAACGGTTTAAGGATCAATATTCAGATCATCTTATCCTGGGTTCGGCTTATAGCTATATTTACAACAACCAAAATGTTAACAAACTCAAGGACTTTTTCTATTACCGTCTGAACGTGGAGAGTGCCGGAAGCCTGGTTTCGATGTTCAACAATTCCCCTCTCACAGAGCGATTGGAAGGTTATCACACCTTGCTCGGCATCAGGTATGCCCAATACCTGCGGATTGATCACGATTTTCGCTACTACCGGGTGCTGAGCAAAGAGCATCGGTTGGTGTGGCGCATCATGATGGGCATTGGCTATTCGTTTGGTAATTCTGAGGAAATGCCATTCGAAAAAAGCTATTTTGCGGGTGGATCCAATGGCATGAGGGGCTGGCAATTGCGCCATCTTGGTCCCGGAGCTTATTCTGAAAATGTTGATATTGAGCGAACGGGCGATATTCAGCTGGAGACGAACCTTGAATACCGCTTTCCGGTGGTCAGTTTTTTCAAAGCAGCATTGTTTGTGGATGCCGGGAATATCTGGACTTTGCGCAATCAGTCTTACTTCACAGGTGGTCAGTTTGAGTGGAATGATTTTTATAGAGAGCTTGCACTCGATGCGGGTGTTGGCTTCAGGTTCGACTTTTCGTTCTTCATCTTTCGCCTTGATGCTGCTGTGCCCATCCGCGATCCTGCAATGCCTGAATCTGACCGCTGGCGTTTGAGTAAATTGAGACTGAACCAGTTGGTGTGGAACTTTGGTATTGGGTATCCTTTCTGATGGATCGGTCCAGCCTTTTTCATGCTTTGAAAGAAGCCTTTGGCCATCAGCCAACATCTGGTCAGGAGGTGGTGATGCTGCATTTGGCTGCTTTTCTACTTTCGGTCAAAGAAAATCCTGTTTATTTGCTGAGGGGTTATGCAGGCACGGGGAAAACCAGCCTTGTGGCAGCCCTTGTGAAGGTGTTGCCAAAGCTGCGCATGCGCTTTGTGCTGATGGCACCCACCGGAAGGGCCGCCAAAGTGCTTTCGGCCTACAGTGGCTTTGATGCACATACCATCCACCGAAAAATCTATTTCCATACACGCCTTGCTGATGGCCGCAGGCGCATGCTCCTCGCGCCAAATAAATACTCCAACTGCCTTTTTATTGCCGATGAGGCCTCGATGATAACCGACAGCACCAACGACAGTGGCCGAAACCTGCTCGACGACCTGATGGAATATGTTTCCACGGGAAACCGTTGCCGGCTTTTGCTCATCGGCGATCATGCACAGCTTCCTCCTGTTGGCCTTGATTTTAGCCCTGCACTCGACCTGCATATGCTGCAAACAACCTATCACATCACGGCTGCAAGCTACGAGCTGACCGAGGTGATGCGGCAGGCATTGCACTCTGGTATCCTCTTTAATGCCACCCACATCCGCCAAAAACTCGCGGCACAGGACAGCAGCTTTCCACTGCTGAAGCTGAATGATTTTGCTGACATTAAACAGCTCGAAGCCGATCAGATGGAAGACTTGTTTAATGCAGCCTTCGGCGGCCGCGACTTCACCAAAGCGGTGGTGGTTTGCCGCACCAACAAAAGGGCAAACCTTTACAATCAGGCCATTCGACAGCGCATACTGGGTATGGACGAGGATTTGACCACAGGCGATCTGATTATGGTTGTAAAAAATAATTATTTCTGGATGGGTGAGGAGCAGACTGCCGGTTTTATTGCAAATGGCGATATCGCCGAGGTGGTGCGCATCAATAAATTTGAGGACTTTTATGGTTTTCGTTTTGCCGATGTGGAGTTGCGTTTTGTGGATTATCCAAACCAATCCCCGATTGCAGTGAAGCTGCTCACCAACACCCTGATGATGGACACCGCAGCCCTGAGCGAGGCCGACCACATGAAACTTTCGGCGGCAGTAGAGGAGGATTATATGGATGAGCCGTCGCGTGCCAAACGCTGGGCCAAAATCAAGGAAGACCCTTACTTCAATGCTTTGCAGGTGAAATATGCCTATGCGCTCACCTGCCATAAAACGCAGGGCGGACAATGGCCTACAATCTTCCTCGATTCAGGTATATACAAGCCGGAACAGCTTGACGTGGGTTATTTGAGGTGGCTTTATACAGCCCTCACACGCGCTACTGCCAACGTGTATCTGATGAATTTTTTACCTGAGTTTTTTGAGGAAGGAAGAGACCAATAGAAAACGGTAACTTTAGAACCTCAATGGTGAAATTAACAGCAAAGTGGCAAATTAATGGTCACTGTTCTCCGGTGATTCCATGATATTGCAGAGGGAAGTCAATTGATGAATCAATTCCTCCAAATAGTCCTCTACAATGCTCCACACAATTTCATAATCAATCCCAAAATAATCATGGACAATTCGATTACGAAAGCCTCTTATTCTCACCCACTCAATCTCGGGATGACGGTCTCTGTATGAGGGATCAATACGATTTGCAGCTTCGCCAATGATTTCAAAATTCCTCACAACAGCATCAATTGTTTTGTCATCAGATAAAAATAAATCGTAATCAAGGTCGGTGGTATATCGCTTGATCTTCAATGCAGATTGCAACATATCATCCAGCAGCAATGAAATATCACGCTTAGACATAGATTAAGTCCGAATCAATTGATTTCAAATACTTTTCCTTGATGCCTTTTCTTGAAACCAGGTCAACTTTAAATCCAATGATTTGCTCGAGATCTTCTGCTAAATCGACAAATCTGACTCCAATCCGGTCTGAAAACTCAACAAGAATATCAACATCGCTTGAATCTTTTTCTTCTTTTCTGGAAAATGAACCAAAAATAGCCAATGACTTTATGGGATAACTTGCGAATAGTCTGCTTCGATGAGCACTTAAGTTTTCTTGTATTTCCTGCAAAGTTTTCATACTGCAAAAGTACATGTCTTCACTCAAGTAGGATCTGCTCGTTGAGGTGTTTATGCAAATTTCCGATAGTTGGTCTAACTACATGGATGACAGTTTATTATTTCCGTTTATTTGCGTCAAGGTCAAAAGTCAGGGCAAAGCGCAGGGTGTTTTGCAGCGGATTGTTGCGAGAGTCAACAGGAATGAGGTAGGAGAAGTCGAGCCCAAACACATTGTAGCGCAAGCCAGCTCCAAGGGTGAAAAACTTGCGGTTTCCCTTGGTGGCATCCTCATAAAAGGCACCTCCGCGAATGGCGAACACCTTGTTATACCAATATTCTGCTCCAAAAGAAAGGCTCAGCTCACGCATTTCTTCTTCAAATCCATTGGGGGCATCATAAAACGACTGGAGGATGCCGGCCACCACCGACACATCATCGTCGCGGCCACTCAGGATTTCGTATTTATCGGTGCCAGGAATCGGAATGGGATTGCCTGTGATTGAGTCTGTTTTGTAGATGGGTGGGGTGGGCACAAGCAGTTTGTTCACGTCGATAGAGAAAGCAATTTCGTTATAATCGTCGATGGCGAGCTTAAGTGTTGGACCAAAGCGCAGGTTGGTAGGGATGAAATCTTTTTTGATGCTGGCTGAGCTGTAGCCCAGTTTTGTTCCGATATTGCTCACATTGATTCCCCATGCAAAACGGGTGTCAACGCCACTGAACCAGTTTACCTCGTTTTCCCAGTAAACGGCCACATCGGCAGCGGCAGAGATACCGGCCGAGGTGCTTGCTCCACCTACATTCTGACCTTGTGTCAGGTTGGAGTAGATGAATCTGCCGGCCACTGCACCCGACAGGTGATCGGTCAGCTTGCGCGAGTAGGTGGCATCAAGCGCCCATTCGCTGGGGCGGAAAGTTCCTTTGTCATTTCCCGCGTCATCCGTAAACTGAATGTCGCCCAAAGTAAAAAAACGCAGTGTGGCAGCCACCGAGGAGTTGTTGTCAATACGTTTGGCAAATGCCAGATAAGCCAGGTTCATGTCGGGAACGAGGTTTCTGAGCCATGGACTGTAGGACAAGCCGACGCTCATATCGCTTTCCATGGCAGCATATTTGGCTGGATTCCAGTGCATTGAATAAACATCAGGTGACGAAGAAACCCCTGCATCACCCATCGAACCGGCACGGGTGTCGGGTGCAATCATCAAAAAAGGAACTGCGGTGGTGATGACGTTCAGGGCGTTGCGGCCTGACAACTCCTGATAGGTTTGAGCTTGACTCAGACTGCTGAGGGCGGTGAGGATCACCAAAAAAGTGATTTTAAACTTCATAAGTATTTGCGTGATGTTGTGTTTCGATACGGTGGCTAAACGAAGCATATTGGTTTTTATTTTGTATTGGAATTATTTATTCTTTAATGGGCAACAGCATGAGTTTTTGACTTGCGGTGTGCTTATCCTTGTCTTTGTCAGAAATCGTAACAGTGTAAATGTAAAGTCCGGCCGGAAGCCGTTTCCCCGACTGATCTGTACCATTCCAGCTGATGGGCGTGGCATGCACCCCGGCTGAACTTGTTTCGGTGATGAAAGAAGCAACCTGCATACCTTGCTGATTGTATATATCAATCTGAACCTCAAGCTGTTGATTGGGTTTATTGTGGGTAAATGCAAACTGTGTGCCATGACTTACAGGGTTGGGCTCGTTGCGCAAGTCTGTCACCTGAAGGCGGGCTTTGCTGTCTACCACAAAGCTGATTGTTTTATCGGACGAATTGTTGTGTAGGTCCCAGGCTTTGACAGTTAGCTGATAGGTGCCTTCTTCAAGGCCTTGCATCGGAAAAACAATGCTGCCTCTGTTAAATGCATCGAAATCAGGTTGGTAATAGCTATCCAGATAGAAGTGGTCTGATACCGGACCGTCGAGCTCCAGGCTGATATTGCGCCCGATGCTGTTGCCCAGGTGGTGGATTCCCTGAGGGTCTTCGAGCGTAACAAACAGAACCGGATTGGGTGGACTGTAATCTCCGTTTCTGAAAGCCGGCTCGTTTAAGTAGAGCTCAATGGCCGGGCCTTCATCGTTCAAAACAGCATTTGCATCAAATCCGCCCAACTCAATGTTGTCGTAATAACCTCCGGCATCGCGAAAATCGGATGTATCAATTGCGTAGAAGCTGATCTTGGCCTTTCCAAATTGGTAAGCGATATCGCGTGGTATAAGAAAACGCATTTCGAATGTACCTTCACTGATACTGATTCTCCCTTCGTAGATTTCTTTTTCAAAATAAGAGAAATTGGCTGCGATGCTGTTGCCATCGTTGGCCAGGGTTTTGAAACGGGTTTTCTTATCGTACATTTGTGGATAAAGAATCCCGTTGAACAGGCTGTCTTTCAATCCATTGGCATCGATAATCATGCCTTTGAGCCGCACCTCCGACATGGCTCCGAGCGTATCGTTCCGGTCGCCGGTGGGTCGTCCGTTGAACTCGGTGAGTTTAACTTTTAGCTTTGGGTAGTTGAGGCGCAGCGCAGGATCGCCCAGCAGCACAAAGTTGTGGGTGTAGGTGCTTGGCGGATTTTTGCTCAGCTTGATAATATCGCCCAGCCGGCGGATATCGTGTTTGTTGGCTTCGAACATCTCGTCGTACACCCGCCTGTTGATGGCAAAATTGGAATGTGCAAAAGCCAGCCGCGTGGTGGTCATCAGCGCGATGGCACCACCGTTTGGATTCAAAAGGAGGCGCTCACCCGCCGAAACAAAGCCGGGATTGTCAAACCGGCTGAATTCGCAGGTGGCTGTGATGAAAAACGGAAGCTTGTCGAGGTTTTGCAGGTTTTCGATTTCACCGATGGTAAAAACTTTTTCGTCCGAAAGTCCGGTAATGCCGCCATGGCCGGTGTAGTTGACGATCAGTGAGCCTTCATTTATTTTCTCGAGCAGCTTGGTGTTGGCATCGGGGTAGCGATAGCCGCCAGGCACAGTGACGCGCTTATAGCTGTCGAGGTATATTTTGGTAATGTTGAGGTTTTCATAGGCTGTATCCACATCATTCGACAGTGTTTCGGCCTGATTGAAATGCAGGTTGCCGTCGGAATCGTCAGCCATAAAGGTGATGTTGTTGCGCCATTCACCACATTGGTTTGTCCCTGCTTGAAGGTAGTGCTTCACTTTTTCAACCATGGTTTGGGCTTCATCGGCATTCGTCACTGGAAAGCGGCCGATGCCGAGATCGAGCGTGCCAATCATGTCTGCTCCTTCGTTGAGGTCCATTAAGCCGTAATAGTCGTCGCTTACAAAGCTTTGGGTTTCCATCAGCGATCCTGCAGCCTGATACGTAGGGATGTAATTGGTGTTGTTCGCTATACGGTTTTTATAGTCGTAGGAGCCATCGCCAAAGAGCATGAGGTAACGAAGGTTTTGGTTGCTCTTTTGATAGACCATGCGCACAAAATCCCTGATGGCGGTGAGGTCGGCCTTGCCACCTCCGAATTCGGTGTAAATATCTTCCACATTCACCACCACGCTGCTGAGCCCGTCGTCAGCATAGTGCACAGAGGCAAGCTCCTGTGCCTGGTCCATAAAATCGGGATGGGTGATGATGAGCATGTCGGCATTGCTGATGTCATGCAGGTTTTGATTTTCAATGGATTCGAACCGGGCAGGTTGCAAACTATTTTCCGGCTCAAAAACAACATAGCTACGCAACGAATCGGAAATGGCCTTGAAGCTCAGACCGCTAGCTGTGGTTTGAAATGCCTGGGCCTGAGGTAGCAAGGGGTGCGACACATCCCAGAGATGAATGTTTGAATGTGTTCCTGCAACATTGAAACGTGCCACGCTGTTGGCGTGCACCACTTCGGGATTGCTGAAAAGCAACTGCTGTTGTGGTGCATATACCAGCCGGCACCAGCTGTTGATACGCAGGTAGTTGAGCCATGCTTCAGAGTTGTCGAACTGCGCATCCACAGCAATTCTGAACTCAACATCATCGCTGTTGTTGCTGAAGGTGATGTTTTGAATTACCTCGCGGGCGTGGAGGCTGTTCCCGATGGATAGCTGAAGAAATTCAAGTCCGGACAGGACAGGCTGTTCATTGGCCCACACACTGAAGCTGAAGGTTTCGGTTATACTTCGCCCAGCCATGCCAATTTCGAACCGTAAAGGTCTTTCTGTGAGTCGGTTATGAAAATTAAAGCTAAAGCTGCGCTCAGGATGACTTTTGCTGAATTCTTCGCCATACCACTCTTTCCCCGACATGATCAGGTTTTCGAGGTCGCTTTCGTGAGCCTGATGCGCCAGATAGCTGTCGGTTTCGCGCGAGGCCTCTGCCTCAGGCTCCTGAAGCTGTCCTATGCGTTTCCCCTGCCGGTCGAGCACGGTCAGAAAGTAGTAATTGGTATCAGCATAAAGGTTCACCTTGTGCACAAAGCGGTTGTTGCTCCATGTCCATTCGGTGGTATTTTCGGCATAGAAATAAACTGCATCGGAGGCATCAAAACTTCCATCTGTTTCACCTTCAACAAGAATGGCGTTTTCGAAGAGGTCGTCGTACCTTGGTTCCTGGTTGGCCTCAGGAAGCATGCGTCCACCATTTCCAAAGATGGCGATGTTTCGCGGATCGATGGATTGAGGGTCGAAACCCATTGCCGTGAGCAGGCCGGCATCGAGCCGGTGAACGCCGGTGGTGGTGATGGCCATTTTTACCCAGCGCCCCGTGTGCAAAACAGATTGGCTGGCATAGTCAGGTGCGTCGTTGTTCCGCGTTCCATGCCCTTCGGCTGTTGCGGCCACTTGTCCGGAAAGCATGCCAAAAGGCAGCAGCAGCAAGATGGTGCCCAAAACGTGTTTGGCCAGCTGCACAAATTGTCCGGTGAAGCGTTGCATGTTACTTTTTTCGGTGCCTAGTAAAACAATAATTTTGACCTCGATTCAGATTGATTGCCATCAGAATTGGTCACAATCACGCGGTAAAGATACAAACCTTTTGGCACAAGCTGTCCATTCTCAGCCCTGCCATTCCATATAACAGGCGGGGTGGTGTAGCCATCGCTGAACTGATTATTCTGAACCAATGTTCTGATGAGTTGTCCGGTGGTACTAAATATCTGAACTTCAATATCTAATGGTTCTGATGACTGATTGTGGTTCACAACAATACGCGTGCTTTCGCTGAATGGGTTGGGATAGTTGCGGGCATTCTCGAGCCGCATTCCGGACGAAGGAATCACCTCAAACCCGATGCTTGCAGTGGACGAATTGTTGAGGATGTCCCAGGCCTTCAGTGTGAGGGTATGACGGCCGGGATTGAGGTTTGCAAAAGGATAAATCACGGTACCTTCTGCTTTTGCATTGAGTTTCCCGTTGTAAAACTCGTTGATGATGGCATAGGTCTCGGTTTCGCCGCTGAGTGTGGCAATAAGGTCGTGCCCAATGCCCGAGCCGGTGGTGTTGATGCCGTTTTCGTCGGAAAGCAGCGCAACGAGGCGCGGATTTTCGTCGGTGAAGCCGCCATCCACAAAGGTGGTGTCGCCAATAAACAACCTGATTTGCGGACCGGCCTGATCGTTCACCTGATTGTTGCTGAAGCCACCTACCACAAAGTCTTCATAATACCCCTGCGCATCGGTTGTGCCGTCGGTGGCATAATAGCTGATGCGTCCGGTGCCATATTTATAGGAAATGTCTTTGGGAATCATGAAACTAAATTCAAACAATCCATCCTTAACTTCCACCGTACTTTTGTTGATGATGCTGTTGCGAAGCATGAAGTTGCTCACCGGGTTTTGATCGCCATAGGTCTGTATTTCAGTTTCTTTGTCATAGACTGTGGCGTACAGAATGCCGTTGAAATTGTTGAGTACCAAGCCATCCCGGTTGGTCACCTGTCCCTTCACGGTCACAAGGTCGAGTGCTTTAAGTGTATCGCTGAGGCTTGTTGCATCCTGCCCGTTGATGTGGGTTGTAACTACTTTTTCGTGCGGGAAGCTGATTTGCAGGGCAGGATCGCCGAGCAGCACAAATTTGCGGTCGTTGGCATCGCCGGCAATCTTTGATTTTCTGATGACATCGCCAAAGCGGGGATATTCGCCATTGATGCGTGTGAAGATGTTGTCGTTGAAGATGGCTTTGTTGAGCCGCAGATTGGTGGTGCTGTAGGTTGCCCTGGCCGTGGTAAACATGGCAATGGCGCCCCCGTAAGGGTTCAGAAACACCATTTCGCCTGCCGAAGTACGCTGTGCATCGTCATAGCGCGAAAATTCGCAGGTGGCTGTAATGAATACAGGAAGCTTGCTGCGGTTTCTCCAGGCATTGATGTCGGCAATCTGAAGGATGCGTTCTTCGGTCCAGCCAACTTCGCCGCCATGACCTGAGTAGTTGACAATCAGTGTTCCACGTTCGATTCGGCGGTTGATGGCTTCGTTCACATCGGGTGCTTTTTGCCCACCGGGCGTAGCAATTTGTTTGTAAGCATCGAGGTGAATCTTTTCGAGGTTGAAGTCGGGATAATCTTGTCGCAGCAGATCGGCAATGGTTTCTGAGTCGTTGATGTGGTTGTTGCTGTCGCCATCGTCCGACACAAATGTTACTTCGTTGCGCCACGGACCATGCACGTCGTCTTCGTCAGACAGATAACGGATCACTTTATCTACCATTTGTTGGGCTTCCAGCACCGTAGCCACCGGAAAACGCCCGATGCCAATATCGAGGATGCTGTTTTCGTTGCCGTTTTCGTTTACATCCAGGTAGCCAAAATAATCGTCGGTGGCAATTGAGTTGACCAGGTTCAGGGAGGCAACTGACTGAAATGTAGGTACAAAATTGGTGTTGCCTTCAATTTTATCTTTATAATCAAAGGAAGCATCGCCAAACATCAGCAAGTATTTCAGTTCGCGGCCAGGGGTGCTGCGCGTGTAGAGCATCCGGGCAAAATCGCGGATGGCGGTGATGTCCTGAGCACCTGAGCTGAACTCATTATAAATGAGTTGGGGAGTTGTAACATACACATTCATACTACTTTGTGTGCGATGAATGTTAGCGAGTTGCTCTGCCTGAGTCAAAAAATCGGGGTGGGATATGATCAAATAATCCACATCACGCAAGCCGTGCAGGTTTTGATTGGCGACCACTCCAGCGCCTTCAACTGAAAGGTAGCCGCTCTCGCTGAAAGCGATAAACCGTTTTAGTGAGTTGGCCCCGGTGTTGAAGCTGGCTGTTGTACCATTGGTCTGGGGGATGATTTTTTGTGGGTTGATGGCTTCGGTGATGTCCCAGATCACAGTGTTGGTGGCGTTTGCCAGCTGCATTTGCACTACCGCATGCCCATCATTGAAGCTGCTGTAGTTGAAGTGCATCTGATTGCCGGTGAAGCTCAGGTTTCGCCATGCGTTGAGGCTGATATAGTCGAGCCACCCGCGTGCTGAACTCACGGCCCTGTTGTAAGTCAGGTTCACCTTTACGTTGTCGGAGTTGGGAAAAAAGACACGCGATGTGCCGTTGCTTTTTGCCCAGTCATATCCTGTGGCCTGTGTGGCTTCGATGGGCAGGGTTTGGGTGATTTGATCGTTTATTGTCAGTTGAAAGCCCGATGCCCCAAAGGAGCGGGCAGCCAGCTGAACATCGGCCTTTGCATTCTTGTTGGTTAGGATACCCGGAAAACTAAAGTTAAAGTCTTTATTCAGGTTCACATCGAACAGATCACCATACCAGGTGCGGCCCGTATTCGACAGGTTATACAGATCCTGCTCGTAAAGGGCGTAATCGAGAAATGCTGTGACGGTTTCCGAAGGGTTGGACGGCTGCGATTTGGTGGCAATACGTTTTCCGCTGCCCAAATCGGTGGTGATGTAATAATAGGCATAATCATCGTAATAGTTAGGCCTATGTTTAAAGAAACCGTCGGCTGCATTGAAATCCCACACCAGCGGTCCCTGGCCGTAGAAAAGGATGTAGTCGTTTTGGTTCATCACCCCGTCGGCTTCGCCCACCACTTCGATGGGGTTTTCCACAAGGTCGTCGTATCTTGGGGCTGAATTGCTTTCGGGCAAGGTGCCGCCTCCATTGCCATAAATGCGGATGTTGCGCGGATCAATGCCGCTGGTATTGATGCCAATGGCTTGAAGATCAGCTGTTGTAATTTTATATATACCGCTCTGCTTGATGCGGATTTTATGCCAGTTTCCACTTGCCAGGACCGATTGTTCGGCAAAAGGGCTGCTGTTTTTTGTGGTAGTGTGTGGCCATTCAAATGTGTAGGTGAGCGTAAAAGCAGTGAGCTTTTCGATGGTTCCGGTTTGAGTATTTTTTCTGAAAGGCAACAGGCTCGTAGAAACATAAGCCTCGTTTCTGCCTGTTAATTGCCGCACATTCAGCTCAAATTCTTCATTTATCGGACGTGCGCCAATCATCAGAAGCTCTTCGTTGGTTATGGGTTCAACGGTGGTATGCTCCAAATACGCATCGGCAACAATGCCTGCGTCAAACAATCTGATCCGGTCGGTGAAAAAGGGCAAGCCCGGCGCTTCCTCCCGATACATCAACGCATCTGTTGCCGAATTGGTATCCGTGGCCTGGAACGAAAGCCTGCCAGAGGCATCAAACTGCCACAACAACCGAACGGTTTTTATTTGCAACACTTGCTGTGAATGGAGCTGAAATGCAAGAATCACGGGCAAGACAAGGAGTAAAGTCTTTTTCATCATGATGAATATGTGGCTGCGATTTCGTTCTTTTCTAAACAACCGTTGCGCTCAAATGTTGAAGGCGGGCCTAAATTGAACGAGATCTTCATTTGTTTTCGTGTTTAAGGGCGAACGATTAAAAGCTTGTTTTATTGTGGAATGGCCCAATCCCTTTTCCTGTAAATGACTAACGACAGGTTCGTCAAAAATGCGTAACATTGCCGGCTGAAACCGTGTGTATTAAGTTTGGGGATGAATAAAACATTCTGGATCGTTTTAATAAGTGCCTTTCTGCTGCCAATGGAGCAGGTGTGCGCACAGGATGCCTCATTCACACAGTTTTACGCCAACCCCATGCACCTGAACCCTGCCCTTGCCGGAAACACCGAATGCGGCCGCCTCAACCTGCAATACCGCAACCAATGGCCGGCATTGAACAAAGCTTATGTGACTTACAATGTTGCTTACGACCAGAGTTTGCCTGCCATCAACAGCGGTTTTGGGGTGATGGTGATGCGCGATCAGCAGGGAGGAGGGGCTTACAACCGGACAAATATTGCTGGATTATTTGCATACAAACTTCAAATTTCGGCTGAATCATGGGTCAATTTTGGCGTCAGGGCTGCTTTTTATCAGGAAGGCATCGACTGGGACAAACTCGTATTTGCTGATATGATCAATTCATCAACAGGGGTAACTTCAGGAACCACAAAAGAGACACAACCTTCTAAACCAACTGTTTATACTGCCGACTTTTCAAGCGGTATCGTTTTTGGATGGGACGACAAGCTCTTTGCAGGCTTTGCAGCCGACCACCTGAGCCAGCCCGAAATGTCGTTTTATGACAATGGCAATGCGAAACTGCACACACGATTCACCCTGCATGGCGGTCTCAACATCAACGCAAGCACAGGAAGTTTGGGAGATATGCGCGAAGGCGAAGTGTTAATTCAACCAAATCTCTTATTTTTGCAGCAACATTCGTTTAGTCAGTTGAATGTGGGTGTTTATGTAAGCAAAGCCCCTTTTGTTACGGGTTTGTGGTATCGGCGAACACCCTCGAATGCCGATGCTGTAAGCATTTTGCTGGGTTTGGAGTGGGAAGGCTACAGGATCGGCTACAGCTATGACTATACAGTGTCGAAGCTATCGGGCAAAAGCGGAGGAGCGCACGAAGTTTCGTTTGGATGGGATTTTTGCATCTATACCCAGTCGAAACGAAAGATACGCACAATAAATTCACCCGTTTTTTAGTTAGATGCTTGTTTTTTAAGAACGATAAGACGTCAATAACATAAAGATGAAGAAAACGCAGCTTATTTTCGCGCTATTCACAGCCGGCCTGTTGCTCAGTGCCTGCCAGAAACAAACCTCGAGAACCACCGGATGGAACTACAACGATCCCAAATATGGCGGCTTCGAAGTGGCTCAAACCAAAGAGCAAAAAGTGGGGCCGGGTCTCGTGGCCATCGAAGGCGGTACTTTTATGATGGGAGCAACACAGGAAGACTTGTTGTATGAATGGAACAACATTCCCCGCAGGGTGACTGTGGCCTCCTTTTATATGGATGAAACTGAGGTGAGCAACCTCGATTACCTGGAATATATCTACTGGCTCGAACGCGTGTATGGCGATGATTATCCCATGGTGGTTCAAAAAGCCCTGCCCGACTCGCTCGTTTGGCGCGACCGTCTCTCCTACAACGAGCCGCTCGTGGAACTGTACTTCCGTCACCCGATGTACCACGATTATCCCGTGGTGGGTGTTTCGTGGCTGCAAGCCAATGATTATGCCAACTGGCGCACCGACCGTGTGAACGAAAACCTGCTCATTCAGGCCGGCATTCTCGATTTTGATCCCGACCAGAAAAACGACGACAATTTCAATACCGATGCCTATCTCGCCGGTCAATACGAAGGACTGGTGAAAGACGGCAAGGCCGACCTCGACCCCAGTGGTTCTGGCATCCGTGCCGTTCGCTTCGAAGATGGCATCATGTTGCCCAAATACCGCCTTCCCACAGAAGCCGAATGGGAATATGCAGCCGTCGGTTTGGTTGGTAACACCATCAACGAACGCGTGGTGGAAGGACGCAAATATCCCTGGAACGGTGATGGCCTCCGCACCGACCACAAAAAATACATGGGCAGCTTTGTCGCCAACTTCAAACGTGGCCAAGGCGACTACATGGGTGTGGCGGGAAGCCTGAACGACGGTGCTGCACTGCCCGCACCTGTGGGTTCCTACTGGCCAAACGACTATGGCCTCTACAACATGGGTGGCAATGTGGCCGAATGGGTGCTCGACGTGTATCGCCCGCTATCTTTTGAAGACGTGGCTGACTACAGTCCATTCCGTGGAAACATCTTCATGAATAAAAAACGCGACCCCGATGGATCTATCGCGCAGAAAGATTCGCTGGGCCGCCTGCAATACGTTGAAATCACCCCCGAGGAAGCTGCCAACCGTAAAAACTACCGCAGGGGCAATGCCATCAACTACCGCGATGGCGACTATGCCTCAACCATTCAGAACGATTGGTCGAACCTCACCGAAGACCCCAATTCCACAGCCAAGATGTATGCCTACGGCGAAACGACCCTCATCTCCGACAAGGCAAGGGTATATAAAGGAGGCTCATGGGCCGACAGGGCTTATTTCCTCAGCCCGGGCGTGCGCCGCTTCCTCGATGAAGATCAGGCTGCCAGCACCATCGGTTTCCGCTGTGCCATGAACAAGGTAGGCAGCTCCATCGGAAGCAAATAGGATTTTCTGAGAAAGTTTTAAAAGCCCTGAGCCTCTCCTGGACAGGGCTTTTTTTATGTCAGTCTGCCAACTATTGATGTTGCGCAAGCGATGCATACCAAACCTGCGTATATTTGTCAGATGAACAAGACAGAAATATTGTACACCCACTTTTTGCAAAGCACTGGCGTTTCGACAGATACAAGGCTGCTGAAGCCCGGAAACATTTTCTTTGCCCTCAAAGGTCCAAACTTTGATGCCAACCAGCTCGTGTTTGAAGCCCTGGCCAAAGGCGCACTGCTGGCCGTGTCGGATGCTCCCGAAATGGACGGAAATGCACAGGTGATGGTCGTGGACGATGCCTTAAAAGCATTGCAACAACTTGCCAGCCATCACCGGGGCCTGATGCCGGCCACCGTGATCGGTATCACCGGAAGCAATGGCAAAACCACAACCAAGGAGCTGGTGTCGAGGGTGTTGTCGGAAAAATTCAAAACGATTTCCACACAGGGCAACCTCAACAACCATATCGGTGTGCCACTCACGCTGCTATCAATCAAACCCGAAACCGAAATGGCAGTGGTGGAGATGGGGGCCAACCACATGGGCGAGATCATGCAGCTTTGCCGGCTGGCAAAACCCGACTACGGCCTGATTACCAATATCGGCAAGGCGCACCTCGAAGGCTTTGGCAGCTTCACAGGCGTAATCAACGCCAAGTCGGAGCTCTACAGCTGGATCGACGACCATGGCAAAATGTTGTTTGTGAACGTTGACAATGAACTGCTTGAGGGCCTCTCGATGAACATCCCCCGCTTCACCTATGGTGAATCCTTGCAAAGCGACCTTTACGGCGAGCTGGTGGCTGCCGACCCTTATTTGCACATTGCCTGGGAATACCAAAGCAGTCAGTCGGCTGTAAGTACCAGAATGATTGGTAATTACAACACAGAAAACATACTGGCTGCGATGGCAGTCGGATCGTTTTTTGGTGTGGATGCCGAACACATCAACAAAGCAATTGCCGCATATGAACCCTCGAACAACCGCTCGCAGCTGGTGCAGACTTCGTCTAACCGTGTGATGATGGACGCCTACAATGCCAATCCGGTGAGCATGGCTGCAGCTTTGAAGAATTTTGCAAGCATCGCAGGACCAAAGGCCGTGGTGATCGTGGGCGATATGCTCGAACTGGGCGAAAGCAGCGATGCCGAACATGCCGACATACTCCGTCTGATTACTGACCTCGAGTTTAGAAATGTTTACCTTGTTGGACCACTGTTCGAACGGGTGTATGCCGGCGACGACTGGCTGCATTTTAACCATGTGGACCAACTAACCGCATACCTCAAAAACCACCTCATCAGGCACAGCGATGTGCTGGTGAAAGCATCGCGGGGCATTCAGCTCGAAAAGGTCTTACCCTTGCTTTGACACAGCATGCACAAAAAGTATCTCGGAATCGGACTGATGTCAGGCACTTCGCTGGATGGCCTCGATATGGTGGCCTGCAACTTCGTGTATGAGTATGGAAAATGGTCTTACGAAGTATTGGCCTTTAAGGAGTTGCCATATAATAACTGGTGGCAGGATCAGCTCTCCGGCGCCTTTCATCAAAGCACCGCCGCCATTGATGCGCTCGATCTTGCTTATGGCGATTTTCTCGGCCAGCAGGTGGACGAGTTTGTGAAGGCCCATCAGCTGAAACCCGATTTTTTGGCGTCGCACGGACATACGGTGTTTCACAGACCGAGCGAGAAGGTGAGCCTCCAAATCGGTCACGGTCAGCGCATTGCCAACAGCTGCGGAATCACCACCGTGAGCAATTTCCGCATGGCCGATGTGCTCAGGGGAGGGCAGGGGGCCCCCCTCGTGCCGGTGGGCGACCGGCTGCTTTTTGGTGATTACACCTATTGCCTGAATATTGGTGGCATCAGCAATGTGTCGTATGAATCGGAGGGACAAAGGATTGCCTTCGACATTGGTCCGGCCAATATGGTGCTCAACCACCTTGCAGCTCGTCTCGGAAAGCCTTTTGACAAAGACGGTACGCTGGCCGGACAAGGCCGACCTCAACTTGACTTGCTGCTTGCGTTGGACGCCTTGCCCTACTTTCAAAAACAGCCTCCCAAATCATTGGGCCGTGAGTGGGTGGAACAGGAATACATGTCTGTGCTTGAGCGTTTTAATTATTCAGTGAACGACCTTTTAGCGACTTGCACACTACAGATTGGCAAGCAAATAGGCAGTGCCATACCGGCCATGCCGGGCAAGGTGCTCATCACCGGCGGCGGTGCTTTTAACAAGGTGCTGGTGAACGCCATTGGAGCATTTTGCCATCATGAGCTGGTGATTCCCGACCCCGTGACCGTGAAGATGAAGGAAGCCATCGTATTTGCCTTTCTGGGCTTGCTGCGCCTGCGCGGCGAGGTCAATTGCCTGAGCAGCGTGACGGGCGCAAGGGCCGACAGCAGCACCGGCGATGTCTTTCTTGCGGATTATTGATACTAAAAAAGATGTTTTGCAGTTTATAGCTATCGAAATAACCATTCTGTTTTTATGATGACACCCCTCTTATTGCAATTGCAGCCCGCTGCCAACACACTGGGCAACGCGCCCGCCAACACCGGCGAAATCAGCCTCTCGGTGATTGACCTGGCCATGAAAGGCGGCTGGATCATGGTGGTGCTGGCAGTGATGTCAGTGTATGCCGTGTATGTGTTCGTGGAGCGCTACCTCACCATTTCAAAGGCCTCTGTGAGCGATAAAAACTTCATGAACAACATCCGCGAGTTCATTCATGCCGGACGACTTGAATCGGCCATCTCGCTGTGCCGCAGCACCGATACGCCCAACGCCCGCATGATTGAAAAAGGCCTCAATCGCATTGGTAAGCCCCTGAACGACATCAGCACAGCCATTGAAAATGTGGGTAAGCTTGAGGTGAGCAAGCTCGAAAAGGGCGTGGCCGGCCTGGCTACCATTGCAGGTGCTGCACCCATGTTGGGCTTTCTGGGAACCGTAATCGGCATGATCAGGGCATTCTATGATATGTCGATGGCCGGAAACAACATTGACATTGCATTGCTTTCGTCGGGCATCTACCAGGCCATGATCACCACCGTGGGCGGACTGATTGTGGGTATTTTGGCGTTTATCTTTTATAACGTGCTGGTAGCCAGAATCGAAAAAGTGGTTTACCTGCTCGAGGCAAGGGCCACCGAGTTTATGGATGTGTTGCACGAACCTGCCCGATAACAACAAAGAAGCAGATGGCTATCAAAACACGTAATAAACTCAACGTCAGCTTCAGCATGGCATCCATGTCGGACCTGGTGTTTCTGTTGCTGATCTTTTTCATGCTCACGAGCACGCTCATCGCGCCCAATGCAATTAAACTGCTGCTGCCCCAAAGCAACAGTAAAACCATGGCAAAGCAAACCGTGACGGTATATATCAACGATACGTTTCAATATTTTGTGGACGAGCGCCCTGCCAATGAAAACAGCCTGCAGGCTGATCTTGGCGCAGCCCTCCGCGGACAGAACGAAGGCAC
>CAZBMR010000021.1:0-55216 GCA_964492695.1 uncultured Lentimicrobiaceae bacterium
TGATATCGTAGGGGAATGTGTAATCTTGCAACATGACATCAATCGAAACAGTTGCAGGGCCAATGATGGAGTAAGCAACCGGAACGGTGGTTGTGGGTGTTTCGGGGTCGTTGCTGTTGATCACGATGTTGGCGTTGTAGGTGCCAAGCTCAAGTCCGGTGGGGTCGAAAGCTGCAGTGTGAACAAGGTTGTTTCCGCCTGCGATGGTGCCGCCCAGTGGACTAACATTCAGCCATCCTGAGGTGCTGCCCGAGTAGTAAACGGTGATTTCATATTCCAGGTTTTCAACACCTGCATTTGCAACGGTAAGGCTCTTTTGAATGCCGGCATTGATGGGCCCTGTGGCGTTGATGGCAGTTGGGTTTACAGCCACAACGGGGCTTGTGTTGAATGAGTCGGAAACCTCGATGTCGTCGATGGCCCATCCGTGGGCAAAATCACCTTCGTACCTGAAGGCAACGTAGATGTTTTGGCCAGCATAGGCAGCAAGGCTTAAAACAACCTGACGCCATTCGGAAAGTGGGGTGGCGGGTGTCCATATTTCTACAAACTGTCCCGAAGCGGGGTCGCCACTACCGGTGCTTACCCATACGCTGTTTTTTGCATAATAGCTGGGGTCAACTACAAAGTTCCAGAAAGCCACCACTGTGGTGCCTGCTGCAGGAACAGCCAGTTGCGGACTTACCAGCCATGCATCCTGCATGCCAGGACCGTAGCCATGATAAGCCGAATAAAAACCACCGGGGGTGTGACTGAGCCAGTCAACCATTTCCCATGCTGGTGCGCTTCCGTCAACGTCGTATGCGGTCCATCCTGAGGGTGGAAAGACACCGGATTCAAAGTTTTCAATCAGGGGAAAAGTGCCGCGCTGTCCTTCGGGATTGGCAAAGCCCTGACGCCAGCCGGTCAGCATGACAAACAGCAAAACTGCTGTTAGCCAGATTTTGGGTGTAGATTTAAGTGACATAATCATTTTTAATGGATTAAAGTATGGATATCGATTCATTTGGGTTTTTCTCCTTTATTCTTTTTATTCACCGAGGCCAGAATCTTTTTGAGCGCCTGATACCTGTCGTGATTTTTTTCGGCAATGGAATGAAGCTGGCCTTCCAATGTAAGCTTTGCGTTTGATTCTTCGTCGGATGTATGTTGCCTGGTCATGAAGCGTTGCATGAATGTTGGTGCAATGATATAACCATTGAAGCATTGGCAGGCAAAAAAGAGATGGCACAAAACTGCTTCATATCCGTTAACGGCATGCTACAACACTGCTACAAGAAGGTGTAATAAAAAGAAAATCAAGATTTTATAATCCCGAAAGGAATTCGATCAGGCCCTGATCCGAATTGGTTAAAGAGAGTTTTTTTCGCAACCTGGTGCGTGCAACTTCGATGCTCCGTTGCGTTTGACCTGTGATGGCAGCAATTTCTTTGGTCGTCATGTTCAGGCGAAGGAAGGCACACAAACGGCGTTCGTTGGGGCTTAATTCAGGATGCAATTCGTTCAGCTTCTGGTAAAAATCATTGTGAACATGCTGGAAACGTAATTCAAATTCATTCCATACGTTTTCCTCCATGGTTTTCTCAAGGTCGTGAATGATGCTTTGAATGAGCTCCTGGTTTTCTTTTCGAAACTGTGGGGAATGATGCAGCAGCTTTTGCACAATGCTTTCTACCATTTCGTTTTTTTGTATCTGATACATCACATTCGTGGCCAGTTCCTTGTTTTTTACTTCCAGTTCTGTTTCGAGGTTTTGCTTCATGAGCTGAAGGTTGTTGTTGGCAAGCTCGGCATTCGCTTTTTCAAGGCGTGTGCGGCGCAGCCTGGCTTGAGAGAGAAAAAACAGCAAGCCTATGATGACTGCAGTAAAAACCAGGATAATGGTGATGAAAAAATACCACTGTTCTTTTCTTTTTTGCTCGGCTTGCTGAAGTTTCTCCCTTTCCTGGTATTGAAACGTGAGTTCGAGGGTGGTTAACACTTTTGCGGTTTCCTCCCGGTTCACCTTTTCCATCTGTTCGTTGTGGAGCAGCAGGTATTTCAAGGCCGAATCAGCATTCCCAGTCTCTTGAAACAGCTTGTAAATATTGTCGTAAATACCTTCAAGCAGTGTGGTGCTGCCAGTTTCTTTGGCGTATTGCACAGCCAGATCATAGCTCTGCTGCGCCTCAGCAGGCTTGCCACTTTCCTGATAAAAAAGACCAAGATTGCGGTAGGATGCTGCAATACCAGCAATATCCCGATGGGCAAGCCTAACTTTTTTGGCTTCTTCAAGGGCGACAAAGGCCGAATCGAAATCCTTATCGAGGATGTAAACCATAGCCAGATTGTTCCACAGGTTGGCATATAACATGTGCTGTGATTTGAATGGCTTGATGATGTCGATACCTTTTTGGTAAAAGTTCTTGGCTTTTTTGTTCTCGTTTTTTTCTTTAGCGGTGATGCCCAGATTGTTATAGATGGTGGCCAGTCCTGTTTGTTGCAACGAGTCGTTCATATTTTCCTCGTTTCTACTGAAAAAATCGAGGCCTTTCAGGAGGGTTTCTTCGGCCTTGTCGTATTGCTTCATCTGAAGTTGAACTGCGCTGATGTTGATCAGTGCGCGCGAAACAGCATCGTTGTTTTGCTTGGCTTGCGCATATTCGAGGTAGGCATAAAAGTGCGTGGCAGACTGCTCGAGCAAACCTGCTGAAAAACAAGCTACTCCGGCATAATAATGGCCCAGTGCAATGAGCCTTGGGTTGCCGCTGTTTGTTGCAATTTCGAGGCTGCTGTCGGCATAAGCCAGGCCTTTTTGCGCATCCATGGGTGAAATGGCTTGGGAGAGTGCTATGTACACTTGCATTCTGGCCGAATCATCTTTTGATTGTGCCAATGCAAGCCTCAAGGAGTCTTCATGGGCAGTTGGCGTCCCGTTTTGGCTGGATTCAGTGGCCGATGCCAACTGCCAGGCATGCAATAAAAAAACACAAAGAAATGTCAAACGCCACATATGCTCTTGATCTTCTGAAGCAAAAGTAAACTTAATTTACCATTCTCCTTGTGTGGGTTGTTTTATTGCCACCATCGCATTGAAGTTTTTTTGTTGACTCGAAGTAAAATCAGTATCTTTGTGAATCATAAAAAAACCATCTCCCCAAAAAATCTGCTCATGCTTCGTGTTTTAATCATTGATGATGAAGAGAGTGCACGCTTTGTGGTTCGTCACATCGTACAGGAGCATTGCCCCCTTGTTGAAGTGGTGGGCGAAGCAGATGGGGTAGGCAGTGGGTTAGAGGCCATACACGCCTCGGCTCCCGATCTTGTTCTGCTTGATATTCAATTAAAAGACGGAACTGCTTTCGATCTCTTGAGTGCACTCGATGTGGTTGGGTTCAAGGTCATCTTTGTTACAGCATTTGAGCGTTATGCCATCGACGCCATCCGCTTCAGTGCATTGCGTTATTTTTTAAAGCCTGTTGATCCGCTCGAATTGGCGCAAGCCTTAAACCAGCTGGCAACCACTCTTCCCGCGGAGAGTATGAGCCTGAAGCTGAACGCGTTTATTACCAATCTGCTGCCTGATTTTGCGGGCAGGCGGAAAGTGGTGCTGGAAGGCGATTCAGGGGTATTTTTAGTGAACCTGAGCGATATTATTCGTTGCGAGAGCCTTGGATTGCAAACCCGTCTGTTTTTGAGAAACAATGAAAAAATTGTCATCAACAAAAGCCTCAGGGATTATCAGGAAATGTTTGCGAACGAGCATTTCTTCAAGCTAAGCAAGGATCATCTCCTCAACCTGAAGCACTTCGAACGTTTTGATGAAACAGGTGCCAGCAATATTGTCACTTCCGATCAGTGTTATGTTCCTTTCAATCCCGAAAAGAAAAAAGGCCTGACAGAAGCGCTCAGAAAGATGTAAAAAAGATGTACACCATTCGTGAACCATATCAGCTCTTTTCAGATCCGATGCGCTATTATCATGCCATGCTCGAAGATATTGAGATGGCTGGTGATTACATCTATCTTGAAACGTATCGCATTGGAAATGATGTGGTTGGTGTTCGTTTCAGGGATGCACTTCTCCGTAGGATAAAGGCTGGAGTCGAGGTGAAATTGCTCATCGATGCCTGGGGTGGTTCAGCAGTGGCAAATGGATTTTTTGACGATCTGATCAAGGCAGGTGCGGAGGTGCGCTTTTTTGAAAAGATCAAATTCAACAGCGATATTTTCACCCGTGGTCACCGCCGGAACCACCGTAAACTCCTGATCATTGACGACGACATCACCTATATGGGTTCGTCAAACCTGACCGAGTATAACCTCAATTGGCGCGAATCGGTCCTTCGAATTAAAGGCAGTTTGACGCTTGCTTTTAAAAAAGTATTCAAGCAGGACTTTGGCATTTACAATAAGTATGTGTTTGCGAAAGACAATTTTCTGCGGCTCATCCGCCACAATCAGTTCGAAATCGTCAGGGATATGCCATCCATCACGCGTCAGCGTATCATGCGCCGCTACATCCATTTGATCAAACACGCAACCCAATCGGTTGACATCGTGAGTCCCTATTTTTTGCCTGGCTACAAATTGCGCAAAACGCTCATTGATGCAGCGCAGCGTGGCGTTCGGGTGAATGTGGTCATCCCCAAAAGGTCCGACGTCAGTCTGGTTGACATTTTACGCAATAAATACCTGGGTATGCTCCATCAGGCAGGCATCAGGATTATGCTTTATATGCCGCACAACCTGCACGCCAAACTGCTCCTGATCGACGATAAAACCTTCACCATCGGATCGTCTAATTTCGATTACCGTAGTTTCAGGTACATGTATGAAATCATGCTCATCGGAAGTGAGTTTTCCATCGCCCAACAAGTGAAGCATCACATCGATCAAACCCTCGAATACAGCGAAATGTTCGATTACGGACAATGGCAAAGGCGATCGCTTATCAATAAGTTTTTTGAATGGCTGTTGCTTCCTTTTCGTCATCTATTGTAAATCAATAGCTAACGCAATATTTACAAAAAATAATTTCAGTCCACACAAATTTTGAATCATTCTTTTGCGTATCTTTGCGCTTTAGTGTTAATAAATTCACAAAACTCATCAGCACAAATATCTTATGAAAGAAAAGATTTCCTCCCAGCAGGCCATGGAACTTGAAGACAAGTATGGTGCCCATAACTATCATCCACTGCCGGTTGTTTTATCCAAGGGAAAAGGCGCCAGGGTGTGGGACGCCGAAGGAAAAGAATACTACGACTTTCTCTCGGCTTATTCGGCTGTCAACCAGGGACATTGTCATCCTAAAATCATTGACGCGCTGGTGGATCAGGCACAAACGCTCACGCTCACCTCTCGTGCATTTTACAACGATGTGCTGGGAGTTTATGAGAAGTTTGCCACATCCTATTTTGGATACGATAAAATTTTGCCCATGAATTCAGGCGCAGAAGGCGACGAAACCGCATTGAAACTCTGCCGCAAATGGGCCTACACAAAAAAAGGCATTGCCGAAAATGAAGCCAAAATCATTGTTTGTGCCGACAATTTTCACGGACGCACCATCACTGTGATCAGCATGTCAACCGATCCCGACTCGCGTGGCGGATTTGGTCCCTACACTCCCGGATTCATCACCATCCCCTACAACAACCTGCCGGCACTCGAAGCAGCACTCGAAGATCCGAATGTGGCTGGTTTTCTTGTGGAACCCATTCAGGGTGAGGCCGGTGTGTTTGTTCCGGATGATGGCTATCTGAAGGGAGCTTACGATTTGTGCAAAGCCAAAAATGTGCTTTTCATTGCCGACGAGGTGCAAACAGGTATAGCCCGCACGGGTAAATTGCTGGCTTGCGACCATGAAGGCGTAAAACCGGATATTCTCATTCTGGGTAAAGCACTTTCGGGTGGTGTGTATCCCGTTTCAGCCGTTTTGGCAAATGATGACATCATGCTATGTATCAAGCCCGGGGAGCATGGATCAACTTTTGGCGGAAATCCTTTGGCTGCCCGCGTAGCCATTGCGGCTTTGAGCGTTGTGGCCGAAGAAAACCTGGCTGAGAAAGCCGATCGCCTCGGTAAAATTTTCAGGAGCGAGATTTCAAAGTTCATGGCCGAAACATCCCTGATTACCAAGGTGCGGGGCAAAGGTCTGCTGAATGCCATCCTTGTTAACGATACCCCCGACAGCCACACTGCATGGAATATTTGTGTTAAAATGGCTGAGTTGGGTGTGTTGGCCAAACCCACACATGGTAACATCATCCGCTTTGCACCACCACTCGTGATCACTGAGGACGAACTGATGGACGCTATCGGCCGCATCAAACAGGCTTTTGCAAGTTTTTAAGCCGGATTTTGACGTATAAAAAAAGAGCGCAAATGAATGTTTGCGCTCTTTTTTCATTTTAAGAAATTGTCTTACAGTGCTTTGGTGTAGTTGGCGGCCACCTGCTCCCAGTTGATTACGTTCCAGAAAGCGGAAACATAGTCGGGACGCTTGTTTTGGTATTTCAGATAGTAGGCATGTTCCCACACATCCAAACCCAGGATAGGCGTGCCTTTGCAGTCGGATACGTCCATCAGCGGATTGTCCTGATTTGGGGTGCTGCAAACAGCAAGACCTTTGTCAGCTTTCACAACAAGCCATGCCCAGCCACTGCCAAAACGGGTTTTGGCCGCATTGTTAAACTGTTCCTGCATGGCTTCAAACGAGCCAAAATCTTTGATGATGGCATCAAAAAGAGCCCCGTTGGGTTTGCCACCACCGTTGGGCGACATCACTGTCCAAAACAGCTCGTGGTTGAAATGTCCGCCACCGTTGTTACGCACCACTGCCGGAAACTGGCTGATGTTGGCCAGCAATTCGCCGAAGGTCATCTCTGCCATGGCCTGGTCCTTGACAGCTGCCTGAAGGTTATCGAAATACGCTTTGTGATGCCGTGTGTGATGGATTTCCATCGTCATCGCATCAATGTGAGGCTCCAGCGCGTTGTAAGCATAGGGAAGTTGCGGAAAAAGAAGGTCTTTCACTTTTGTCATGATCGTGTGTTTTAATATTTTGGCAAAAATATAAACTATTTAGAATTGTTTTAAATAAACAGACAAAAGTTAAACAAAATTAACAGAGAAAGGTTCAAAACTCCATAACGAGTTTCAGGTTGAGTTGTCGCGGTGTGAGGTAGTTGGGCACGCCATACTGTATATTATTCACATCCTTCACCCAAAGATATGATACGGTATTGCTGATTTGCAACAAGTTAAAGACTTCGAGCGATATCCACATATTTTTAATTTGCCGAATCATAGCCGATTTTGAGGGCGTTCGGTCTTCGCCAAGCAATTGTTTGCTAAAACCGATGTCAACCCTGCGGTATTCCGGCATTCTGCGTGTTTGCATATAGCGGCCTGTTCCGGCTTCTCCAAATGGCAGGCGTGATCCGAAAAGAAGTTTCAGGTGAACCCTGAAAGTGGGATATCTCGGGATGTAATCTTGAAAAAAGATAGCAAACTGCAGGCGTTGATCGGCAGGGCGGGGCAGCAGTCCCGGGAAAACAGTAACGGTATCTGCGATGGTTTGGTTGCTGCTTGTGAGTGTAATTCTCTCGCCATCGGTGTTGGTGAAATAGGTGTAAAAGTCGCCGGTGATATCTTCTTCTGTTTTCATCAACGACATGCTCGCCCAGCTTTCAACACCTTTAACGAATTCGCCGTTCACCTTCAGGTCGAGGCCGGTAGCGTAACCCTTCGATTGCTGATCGGCGTAATATCTGATGCGCACGTTGTCAATTTCGTAAGGTACCAGCCTGTCGAAATACTTGAAATAGAGTTCTGAGGTGAAAACGAAGGGGCGGTTCCATGCCTGAAACTGATAATCAGCGGCAGCGATGAGCTGATAGCTTCGTTGGGAGCGCGGATTCTCAAACAGGCTTCCGTCGAAAAGCCGCATTTCACGATAGTAGGGTGCTTGCTGATATACGCCTGCAGCCCAGCGAAAGGTGACATTTTGCTTCCAGTCGGGCTTCATGGTGGCACTGACGCGTGGACTGAGGGTCCATTCATTTGCGTAGCTCCAATAATTGGCCCTCAATCCTGCATTGAATGTCCAGCTGGTATTTTTCAGGCTGGTATAATTCCATGCATGTTGCACAAAGGCATTCAGGCTGTGCGTATTAAAATCGTGTTTTGCTTTGGCCACCTGGTTCAAAACGAGGTCGGGCTTCACAGGATTGGGCAAGCCAGGCACTTCCGGCGGACGGGGAAGCGTGAAACCTGCCGAGTCAAGGAGCTCCCATTCGCTCATCCTGTCGCTGATGTGTTGCAGCTGGTAGCGGGCACCCCACTTTAACACACTGTGCGTCAATGCCCTGGTGCCTTTGTGCTCAAGATTGACCACCGTTGCATCAAAGGCATTCCGGGCGTGGTCAATAAATGTGCCTACCCCTTGCGACTGCAACACTTCACCAAACTGTTCGCTGCCAAGCGATGTTTCGAGTTTTCCAATCCAATACTGACCTTCGATATCATAGGTTTCGGTTTCTGCGGTTTGATAGGCTGAGGCTATCAGCTTGAGGTCCACATTGTTGTTGGGCTTGTAGCTGAGTGTGAGTGCGCCCATTCCGGTTTCGAAACGGTCAACTTCCTGTCCGTCGAAATAGATGGTCAGGCGGTAGGCTTCCTTGAGTGTTCCAAAGTCGGTTTGACGTGTTTGGGGGATCAGTTTGTATTTGTTTCTTGCATAATAGGCCAACAGCGAAACATCCCATCTGTGATTGAGTTTGTAGGTGAGCAACGATTGCACATCGATAAAATCTGGCCGGTATTCGCCTTTGGTTTCCAATGCGTTGAGGATGTATTGGGTGGTTTTGTAACGTGTTCCCAATAGGTAGGTAAAGCGTCCGTTGCGGCTTAATCCCTCGGCATTGAGTGCTGCACCCAGGAGGCTGAGGCTCACAGCACCGCCGTTTTCAGCAGGTTTTTTATAGGTAATATCGAGCACCGATGACAGCTTATCGCCGTATTCTGCTGCAAAGCCTCCGGCTGAGAATGTGATGCCGGAAACCATGGCTGAGTTGAGAAAGCTCATTCCTTCCTGCTGGCCCGAACGAATGAGAAAAGGCCGGTATATTTCAATGCCGTTCACATAAACGAGGTTTTCGTCGAAATTGCCACCCCTCACGGTGTATTGCGAACTCAGCTCGTTGTTGGATGAAACACCGGGCATGGTTTTAATCAGGTCTTCGATACCACCACTTACAGTGGGCAGCAGTTGGGCGGCTTTTGGATTGATTTTCGATATGTTTCCTGCTGGTGTCCGTTCATCGCGCACCTCGGCCGTTGGCAGCACTGTGGCGGTTTGCATCAGCATCACATCGAGCCTTCGTTTTTCGCCTTTTGTCAGCTTGATCGAATGTGTTGTTGTTTTAAAGCCAATGAACGAGAAGCTGATGGTGAGGCTGGTGTCGGATGGCATGGTCAACACATATTCTCCGCGCTGATCGGATGTTTTTCCGCCTGCTTGTCCTTTAATAGCCACATGCACCCACTCGATGGCCTTTCCTTTTTCGTCGGTGACCTTTCCGAAAAGCGTTGCTGTGTTTTGTCCAAACGAGTAGTAGGAACCAAAAAGCAGGCACAGAAGGGCGATCAGCCGGAAATGTTTCATGGGGTAATTGATGTCCAGATAAGAGAAACTTTCAGTGCGGCGTTTTATTTTATGCCGGCGCAAAAATGCATAAAAAAAGCTGCCGTTTGCAAGCAACAGCAGCTTTTCAACATCTTTTATCAGGATTAGTGCTTGTATAAGTGTCCGTTTTTATCGGCATCCAACAATGCGGCGTAAATGCCTTTTTTGTTGATGGTGCGCAAGCCGGCAGCGCTGATTTTCAGTGTCACCCATTCGTCCATTTCAGGAACATAGAACCTTTTCACATGAAGGTTAGGCTCAAAAGTCCTTCTGGTTTTGCGGTTTGAATGCGAAACATTATTTCCTGATATAACTTTTTTTCCTGTGATTTGGCAAACTTTTGACATGACGCTGAAGTGTTTAAATATTTTTCCCTCAAAAATGGGAGTGCAAAATAACGGAAAAATTTTGAATCGTGCAACCCCCGCGCATGAAAAAAAATGGTTGTACTGAAAAATGATATGTATGCAAATCTTAAATTTTTTATTATCAACTAGATAGCATGGTTAAAAAAGTGCATGCGATCCAATTTTTTGTGGTTTATTCAAAGCTTAGATAGGGTTTAATTTTTTCGATTTGATCGGGATTCAAGCCCGCTGCAAGCTGAAAAGTTGTCAAATCCTGAATAAAACCTTTGGTTTCCCGATAGTTGACAATGCCTTTGGTGTGCTCAAATTCAAGGTAGGGGTGTTTAAGCAAGTCTTTGAATGCGAGTCGGTTGATTTTTAATGGTGAGATGAGGCTTGAATCAAGTTGCAGGTATTTCACAATTTCATCCCATTTTTTGGGGTCGAATCCATTGACTTCGCGCAACTGATTGAGGCTGAAGAAGCCGCCGAGCGAGGTCCGGTACTTTAAAATCCGGTGCGCTGTCCAGGCTCCGATATTTGGTATCGATACGAGCGCAAGAGAATCGGCCGTGTTGAGTTCTATCATGCTGCTGTTGGGCGAATGAAAGCCTGTTTCTGAATCGGCAATCAGTTCTTTCTCAACATTTCGTCTTCTGGGTTCAACCTCCTCAGCCGAGGGTATTTCGATAAAAGGCTCCAAAATCTTGTATTCCTCCCCACTGATCGCGTAAATTTTCGCCAAATCTTCTTTTTTGTAAAATTTTCCTCCTTTGGCTTCGTAGTTTTTAATGTTTCGAATTTGCTTTTGCGAAAGACCCATCTTTTGCCATTGATCTTCAGGTAGTTGATTAGGGTTGAAGAGAAAGGGCGATAGCCGGTTGGCTGTCAGGGTTTTTTCGGCACTAAGCGGGTTGAAGTCATTTTCCGCAGCAGGAATCTGTCGGGACGGTTGAAGATCTGTGTCGCTCTTTTTGACAATGAGCAGGGAGTCGTGGATGGTTTTTTGAAACAGTTGCTTACCAACAAAGAAGCCATTTAAACTGATAAACAGCACCAGACCCAGCAGAACAGTCAGCAGGGCGATGATTGCGGTCTGTTCACGTTTGCTGAAGCGAAAGAAATCTTTCCACTCATTCATCAGCCAGATGCATCGTTCGTTATGCGTTATTGGCCGAGCCAAAGATGCCCAGACCATTGAGGAAAACCATTGCAATGGCCACCGGCGCGGCAAATCGTATGATAATCAGATAAATTGTTTTGAAGCGTCCTTTGAGTGAGTTACTGTTGGTAATTTCATCAAAAACAGCTTCTTTTTTCATCGTCCAGCCTACAAAAAGCACGATAAAAAATCCGCCCAGTGGCAGCAAAATGTTTGCGGAGGTTTTTTCAAGTGCATCAAAAAGGGATAATCCTGCAATTTTTAATTCTTGCCAGGGCCCTTGACTCAAGGTGCACAACACGCCGAGTACGGAAATGCTGCCAGCTGCGATAATGGTTGATTTTTTTCGTGTAAGTTTCAATTCTTCAGCCAGATAGGCAACAACAACCTCGAGCACGGAAATGGTAGAGGTGAGCGCGGCAATGGCCAGGAGGATGAAAAAGATAATCTCGAAAAACTGTCCGCCTGCCATCTGACTAAAGATCATGGGAAGGGTAATGAAAACCAGACTCGGGCCTGCTTCGGGTGCAATGCCAAATGCAAACACCGCCGGGAAAATGGCAACGCCGGCTAAAACAGCAACCAGCGTATCGGCAATCGAAACTGAGATGGCGGTCGTTCCCAGTGCATCTTTTTTACTGATGTATGACCCATATGTGATGAGCGTTCCCATGCCGATGCTCAGTGAGAAGAACGATTGCCCAAGTGCCTGGAGTATGGCTTCAGCCCCGATTTTCGAAAAATCTGGTTTGAACAGAAAACGCAGCCCCTCAAAAGAATTTGGCAAGGTTAGGGACCTGACAACAAGCAGAATGAGGATGAGGAATAACATCGGCATCAATATTTTAGTGTATTTTTCGATGCCGTCCTTCACGCCTTTTAATACGATGAAAGCAGTCAAAATCATAAAAAGAAGTTGCCATAAAACTGGTCGCAGGCCATCAGCAACAAACGATGTAAACTGATTGGTGAGCTCAGATTTGTCTGCCTTTCCGAAGCCGTTTGTAATGGTAAGGTATAAGTACTCAAGTGTCCAGCCCGAAACAGTGGTATAAAAGGCCAGGATGGTGAAGGCTGCAGTGATCCCGATAAAGCCAACCATTGGCCATAAAGTTTTGGGTGCAAGTGTTTTAAATGCACCAACCGGACTCATCTGCGACCGTCGGCCAATGACAAACTCCGACAGCATCACCGGCACTCCTATGAAGATTACAAATCCGAGGTAAACGAGCAGAAAGGCGCCACCGCCATTTTCGCCGGCAACATACGGAAAACGCCAAATGTTACCCAATCCGATGGCTGAGCCTGCGGCAGCGGCAATCACCCCAATTTTACTTCCAAAATTTTCGCGCTTTGGTTCCATTCGTTTGCTGATTGGTTATTTAAGACTTTGTAAATACGTGTTATTGGTAATCCGGCAGTTCGAGCTCGATGATCTGTCCAGTGGATAGATCGAGCACCCAGCCATGGATTTGGAAGTCGGCATGACATTTTTGCAATGCCCGCTGGATCACATGGGTTTTGCGGAGGTTATCAACCTGCCGCAGCACATTCAGTTCGCTGAGACGGTTAAGCCGC
The DNA here is from genome assembly GCA_964492695.1 of uncultured Lentimicrobiaceae bacterium. Classification (GTDB taxonomy): domain Bacteria; phylum Bacteroidota; class Bacteroidia; order Bacteroidales; family F082; genus JALNZU01. Next base: position 12,761 of record CAZBMR010000021.1, read on the forward strand.
TGGGTTTCATCAGCGATGGCGTCAAGTTCGGCTTTGTGTTCGCGCGCCAAATCGCTGATGGGGCTGATCCAGTTGCCTACAAGCCCGGTGGCCTGGTGTTTGTAGGCTGCCCTCACCCCGCCACAATCATAATGTCCGCACACAATCACATGCTTCACTTTCAGCACATTGATGGCATAATCCAACACCGAAAGCAGGTTGATATCGGTAAGGGACACCTGATTGGCAATGTTTCGGTGAACAAACAGTTCGCCTGGTTCGGTGGAGGTGTAGGTGTCGAGCGGCATGCGGCTGTCGGAACAACCAATGTAAAGAAAATTCGGCGCTTGCCTCACACTCAGGTGCTTGAAATAGCCGGGCTCGGCCTGTAGCTTTTTGGCAGCCCACTCCTGGTTATTTCTGATTAACTGACTGTATTCCAGTGGCATATATCAGATTGTTATTCGTAACGAAGCGATTCAATCGGATCGACGCTGGCAGCCTTGTTGGCAGGCAGGTAGCCCGATGCGAGTGCCACGGCAAAACACAAAAGCACCGCGATGCCTATCCAACCCCATGGGATGATGAAGGCACTTCCGATGGCCATGGAGAGCACGTTTCCGGCAAAGATACCAGCTACGATGCCAACCACACCGCCAATTTGTGCAATCACCACAGCTTCAATAAGGAATTGATTACGGATGGTCTTTCTGGTTGCCCCGATTGCTTTTCGAATACCGATTTCCTGTGTACGTTCGGTCACCGAAACAAGCATGATGTTCATCAATCCGATGGCAGCACCAAAAAGAGTGATCAGGCCGATAAATGTGGCGCCCAGTTGCACCTGCCCTGTAAGTCCGATCAGCATATTGGCAATGTTATCGCTTTTGGTGATGGAAAATGTTTCTTCCTGTCCGGGTGCATCCTGTCGGATGATGCGAAACAGCCCTGTGGCTTCTCCAATGGCTGCCTCGAGTTCTTCGGCTGTGCGTGTGCGTATGCTGATGCTGTGGTTCATGTCGGGTCTCGAAAAATATTGGCGCACATTGTTGAGGGGCATCAGGCAATTGCGATCGCCGCTAAAACCGATGCTGGAACCTTTTTCGCGCAGGATTCCCACGATGCGGTATTTCCCGGGTCCAACCGTAATAATTTGTCCAACAGGATTTTCGTTGTTCTTGAACAGGTCGTTGGCAATGGCACTTCCTATGATAGCCACATGTGCCCCATTGTATATTTCGGTGTTTGTGAAGTTTCTGCCGTCTTCAATTTCAAAACCTGAGTTAAAGAGGTAATTTTCGTCAACACCAATCACCTGAATGTTTGGATTGGTTTTTTCGCTGCCATACTTAAGTGTTACCACTCCCGAACCGTAGGTGAAAATGCTGGTGGAGGCAGGAAAAAGATATGCTTCTCTGAACTCCATGGCTTCGCGGTAGGTGATGTTTTTGTATGCCTTGGCATTATTGCGTCTTCCGCCGATGCGCACATTCATCTCCCTGTTTCGGATGGTGAAGGTGTTGGCGCCCATCATGCTAAAGTTTTCGTTCAGGAAATATTTGATTGAATCGATGGCAGTCAGGATTCCAACAAGCGCCATGATGCCAAAACCGATGATGGCAATGGTAAGCACTGTTCGCAGCATGTGGCTGCGGATGGATTCGAATGAAATGCGCACATTTTCAATAACGACTTTGTTCATGGCATCATGGCTTAGTCACTTTTCCTACCAAAGGCCAGATCGCCGGCATCGCCTAATCCCGGCACAATGTATGCCTGAGCAGTGAGCTCGTCATCAACGCCGCCAACCCACAGGGTGATGTTGTGCAGCGAGAGGTTTCTTTGCACAAAATCAAGCCCTTCGATGCTGGCGAGTGCGGCCACAATGTGGATGTGTTTGGGGTTGCCATTGACGAGCATCCCCTGGATAGTCTTCACGATGGAGGCTCCTGTTGCCAGCATTGGATCGCTGATAATCAACACTTTATTTGTCAAGTCGGGGCTGGAGATGTATTCTACGCGGATATCGAAGTCTTCGTTTTTGTCATATTTGCGGTAGGCGGTGATGAATGCATTTTCTGCCTTGTCGAAAAAATTCAGCATCCCCTGATGCAGTGGCAAGCCGGCCCTGAGGATGGTTCCAAGCACAGGCTGTTGCTTTATTTTGCGCATTTCTGCGGTTCCCAGGGGGGTGATGATTTCAACTGGTTCGTATTCAAGGGTTTTGCTGATTTCGTAAGCAAAAATCTCGCCCAAACGCTCCAGATTTCGCCTAAATCGCATTCTGTCGGTTTGAATTTCGGCATCGCGCAGCTCAGCCACAAATTCATTGAACACGGAATTGCTTTCGCCAAGGTTTCTTATCATTGCCTGTAATTTGTAATATGAGCAAAAATAACAATTATTGCATCAGATCATTTTTCAAAGAAAAACTTTCGATAGAAAATGCTTTAAGACCATGTGATCCTGAGTGCTTAGAGACGTTTTCTGAGATGAAGCAGTTTGAGCGTCAGCCGGAGTGGCCATGGAAGCCGGTTGATGTAGATGCCCGGATAGGTGGTTTCGATGCTGCCGAAACCTTTATAGAAACGAGCCAGATTTGGGTTGTCTGAACCTTCGAAATCAAGCACAAATGGTCCTCCCGCAAACTCCCTGATCACATGGTCGAGGATGAATGTGAGGGCGTGGTTGTTTCGCCCGGTTTCGTTGACTCCCGAAAACAAAAAGGTGATTTTTCCGTGACTTTTGAAGAAGATAGCACCCCCACATATCTGATTATCATTGGTGTATGCACCGTAAAGTTTGGTTTGTCCACGGTAGATTCCTGCATAAACCAATTTGATCAGGCGATTGTATTCGCGTGTGTTCCAATGGCTGATGGTGCGCCCGCGGTTGCTGCGAAACAAGCCGACAATTTCCTCGGGCTTGAGGTTTTTCATGATGGTGAGGCCGGCATCGCGTGCTTTTGTCAGGTTTCGTTTGGTGTTTTTGTGGTAGGCACGGCTCAGCTTTTCGTAGTTTGGGATCAGATCGAGTTCATGATTCAGGTGCGATTCAACATGCATTGGAACATTGGAAATGCGGTTGTGGGTGTTGAGTCGAATCTCGACGAGGCGGTATTTTGCCGGAATGGCATCGATGAAACGGCTTACAATGTCGGGCGAGAGGATGTTTTTTGAGAAAATTCCCAACTGTTGTGCAAAAAATGGTTGAAACAGGTAAAATATTCCTAGCCGGCTGTTTCCGGTGAGTGGAAACACCCGCTCATAGTCATCCTCTACCAACGCTTCCCAATTTTGATGTACAATGTCGAGGTACCACGACCAGGCATAAACGTTGCCATTGAACGCATCGCGGATGCATTTGTCCCACTTTTGTTTGTCTATATCGCTGTTTGATAGGTATTTAATCATGTGTTGGCGGAAGGTGGGCTTGATGCATACGCGATGATTTTTTCATAAATTTCTACCCAACCTTTCCACCGCTTTTGATTGCTCAAAGTTTCGTTGTGCCAAAGGGTCACAAAATCGCCGCCTACTTGTTTCACCTCGCGGCAAATATTCAGCGCAGTTTCAATGGCTTCATTGCCTGAAATGTCGAGGTAATCGCGCAAAGTGCCATCCATCACCATCACAGGATGCACACACAAATTTGTTGGGATGTCGTGGTCAAGGTCGTAAAAGAGAAAGCTGTTGGCAATGCCGGCTCTGAAGCCCGGCTGGCCAGCATAACCCATTGTATAATCGTCAGTTATATCCAGGTCGAGCAGGTGGTGATAGGTTGCAGGCAGGCTCATTCTTAAAAAATGCTGCCGGCTTTTGGTGACATCACGGTTGAGCACTTCACTCAGGGCTTTCACTTCGCTGCGCAGTTTGGCTTTGTTCAGAAACGACCCGTAGGAAGGGTGGATGCCAATGCTGGCATAATCCGAAAGGTGTTTGATGAGTTGCCTGAATGCCGGGTTTCTTACCGAGATATTCTTGTCGTTGACACCGTATTCGGCAAAAAGGATAAAGTATATGGGCCTGAGCTTGAATGTTTTTTGCAGCTGCAATTGCAGTTCAAAGGTGTCGAAAGGGTCGGGCTGTTTACCTCTGATCACCTGCCAGCGTGTTTTGATTTCCTGATGGTTGTGGTTCAGCAAATCGCGGGCAAAGGCACCGGCCGACCGGTAAAGTCCCTTGTGCAGGTAGGCCCATGCAGCATCGATGTCGTAAGTAGGCTGATAGGTGTATGCAGGAAAAACGAAATGGGTTTTGCCTGTAACTTCTGTGATTTTTCGGGCCAGCTGCCTCGACCACAGGTTCACGATGGGTTTTTGCAGCAGGCCATGTGTGTAGAGGCATGATGAGGTTGCCTCGAACCGTCCGTGCTTGTCGGGAGCAAAAGGAAGGTACTCCTCGTAGCGGCTGACGAGATAGAAACTTGCAGCAAATACATCGTATGGCAGGATGGAGTTGCGGTCGTAAACCGGAAAGAACACTTTCAAACCTTCAAATGTAAAGGGACTGAGCGCTTGTCCGCTGATCTCTTTTTCGAAAAGCAAACAGGAGGCTTTTAAAAATGGAAATCCCTCAACAGCCTGATCTCCATAAACCAGCCTTGTGGCTTGACTTTGAACGAACCGCTGCAGGTCGGTTGTGAGTTCGTATCTGATTCCCAGTAATTTACCCAGAACCAGATCGAAACTGTACTTCAGTCGGTTTGAAATTTTTGGAACCAGAATCAGCATTGCATCCATAGGGCTTCAAAATTAGCCCATTTTCGCATTGGTCTTTAGCCTGCATTAAAAAATCTGCCAGCCTGCTCACTTTCGCTCAATCATATTCTTTTTGTGCCAGGCACAAGGGACAACGCCCTTTTTTGTAATTTTGAACAATAAAATTCCGCTCCAGATGGATCAGTTTATTGTTTCTGCCCGAAAATATCGCCCTGCAACATTTGATATGGTTGTTGGCCAACAGGCCATCACCTCCACCCTGAAGAATGCCATTCGGAACAACATACTGGCGCAGGCTTTTTTGTTTACCGGCCCCAGGGGTGTTGGCAAAACTACTTGCGCGCGCATCATGGCCAAGACCATCAACTGCTTGAATCCCACAGCAGAAATGGAAGCATGTGATGTTTGCGAATCCTGCGTCTCGTTTCGAAATTCGGCTTCTTTCAACATTCACGAACTGGATGCAGCAAGCAATAATTCTGTTGAAGATATCAGGGCTTTGGTTGATCAGGTGCGCATCCCTCCGCAGGTTGGCAAATATAAGATATACATCATCGACGAGGTGCACATGCTCTCCAATGCTGCTTTTAATGCCTTTTTGAAAACCCTGGAAGAACCACCTTCCTATGCCAAGTTTATTTTGGCAACCACCGAAAAGCATAAAATCATTCCCACCATCCTTTCACGCTGTCAGATATTTGATTTCAAAAGGATTACGGTTGACGATATAGTGAAACAGCTCGAATTTGTGGCTCAGAGGGAACATGTTGAAGCTGAATACGATGCGCTTAATGTCATCGCTCAAAAGGCCGATGGTGCCATGCGCGATGCGCTTTCTATCTTCGACCAGATGGTGAGCTTTTCAGGCAACCGGATCAGCTACAAATCGGTGATAGAAAATCTGAATGTGCTTGACTATGAGTATTATTTCAGAATGACAGATGCCATGCTGGCGGGCGATAGCAGTGCAGTGCTGCTCATGTTGAACGAAATCATCGACAACGGTTTTGATGGACAACATTTTGTTAGCGGGCTTGGCATGCACCTCCGAAACTTGCTTGTGAGTCAGGATGTTGCAACAATTAAGCTAATGGAAACGTCGCAGGCATTGCGCGACCGTTATGCCCTGCAGGCCGCCAGTTGCAGCCCCTCTTTCCTGTTGGCTGCGCTTGAACTGCAAAACCAGTGCGACCTGAATTATGCCCGCAGCAGCAACAAACGCCTCCTTGTTGAGCTGGCGATGCTTCAAATTTGCGGTTTGAGCAAGCCGGCATCTTCAACTGCCAGTAAGCCTGCCCCGGCGCAACCGGCAAGTCCATCGGCAATGCCCCCCGCCCGAAACGCCGCCTACGCAGCTGAGGTGCACACGCCATCACCAGTCAGGGCTGCAGCGGCAACGCCTGTTCAAGCTCCAGCGAGCCCCCCTTCAAAAGCAGCAGATGCGGCCAGTATGCCTGCCAACCGTCCGAGACCTGGCACACTCTCCATCAATACCAAGCTTGAAGAACCATCGGCGAAAGAAGTACTGATTCCGGTAATCGAAAATCCTTTTACTCCTGAACAGCTGATCGGGGTCTGGAAAGATTACGCACAATCGCATCAGGACGTCTCGCCCAGCTTTGCGACAGCCATGATGCGTCATCAGCCCGAATACGATGGGAAACGAAACATCACCTTTAGGGTTGAAAGCAGCCTGACTTTGGCAGATAAAAGCAATATCAACCTATTGCTGGAACACCTTAAAAACCAACTTCACAACAACCAGATCACACTCGAACTGGTGATGGTGGAGGCAGCACCCAACCGGGAAGCATATACCGATCGGGAGAAGTTTCAGAAAATGGCCGAACACAGGCCGGCCTTGCAGCTTTTCAAAGATGAGCTGGGCCTTGAAGCTGAAATCTGATCATATTCAGAGCGGCACGCCTCCTCTATGGATATTTGTGAAATGGGCGAAGGCGCAGCTTAGTTTAGAATCATTCTGTATAAGTGAATCAGGTTGTTTTTAACTGGCGATTCATTTAATTTTACCCCAACCAAATTGCAGAATCATGAAAAGATATGCCATCCTTTTTATGCTGTTGACTGGGGCAATCAGTATGCTTCATGCTCAGACGGCTTCCAAAGTGTATGTACCAGCCACAGGCGCGGTCGTTAATCAACACATTATCAATCAATCGGATAGGGGAGTCGCTAACCTCACGGATGGATTTGAGTCCTATCCGGATTTTAACCTCAGTTTTGCCCCCTGGACCACGGTGGATGTGGATCAGCAAGCAACCTACGGCATTCAGGATGTTACGTTCCCAAATTCGGGACAGCCAATGGCCTATATTATTTTCAAGCCATCGGCCACCACACCGCCACTTACCGACCCGGCCATTGCGCCGCATGGAGGATCGAAAATTGCGGCCTGTTTTGCCTCGACCACACCGCCCAACAACGACTGGCTGATTTCGCCCCAGGTGACGCTTGGAAGCAATTCGTCAGTTTCTTTCTGGGTAAAATCCTTCACCGATCAGTATGGGTTGGAGCGTTACAAAGTGGGAGTCTCAACCACCAACACCAATCCCGCGAGTTTTACAATCATCAGCGGCGCCAACTACCTGACAGCGCCTGCCACCGCATGGGAGCAGAAGACGTTTAATCTGGATGCCTACAATGGTCAGAATGTGTACATTGGCATTCAATGCGTTTCGAATGATGCCTTTATTTTTATGGTGGATGATTTTACGGTGACCACCACAGCCAGTGCATTGGCCGAAGTGAGTACGAGTGCCGTAACTTCCATTACCACTACCACCGCTGTTTCAGGTGGCAATGTAACCTCTGATGGTGGCTCATCCGTATCGGCGCGTGGTGTTGTCTGGAATACAGGCGGAACGCCATCGCTCACAAACTACACAGGTTATACCACCGATGGAAGCGGCACAGGTAGTTTTGTTTCGAACATTTCGGGATTGGCACCCAACACCACCTATTATGTACGTGCTTATGCTACCAACAGCAATGGTACGGCATACGGCAATCAGGTGAGTTTCACCACTGCCTCGGGAGGTGGAGGCGGAGATGACTGGACCGCCACAACCATCACCCTTTACAATACAGCCGAGGCTGCCCTCATGCATCGAACAGGAGATGTTGACAACCTCGGCTTTGGATGGCCCAGCGGCTTTGATCCCTTCTCAGGCAACTCAACACCTTCGCATGGCTATCCTTTCTTCCCCGAAGCCGACGATCCGGATGGAACTGACAGAATCATGGTTATTTCTGGATTTCAGTATGGCTCGAATTCAAAGGATGGCTATACCTCAACAACTTCACGTCCGGAAAACCTTCCACGGGCAGTTGTGCTCAACTATAACTTGCAGTCGATTAATATACAGACTGTTACGCTACAAATATTCGTTGATGACTTTCAGGCAGGCCTGTTTGGTCCCAACGTATTTCTGGCAACCATCGATGGTGTTAGAATTCCACTTCTCGAGAGTGTGCTGAACAGCCTCAACCAAACCGGACCGGTAGGAAAGCTTATAACACTGCAACTGCCCACTACCTTTAATTATTTGTTCAGTGATGGCTCGGTGAGCATTCTTGTTGATGATCCCGTTAACAATGTGCCGGATGGCTTTGCTTTCGACTTTATAAAGTTGCTCATCAATGCCAGTGGTTTCCAAAACACAGGAACCATCACAGGCACCGTGACGAGCGAAAGTGGCACACCTTTGGCGGGTGCCACAGTAACAGCTGGAGGATTTGTTACTGCAACAACGAACGCATCGGGAGGTTACACATTGTCGGGTGTGCCCGCCGGATTGGTTTATGTCACCGCTTCCAAAGCCGGCTACAGCGATGTGAGCCACCTTGTTGACCTGGTTGCGGGGACTACGGCCACCCGGAACTTTGCTTTGCCTTCAGCCACCGGTAGTGGCACCTTATCAGGCATGGTTACAGATGCTTTGAATGGCAATCCCATTGAAGGCGCTTTGGTGAGCATCGCCGGATATAGCACAACAACCAATGCATCGGGAAATTACACGATAAACAACATACCTGCCGGTGCGCTTACAGCCGCATTTAATGCCAGCACCACGTCGGGAGAGGCGCCCTTGCAGGTGCAGTTTTTCGATCAAAGTTCGGATGGTTCGCACACGCTCACCTGCTCAAAAAACGGCTACATCACCTATTCCAATTCAAATGTAGTGGTTCCGCAAGGGGGTTCACTCACGATGAACATTTCGCTGTCGCCGACGCTGGCAGAGGGGGCCCTTCGGTTTGTAATCAACTGGGGTGCAAGTCCTACCGATCTGGATTCGCATTTGAATACACCGGTTATCGAAGGTCAGGCTTACCATGTGTATTACAGCTGGCAGGGAAATATCGACAGCCCGCCGTATGCAGCCCTGGATCACGATGTTACATCGGGTTATGGCCCCGAAACAATGACAATTTATCAATTGTTTCCTGGCACCTACCAATACTACATTTATAATTACTCACAGTCGCCGGCCATTACCACCTCAGGTGCTGTCATTCAAATTTATAACCAAAACGGTTTGTTGAATACATTGCAAATTCCAACCACGGGTGATGGTCTGTACTGGTACGTGTGTGATGTGGATGGTTCAACAGGTCAGCTGAACATTGTCAATACCATTCAAAATTCAGCTCCGGGAGGAAGGAATGACATCATGCCACCCAAAAAATCCGATGCAAAGAGTGTGACATCGTGGCATTGGAATTTTGGCGACGGCACAAGCAGCACCGAACAGCATCCGGTTAAAACCTATAACAGTGGCGGAACGTACACCGTTTCGCTTACAGTTGGAAACGGAACGACAACCGATGTTGAAACCAAGTTGAATTACATCACCGTGGAAGGTGGTGGAACGGCAGTGCTCACAGGTATGGTGACTGATGCCGCCACCGGTGGACCCATCGAAGGTGCAATGGTGAGCATTGCAGGCCTCTCGGCACTTACCAATGCGGCAGGAAACTACACCATTGAGAATATCCCCATTGGTGCGCTCACTGCTGGGTTCAATGTGAGCAACAATCAGGGAACAGTGCCATTCGAGGTGCAGTTTTTCGATCAGTCGAGCGATGGAGCAAACAGACTAACATGCTCAAAAACCGGCTATATTACCTATGTAAATAACAATATTGTGATTGAGCAGGGACAAACGCTCAACCTCAACATTTCATTGTCTCAGACCCTGGGTGAGGGCAATCTGCGTTTTGTGCTCAACTGGGGCGAGTTGCCTTATGATATTGACTCGCATCTTCAAACGCCTGAAATAGAAGGATATAGCTATCATGTGTATTACAGCAGTCAGGGCAGCGCAACCAGTGCTCCCTATGCCGCCCTCGATCACGACGATACGGATAGCTATGGACCCGAAACAGTCACGATCTATGAAATGTATCCTGGCACATATAAATATTACATCTATAACTATTCAGGCACACCCGAAATCACAACCTCAAATGCTGTTGTGCAGATCTACAATCAGTTAGGTTTGCTATATACACTTCAAATTCCGACCTCAGGCACAGGATTGTACTGGTATGTATGCGATGTGGATGGAAACAGTGGTCAGATTACGATCAAGAATGTGATTCAGAGCGAATCGCCAACAGGTAACAAAGAAGTAATGCCTCCCAAGCAGGCGAAGGCAGTGACGAGCTGGTTGTGGGATTTTGGCGATGGCACAACAAGTACGCAGCAAAATCCGGTGAAGACCTACAGCAATCCGGGTGTTTATACCGTGAAGCTCACTGTTGGCAATGGAACAGCCACCGATATTGAAACCAAAACAGATTTCATCATTGCCACGAATGCAAGTTCCATTCAGGACGGGTTGATTGCTTACTATCCCTACAGTGGAAATGCCAACGACCACAGCGGGCGCAACCATCATGCCACCTCTCATGGTGCCACCAATGTGGCCGACAGGTTTGGAACTTCGGCTGAAGCTGTGAGCCTTGATGGGGTGGCTGACTATCTGGAAACACCTTACCACGCTGATTTTGACATCACCAATGAGCTTACCATCAGTTGCTGGATCAGGCATGATGCCGACCCTGCCTGCTATGAGGACATCATGATGAAAGGTACCGCATATGGATTGCAGTTTGCCTGTGATGGTTCGGGCGAAATAATGCTTCATTTGCAGACAAATACTGCAATGCAAAACCTCAGTTCAGATGTAAAGCCCATCGCAGGTTATTGGTATCATGTGGCAGGGGTGTATAATGGCAGCATCCAGCGGATCTACATCAATGGTGTATTGAAAAACGAAGTTGCTAATAGCGGGGCCATTCAAACAAATGCCGATCCGTTTACAGTTGGCTATAAAGTAGCCGGCGACAATGCATTCTTCAATGGGGTGATTGACGAAGTGCGGGTGTACAACCGTGCATTTAGCACCATTGAAGTGCCGTCGCTCGTTCGTGATGCAGCGGGAACAGCTGAAAATCAGATCGATGGACTGGTGATGTATCCCAATCCAGTGCGTGAAACAGCCACGCTTCCTGGCATCACAAAGGGAATAGCCAGGGTGTTCGACCTTCAGGGCCGGCTGGTGCAAACCACAATCATGAGGGATGAGTTTTTAAGACTAAGTGGCTTGAATAATGGCGTTTGGATATTGCAAATCACTACAGATCAACAAGTTTATACGACAAAATTCGTAAAAGAATAACCGAAAAAATTCCTTAGAAATTGATGATGAATTCGGTAAGGTTTTGATCTGTATGTAGGTTGAGTTTTTTACGAAGCCGGTAGCGCTTCTCTTCGATACCCCTGATGGAGATATTGAGGAGAGGCGCTATTTCTTTGGATGTTAGGTTCATACGCAGATATGCACACAATCTGAAGTCGCTTGGCGTTAGTTCGGGATATTGTTGTTTAAGCCGTTTGAAGAAATTCTCATGCGCCTGATCAAAGAGGTATTCAAACATTTCCCAATCATGGTCGCTGTTGATGCTGTTTTCGATCAGCTTATTGATGCGGTTGAAGTATTTGGTTGGAAAGCGTGTGCCAAGTTCTTCTTTTTGCTGATTGAGTTCCTTTCTGATTTCGATCAGCAACTCATTTTTCTTGATCATGGCCATGGTGTTTTTGGCCAATTCCATGTTTTTCATCGTGATTTCGGAGTGCAGCTTGTCATTGGAAAGCCTGATGAGTTCTGATTCTGCTGCCGAGTTGCGGGCCTTTATCAGTTCATTTTCTTCTTTGAGTGCCTTTTCCTGCCGCATCCATTGCCGGCGGCGGTAGTTGTGTATCAGCAAATAGATAAAAGCCACTGAGAGCACAAGGTAGGACAGATATGCATACCATGTCAGGTACCAGGGCGGACGAATGCGGAAGGAAACAGCCGATTCGGCAGTTGGTGTTCCATTGGCTGATAAACCTCTGATTTTGAATGTGTAACTGCCATAGGGGAGGCGCGTATAGGATACCACTCCTCCGTCGATCCACTCAGACCAGTTTGTTTCGAGCCCAACAAGCTGATGCTGATAATAGCAGGGCCTGCCATTGGTGTGCGGTGTGCTAAAAAAGAAATCCACATTGTTGAAGTCGGATGAAACGGATAAACCATTTTTAACATCCGCATTGATGCGTCTGGCTTGATTGCCGGCGGTAGAAGTGAATGTTTGGGATTTCAGTTGGGGTGCTTGTTCAAACTGTGACTGGGTATTTTGTTGGGTAGCATCAAACAGTGCATAGCCTTCCTCGAGGCAAATCAGATGCTGGTTGTTTGTCAGTAAGGCGACGCATTCGTTGTTATTAACAAGTTGAAAACCATACATTTCTGGTAAAATGCGTGTGAGCATTTTTGTTTTTTCATGGATGATTTCGAAGAGTGCAATTTCGCCGGCTTTGATAAACCAATACCTGTTCATGCCAACCGGGATGATGGTTTCGGCTGAAGCAAAACCATCCAGCTGGGCGTTGAGCGTATCCCAGGGAATAAAGATTTCGCGCACGGCATCCCACTGAAAAAGTTTTCCGGCTGATGGAACAACCACACGGTTATCAACTTTAAAAACTTTGTTCGACAACATTGGTAGTCCATCGGATTTTCCAAGTGTTTTCGTGAAGACCACCGAATCGAAGGCTGCATTGGCTTTGATGAGGTAGAGGCCGGTGATGCTGTGGCCGAGTATCATATGTCCAAGGTGGTCGATTTCGAGGTAGCGTGCTGGTGCCGAAAATCCAGACAGGCTGTGGGAATATTTCCATTCGTTATCTAATCGCCTGAAAACCACAATGCTTGTATAGGTGCTCTGAATGCGCAACTCCTCATCACCAAGCCGGAAAGCCTTCAAATTGTAAGCGCCATCGAGCGGGCTTACTTTGCGAAGCAGGTTATTTTCCAACAAAAAGGTGCCATTGTTCAATCCGCAATACAACTTACCTTCAACCACTGATAAAAACCAAACCTGCCCCTGGGAGCCATTTACAAAGCTGCGCAGGCCGAATTGTCCGTTATTATCCTTCTGATAATAGAAAATGCCCTGATTGGTTCCAATGTAAAGGGTGTTGTTGTAATATGCAGCGGCATAAGCACTTCCAATCTCGGTGTCGTGGTGATGCGAGATTGGCGACTGAAACCAGATGTAGTCGAAGCCCTGATCCAAACCGGCCCACAAGCCTTTTCCCTCGTCATTCAGGAGCGAGAGCAAGGTGTTGTTTTGCAAGCCATTCGCACTGTGGATGTGGTCGATGAGCCTGCCTTCGAGGTCGAGAATATAAATGCCTTTTAAGATTGTACCCAAAAAAATACGGTCCTTACCAAGTGTCGCTACGTTTATCTTGTAGGCACGCAATTGCTCGTCGGCCGAAGTAGCCCACGATTTGAACTGTCCACCCTGCCATTTGAACAAACCCATTGATGCTGTGACGATAAACGATGTTCCATCGGCTTGCTGCAGCACAGCCTTCACCTCAGTATTTGAAAAAAGTTCGCTGCCGGCAACAAAAATCATTCTGTCGTCTTTCAGCTCGTAAATGCCGCCATAGATGGCTTGAATGAAGGCCCTGTTGCCCGATTTCATCAGGAAGAAGACGTTTCCGGGCAGGCCAATAGGATGAATGGTTTGGCCGTCGTAGCGAAACAATTTACCGAAGCTTTGAAAATAGATTTGCCCGTTTAGCTCCGCTATTTTCCAAAACTCATCATTCTGCAACTTTAAACTTTCGGCATCTTTCACCAGCGAGGTGTAGTGCCATTGTCCATATGCATCTTCTGTCCAATATCCAAAATCGAGAAATGAGCCTGTGTACACCCGATCGTTGTGGCACAACACAGAGCGCACAATGGTTTTTGTTTCCATCTTTAGCAAGCGCATCCGTGTGCCGTCCATCAGCATCAGGCCATTGTCAGTGGCAAGAAATACCCTTCCTGACGCATCCTTGCTAATGTCCCAATGCTGATTGCCGCCTTGATAATCAGTGCTTTCGTAGTGAAACACTGTGAACTGGTGTTCAGACAGCACCACATCTGGAGCGAAGAGAAAAGTGATAAAGATGATGTATAACAAAATACTTCTCATGGTATAAGCACATTGGGAAACAGCCCTCTTGAAGAATGAACGGTAAAAATAGGAAAAGGCATTCAAACGCGCAAATGCTAACAAGCCTTTGCTGCCTGCCGGTTTGCTGCGGTGTCTTGGCTGAAGTCACCTTTGACTGTTCGTGACAAGTTTTGATATGCTTAAACGCATTATTTTTGCCGGCTAAATTTACCGCATGCAATTTTCAACATACACGGGCGAGTTAGCCGCCTTGTTGGTGGTGGTTTTCTGGACCATCACCGCCTTGTCATTTGAAATGGCCACACGCCGCATTGGTTCGTTGGCTGTAAATGTGACACGTCTGGTTTTTGCGCTCGTTTATCTGAGTTTATATGAATGGGTTGCACGCGGACTACCTTTTCCCACCGATGCAAGCAGTCATGCCTGGTTGTGGCTCACACTCAGTGGTTTGGTGGGTTTTGTATTTGGAGATTATTTTCTTTTTCACAGCTATCGCCTCATTGGCTCCCGTATAGCCATGCTGATTATGACTTTTGTGCCACCCGTTACTGCTTTTTTAGGATGGGTGGTTCTGGGCGAGCGTATGACGCTTCAGCACTTGTTGGGTATGGGCCTCACGGTTTCGGGTATTGCCATTACAATTTTTGCCAAACCCAACGGACAGAAATTGCAACTGAAATATCCTGTTTCGGGATTGCTTTTCGCTTTTTTTGGTGTTCTGGGACAAGCCGGAGGGCTGGTGTTGAGTAAATATGGCATGCGTGATTACGACCCTTTTGCCAGCACACAAATACGTATCATTGCCGGTGTGGTCGGATTCGTTCTGATCATCATTCTTACCGGAAAGCTTGGTTTTGTTCTCAAAGCATTGCGAAACCGCAAGGCATTGGCAGGTATCACGCTGGGATCGTTTTTTGGACCTTTTCTGGGCGTTTCATTTTCGTTGGTTGCCATTCAGCACACCTCCACCGGGATTGCCTCAACCATCATGGCGCTTGTTCCAATTTTGATCATTCCTCCTGCTGCGATTTTGTTTAAGCAAAAAATCAGGCTGCTCGACTACATTGGTGCGGTTGTGAGTTTTGCCGGGGTGGTGATGTTTTTTATGTAAGAATCAATGTTTTAAAGTTACTTTCTCGCCTGGATTCAGAATTTTGATCCTGTTGTCCTTCAATGATGCAGTTGCTTTGATGGATTCGTTGTAGTGACTATATGCTTCAAAATGTACCGGTATCACGATATCAGGATTCATTTTTGTTATCAATCGCCTGAGCATCTTTGCATCCAGAGTCAGGTTCATGATCCAGCTGCCTTTTTGGGCAGCCCCCATATTTGGAATCATCAAGTCGATTTTAGGGAAATGAACTTTTTTGAAAATGCGTTGATCGTAAACCGTGTCTCCGGTGATGTATGTGGTAAACTCACTGTCGTGACGGATGATTTTGAGAAGATAACCATTCACTTTTCCGGCAAAAAACGCGCTGACAGGATTGATCCCGTGGATGGCCGGCACAGCCATGACTTCAACTTTTACAGACCCAAAGCTGTATTTTCGGAGCTCACCCCATTCCAAAATTTCAACACCTGATAAACCATTTTTTACGAGGCAACGGGCCACCTCTTTTGTGCCAATCTTAATTGATTTGCTGCCTATAGCAGCCATCCCACTTTTGTCAAGGTGATCGAGGTGGGCGTGTGTGAGCAGCCACATATCAATGTTATTAAAGGTATTTTGGTCATAAACCGGATTGTTGAGCCGAACCGATTTGAACCAAAAGAAATCGGCAATAGTGCCTTCTTCAGCAAGCGATGGATCGCAGGCTATTCGCAATCCCCCGGTTTCGATAACAAAAGTCGCACCGCCAACCCAGGTAAAATTGATTTCCATTAGACTGATCTACAGTTGACTGTGACTAATAAACCCCCGCATGATGAGGCTCGCCACATAAACTTCGATCAAGCTAAGTGGAATGGCATATGGAAGGATTGAAAATGGCAGGACACCCAGATTCCCGATCAGCAGCCACATCATCACAAAGGACGCCAACCAAACCAGAAAAATTGTTTGAATGAATGAAAATTTGCGCAAAACTAACAAAATCAAAATGCTCATTGTCAACGACCAGATTCCCCAGACGGCACCATTAATGGGTGAGCCGGGAAATTGCAGACCCATGTCAGCGTAATGTTGCGTCCAATGTTGTTTCAACAAAAATTCATTTCTGAAGTACTCCGAAAAACTGATCCAGGCAGTTGTCGCAACGACCGCAATGATTTGGTGAACATATTTTTTCATAGCAATTGTTTTTGTAAAGTTAATTGTCGAGTAGGAATACACTTGCTTTTGCTGAACAATTTATTGTCATGGAACTAAAGGAAAAGGTTATACAGTGACATCATCTTGCATGCGCAACAGCATTAGTGGGCTTATTGAAGCTCAGCTATATTGTGGTCAATGAAAAGAATAGTTCCATTGAAAGCCCTTTTCCATATTATATATAGCTGATATGTAGTTATATACATTATGGATTCAGCCGCACAACCAATCCACCTGTGAAACCAAATTGAAGCACAGGTGTATAGCTTGATACGCCAACATCAATGCCTGAGCCAGGGCTCCACCATAAGTTTGCACCAATATCCGTTACAGGCGCATTGAGGTTGGCTTGAATACGTAAGCCCAATTGCTCAGTGAAGTAATATGCTCCACCAACGTTAAGTCCCACAGCAAAACGTGTCACATTTTCAAATGCGTCTTTTTTTGAATTGAAAAGTCCTGCGCCAAATTTGAGTCCGCCAAACACTGCTGCCTGCTCACTGAGCATGAGTTGACGGTTGATGCCGCCCATGATATAAGACACACTGATAGGCTCGTCCACATTCATTGTCAGATAAGGCGAGATTGCCAATACGCGCGTATCCTGGCGGCTGTAGGAAACTTCCAACACATACTGATCGGTTAGCTGAATGCCAAGCAATCCACCATAGGTGTGTCCGTCATAGATCTTTCCGCGGCCACCTGAAATGGGAAATTTGTCGCCAAAGGTGTATCCGCTGTGTGCAAAAACAGTGATGGTCTGTGCTTGCGAAAACAGTCCTGCAGCGGTGAGTAGGAGTAAGAGTGTGATTTTTTTTAACATGACTGAAAGGAATTATTTTAGTAAAATATTGAAGTTTAATGATCTTCTTTAGATGATATAAATTTTCCAACGATAATGGCCATCACAATAGCAATGTAGAGCTGCCCGACTATTGCATACAATACCGCCATCACCTGAGAGGGCTGTTTCACGGGCAACACATCTCCATAACCCACTGTGGTCATGGTTACAAAACTGAAATACATATAGTCGGCAAAACTAGCTGGTTGCATGTAGTCGGGAAAACGATAAGCGCCCGGCAACAAAAAATCAATCAGCATGCTCAGGTTGCCAAACACAATGCCCATCAACAGGTAAATATTGATGCTGATGAAAAGAAGGTCGTATGATATCTTTTTGCTTTGATAAATGAACCTTCCAAGGGCATAAATAATAAAGCTGAAGAAAAATATTAAGGCGCTGATTCTGATGATGTTATACACTAACAAATTGTGTCCTTTTGGTTCGAGCCAGATGATAATAATCATCAGGGCCACAATCACATACCTTCGGTAGATGGCCTTGGAGTGGAGGTTGCTCACGGCGAGCATACTTTGGATGAAGAGAACACTCAGCAGGAAGAAAAAAAACAGCCTGGATATTCCGCCACCGGGTAGCATGGCTGGTGCAAGGACCACCATCAGTGTTGCCGGCAACAACACCTGAAAACGGCTGACATGGATGTGTTTGAATAGGTTGAACATTGAAGAAATGTATCAGATGCGCTTATGCTTTAGTAAATTTGACGGGTATTTTCTTAGCGTATTTGAGTTGGTAAAAATATTTTTTTTTGTTTAAATTATCAAAATATTTAATCTCGTGCCTAGTTTTCATCCGATCTTTTCATCTGAGCGGCTGATCAAAGACAAATATCAATCAGAATCACTGATTCTATGGAAGATGAGCATTGTATTTGGGTTGCTTTTGGGCAACATTCTGTTGAAAAGCATTAGTGGCTGTTGCCTTTCATGATAAAGGCAGATACTTTTGTGACCACATTGCGTGGAATGAAGCGCAGGCTCATGGTCAAGATGCGGTTTGTGAAGCCATGAACGACGACCCTTTTCCCCCTCATCATGGCGTGAATGCCATAGCGCGCAACTTCATCTGATGTTGGTAACTTTCTGCCTTTGAACAGTTTACTGTCCGTTGCCTTGGCTTCGTTTGCAAAATTGCTTTCCGTTGCGCCGGGGCATAAAGCAGTAACGGTTACACCTGAGGCAGACACTTCTTCGGCTATGGCTTCGCTAAAATGGAGTACAAAGGCTTTTGTTGCAAAGTAGATGGCCATTCCCGGCCCGGGTTGAAAGGCGGCGGTGGAAGCCACATTAAGAATTCTGCCGGTGCCACGTTTTACCATACCGGGCAAAAAGCTGTGCGTCAGGTAAACCAATGTGGTCATATTCAGCTCCATCATCTGATGCTGCCTTTCCCAGTCGCTTTCGTGAAAAATGCCCAGGTCGCCAAACCCGGCATTGTTGATAAGGTAGTCAACCTGCATGGCGTTGCTTTGGCACCACCCAACGATCTTTTCTGCTTCTGCTGGTTTGCTGAGGTCGATGGCCAGCGTAAACACTTGAATAGGGTGATCTTTTTGAAGCGTTTTTGCCAATGCGCTGAGCTTGTCGGCACTACGTGCCACCAGCAAAAGGTTGATGTTTTTGCTGGCCATTTGTTTTGCGAAAGACAGGCCTATTCCCGATGAGGCTCCTGTGATGATTGCAATAGATGTCATATTGTTGATTTTGCCGAATAAACAATCAAAACAGCCGAATGTTTCACGGGCGGCTACACGAAGTTTGAAATTTCAAAATGCGCTGTGGTATTTTTGAGCTATTTTCGCAGGAAACTGAATCCAATGTCATGAAAGTCCGATGCATTTTATTTATAGGTCTGCTCGTTGCCTTGCCGTTGACAGTCAGGCCACAACTGGCCGACAGCTGCAAACTCAGCATTGGAACCAATCTGGGCGGCCTGGCCGACTGGGGCACAGAATTGCCTTTTGTTGATATGATGCACCACTGTCGTGAATGGTACACCAAGGATGTGGGCAATCCAGCCAACCCATGGGATTCGGGGTCTGCCGACAGTTTGAGCTACAGACCCGATGGTTATCCTACCCACATTCCGCAGCAGGTTCCTGGTCGTCAATACCTGCAACGTGCCGCAACCGTGTGGGCCATCACCGATGGATGGCAGGCTGGAACATATGTGGTGCTTTGGGAAGGTACAGGCATGCTTGAATTTTGGGGAAGCCTGAACAATGTGCAACAAACCTCAGCCAACAGAATGACATTCAGTTTGTTAAATCCGGTGGGAGGAATCATCCAGCTTACGATTTTGGCGTCTGAGGCAGCCGATCCAATTCGTCAGATTCGTATTGTGAAAGCTGAATACGAAAATACTTATACTGAACAACCATTCAATCCACTGTGGTTGAATACAATGCAAAAATTCAAATCGGTGCGCTTCATGGACTGGGGTGCCACCAACAACTGGGGACAGACCGATGCATGGTCGTGGGACAGCCCTGAGCTTTTTGGTTGGGACGATCGCGCCCGCATGGATTACTACACCTGGGCCAACAGCAAGGGCATTCCTTATGAGGTGATGATCAAGCTTATGAACGACTACGACCTCGATGGCTGGGTGTGTGTGCCGCACCGCGCAAGCAATGATTATATGCATCAAATGGCGCAGTTGTTTTTTGATGGGCTCGAGCCTGAACGAATATTAACAGTGGAATACAGCAACGAAATTTGGAACTGGATGTTTGGTCAAACCCATTGGCTCAATCATTATGGCTGTGAACTGCAGGGAGTTAGCTGGCCCGAAGGCATTGTGCCTTACATTCAAAACTGCATGGATATCTGGACCTCCGTTTATGGCAACAGCGCTCGGCTCAGGCGGGCAGTGGGTGTACAAACTGCCTGGCTCGATGTAAGTCAGCGGATTACCTTCAACATGCAGCAAGGGAGTTTCGATTTGGTTTCGCCGGCCTATTATTTTGGGCTAAGCGATGAAGTGCTTGAGGCTGAATTGGATGCACTTGGGGCGAATGCCACCATTGCAGATGTGGCCCAAAGGGTGCGCCTGTCGCGCGAAACAAACGAAAAGGTGTGGATGTCGGCCATCAAAGCAGAAGTGGCCGATCCCTTGGGCTTACCAATGGCCTTTTATGAAGGCGGACAGCACATCACCCCCAATCCCTTCGGCGAGGAACCGACCTATGCACAGGCCCTGCTCGACATTCAGCGCGACACGGCCATGTATCACCTTTACAATGAATGGTTTGACTTTTTGCTGACTTTGCATGAGGGCAATGAGCCGATTCAATGCATGAATTTTTCGCTTATCGGGCAGCGCTCTGCACGCTACGGAAGCTGGGGCATTCTCGAAACCATGGATCAGGACACTGCCCTGATTCCCGCTCCAAAGTTCAGGGCGGTGATGGAACACATCCATCCGGCTTGTTTCACGATTGTGTTGAATGGCGAAACGCCGGACGAAGGCCTGCGCTTGTGGCCCAATCCGGCTTGCACAAAAGCAACAATTCAACTTAAGGAAGGAACGGATTTTAAATATGCAATATTAAGGGATCTGTCCGGACGGGATGTGAGGTTGCTGACAGGCGTGACGCATGATGGGCTGGAAATTGACCTGACAGGCCTTCATGAGCATATGTATCTCATATTCATTGAGTTTTACGATGGTCGGAAAAGCACACTGAAGCTGATTCGAAGATAAAAACACCGATGATTTTAAGGTTTTGGTTATTCAAGCTTCACCTGAAGCAAAGTTTGCTGAACCTGCCCATTTGGTCCAAAGCCGGCAACTTGAAGCGTCCGATTTTTTGATCCAGCAAACCACACCACCCGGGCTGAGCGGTTCTCCTGACTTACGACCAGACAACTGTCGCAATTCCACGAGAATCTTCCTGCTGCAGACCATGGGATGCTATAGACCGGAACCGGATCGTTGGCCTTCAGGCTGGACGGACCAGATGGTAAAGGCAAACTCGGTGCTACTTGCCTGTAAATGAACCTGGTGATGGATTTTTCAATGGTGTCGTAAACGGCCGTCATGATTAGGTGTTGGTCGATATGGGGTTCGTGCCCCATTCCATGCAAAGGCAACAGTGTTACAGGTATACCTAATTGCGTAGCCCTGCCATAGATGGGTGCAGAACCAAAAACCTTGCTGGTAAAAAAAGAAGATAATTTTGAACTGACATTGGCAAACGGGTAATTATATCCAAAAGGAACCACCTTGTCATCATCACCATGAATGAGCAGAAGAGGGGTGTTTTCCCATGCGTCCATCATGTCAAGATCGGGCAATGCGCCCCACAAATTCACTACTCCTTTAATGGTGTAGTCCCCTTGGTCGGAATTACCCGAACAGTCGAGGCATCCGAGGTCGGATTGCAATTTCAGGGCATTTCCTCTTGTGCTTGGCCAGGCTTCGTTTTGTTCCATGAAGGCGGTCATAAGCGAAAGAAAGCCGCCTGCACTGTTGCCGCCAATATAAACCTGATCGGGATCGATACGGAAGTCGCCGGCACGCATGCTCAAATAGCGCAAAGCTGCCCGCACATCCTGCACGCCCCGATACATGGCGCGTTCAAGATTGCTGTAAGCACCGGGCAGAAAAACGAATCCCATGCGGTAGTTGAGGGAGGCAACCACAAATCCTTTTCGAGCAAGGTGTTGTGCCAGAGATACTTGCAGTTTATCAGCCTTGTCACCGGCAAGAAATCCACCTCCGTGAATGAGCACCACCAGCGGTCGGCGGAGCAGGCTGTCCGATGCAGGATACCAAAGGTCTAGCTTCAGCTCCTGGTCTGATTGCCGGAGGTTGCCCCTGATGTTTTCGGCCACCTGCAGGATAATCTCACTGTATTCAATATTCAGCCTGTCCTCGATGCTTAGCGAAGTGTAATAGCCGGGCGACTGCCCATAGCTGGCTTCAAGCTTCAGCACTTCGCTGGCAAGGTCGTCGCGGTATCGGAATGGTGGCTGTGGCCATGGGTTTAGTTTTCGTGTGTGCAGCACGATGTCGGGCCGTGCAAACCTGCGCAACAAAAGTGTATCACCCAAAGCGGTGGTTTTACCCCTCAGTTTTTTTAGGTCCTTGTCCTGGTCTTTCAGCTTTAACCTCCTTCCTTTTTGAAAATAGGTGAAGGCTTTTGGGCTTGCCACGGCACGGTTTGTTTTTATAAATGTGCCTTTTCCAGTCCCTTCAAACCGCAAGGCAAGCTGTTGTTGGTCATTGAGATACCATTCGCCCTCTTTAAAAAGCGCTTCTTTTGGGGGCGAACAAGCCGCAGTCAGAAGCATGAGCAGGTTTACGATGACCAGCTGGAAAAAAAGTTGCGATGAAGGTTTTGGTTTATTCAAGTTCATTTTGGACCAATTTTGGAAAAAAAGAAGCCATTGAGTCACGTTGGCTTGAGCGACAAAATTAACGAATCATGCTGCCGGATTTTTATTCAGGGTATCTTTTAACACAGGTGATCTGGCAAAGGAAGTATATCCCTTTTGACTGCAACGATGGCTTGCATGGTGCTGCGTCTGCCTTCGATGACTTTTCAGCAGGATGTGAAGATTGGCATAATATTTGTTAATAATATGTTAAAAAACTCATTATGCCATTACACCCAATAAAAGCAACCGGACGCATTCTGCTCATCATCTTTGCGTTGTTTACTGCGCAAGCCTGCAAAGAGATTGATAAACTCACACATTTTACGATGGATTATGATGAAACAATGGTTGTTTCGTCCCTTGTTGGCATCAATCTGCCATTCAATTTGTTAACACCGGCCATCACCACCAACTCGGAAAGCACCTTCGAGGTGAATGAAACACGGAAAGACCTGGTTGAACAGATCGTGTTGCGAAAGCTGAACCTGACAATCACCGCGCCCTCAGATGGCGATTTTAGTTTCTTAAAAGCTGCCACCATCTATATGTCGGCTGAAGGATTACCCGAAATAGCAGTGGCTTCCATCAGTGACATACCGGATAGCATTGGCAAGAGCATTGATTTTGAAACATATAACATAGATTTGCGCGAGTATATCAAGAAAGACGCCATCACGCTTCGCATGAATACCACCACTGACAAGCTGATTCTCTCTGACCATACCTTGCAGGTTCATGCCGAGTTTTTTGTGGACGCACGCATTTTAGGGCTGTAATAAGGCTCGGGAAAGTACTTTTTTCCCAAAAGCTGGTTGCTGCATACCTTTTA
Organism: uncultured Lentimicrobiaceae bacterium; assembly: GCA_964492695.1. Lineage (GTDB taxonomy): Bacteria > Bacteroidota > Bacteroidia > Bacteroidales > F082 > JALNZU01. The sequence goes on from CAZBMR010000021.1 coordinate 36,398, forward strand.
CTTACTTCATTGTTGCACAAACGGTTTCTGATTAACTTTGCTGCTTTCTTATTCAAAATCAATTGTATCATGAAAAAATTACCCAAAATTGCCGGTCTGACAGCAGGGCTTGCCCTGTTGGTGCAGATCGCTGTGGCACAGGAAGCTACGCCCAAAGAAAAGGAAAAAAAGGTCTATGAATTTACGATGGAGAAGGAAGTGCCGCATACACCCGTACCCAACCAATACCGGTCGGGAACCTGCTGGAGTTTCTCCGGAATCGGACTGCTCGAAGCCGAGATTTTAAGAAAAAGTGGTCGGACTGTTGATTTATCGGAAATGTACATTGTTCGGCAGGCTTATTCCGAAAAAGCATCAAAGTATGTGCGTTTGCATGGCCACCTCAACCTGGCTGCCGGTGGTGGTTTCAACGATGTGACCTATGTCATGGACAAATATGGCCTGGTGCCGGAAGCAGTATACACGGGCCTTGTAATCGGAGAAGAAAAGCATACCCATGGCGAAATGGACGATGTTTTGAAAGCCTATGCCGATGCGGTATTGAAAAATGGCAATAGAAAATTGACACCTGTTTGGCATGATGGTTTCGATGCCTTGCTTGATACTTATCTGGGTGATTATCCGGCTGAATTTGAATTTGAAGGGAAAAAATACAATCCAAAATCCTTTAGTGAAGCCATGGGCTTGAATGGAGCTGATTATGTGCAGCTTACAGCATATAGCCATGTGCCGCAATATCAGGCCTACATTCAGGAGTTGCCTGATAACTGGCTGTGGAGTTCAACCTGGAATGTCACCCTCGAAGAAATGATGCGCACGATTGACTATGCGCTTGAGAAAGGCTATGCAGTTGCCTGGGGTGCCGACGTGAGCGAAAAGGGCTTCTCCTGGAAAAATGGCGTTGCCATTGTGCCTGAAGAAAACACCAATGATCTCAGCGGTACAGAAAAGGAACGCTGGGAAGCGCTTACTCCTGCCGAACGCAAAAAAACCATGTTCAGCTTTGAAGAAATCGTTCCTGAAAAACATATCACCCCCGAAATGCGTCAGCTTTCGTATGACAATTTTGAAACCACGGATGACCATGGTATGCTCATCGTTGGCATTGCCAAAGACCAAAAGGGCAACAAATACTACAAGGTTAAAAATTCGTGGGGCACCGAAGACCATGTGTATGCAGGCTACCTTTTTGCCTCCGTTCCATTTGTGGAATACAAAACACTGAATATTGCCATTCACAAGGATGCCATTCCAAAAGATTTGCGGAAAAAACTTGGACTTTGACAACGCATGAAAAGCAGGCTTAGCCTGCTTTTTTTATTGTTTACGAAGGCCAAACCAATGAATAGGGGTTTCTTTATACTTTTGCGCAAATTTATCACACAATGTTTTCCTTTTATTCTGTGGTTCTGATCGTGGTGGTTGCCCTGATCGTTTTTAACGTGTCAAAGTCAAAAGATTCGGCCAAAGCGGCTCAGGGTCAGCGCTCAAAGGGTTATTCCAAATGGGTTGGAGGTGGCCTTGGCTGGGCTTTTGGTGGCCCATTAGGCGCTTTGCTTGGCTATGCCTTTGGACATATGTTTGACGACATGGGTTCTGGCAAATACGAATATCAAGCCACACGGCAGGGCGATTTCAACCTGAGTCTGCTCGTGCTGTCGGCTGCCATGATGAAAGCTGATGGCTCCGTTAAAAAGTCGGAACTGGATTATGTGAAACAGTTTTTGCTGCGCAACTTTGGCAAGGAAGCTACAGATGAATATGTGTTGATGCTCAGGGAGATACTCAAGCAGGAGATCAACTTGCAGGAGGTTGCCGCTCAGATAGGCCACTATATGGACGATGCATCAAAGTTGCAGTTGATGCACTATTTGTTTGGCATTGCCGGAAGCGATGCACAGCTCAATCAGGCCGAATTGCAAACCTTGGAAACCATCGCAGGCTTCATGGGTGTGAACCGGGCCGATTTTGAAGCCATCAAGGCCATGTTTGTCAAAGACACTGATTCTGCATACAAGATTTTGGAAGTCAGTCAGGAAGCCACGGATGAAGAAGTTAAGAAGGCCTACCGCGACATGGCCATCCGCTTTCATCCCGACAAGGTGAGCCACCTTGGAGAAGAAGTGAGGACTGCCGCCGAAGAGAAGTTCAAACAAGTGACAGATGCCTGGGAGCAGGTGAAAAAACAACGCGGAATCAAGTAATAGGAATTGTGCTTATTGATTGAAGTGCTAAATTATTTGCTTTAAGAGTTATAAAAATAAACGGCAATCATTGCGCTGATTGCCGTTTATTCAAATACAGTCTTTTTGGAAATTTCAATCTTGAGTCCCCTCCGAAAAGCAGTTTTTTTTTGATAAGCCTCATTAGTATTTATCATCTGTCTACCGTCAGATAACTTGATTTTGGTGGATAGTTCTGATGAGCCACACATGATACCAGGCTGCAAAATGTTAATATTGAAGTCCAAATTGTTGACAATGGCATGTTTTTTTCAAAAATCGGCTTTGTGGGATCGGTTTTTTGTATGAAATTGATGATGCGTACAAGATTGATCCATAAGCACCTACAGACTGCCCACATTTTTTGCTTGATCAGACCCCGGTATTTTGATTGATGATGCCGAAGCATCACTGAGAGCTGAAAAATGGTGGCCTCTACATCGTTTCTTTTGTGCCGCTCTTGCACAGAAAGCGTTTTGATTTGCGTGCGCAGATGCGAGGCTCTGATGGCTTGTTGATTAAAATAGTAGTTTCCTTCAGGTGTTTTGATTCTCCATCTGTCTTGCTTACTGTTGCTGAGTTTTTTAGCTAATACGCCATGATAAACGGTGTTGGTTTGTGTATCCCTCACCAGCAAACATTCGCCCATCAGTTGCAGATCATATCTCGATTCATATCCCTGTATTCCAGTGAAAACCATGTCAATATTCTGACAAAAGGCATCATTATCAGGACTTTGATAGGCCCCGTCAGCATAAACTTTTTCAACTTTCTGGCTCGTAACTTCGGTTGTGGCAACAATGGCCGGTTCCACAAAATTCACATCAGATGTATTTGCTTTAGCTACAATGACACTGGTAACCAAATTAAGTCCCTCATCACTGCAGGTCTCGGCAATGTTTACGCTATAACCTTTTACCTGTTGATCCTCTTTATGGCGAAAGGCACTATCGGGGTCATGGGGCGACTGCAGGCTGGAGGAAGATATCTCTTCCCTTGGGCGAAGCACTATCTGATGGTCATCCTGCACTTTATACTGTTCTTCAAACACCCGCTGGAGTAATTGGTAAGCTTCTGTTTGTGCATCGCCAAACAACTTGAGCATTTTATAGCTCAGCAAGCCGATGGGTTTCAAACGTTCTTTGAGGTCTTCTTTGGTGCTTCGGTAAACCGTTTTGTTGGCTTCTTCCTCAAAAAGTTGATTGAGTTGTTCGAGGTCTTTCGGTAAAATTCTTGATCTGGCACTGTTGTTCAGTGACTTATAAAACAAGCAAAGTGTCTGATGTATAATCTCATATCGGCTAAAGATTGCAATATTGCTGCCAATGAGTTTACTATCCATACGGATGCTGCGACCGTTTACATCGAACTCTTTGATCTGCTGGCGGGTAATATGCGCAAAGGTCTTTTCCATCAAATCTGCACCATTTTGCTTTTGATAGTCATAAATCCTTTTGCGCAACAGATAGTAAGTGGACTCCGCCGGTATGGAATCATTCATGTTGAAAAGTCCTAATGCGCTCCTAACCAATACGTTGAAACGACATTCTTCAAACAATTGTGAATCGCTCCACCCAAATGATTCCTTCAAAATCATCATGCCTACCAGGATGCGTACTGAAGCATTGGGAGCTCCCGTGGTGCTGTTGAAAAGCGGGCTGAAGATGGATTCATCCAGGCGCATGACAACTTGCTCGCGAAATTGGTTATGCCAATGACCCTGATCGTTATACTGTTTGCAAGCATAATGCTCAAGCATCGTTGGAACATTGCTAAAAACATCCAGCTGAGGCGCTTTGTTAGTCTTTTTAAACATGACTCATGTCTTATTGAAAGATACAAAGCTAATGAAAAAATTACATTGTTTTATCATTAAGTTATTGACATTGTTGTGTTTATAACTACTTGTCCGTAAATCTCTCCCAAATCTATTAACCAAAGTCAATGTTCTTGCTGACTTTTCGGAGGGGACTCAATCTTAGTTGCTCAATAAATCGAAACGATCGGCATTCATCACTTTCGTCCAGGCTTTCACAAAATCAGCCACAAATTTTTCCTTGTTGTCATCTTGCGCATAGAGTTCGGAATATGCCCGCAGGATTGAATTGGAGCCAAAAACCAGGTCCACCCTGGTGGCTGTCCATTTGGTGGCGCCTGTTTTACGGTCCACGATATTGTAAAGGTTGTCGTTGACAGGTTTCCAGCTGTTGTTCATATCGGTGAGGTTCACAAAAAAGTCGTTTGTAAGCTGCCCTTCGTTTTGTGTGAACACACCATGTTTACTGCCTCCAAAGTTTGTTCCCAATACGCGCATTCCGCCAATAAGCACTGTCATCTCCGGCGCTGTCAGCCCCATTAGCTGGGCCCTGTCGAGCAGCAATTCTTCCGGTTTTACGGTATAATCCTTCTTCAGCCAGTTTCTGAATCCATCATGAATAGGCTCAAGCACATCGAAGGAGGCAGCATCGGTTTGTTCGGCAGTTGCATCGCCGCGTCCGGGACTAAATGGTACTTCAACCGGATATCCGGCCTCTCTGGCAGCTGCTTCAACGGCGGCACTTCCGCCCAGCACAATCAGGTCGGCGATGCTCACTTTTTTGGCAAGACCCAACTGAATTTCGGTGAGTTTTGCCAAGACTTTTCTTAGGCGGTCGGGTTCGTTTCCTTCCCAGTCAATCTGCGGACTCAGCCGAATACGTGCGCCATTGGCACCTCCCCTGAAGTCGGAACCCCTGAAGGTGCGTGCACTGTCCCAGGCTGTGTTGATGAGTTCGGTACGCGTCAGTCCGCTGTCAAAGATTTTCTTTTTAAGTTCAGAAATTTCATCTTCGGTCAGGGTATAACTCACGGTCGGAATGGGGTCTTGCCAGATCAAATCCTCTGCCGGAACATCAGGGCCGAGGTAGCGGCTTTTCGGCCCAAGGTCGCGGTGGGTGAGCTTGAACCATGCCCTCGCAAAAACTTCGGTGAAATAGTCCTGGTCATCACGAAAGCGTTCGGAGATTTTTCGGTATTCGGGGTCTTTGATCAGCGCCATGTCGGCGTCGGTCATAATCGGGTTTTGACGAAGCTGCGGACGGTGTGCATCAAGCGGTTTGGCGTTTTCGCTTATGCTGACAGGCTCCCATTGCCATGCACCTGCCGGACTCTTCTTCAGCTCCCACTCATGGCCAAAAAGCATCTCAAAATAGCCGTTGTCCCATTGTGTCGGGTTTGTTGTCCAGGCGCCTTCGATGCCGCTTGTCACAGTGTCTTCGGCATTGCCTTTACCGGCAGGGTTCATCCAGCCAAAACCTTGTGTTTCAATAGCAGCGCCCTCGGGGCTTTCGCCCAGAAGTGCGGCATTGCCATTGCCATGTGCCTTGCCAACGGTATGGCCGCCGGCGGTAAGTGCTACTGTTTCCTCATCATTCATGGCCATGCGTGCGAATGTTGTGCGCATGTCATGGGCTGTTTTCAATGGGTCGGGATTGCCATCAACGCCTTCGGGGTTCACATAGATCAGTCCCATCTGTACCGCTGCGAGTGGGTTTTCGAGCGAATCGCGTTTTGAAACATCAGCATAGCGATGCTTTGTGGCGGCTAACCATTCTTTTTCCTGCCCCCAGTTGATGTCAGTTTCAGGATGCCAGATGTCCTGACGTCCGCCCGCAAAACCAAAGGTTTTCAGGCCCATTGATTCATAAGCCATATTGCCGGCAAGTATGAACAGGTCGGCCCAAGAGATGCTGTTGCCGTATTTTTTCTTGACCGGCCAAAGCAGTCGGCGTGCCTTGTCGAGGTTTCCGTTGTCGGGCCAGCTGTTGAGCGGGGCAAAGCGCTGGTTGCCGGTGTTGCTTCCGCCGCGTCCATCGGCCACACGGTAGGTGCCGGCAGCGTGCCATGCCATGCGCACCATCAATCCGCCATAATGTCCCCAGTCGGCAGGCCACCAGTCCTGGCTTTGCGTCATTAAAGCTTTCAGGTCATTCTTCAATGACTCAAGGTCCAGGGTGTTGAAAGCTTCGGCATAGTCGAAGCTGTCGTCCATTGGATTTGATTTGGTGTCGTGCTGGTGCAGGATATCGAGTTTGAGTGCTTTGGGCCACCAGTCCATGACTGTTTTGCCTGTTTCGGTGTTTGCTCCATGCATCACCGGGCATTTTCCTTTGTTGACTTTTTCCATTTTTATCAATTTAATTTGCTGAGGATGTAATCATAAACAAAAAGCTTTCCATGCTAATATCAAGTTTTGGAAATATGTAAATGACAGGTGCAATGATAGTGATAAAATTGATGAAAAAATGATAAAATATAGAATAACTTTATATTATTAATTTATATTTCATAGATTTAGTTTATCATCTCAGATAAAAAGGGGTAACGACAGTTCATAAACTTTAGCCTTTGGCTTTTTTTCGATAATCCTGAGGAGAAATACCCATTACTTTTTTGAAAGTCCGGCTGAAGTAAAATGGATCATCGTATCCCGACATGGTTGCTATCTGATTGATTTTCATATCACTGAAATCGAGTTGGTGGCAGGCATTCTGAATGCGTAGCTGGGTGAGATAATGAATGGGCGCCTGTCCGGTTTTTTTATGAAAAACCGAGATGAAATGAGATACAGAATAGCCGACAAATTTTGCCATTTCGTCCACTGTAACCTTCCGGATGATATTTTCGCGCATATAATGGATTGCAAGTGAAACAATTCCTTCTTCATCTGCATTGGAACGGATGCTTTCGCGATAGGCACCAACGAATTTGAGCGAACCAAGAAAATGAAACAGGCAGCTGGTGCTGTATGCCAGATTTCTCCGGCTGTATCCATTGCGCAACGAGTTAAAGATTTCCTCAAACATCATCACCCTCATTTCTATGCGCGAGTTTTTTTCGGTGCCGAGCCAATGTGCTTTGTCTAACTCTTCGGCAAAATACGCTGCCAAAGAACCATCGAAATGAATCCAATAGATTGTCCATGGATTTTTTGTGTCGCTGCCATACGCATGTGCCCGATCCCTGGGCAAAATGAAGTACTGTCCGGCAACAACCATTTGTTTTGCCCCATCCAACTCGAACCAACCCATACCATCAATGCAGTAAATGAAAATGTATTGATTGACTTCGCTTCTGCAGCGCCGGCGGTAGTGATGAATAGCATGAGGATAAAAGCCTATATCTGTGATAAATAGGTGGCTGCACAATACATCTTTTTTCATTTCTTCTACAACAGGAATAGGCAAAATGACTGCCCTTTCGCCCAGAAAACCACTTTTAATTTTCATGCTTACAAAAGTTTTTTGCTAAGATAAGATTTCATAATATAATCCATGAAATTTATTTTATTTCCTATGGATTTATTCTAAAGGGCTTGTTTTCTTTGCTTCAAGAAATTATTAAATTTTTTTAACCTTGGAAGCATTCAGCAAATTATACATCTACAAGATCACGATTGTGTCGGCAATGGGTGGGTTTCTCTTTGGTTATGACTGGGTTGTGATTGGTGGGGCCAAACCATTTTACGAGGCCTTTTTTCAAATATCAGCATCGGCACAGCTTCAGGCCTGGACGATGAGCAGTGCCATTCTTGGATGTGTGTTTGGTGCTGTTTTTTCGGGTTTACTGAGCGACAACTATGGCCGCAGAAAACCGCTGCTGTTGTCGGCTGCTTTGTTTTTTGCTGCCTCAATAGGTACCGGACTGGCTGATACGCTTTGGGTTTTCATCGGTTTTCGTATCCTTGGTGGTGTGGGTATTGGTCTGGCTTCGGCCATTTCAACGGTCTATATTGCCGAAATTGCACCTGCAGCCTATAGAGGGCGGTTTGTTGCATTGAATCAGCTTACGATTGTGATTGGAATCCTTTCGGCGCAGATTGTCAACTACCTGATTGCTGAAAAAGTTCCGCCTGGAGCAGATGATGCATTTATTCTCGCTTCCTGGAACGGACAGATGGGATGGAGGTGGATGTTTTATGCGTGTGCTTTGCCTTCACTGGTGTTTTTGCTCATGCTGCTGGTCATGCCGGAGAGTCCGCGCTGGCTTTTGAAAGCCGGAAAAGCGGAAAAGGCCCTGCGTATTCTGCAACGCATCGGTGGCTCAGATTATGCAAATTCAGAGTCGGCAACGATTCAAAGTGCTTTATATCAGGCTTCAGAAATCACTTCATTGCGAAAACTAATCGCCTTAGGCATGGGCAATGTGCTTGTTTTGGGTGTGGTGATTGCAGTGTTTCAGCAGTGGAGCGGTATCAACACTGTGTTTAACTATGCCGAGGAAGTGTTTGAAGCCGCTGGTTATGGTATCAGCGATACGCTTTTTAATATTGTGTTCACCGGAAGCGTGAACCTCGTTTTTACGCTCATTGCCATGAACAAAATTGATAAATGGGGGCGCAAAAGCCTGATGCTGGCCGGAGCGTCGGGTTTGGCTCTTATTTATTTGTTTCTGGGCGGAGCTTTTTATTTCGACATGCAGGGTGTAGTGGTTTTGCTGCTTGTAGTGGCTGCGATTGCAATTTACGCAATGACACTGGCTCCGGTTACCTGGGTTGTGCTGTCGGAGATTTTTCCGACAAAGGTGCGTGGAGCAGCCATGGCATTGTCAACATTTGCCTTGTGGACAGCCTGTTTTATCCTAACCTACACTTTCCCGCTCATGAATGAGGCACTTGGAACATCAGGCACTTTCTGGGTGTATGGATTGATTTGTGCGGCAGGATTCTGGTTTATTTTTAGAAATCTCCCTGAAACAAAACATAAAACCCTTGAAGAAATTGAAAGGCTTTTATAACCAACCCCTTTTGAAACCCCTTAATAATCAGCGAAAATGCTACACGTCTGGAAAGAAATTGTGATTATTCCAACCTATAAAACAGGAGATTACGAAAAGTACCCAATGTTTTTCGAGAAAAGGGTGTATCAGGGAAGCTCCGGTGCAGTGTATCCATATCCCATCATCGAGAAGATTTATGACGAAAAAAGTGATCAGCAATACGAAGCTGTTTTCATTGAAAATGAGTACCTTAAAGTGATGATTTTGCCCCAATTGGGTGGTAGGGTACAGATGGCCTGGGACAAAATCAATCAACGGCATTTTATATATTTCAATGAGGTGATAAAACCGGCCCTGGTCGGACTTACAGGCCCATGGATTTCGGGAGGTATTGAGTTCAATTGGCCGCAACACCACAGGCCTTCAACCTTTTTGCCTGTTGATTGTCAGATAGAAAAAAGCGAAGACGGAAGCTGCACGGTCTGGGTGAGTGAAACAGAAAAATTCAATCTTCAGGAATGCCGCACCGGCTTTACCTTGTATCCTAAAAGAGCCTATCTCGAAGTAAAGGTACGTTTGTTTAACGGGACGCCGCTTCCGCAAACCTTTTTATGGTGGGCCAATCCGGCGGTGTCGGTAAATGAGCATTACCAATCTGTTTTTCCGCCCGATGTAAAAGCCGTTTATGACCATGGAAAACGTGATGTGAGTACATTTCCCATTGCAACAGGAAAGTATTACAAGATTGATTATTCTGCCGGGGTGGATATCTCCATGTATAAAAATATCCCTGTTCCTACATCCTACATGGCCGTAAACTCAAAGTATGATTTTCTTGGCGGTTATGAGCATGATAAAAAGGTGGGCATGATACATTTGGCAAATCACCATGTCTCGCCCGGAAAAAAGATGTGGACCTGGGGCAATAGTGATTTCGGAATTACGTGGAACAAGCATCTTACAGATGAAAACGGGCCGTACATTGAGTTGATGGCAGGAGTTTTTACCGATAACCAGCCCGATTTTTCGTGGTTGCAACCTTATGAAGAGCGTTCGTTCAGCCAGTATTTTATACCTTATTCCGGTCTTGGAGTCATAAAGAACGCAAGCAAAGAGTTGTTACTCAATGTGGAAAGTGTGGATGGTAAAATCATCATAAGCCTGCAATCTACCCTGGCATTAAATAATATTCAGCTGTTGGCAGGTGTTTTTTATTCCGAGGAGCTTACACTAAGGCCGGGTGATGTCTTCCGGCGGGAGTTAGCAGTGCCTGCCGATACAGATTTTGACGTGTATGTGCTTGATTCGGTTGGAAACCAATTGCTTAGCTACCGTGAAGAAGCAGTTGTTGCTGCACCAATTCCCGAGGCTGCTCGTCCGCCCCGCGTGCCGGAGATGATCCAAAGCAGCGAAGAAGCCTACCTAACCGGCCTGCATCTGGAGCAATACCGCCATGCGCATTTTGATCCACGGGTTTATTACAAGCGTGCTCTCGAACTTGATCCATCTGACAGCAGAAGTAACAACGCGTTGGGTATGTGGTTTTTAAGAAGAAGCAGATTTGATGAAGCTGCAAAGTTTTTCGAGTTTGCCATCCTTTCTCAGAAGAGATTCAATCCAAATCCGGCCAATGGCGAAATCTTTTATCATCTTGGTTTGGCTCTGCTCGGGCAAGGAAAAATTAAAGAAGCTTACAATGCTTTTTACAAAGCCACCTGGAGTGCAGCCATTCAGGACGCTGCCTGGTTTGAGTGCGCAAAGATATCAACAGCTGAAAACCGCATGGAGGATGCATTGTTTGAAGTGGAAAAATCTCTCAGCAGGAACAGCCGCAATTACAAAGCCCTTGGTCTGAAAATCTATCTTTTGCGCAAAACCGGTCAATCAACACCTGCGATGAAACTGATTGAATCTGTTGTTCAGAAAGACCCTTTTCATGTGATCGGTCAGTTCGAGAAGGCGTTGATTTCTTCAGATGAATCTGGAATTCAAGACATTATTCAAAACAAAGGCTTGTCGGTTGGAATGTTGGAGCCGGCCGTATTTGATTATGTTTCCTTTGGAGCATACGGCGAGGCGCTGCGCTTGATCGAACTGTGTCTGCAACAAATGCCCGGCAACATTCTTTTTACTTATGTCAAGGCCTGGATCGAACATAAATCCGGAACTGACAGCAGGGCAAGTCTTTCAAAAGCGATGAGTTGCACGATTGACTATGCTTTTCCGAAGCGTGCTGAATGGTTCGCCATTTTCAGTCATGCACTGAGTGTTAACGAAAACGACTTCAAGGCGCATCATCTTTTTGGAAATTTTTGGTACGACAAAAAGCAATATGACCTTGCTGAGCAGCACTGGAAAACGTCAGTTCGGCATCAGCCGTTTTTTGCGGCTTCGTTGCGCAACCTGGCAATTGTTAGCTATAACCACAACAGCGATCCGGAAGCGGCATATTCTTACATAAAATCAGCATTTTTACTTGATAGTCAGAGTGCAAGGCTGCTGCTTGAGCAGGACCAACTTGCTGCGTTGTTAGGAGTATCAGTCAACACAAGACGTTATGAGCTGTTGCGGCATCTTCAGCTTATTGAGGAGCGCGACGATCTTTACCTCGAACTGATTGCGCTTTACAACCTGTCGGGAAACTTCGATTTGGCTCTTCAACTGCTCAAAAAAAGAAAATTTCATCCATGGGAGGGCGGCGAAGGAAAGGTGATCGGGCAATTTCGCTTCAGTTTGATTTCGAAGGCTTTCGGCTGTCTTGCTGCCAATGATCCGCAATGTGCCATCACGCTGCTCAATGAAAGCCTGTCGCCACCCGATACCATTGGTGAAGCCAAACTTCCGCTGGCACAGGATCAGGATGTGTTTTACCTGCTTGGATGTGCCTGGGCGATGCTTGGACAAAAAAAGCAAGCCATGCTTTACTTCGAAAAAGCCAGTGAGGGTGAGTTGCAGGTGGGCGAAGCATTTTTCTATAATGATACCCAGGCCGACAAGGTTTTATATCAAGGACTTGCATGGGCAAGGCTTGGACAAAGAAACAAGGCTGAAGGACTATTCAGGTCATTGCTTTCGTATGGAACCGAAAACCTTGATAAAAAGACCCAGTTCGACTATTTCGCAGTTTCTTTTCCACATTTAAGCAACTGGAACATTGACAGCGACAAAAGAAACCGCGTGCACTGCCTTTTCCTTCAGGGCCTTGGTTTGCTTGGTCTGGAAAAAACAGAAGAGGCCCGGGAGTGCCTGCAGGCTGCACTGCTGAAAGATCCTGCACATCAAAGCGCGAAGTTGCATTTCGATATAATTGATAACTATAAGATAATCAATATTTTGTTAGTAAAATAATATGATTTTATAACCATTTCTATTTCAAATTCCTATAATTAAATTCATTATGAACCTATGAAACCAAAAGAACACAAATTGATGAAAAGGGCTGTGTTGCTTCTTGTCATGATCTTTTTTGCCTCGATGGCCGACGCCCAGACGGTAAAAATTTCGGGAAAAGTTACAGACAGCGAAAATCAGCCGATACCCGGTGTCAATATCTTCATAGAAGGTACAACAACAGGTGTCACAAGCAACCTCGATGGCAGCTATACGATTGATTGCCAGTCTAAATCAATATTAGTTTTTAGCTATATCGGTATGATAAGCCAGAAAATAGCTGTAGAAGGAAAGTCGGTTATCAATGTTAGCCTGGCAGAAGATGTCAAAAACCTTAAAGAAGTGGTGGTGATAGGATATGGTACAAAACTAAAAGGAGAGGTGACCGGCGCTATTGTGCAGACGGACAAGAAAGTTTTCGAAATGCGGCCTATCGTCAATACGCTGGATGCATTGCAGGGTGTTTTGCCGGGTGTAACGGTTACCAGGTCGAGTGGCAAAGCCGGTGGCGAAGGACATTCGTTGCAGATCAGAGGTTATTCGTCTATCAACGGAAACAAACCACTTGTTTTGGTGGATGGTGTTCCGGGGAATTTGGATGTGTTGAATCCCAATGACATACAAAGTATCACCGTTTTGAAAGATGCAGCAGCTTCTATTTATGGAGCAAGAGCAGCCGATGGTGTTTTGCTTGTGACAACTAAAAGTGGCACCAAAGGCGCTCCCACCATGACCTATTCATATTCCTACGGTATCAAAACACCTACTTTTCTAAAGAAGATGACAAATACTTTGCAGATGGCCGAAATGTATGACGAAGGCTTGCGCAATATTGGTCAGCCGGGACTTTCGGAGGATGTGTTTACGAAGATTAGAAACAACGCCGAACCAGACCCCAACGGAGGATGGATGAAATACCTCGAAAACTATCCCGGTTTTTATCAGTCACAGGATTGGAACGATGCCATTTTCAAAAATGGAGAGCAACAAATGCACAACCTCAGTTTTGCAGGTGGCAATGATCTGAGCAAATACCATCTTTCGGCTGCTTATGAAAAGAATGGCGGAATACTGAAATTCGGTATCGAGAAAGCCGAGCGCTACAATTTGCGACTGAACTATGATTTTAAACTCAAAGACCGCGTAAAATTTGAAACCAGAACGACATTGGACAACCTGAGCTCTACCGATCCAACCTATCTTGATGAGGCACTGCGTGTTGTTTCACGCGCATGGAGCTACTTGCCGGTCTATAACCCGCAAGGTCAGTTTTACAAATACCAGGGCTACGGCAATCCGGCTTCTGATCTCGAAGAAGGCGGTGTTGCAAAATCGAGTTATTCACGCTTTTCAACCAATGCAAAAGCCACTGCCGACCTTTTTGAAGACTTGAAACTGGTGGGACAGGCAGGGGTTGCCTATGGTTTTTGGCATCACAATGCAACTTATCCTACCTTTAATTCCTATAACTGGGATGGCGGCATTCAAACAGTAAACAACAATCCCAATTCTGCTGCTTATGCCAACTCAAACGACATTTCCAAAACATTGCTGGCTTATCTCGACTATTCGAAAAAACTGTTTGTTGATCACAACATCAACCTGATGGCAGGTACTTCGTTTGAATCTTATAAACATCAATATCAGTCAGTTAATGGATACAACTTTTTAAATAACTACTTATTTACCCTCAATCTTTCTGACAAGACAAACCTTGATTACACCAAGAACTTCACCGGCAGTGCCACTTCCAATGCCTTGCTGTCTTACTTCGGCAGGTTTAGTTATGCTTTCAAGGAAAAAGCGTTTTTAGACTTTACCACCCGTATTGACGGTAGCTCCAAGTTTGCTTCTTCAAAAAGGTGGAGTGCTGTTTTTCCGGCTGTTTCGGCTTCCTATAACCTGGCACAGGAACAATGGCTCAACCAGAATGATTTCTTCCAGAGCCTGAAAGTGAGGGCATCATGGGGGCAAACCGGAAACCAGGATTTGAGTTTTGGCAATTTCGACTATATCCCGTTGGTGTATCTGTATGGCAACTACCCGCTTGGTTCGCCCAACGTGGGTCTTCAGGGTGCCCAGTCAAGTTTGGCGTCGGAGAGTCGTAGCTGGGAAACTATCGAAACCCTCAACTTCGGTCTCGACTTCTCATTGCTCGACAGTCGCCTGAATGGAAGTGCCGACTACTTTATCAAAAACAACAAAAACATGCTGGTCGGTATCGAGTTGCCTGCTGTTTTGGGTGGCACTCCACCAACTTTCAATGCTGGCGAACTCAAAACAAAAGGTTGGGAAGCCATGCTCAACTGGACCGATCGCAAAGGCGATTTCAGGTATAGCGTTACCGCTTCGGTGAGCGACAGCAAAAACAAACTCATCAGTCTCGACGGGAGCGATTCCTACTACGAAGGTCTGGTTTATGCGCGCGAAGGTTATTCGCTATATTCCTATTTCGGATATGAGTATGCCGGTATAATACGCAGCAACAGCCAGCTTGAGGAATACAAAAAACTCGAAGGTGTACCCGCAAACCTCGGTATTGGCGATGTCATGTACCGCGATGTGGACGGCGATGGTAAAATCACTGCATATGGCGATCCCGAAAACGGCTACAATGGCGACCTCGTATATCTTGGAAACAAACTTCCACGCTACACCTTCTCAACGAATATTGATTTGAGTTATAAACGCTTCGATCTCAATATCTTCCTTCAGGGTGTGGGCCAGCGCGATGCCATCAAATGGAGCGACTTCGGACAGCCTTTTTATTGGGTTTGGCACCAGCCGCTTGAGTATTTTTTTGGTGAAAACTATACACCCGAAAACCCCGATGCCAAATATCCGCGCCTTATCATGGGAGGGCTTGGCTACGACAACCTTCGCGACTGGAACTGGCGCACATCCGCTATGAGAATTGATCAGATGGGATATGTTCGTTTGAAAAACATCACCTTAGCTTACAACCTGCCCACAAATCTGACACGCAAAGCCGGTCTCGAAAATGCCAGGGTTTATGTTTCGGGCAAAGACCTCTACACCTTCTGTCCAGGCTCTTGGAACAACTCCTTCGACCCCGAAGAAGGTCGTGATGATGAGCAGACTTATCCTTTTAGCAAAATCGTTTCTTTTGGTATTGAAGTTAAATTCTAAACAAAACTAAGTCATGAAAAAGTTACATACATTATTCATTATCACAATATTACTTTTTACCGGTTGTGCCAAAGACCTCGATCTGAGCCCGCAGGACACCATCACCGATGATGCCTTCTGGAAAACCGCCGCCGAGTTCAAGCTGGCAGCAAATAACCTGTATCCATGCCTCGATGGACTGGGTTTTAATGATACCGAATCGGACATTGCTTTCAATGTAAACAATGTGGTGAGCAACGGAACTTACCAAACTTCCGAAACCAGCTGGGTTTGGAATGACGCGTATGTCTATATCCGCAGAAGCAACAATATTCTGGAAAAGATCGAAAAGTCAACGATTCAGGATCAGATTGAGGCTACCAAAGGCGAAGCGCTATTCTTTCGTGCCTACAACTATTGGCGTCTTTACCGTTTGTATGGCGGAGTTCCGAAAATAATAAGTGTGCCCGACCTCGACAGCCCCGAGCTATTTGCCTCAAGAGCAAACCAAAACGAGATTGCTGAACTGATGATCAGCGATTTAGAATCAGCTGCAGCCTTATTACCAACACGTTCTGAGCTGGCTTCTGCCGACATCGGACGTATCACAAAAGGAGCTGCCGATGCTTTGAGGGCCAGGGTGGCACTTTTTGAAGGCAGCTGGCAAAAATACCATGGTGGCGACAATGCATCAAAATACTTCGATATTGCTGTTGCAGCTTCGCAGGCAGTGATGTCGTCGGGTCAGTATGCCCTGTATTCGGGCAAAGGTGCAGAAAGCTACCGCTACCTGTTTATCGAGGAGGGCGACGACTCGCCGGAGTGTATCCTCGACCGCCGCTACCAAAAAGATATTCAGGGACAGGTTTATCCGGCGCTCATTCAACGCATTGGTTATCTGCCAACAAAGAAACTGGCAGATATGTACCTGTGCACAGATGGCTTGCCGGTTGCCAATTCAGCCGTCTTTATGGGCTATACAACAAAAGTTTCTGAGTTTGAAAACCGCGATCCGCGAATGACGATGACCATGATGGTTCCCGGACAGCTGTCGAAACAGCCTTCTTATGCATCAGGTGTCGAGAGTTGGCCGTTTTATCCGCAACGAAACCCTAACACGGGCTATATGCTTTATAAATTCATGTCGGAAAACGACTTTGCCAATTCGATGGGAGAGAGTCCGAATTTTAGCTTCGACAACCACCTGATTCGTTATGCAGAGGTGCTGCTCATCTTTGCTGAAGCACGTTTTGAAAAAGACGGATCAATAAGCGATGGCGATTTGGATTTGTCAATCAATGTGTTGCGTAACAGGGTTGGGATGCCGGCCTTAACAAACGCTTTTGCCGGCGCAAATGGCTTGGATATGAAAACCGAAATCAGGCGTGAACGAACTGTTGAACTGGCTTTCGAAGGCTTCCGTTATGACGACCTTCGCCGCTGGAAAACAGCTGAAACCGAACTGCCACAGGATATCAAAGGCATCAGGCTGAGTCAGACCGGTTGGCTCGATCCCATCATCATCAATGGCAGTAACCGCAATCCGTATGCTTCTGAGGGCTGGACGACGGACGCCAATGGCTTCATTGTGGCCGAAAGCAGCGCCGGACGCTATTTTGATCCACAGAAACACTATCTGCAACCAATACCGACGAAAGAAATTCTGTTGAACCCAAACCTGCAGCAAAACCCGGGTTGGTGAGCCAACAGCATATTTTTTAGTGTTTAGTGAGTGATTGTAACAGAAGGGAGCAATTCCCTTCTGTTATTTTAAGCGCTGCTACTATGAACAATTCTTATTATTTTGTACAAAAATTTCGTCCTATGAGAAAAGTTTTTTTTAAGATTTTTTTTCTGGCAATGATCTTACAAATTATTGCAAATCAATTAGTTGCTCAGGATGTATTGTCGCTCGGCGGAAAATGGAGAATAGCACTTGATGGCAATTTTAAAGATTGGCCAAACAAAACAGGTGAGTCCGAAGGATGGTTTAATCACGAATTGCCTTTGAATGCCGACCGCGCCTTGCTCAATAAAATCTATTTCAGGAACGCCAGATTTACTGTAAACGATTATATAAACCTGCCCGGGTCAACGGACGAAGCAGGCATCGGTCAAATGCTGCAGCAGTCGCCATCCTTCACGCCCGGCCTTGAAAGAAAAATCAGCTATGATGGTGCTTTTTGGGTTCAACGCGAGGTAGTGATTCCGGAGGAATGGAAAGGCAAACCTGTGGAGTTATTCCTTGAGCGCACCCTTGGCTCCAGCAAGGTGTTCTGGGACAATCGCCCGGCAGGTGGCGATTATGGTTTTGCATACCCGCATATCACGCTGGTTGATACCGCTGTCGTACCCGGAATACATCGCCTAAGCATTCTCATCAATAAAGACGACAACCGCTACGAGCAAACCGGACATCAGGTGACCAACGCCAATGGCACATCATGGAACGGTATTGTGGGGCGGATCGAACTTCGTAGAAACAGCAAACAGGGATCGTTGCAACAGGTTCAGATTTATCCTCAAACCGAAAGCGGAGGTGTACGCGTTAAAATTCCCATTGTGCATGGTAAAGATCAAGCCGCAGTGCAGCTGCGTTTGTCGGTTTTTGAACCCGGTAAAGCGGTGGCAAATCTTGTGAAAGAAATACCGGTCAGTTCAGATACTGTTGAGCATTTTATTGAATTTCAGAATGCTATCATCGAATGGGATGAGTTCAATCCCCGGCTTTACAAACTTAAATGTGAGCTTATGGTTGGTGGTGAAGTGGTTGATATTCAGTATAATAAATTTGGAATGCGATCACTGTCAACGGAAAAGGGCTACATTTTAGTGAATGGAAAACGAACCATTATGCGCGGTACGCTTGAATGCGGATCGTTTCCTCTGACCGGCTATCCGGCAATGACAGAAGAAGAATGGTTGAGGATATTTCGCGTGATCAAAGATTATGGCCTGAACCACGTTCGTTTTCACACCTGGTGTCCGCCGGAGGCCGCTTTCTGCGCAGCCGACAGCCTTGGGTTGTATTTGCAACCGGAGCTTTGCGGCCGACCTTACGCCGAGCTTCAGCGGGTGTTGGAAACCTATGGAAACCACCCTTCATTTTGCATGCTTTCGCTAAACAATGAAGCCTTTTCACATAATACCGAAACAAGTAGGATTTTGGAAGAAGCAAAAAATACCGACCCAAGACATTTGTACACTTGCACGTCGCATCCTTTGGGAATTGGTTGTACGGATGATTTTTATGTTTCTGCCTGGGGTAATGAGAAACAGGATGAATGGCCTTTTCACAAAAAAATAGTAGGAATCACCTGGG
>CAZBMR010000022.1:0-23345 GCA_964492695.1 uncultured Lentimicrobiaceae bacterium
CAGAATCCGGGGACGTGTTTGCCGTCTTGACGATCTA
The DNA here is from genome assembly GCA_964492695.1 of uncultured Lentimicrobiaceae bacterium. GTDB lineage: Bacteria > Bacteroidota > Bacteroidia > Bacteroidales > F082 > JALNZU01. The sequence continues at coordinate 38 of CAZBMR010000022.1, forward strand.
CGCTTCAGAACCAAACGCTTTCGATGAGGATGAAACCAGCAAGCTGGAGGAATTAGCGCAAACCCTGTCTTTTGGGCATGGCGCAATACATGAACGCACACGACGCTTTGACGTATTAGAAAAGTCGGTCGCCGCCTTGGCAGCAACAGTGGAATCGCGCGACCCTTACACGGCGGGTCATCAAAGCCGTGTGGCCAATCTGGCCCAGGCAATCGCCGAAGATCTGGGGCTTGATAGCGAAACTTGTACTGGTATCCGATTCGCGGCGCTTATTCATGACATCGGCAAGATCCACATTCCCGCTGAACTACTCGCCAAGCCTACGAGACTGACCGATCTTGAAATGACCTATATAAAAATTCACCCCGAAGAGGGTTACCAGATCATCAAGGACATTCCGTTTCCATGGCCCGTCGCCGAAATGGTGCGGCAACATCATGAACGAATGGACGGCTCAGGATATCCCAATGGGTTAAAGAACGATGAGATTCTTCTGGGGGCACAAATCATCGCTGTCGCCGACATTGTGGAATCCATGTCATCGCACCGCCCCTACAGACCGGCACGCGGGCTGGACGCCGCCTTTGAAGAGATTTCAAGGCAACGTGGCGCCCAGCTTAATTCACAGGTGGTGGACAGCTGCCTTCGGCTATTTAAGGAAAAAAATTTCAGTATTTGAACAGCATCGTATAGCCGACATCGCCGCTTCTTGAAATTGTTCTATTATTCAGAACCGCCTAGAATTAGACCTTGTAAACAACAACGATCGAGGTTCTATGAACTGGCTGGTTTATGACCACTACGGCTATGCGCTCGTGGCTGTCATAGGAACCTTCATTGCGCTAGCAGGGCTGCAGTGGTTGATTCAATGCGAGAAACTGAGTGCCTGGATCGCCTCACTGCAAGGCGTTGCCCCACCCTTTATTAATATCGTCGGTGTGCTTTTTGCTTTGACGCTGGCCTTTCTGGCAAACGATACTTGGATTGCACATGACCGAGCGGTCAAGGCAGTGTACAAAGAAGCTGATTCGTTACACGCCATCGCAACGCTCTCTCACAAGCTGCCGGAGCCTCTTAAAACCGAGCTTCGACAAGCGGTGGTCGCCTATGCGGAAGCGAACGTCGCCGAATGGCCGGATCTTGCGAGTCGCAAGAGTAACCGCGAAGTCTCGCAACGTGCGGATACCTTGTTTAGTTTGCTGGCCTCGACGCGTATGGCGTCCGCCGCTGGCGACAATGTTCAGGAAGTGATGCTCCGTAAGATGAGTGAAATTAGCGATGAACGTGACCAGCGAATCGCGCTCAGTCAAACGCACGTGAACCCACTTAAATGGCTGGGGATGGGATTTCTGGGCCTGCTGACGCTCATTTCCGTGGCTATTGTTCATCTGGATCGCCCTAGAGCGGCCTTCGCCGCGATGTTGCTATTTGCGCTTGCCGCCGCACCCACGGCCGCGATTGTGCTGGTTCAGGGCAATCCGTTCCAGCCGCCGTCAAATGTCACGCCGACACCGATCGTTCACGTTATTGAAGGAATACAAAAGCCATTGTCAGGCATCTAACGATCGGCGCTACAACAAAATAAGCAGCCTAGGGAGATTTTGCTATGGCTAGGCAACGGACGAGGCGTCGGGCGAATAGATTCTGTCGATGCTAGTTCGGTCTTCCAATTTGCTGCTGAAGACATTGGGCGACTTTGCGCTCTCGACTCTCGTCTTCTAAGATGGCGCCATCCTCATTCGTTAAGTAATGGGTTTTAAATGCTTGGCGTGCAGCCACGGGATTGCTCGGATCATAGCCAATTAACGTGAGTATCGTCAGCATATCCGTCGAAGCATCCATAATTTCCTCAGGGTTATCGCACCATAGTCCGAAGCCCGATGCCGCTAACCTCCGCCAGGGGAAATAGACGCCAGGATCGATCTTGCGTCCTGGTGCAACGTCGGAATGGCCCACTATATTTCGGGCCTTAATCCGGTGACGAATTTTGATGTCCCCAAGCAAATTAAGCAGTGTGTCAATTTGTTTTGTGGCATAGGGCTCAGATCCGTTGTTATCCAGCTCAACACCTATAGAGGTTGAGTTGATATCTGTAATACCCGCCCAGTAAGATTTACCAGCATGCCAAGCACGCCGGTCTTCAGGAACCAGCTGATACAGCTTACCCTGCCTATCGATCAGGTAATGCGCGCTGACCTTTCGGTGCGCGGAGGTTAGGGTATCAAGCGAGTGATCGATGTCATCGTTACTTGTATAGTGAATAACAACCATCGTGGGATGTCGCGCATCATGATTGGGGCTTGCGACCACCGCGACTGGCAGTGACGTATCCGGTTGAAAGGATGCGCAACCGGCCAGAGCCGTCACGCTCAATGCTGTGAGATAGTTACGTAAACGCTTCATCCCATTCTCAACTGTTTTAAATCGGATTCAAACCATGAACAAATCGCGCAATATCCTTCTAACCCTAATCTTTTGCATGACTTTAATCGCATGCAGCAAGCTCAACAACGAAAACTATTCCAAGATCAAAATCGGCATGCCCTTTAATGAAGTCACCGCTTTGCTCGGAAGCCCAACCCGTTGCGATGATGTGATGGGTGTCAAATCATGTCGTTGGGGAGATGATAAACGCAACGTCACCATCAATTTTGTCGGCGACCAAGTCATTTTGCACGCTGCTGAAAACATCCGTTAAAAGATCCTCTGCCAACATTGGCGTGAACGCCTAGATCTGTACCAAAACGATGTGGGGTTTGGCCTCACTGGGGAGGTAGCCATTCATCTGGGCGGTGAAGATCCCATTAGATGCCATGGCTGCTTCTAGGGCTTTATTGGCTTATGCGTTCGAGTGCTTCGCGTATGCGTTGGATTGTTCTTTCAACGGGATCTTTTCCCGTGACTTCAAGCCCGAGGCTTCTGGCGATGGCGTTGACTTTGGCCGGGTTCATGGGCACACCGCCTCTATCGACCGCCTTGATCAGGCTGCGAGCCGCTTTGTATTCCGCTGGAAGCCTGTCGCCGGTCGGCAAAAGTCGAGCTAGCCAGGACCAGTACTTGGTACGTTTATTCGAACCCATCGTTAATCTAATCCTTGTTTAAATTTAAGCACAACGGTAGGCTTTGCTCAATGCCTTTTCCCGAGCAGGGCTGTCTATGCCGAGAATCACAACATCTTGACCCAGAAGTTTCTCCAGTATTGGATGCTCCGAAAGTTTCGGGCACCGCGCATCGCGCATGAACGCACACCAGACTCCCTGGGACTCAACGCTGAGGCTGTAAGCATTAGTGCTGTCGATGGCGGTTTTTTATTTGGCTGGTGGATTCCAGCAACTCAACATGCGCAATCGGAGAAATCAGCAACAGTGATTGTGTTGCATGGTTGGGGGGCTAATGCGAGCCTGATGTTGGATATTGCCCCCTGGATCCAAGGTCTGGGGTTTCACGGGCTATTTATCGATGCAAGATGCCATGGGCGCAGTTCCGAGGCAGCTTTCACGTCGATGCCACGTTTTGCAGAGGATCTTGAATCGGCCCGCGCCTGGGCGCTGAGGCGTCGTGACGTCAACCCACAACAATTGATCGCGATGGGTCATTCGGTCGGCGCTGGTGCTGCCCTATTAAGTGCCAGCCGTTCACCCTGGGCCGCTGTTATCGGTCTGAGCGCATTTGCGCATCCCAAGGATATGATGCACCGATTCATGGACGCGCACCGCATCCCGAGACGATTGGTTCAACCTTGGATCATGAATCAGGTGCAATCGATCATCGGTGCACGATTTGATGATATCGCCCCTGAAAACACAATCTCACAAGTGTTATGTCCCATCATGCTGGTGCACGGCAAAGCTGATCAGGAGGTGCCACTTTCCGAAGCGCAGCGACTCATGCAAAAGGCGCCATTAGGCGCGCGAATCATTTTAATAGACGAGGCTGGGCATGACTTGCGCCCGGCCATGGAGCTTCTGGCACCGGATTTGATTCGGTTTATAAAAGAAGCGACTGTTTCAGGCCACAGGTTTTAGATCGTTAGCGATTACCCACAGCTAACCCACGGGCTATGTTCTGCCGACAGTCAAAAACCAAATGTCCTGCTGGGCAAACTTTTCTGATCATGGTCGCACCGGCCGATGTTTGATCATCAGCTGGCTTTATATCTGTCGCCACATACTGTTTGCTGCATTGAACACAGTAGGTTTTGCCCAGCCCTTGTTCAAGCATTTCAGCAGCGAGCATGCCAAAGCTGGTCCATGCCCAGGGCACATCCACCGGCGAAGGATCATCCATTTGCGCCGTTCGCACCCAGCGAAGGATATCGGCATCATCGAGGTTTAGTCTCCAGTACCGTTTGATGGGTTTAGCTATAGCGCTCTGGATATCTTGTGGCGTAAAAAAATGCTCGGCAAACTTCACGCCTTTTTGACTTTGCGTGTAACGGATCAAAGATGAGCAATGAGGGAGCACTCGCGTCAATTTGTCCCTTTCTCTTTGATATGCAGCAGTACGATAGTCAACCGGCGCCAAAGCTCTTACTGAAAAGATTGATTTTGGCCTGTACGCTATCGCCAGTGGCCAGGCTAGGACACAGAAGACAATCACTCCGAAAGCCGCCTGGTTTTTGAGATTTTTCCACTCGAACTTGTCTAATTGAGACACAGCAAGCATGACTTGCCACGCCGCATAGCAGATGCCGACCAACAGATAGAGTGGGCCAGCGGTAAACAGGTTTTCTATCATGTTGATCTTTACCAGACTCTAGGGGATTGCTTACATAAGAAATAATCGTCAAATCTGATCCACCAACCAGTTGTTTTTGGTTGACTTTTTAACCTGATACATTCGTTCGTCAGCTCTCTTCAACAGGTCGTTGAGTTCCACAGCGGGCGCCTCCGGCGTCACATTGACGGCCCCGATACTGCATCCGAGCCCGGCACAGTCAAAAGATTGCAGCACAGGCTGCAATTTGGAATGCAAGCGACCTAGCAATGTTTTGGTGTGCTCGTATGAGGCGTTCGGCAAAATTAGCGCAAACTCGTCTCCGCCAAGCCGCGCGATGATGTCCACTTGGCGTAGCGACCCCATCAGGCATTGGCTAAACTCCAAGAGCAACCGATCGCCCACATCATGTCCCTGCGTGTCATTGAGTGTCTTGAAGCAATCGATATCGACCATCACGACACTCAGCGGATAGTGCGCACGATTTCTGCGATTAAGCTCATATTCGCCAAGAGAGAAAAAACTTCGTCGGCTTTTCAGGCCCGTCAGCGCGTCTTTGTCACTGTATTCCAAAACTTGATGCACATACTTCTTGAGCATCGTAACGATCACAGTGAACACGCCAAACGCCAAGACCACTGATCCATAACTCACCGCCGATTCCCAGAACGGTCTGTCTACGGGTACGACCATTTCAGTAATGTAAAGCCGGCTCGCGAGAGAAATGGCCAACACCAAAACAAAAACTTCTAAACCAGTGAAGTACCAGATGGAGAGAAACAACGGAATCAGATAGTACCCCGTAAAACTGACATAGCTGGGCGTCAGCTGATCGGTAGCGGCAATTAAAATTGTTGCCGCTACGACGATTGTCCCGCGAATCGCTGCTGGTAATCGTGAAAATACTTCTCCAAACGCATGAAATCTGGATACCATCAGTTCGCGCCCCGGAAGATAGTGCTGCTTTGGTCCAACGCTTCTAGGCCGCCCTTGTCGCTCCGCGGCACCCAGGGTTTGAATTTAGAGCAGAATACTTCAAAATCTTGCGGCTCAAGCGGACGGCTGACCAGATAGCCCTGAATTTCGTCACAACCCATGGCTTTGAGGCATTCAAGCTGCACATCGGTTTCGACCCCCTCAACCAGGACGACGAGCCCCATGTTATGGGCCATCTGGATCATCGTGGACATGAGCTGTTGATCAGTTTCACTGACAATCAGATCGCGCACGAAGGACTGATCGATTTTGAGTTTGTAAACCCGGAACTGCTTGAGATAACTCAATGAAGAATAGCCCGTACCAAAGTCGTCGATGGCTATGGCCACACCCATTTCCGCAAGCTGATGCATGGTTAAAGCCGCTTGGTCAGCCCGTTGCATCGCTGCAACTTCGGTTAATTCCAGTTCGATATCCGAAGGATCGAGGTGATTTTTGGCGAACAGGGCTGATAATTCTCTCAGCAGATTGGCCTCAGCGAATTTATTCGCCGATAGATTGATACTGATGCGAACCGGCGCCCAGGACACCGACTTCCAGGTACTGATCTGGGCCAAGGCTTGGCGCATGACCAGATCATCGATCGAGCTCATCAGGCCGTTCGCTTCTGCCAGGGGGATGATGCGGTTCGGCTCGATGTTGCCGAGCGTCGGGTGCTCCCAGCGGAGTAGCGCCTCGGCTCCGACGAGCGCCCCAGTTTTCAGGGAAACCTGCGGCTGATAAACCAAGCGCAACTCGTCTTCGGAAATCGCCCGCTTTAAATCTCTGAGCAAGCTCAACGCTTCAAGATTTTGAGCTTCCAAAATACGGTCGTAAAAGCAGTAGTCATTTTTTCCAGCCTTTTTGACCTGATACATGGCGGCTTCAGCATGGTCAATTAGCTGCTCCAGAGTCTTGCCATCGGTCGGATAAAACGCGATGCCCAGCGAAGCGTTAATTTTTAAACTATGATCAGCGATTTTTAGCGGTTCGTTAATCGTCGAGATAATTTGCTGTGCAACGGCTTGTGCATCCATCTCATGTTCGACGGGGACCAATAACAGATAGTCGTCACCACTACTGCGTGAAACCATGCTTTGACTTGGCGCAATTTTAAGCAACCGTTGGGCCACGGCGACGATGACCTCGTCACCCGATTCATGGCCATACATATCGTTGATCTGCTTGAAGTCATCCAGATCAACCCAGATCAGAATCATTGAACGGCCCGGCTGATGCAACCGCTCCTCAAAATAACTCGTTAACAGGGCCCGATTCGGCAAACCTGTGAGCAAATCATAATGCCGTAGACGCTCCAGACGATCAGCGGTTGCTTTTTTCTCACTGATGTCTTCTTTGTGCGCAATGTAGTGGGTAATCGTGCCCGTTTCATCGGTTAACGGGTAGATCAACGTCCGATCAATGAATTCACTGCCGTCTTTATGGCGATTGATCAATTCGCCGCGCCAAGGCTGCCCTTTTGATAACTGCGTCCACATCTGCCGAAAAACACTTTCCGGCGTCTTGCCAGAACTGAGAATGCGAGGGTTTTTGCCTAGGACTTCACGCGCACTAAAACCGGTTGAGCTCTCAAATGCCTTATTCACATAAACGATTTGGTTTTGACGGTTGGTGATGAATATAGGGAAAGGGTTCTCAGAAACGGCTGACGACAGTTGCCGCACCTGATCTTCATTAAACTTACGTTCGGTGATGTCGCGAGCGATCACTACATACGTAAAGGCCTGATCATCAAGACAAGGCTTTCTGGAGGCTGAAAGTTCAAACCAGCGGGCACCGCCGGGCAAATCCAGCGTATATTGCAACCCGCGAGAACTTCCCTGCGTCCGCGCTTCCGCGATGGCTTGCTCCGCTACCTTAAGCGCTCCGACCGGCAGCATTTCAGAAATTTTTCGGCCGATGAGTTGTTCTTCAGGGGCAACGAGTTTTTCAGGGGTGCTCGAATAGACCCTAAGGTAGCGACCGTCTTCGTCGATTTCAAACAATAAATCGGGGATAGCCTGAAGTGTTGCTTGCAAATGATTTTCCGACTCTTCCAGCCGGTGGTATGGCGACCGTATCGCCTCAACAAAGACCGCGTTATATAAAAAAAGATAACCGATCAGCTTGTAGATGTGGCCCGTCAAGTTATAAAAATCCGTGGCCAGACCATAGAGCGTAAACAGGTACTCGCTGTAAGCCATTAAAGCGGCTGCAGCGAATAACATAAACGAATTCAGTGCTTTTAGGCGTCCATCTTTGAGGAAGAGAATTGCCGTCAACGCATAGACCAGCACGAGCATGTACTCGGCGATAACCTTGAATTTGGTTAACCCCTCGCCCACAACATAGGTATTCGGCAGTACTGACGGATAGTAAAGGACGATGAAGTGAATGACCGCCACGAACAAAAGGGCACCGGATAGCACCACCCGTGATTGCAATCGGGAGATCGTATGCGACCAAGGTAAAAGGGCGACCGCCAAAAGCGTGAGCGCTGCGATCAAGCGCGCAGCAAACCAGAAATCGATCGCTTTCTCTGTGCTACTGGGCGTCACAAAATCCGGCATGCCATCAAAGGACAGCATGTGGGTAAAGTCGAGTAAGGCCACCGCCAGAAACCCGCAGCTTAGCAATATCGTGTTGGTTGCACAGTCCTTTGGAGGGCGATGCCAACCGATGGCAAAGATCAGCACGCTGATGGTGATCGAAATCACTTCCATTGCCATGTGCAGTGGCAAATAGTTCGCTACGCCTTTCACGTCAGCGGGAGTCGGTGCAATGCAGATCAAAATGAACAAAACTGTCCACAGGCCGAACCAAACTCTAGCTTTTGAAGCGACGATCATGACGAATGCAACGTTTTCGTTGGTTATGGTGGCCACCCCGCATTGGGGTCCTGTGATACTCGTCTGACGCAAAACCCAGCGATTTTGCGATGGCGGTCTCGAATCATTGTATCTTTTCCTAACTGGTTGCCAAACCAGGCCAATCGGCCACGATGCTATTAATATTTCTATTGGAAAGTTAACGATTTAAACAGCCACGCGTTCAATACCTGTCCAGAACCGGCAATGTAATCATTGACCAATGTCAACTTTGATGCGGTGCGTGAACACCTGATTCAATAATGAGCGCATGATATGAGCATTCCTAGTCTCACTTTGAGGTGCCATCATGTCCAGAATGAAAGCAACCATCTTTGTCGCGCCCGGCAAAATCGATCTCGTTGAAAAATCGATCCCCGATGTCGGCCCCAATGACGCATTGATCAAAATCACGACAACAACGATTTGCGGAACTGATGTCCACATTCTCAAAGGAGAATATCCAGTCGCCTCGGGGTTAACGATCGGCCACGAACCCGTCGGAATTATTGAGAAACTGGGCAGTAATGTGTCTGGCTATACCGAAGGTCAGCGCGTTATTGCTGGTGCCATTTGCCCCAGTTTCACGTCTTATGCATGCCAAGATGATTGTTGCTCCCAGGACGGCGGCCAGCATGGCCATGGCTACAAACCCATGGGCGGATGGCGGTTTGGCAATACGATTGACGGTACGCAAGCTGAATACGTGCTTGTGCCGGATGCACAAGCCAACCTGACCCCGGTGCCAGACGGTCTGACTGATGAGCAGGTGCTCATGTGCCCTGACATCATGTCCACCGGATTTGCCGGCGCCGAATCCGGCGACATCAAGATTGGCGATATCGTGGCGGTCTTTGCCCAAGGTCCGATTGGTTTATGCGCCACCGCCGGCGCCAAACTCAAGGGTGCCAGTTTAATCATCGCCATCGACGGTGTGGATGAGCGGCTTCAAGTATCCAAGAATCTTGGGGCGGACATCACCCTCAATTTCAGGAACGTAGATGTGGTCAGCGAAATCCTGAAAATCACCAAGGGTCGCGGCGTTGATGTCGCGATCGAGGCCTTGGGTCTGCAAAGCACCTTCGAGTCGGCGCTGCGGGCACTCAAACCCGGCGGCACCTTGTCCAGCTTGGGCGTCTATTCCAGCGACCTCAAGATCCCGCTTGATGCGTTTCATGCAGGGCTCGGTGACAACAAGATTGTGACCTCTCTGTGCCCGGGAGGCAAAGAACGCATGCGCCGCCTGATGAGCGTGATTTCTTCGGGCCGAGTGGATCTGAGCCCGCTGGTGACGCACACCTTCAAGCTCGATCAGATCATCGATGCGTATGATCTGTTCGCCCATCAACGCGATGGGGTACTCAAGGTCGCGATCAAACCCTAACAGCTGAACGCTACCCCTGCGCAATGGGCGGATGCTGCTTTAAATCAATTCATCCGCCCGCTCGCGCGACGCGAGTTTTGAGTCGGGATGATTCGCACATTGTCATTCTGAACCATCGCGTCTTAAGTCGTTTGCCACGTTGAGCCATGAGCTGATCAACGACGCAGACGACCCACAATATGACAGATTCATAAGAACACGGCGGCGAATGTTCATGCCTTTGACCTCCGTCAATAAATTGCGTGATTTAGAACTTGTTATGCACAAATAAACGTATTACATTTAAAGCAACGAAGACCTCTGAAGAGGCGTGGAGGAGACAACTTGAAATACAAAATTGAGGTGCGCATACCGCGCACGGCGGAGTGGGTTTCGATTGAAACCGGTGTGATGGCGCTAAAGCAGATACGAAGTCAGGTTGCCCGCATTAAGCGCATCTATCCTGAATATCTGGTTCGCGCGCTGAATGTGCTCAATTCGAAAACGTTAATGCTCGCCTGACGACGAGCCCAACAACGCACGCGCCCAGGGGGAGTGTCTATGCAGCATTTATTTACCATTGAAGTTCTCAGTCCGACAGAAACCAACTGGAGTTTTTACGAAGCTCTGGATGAAACCTTCACTGGCATTCAGTCCCATGTGTACTGCGTGCGAAAAGCGTTTCCCAATTTCGCCGTCCGTGCGATTGATACAGCAACCGGACAAATTGTCAGTATGCTCAAGAGCCAGCACGCCGACGATTGATCCGACTTGATCCGTAAATCTAGCGTTAAAGACAGGCATAGAACAAGAAAAAAGCCCGACTGACGTCGGGCCCCTTCCTGGCCGCCCTTGGGAAGCAGCCTCGTTACTTCTACCAAATCCCTTTAGTAGAAGCCTACCGATACGGTAATTACTTACGCTTGGTGGCTTTTACCGCAGCTTCGGTTGCCTTTGCAACGTTGGCTTCTGCGATATCGGCAGCCTGTTTCACGGCCTTGCTCAGGTTAGCGTAAGCAGCGTTATTAGCTTCAACGGTCTGCTTGATCGCGGCCAGAACCACGTCCGAACCAAACGGTGCCGCCTTGGCGCCGGTCACGGCAGCTTCCTGGACTTTCTTGCTCAGATCGTCAAACTGCTTCTTGAGCATGCCACTGATTTCCGAGGCAGCGCCGTTGGCGATATCGTAAACGCCGCGAGCATAAGCAACGACGCTTTCAACTGCCGGCTGCATCGTATCAGCGCTCATAGCAGCAGCTTCTTGCGGGGTCTTCAGCTTCAGCGCAGCGCTGACTTGCTTCGAACCCTTGTCCAGCGATTCGCGCGCAAAATTCAGATTCAAGGCCGACAGGCTTTCGATCGCTTCAAGCGCAGTGTTGGCAACGGCTTCCAGGTTGGCGATCGCAGCGGCGTTAGCGGCGGTCAGCTCTTCAACATTCGGTACGTTAAGGTTCTTAACCATGGTCAATCCTTTTTTATGAAATGAGGGTGTCTCTGTACTACTGAACTTATTGTAACAGCAAGTTGCTGCAACGCAACAATTTTGTTGAAGTGCTTTGCAATCAACCCCTTAAGATGCTAATGGAATATTGGGCGCACGCCCCGGACAGCGGCTCTTTTTGCCTATTTTCAGCCGACCCAGACTTGTTGTCAGCCGAGGGCTCACGTAGCATAACCAAATGAACCTCCGTCGCACCTTTCTCGCCAGCCTGCTCCCCAGCCTACTCCTTTTGCTCGCCGCCTGCAGCACGGTTGACGTGTCTTCCGCCCATCTGCGCAGCAGCGTACCGCGTTATACGACGTTTACCACCGAGTCGCCGCAAGCCATGGTCGACTGTATCGCCAAGCGTTGGAGCAACAGCGGTCGCCTCGCATTAACGCAACAGAAAACTGAGACTGGGTTTGCATTGCAAACTATGCAGAAACTGGATTTGCAGCAAAAACAATTCATGGTTTACGTGGCTGTGGATACCAGTCGCGAAGGTTCATCCGTTCGTTTTTACAGCAATCATGCAGATGACATAGCTGATCGCAGCATGGTAAGCATCATCCAGGCCTGTCATTAAAGTTCAAATCGAGCAGGCGACTCGGCCTAATGATGCCGATAAACAAAAATAGGTTTGAAAAAAATTCATGTGTAGACTCTGGACGGAATCGATTTAAACGATTACATTTCTGAGCACATCGCTACACCCTTAGCGTTCCTGCCCATCTCCCAACACACGGAATAGTCTCATGAAATCAAAAAACTCTTACGTTCGCCTGCTGAACTTCATGCGCGTCTCGAATAACACCGATACCGGTTTTGACGGCTGCGAAGAAGTCATGGCCTATATGCACGAAGCGCATGCCACGGGTACCCCGGTCAAAATCACCGACCTGGTGCAAAGCCTTCAGTTCGGCACGGGGCCGACGGTGCACCGTAAAGTGGTCGAGCTGCAAAATCGTGGTCTGATTGAAGTCACGCGCTCGGCGACCGATGGCCGCGCCAAGACGCTGGTGCTCTCGGACGCAGGCCTCAAGCACCTGGATCAACGCAGTAAGTCGCTCAAAGCCGTTCTGCAAGGCTAAACGTCCGTGCCGGCCGGCTCGCCCGGACAACCGCCAGACGGGAGTGATCGCCAGCGTTTTACGCTCCCAAAAGACGCAATCCCGGTCGGGCGTTCGCAACCGAAGCGCGTCCCGCCACGCCGGGATGGGGACGCTAATTCGCAGTTGCTACGCCGAATCGCTTGGGGCGTTGCCACGTTTGGCGTTGCCCTCGTCAGCGTTTCGTTGATTTACGGCGTGATTGTGTCGCCAGACTTTCGCAGCGTCAGCATTGAAAACGGCACCACAGCCGCTGTCGCCTTATTGATTGGCTGCTTCGCACTGCCAGCCGCCCAACGCCGAGCGCTGGATCCACGAAAAAATCTTTTCGTTTGCCTCGCAGTGCTCGCTATCACGCCATGGACCTACCAACTCGGCAACCGTTGGGAAGATGCAGGCATGGATCTGGCCACGGGCTTCAACTTTATTTTCGAGATTTTATTGGCTGCCGGATTCTATCGACTGGCCGCCCGCCGACCCGCGACGCAACCCACTTGAAGGCACGATGATGCCCGCCTTCGTATTTTTGGAACTCGGGATTGCGTTGATCCTCGTCGTGGGGGTCTGGGGTTGGCTGCGCTGGCACCGTCCGCGCGACGACGAGGATGCGCAATAAGCTTAAAGGTCGGTGATGACCACCGACTTGGGCAGGCGCGATTTCGGTAACGTGGCGTTGAAGTCCGCCGCCGACTTGTGACCAAGCGCGACCAAAACGACACTGGTCAGCCCCTGTTCCTTGAGCCCCAGTGCGTCATCGACGGCCTTACAGTCAAAGCCTTCGATCGGACAGGCGTCGATGCCAATCTCGGCCGCACCGAGCAGCAAGAAGCCCAGCGCGATGTACACCTGTCGTGACGTCCAATTCAAGACCGCACCCGCCGCTTCGTACTTCTGCACGTAGCTCATACGCACATTGTGCTGGTTTGTCCGTGCTTCCTCGGTCGCCAAACGACCATCCTGCGTTTCCTGATCCAAGACCTGAAGCAGATAATCCTGATCAAGGCGCGTGCGGGCACACAAAACGACGACCTCGGCCGCATTCATAATTTTGGGTTCGTTATAGGCAAAATTGCCGCTGGCCCCCGCCGCAATGCGCCGCTTGCCGGCTTCCGTCTTGGCAATAAAAAAATGCCACGGCTGCGCGTTGGTCGAAGAAGGGCTCATTCGCAGCAAATCGCGAATGGCGGCCGATTGTTCCGGCGTGAGTTCGCATCCAGGCTCAAAGGCCTTGGCAGTTTTACGTTGATGGGTGATTTGCGCAACAGACAACGGGTTCGACATGGGAAACTTTCCTCGAATTAACATCAGGCAGGGGGTTCTGCGTTCGGCTAGTATGTTAACTATAACCGCGCTCCTATGACAGACCCAACCACCCCACTCCTGACGCCGACCCGACAGGACCAACTACCGCCCGATAGTTTGGTGATCTGTGCGACGCTGCGTCTGGCGCAGACGTTGGCACTGACCCATGATCAGACCACCAGCAAAACGGCGGCACAGGTCACGCCCAGCTGGCACACTCTGCAGAGCACGACGTTTCAGCAATGGCTGCACGCGTTGCATGACGCCATGTCCTTGCGTGGTCAGGAGTTGCCGGAACTCGAAGGCATCCGCGTCCTCGACGCCTTTCAGGAGCGGCTGGTCTGGGAACAGGTTATTCACGAGCACTTGGACCGCAGCGCCGCGACGCTATTTGACATCGGGGCACTGGCGGCGACGGCAGCGGAAGCCCATGCCCTCATCATCAACTGGGAAGTTCGGCTCGATCCTGGATTCGGCACCGCGTTCACGAGCGAGGAACACGCTGCATTCCGACACTGGCGCGCGCGCTTTCTCGATCGCTGTCGCGAACAACATCTGATCGACGGCGCAAGCCTGAACCGCCTCCTGATCGAGCAGCTGGCGACACAGAACGATGCGCTGCCGGCAGATGTGGCCTTCGCCGGATTTGACCATTACACGCCGCTGGAGCAACGCCTGCAAACAGCTTTGCACGCACGAGGATGCCGGCTCCATGCGTTGATTCCAAGCGCCACGAACCAAGCGCCGCCGCAAATTCACGCGGCCGCCGACCGCGCCGCCGAATGTCTGGCGGTAGCCGATTGGGCACAGCATCTGCTTCAGATCACCCCGCAAGCGCGTATCGGCATCGTCGCTCCAGATTTAGCGGCCTACCAACATCCGCTCACAGATGCCCTCGAAGACGTGATTGACCCATCACTGGTGCTGGCCCGGCAGGCCGAGAGCCGCCGCCCATTCAACATCAGCCTTGGCCAGCCGCTGTCGGCACTGCCGGTTGCGCGAACCGCATTGACGCTGCTGCAGGTACTCATGCAACAGCATGCAGTAGAACAATCGTTGATCAGCGAACTGCTCCTCAGCCCCTACTGGTCCACCGACGACGAGAACGACGCGCGCGCCCGGTTGGATGCCGCCATACGCGAAAGCGTGGCGCCCAAGGCAACGCTCCGACGTTATGATCGCTATGCGCATGTGCTCTTCGAGAAACAAGCGCTATCGGCACCACAGACACTGGGTTATTTCCATGCGCTGTCCGGCGCAAGCCAGGGCTTGAACAATAACAGCCGTTTGCCTTCGGCCTGGCGACGCGCCATTCAAGTCATCCTGCGACAATGCGGCTGGTTGGCGGCCGGACATCTGCGTAGCACCGAATTTCAAGCGCGGGAAGCTTTCGCCGAAGCGCTCGACCGACTGGCGCGATTGGATCAGATCACCGGCAAGATCACCTTCAGCCGCGCCGTGTCACTGCTTTCCCAGTTATGCAGTGAACGTCTGTTTCAGCCGAAGACACGCGGCACGCCGCCGATTCAGATTCTGGGCGTGCTCGAAGCGGCTGGGCTGGAGTTTGACGCCCTGTGGGTCCTGGGGCTGACCGACACTTCATGGCCACCTGCCGCCAAACCCAACCCCTTGCTGCCCGCCGAAGCCCAACGCGCCGCTGGTTCGCCGAACGCCAGCGCTACCGTACAGCTCGACTTCGCCCGCCGTATCCAACGACGCTTACTCGCCAGCGCTAACGAATTACACCTGAGCTACCCAAGCTTGGAGGAGGCCTCGGTACTACAACCCAGCGCGCTGATTCGGGATATGGGCGAAGCATCGCCCTTAGCCCAGGCTCAACCGACTTGGGCACTGGCCGTTCCGGCGACCGGTGATCGGCTAGAAGCCATCGATGACGCCCAGGCGCCGCCCGTGCCCGAAGGCGGCAAGGTCAGCGGCGGCACCGCCCTCTTACGGGCACAAGCGATTTGCCCGGCCTGGGGGTTTTATCAATTCCGTCTGGGTGCCAAGCCCTTGGCCGAACCCATTGAGGGACTCGACCCGCGCAAACGCGGCACCCTCGTCCACGACACCCTCGAGCACTTCTGGAAAGCCACTGGCTCGCTCAACGCATTGCGCGCCATGAATCAAATCGAACGCCAAGCCGCTGTATCAAAAGCCGCCGCTACCGCACTCGAGCAATTTAATGCCGATCAAAAACAGGAAGCGCTCAAACCCCGTCAAACAGCGCTGGAACACCAACGGCTGATTCGTCTGGTCGACGCATGGCTAGAACTGGAAACCACGCGCAAGGCATCGTTTACAGTGCTTGAAACCGAAGGACAGCGCGAGGTCAACATAGAAGGCATCGTCGCACGCATGCGCATCGATCGCATCGACCAACTCGATGATGGACGAACACTCATCATCGACTACAAAACCGGCGCCAGCATCGACACCAAAAACTGGGCGAACGATCGTATTACTGAACCGCAACTACCGATTTACGCAGCCATCGCCGAGCATCCGGCCGATGCGGTAGGACACCCGATCGCGGGCGTCGCTTTTGGCCTGGTCCATCTGTCCGGCCTCGGCTTTAAAGGCATCGGGCAAGAGGATGCACTACTACCCAATGTTCACGCGGTCACCAGCGACCGGGCACGGCGGGTGTTCGATATGGCGCGCTTTCCCGACTGGCAGAGCGTTTTGCGCCATTGGCGCGATGCCATCCATCAGGTTGCCCGCGAAGTCCGCGCCGGTGATGCGGGTGTGCGCATCACCCACGATCACGACATCAAGTATTGCGACGTACTGCCGCTCCTGCGGATCGCCGAACGGCAGCAACAACTCGATGCCGCTACCCGCCTGGCACAGCAAGCGGCGCAGGACACATGAGCGCGCCAAGCATGACCCCGCAAGCATTGCTGGCAGCCGATAGCGCTGCACGACGCGCAGCGCTAGACCCACATCGATCATTCATTATTGATGCACCCGCCGGCGCCGGCAAGACGGAACTGCTGACCCAGCGTTTTCTCAAGCTCCTCACCTGCGTTGAAGACCCCGAGGAAATCATCGCGCTCACATTCACGAACAAGGCAGCTGCTGAGATGCGCGAGCGCATCATGCAGAGCCTGCAGACCGCAACGCGACCCCTCGAAGCAACAGCCCCGCCTCATAAACGCACGACTTACGAACTGGCCCGTAACGTGTTGGAGCACAATGCCCTGCGCCAATGGCAGTTATTGCAGCAACCGGGCCGCTTGCGCGTCATGACCCTCGATGCGTTGTCGGCACGTATTGCACGCCAGATGCCCTTGCTATCGCGCTTCGGCACGCAACCTGCCATTGTGATCGATCCCGAACCCTATTACCAAGAAGCCGCCCGCAACACGCTCGAGCAGCTGGAAGATGGCACCCCGCAAGGCGACACCGTGGCACAGGCGCTGGCTTACTTCGAGAACGATGCGGGCCGCTTGCAGCGCATGTTGGTCGCCATGTTGGCTCGACGCGATCAATGGCTGAAGAATGCCTATCAGAGCGACCCGGCATCCTTGCAGAACGATGTTGGCCGAGTATTGCATACGCTGATTGCCCATCGTTTACGTAACATCGCCAATCAGATTCCTGCGGCGCGACAGCAAAGCTTCATGGCGGCTGCGCGTTATGCCGCCGCACTAAGCCCCGAATCGCCTATTCACGTGCTCACCGACTGGCAAGAACCCCTGGGCGCTGATCCGTCGCAATTGCCACTGTGGCGCGCCATTGCCGAACTGTTTCTGACCGGCAAGAACGAACTGCGCAAGGTCTATCAAAAACCAATCAACCTGGCCGGCGCGGCACATCAAACGCAAAAACAGGTGCTGCTCGATGTCATCGCTGACTTCGCCGCCAATAATGACACGGCAGCGCTGGCCGATATTCGTGCATTGCCCGACCCCGAACTCAGCAGCAACGAAGCCGCTATCGTCACGCATCTGGCGGCATTACTGAAACTCGCCGCTGCGCAACTCTGGCTGGTTTTCATGCGCGAGAAGGCGGTTGATTTCAGCGAAATTGCAAGCCGCGCGGCTTGGGCGCTCGGCGACGAGGAGACACCCAGCGAAATTCGTGAGCGACTCGATTACCGTATCAGCCATCTGCTCGTTGATGAATTCCAGGATACCAGTCCTTTGCAGGTCGAACTCCTGCAACAATTGACGGCCGGCTGGAATAACGATCCTGACCGATCGATCTTTCTCGTTGGCGACCCGATGCAATCGATTTATCGCTTTCGCAAGGCCGACGTCGGGTTGTTCTTGCGCGTGCGCAATCGGGGGCTGGGTCAATTGCAACCGGAGCCTCTGCAACTGTATTTGAACAACCGCTCCTCAGCCGAAGTGGTGGATTGGGTGAACCGTACCTTTGCCCAGGTCTTCGCCCCAGCGGATGACATGGTGTACGGCGCCGTAGCCTATGCGCGGTCCGTCGCCAACCGAGGGTCTCTCACCCAAGCCCAGGTTGCCATCCACGCGATCATCCACGGTGAGCGCGATCCGGAAACGACTGACGACGCCGCCAGGACCCTGGCAGATGAAAACGAAGCGACAACGATCCTCGAACTCATTCGTAGCGCCCGCGCGGAAAATCCCGAGGGCACCATCGCCGTTCTGGTGCGCGCCCGCAGCCACCTTGACGTTCTGGTCAAGCAGCTGCAAAGTGCCGAGCCCCGCTTACCCTTCCAGGCCGTCGAGATCGATGCGCTCGCCGCACGGCAACCGATCCAGGACCTGGTCTCGCTGACGCGCGCACTGCATCACCGCGCCGATCGCGTGCACTGGCTGGCGACGCTGCGCGCACCATGGTGCGGCCTAACATTGGCAGATCTGCACACGTTGGCGGCCGACGATCATTATCAAACACTTTGGTCGCTGATGCAGGATGAAACCCGAATCAACCAGCTGAGCGATGATGGCCGCGCTCGTCTTTTGCCCCTTCGCCGGGCTTTTGCCGAGGCCTACGCTAATCAGGGGCTGCAACGGCCTCGCCGTTGGGTCGAAGGTGTCTGGCATGCACTGGGTGGTCCGGTGTGCCTTTCCAACTCGGCCGAAATTGACGACGTGATCGCTTATTTCGATCTGCTCGATACCCTCGACCATCGCGGCGCGTTGGATCTGAGCCGTCTAGACGCGGGGCTCGCTCGCCTTTTTGCCGCGCCCGATGCCACATCTGATAGTCGGCATATCCAACTCATGACGATTCACAAATCGAAGGGCCTGGAGTTCGACACCGTCATCCTGCCCGGATTACATCGCACCCCACCGCCAGATGATCGTCCGCTGCTGTTGTGGGACAGTTCGCTGCTCGACGACGACGGCGAAGAACATCTGGTGGTCGCACCTGCGCCACCGCCAGGCAATGGCGAATCGCTGGTCCCGACGCCTTATGATCTCCTGCGCAATCTGGAAAGAACGCGCGCACAAAACGAAGATCGGCGGGTCCTTTATGTCGCCGCCACCCGCGCCATCCGTCGCCTGCACTTGTTGGGCATCATCAGCCGCGACCCCAAATCAGAGGCACTAAACGCTTTCAAGCCGCCTGCCGCATCGTCCCTGCTGGCAACCCTGTGGCCGGCGCTAGGGCATGATTTCATTCAGGCGGCGCAAGTGCCTGCAACGCTTCCACCTTCATCTATCCAGATCGATCCAGCGGGGTTCGTGCCAAAGCTCATCCGCATCAAGCAGCCGATCATGCTGCACGAACCGGCGAGCCACGAAGCGAGACCGGCCCTGGAGGCCCCGACCTACTTCGCCAGCACGCTCGACATGGACATAGGCTCGTTGATTCATCAGTATCTTGAGGCATTCGGGCGCGATAGCTTGGCAGCATGGACCACTGAACGTATCGAAGCGCTGCAACCTCGCTTCGCACAACGTCTCACGGCATTGGGCCATGAGGCGGACGACGTACGCGAAGCAACACGTGTTGTGCATGACACGCTACAAAACGCCTTACGCAATGAGGTGAGCCGCTGGATTCTTGGGCCGCATGAGGCGGCAGGCTGTGAAGTGTCGTTAAGCAGTCTGGCGATCGATAGTAATTCGAACATGGACGAACCGCCCGATTTTCAGCGGCATGTGATTGACCGTACTTTTATTGATAATGGGGCCCGCTGGATTATCGATTACAAAACGCTACGCCTCGACAATTCGCAGGATCTCGACAATACGCAGGATCTGGATGCCGCGCTCCGCATCAAGGCGGAAAGCTATCGGCCACAGCTGAAACGCTACGCCGCACTCTACGCCCATGAGTCGGCGCAGGGACTGCAGATCCGTACTGCGATCTTTTTCCCGGCGCATGGCAAACTGATCGAACTATAGGAATAGGAAAGGGGTATGCATGCCAGCCAATAACACCCTCCCCAAACGCCTGCTCATGGCAGCAGCGGCGCATCGCAGCAAGGCGCCCATCATTAGCGACGAACTCGGCCGCGAGCTCAGCTTCGACCGTTTGATCATCGGCTGCGCTGTCCTGGCCCGCCAGATCAACGCGCTGACCTCACGTCACCATGTCGGCTGTCTGCTGCCCAACAGCGTGACCGGCATCGTGGCAACCTTTGCCTGTCATTTCGCCCACAAGTCGGCGGCCATTCTCAATTACACGTTTCCGTTACCGACGCTGCTCCGTTGCTGCGAACGTGCGCATATCGACGTGCTTATCACTTCCCGTCAGTTCATTGAAAAATGCGACCTGACTGATCTGCCAATGCTGCTGCAAGAACGCGGCATACGTACGGTATTTCTGGAAGATGTGGCACAGAAGATTGGGCGACTGGCCAAGTTGGGTGGCCTACTGCGTGTGAAACTGAAACGGCTACAAACCGAACGGAGCAATCCGGACGATACGGCGGTCATCCTGTTCACCTCCGGTAGTGAGGCCGACCCCAAAGCCGTCGTACTGAGTCATCGCAATCTCCTTTCCAACTGCGACCAAATTCTGCAAGCCTTTCCCATCGGCAAACATGAAACGATGTTCAGCGCCCTACCGCACTTCCACGCCTTCGGACTAACGGCCGGCGCGCTGCTTCCGCTTCTCAACGGCATGCATACCATCATTGGCCTTTCGCCACTGCGTCACAAGGAGAACCTGCAGCTCCTGCGGACGCACAAACCGACGGTCATGCTCTCGACCGACACGTTTTTGCATCAGCTTTACCGCGTCGCTCAGCCGGAGGATTTTGCGTCGCTGCGCTTTGTGGTGGCCGGCGCCGAACGCCTCAAGAGCCGCACCCGCGAACTCTATGAAACGCTGGGCGTCACCATGCTCGAAGGCTATGGCGCAACCGAAGCTAGCCCGGTCATCGCAGTCAATGTGCCGGGCGCAACACGCCATGGCACGGTCGGCCGTATCCTACCGCACATCGAATATCGCATCGAGCCACATGAGGGCATCGACGACGGCGGTGTTCTGCATGTGCGCGGCCCTAACCTCATGAAGTCATATCTGCACGACCTTCTCGAAGATCGCTCATCACTCGACGATGGCTGGTATGACACGGGCGACATCGTGACCGTCGACGACGATGGCTACCTCGTGATCAAGGGGCGCAAAAAACGATTCACGAAAATTGCGGGCGAAATGATTTCTCTCGGCTTCATAGAAGACGAAGTCGCGCGCTTGTCACCGGATCACCATCACGCAGCCATCGCCATCGAAAGCGAAGACCAGACGAAACCACTTATTCGCCTCTACACCAGCGACCCGTCGCTGACGGCACAGGCGATTCGAGCACATTTTCACTCGGAGCGGATCCCCAACACGTGGTTGCCGCGAGACCTCATCTATATGCCCGAACTCCCGGTGTTGCGTACCGGCAAGGTCGATTATCAAACGCTCCAGAAAAAAGTCGCCGCAGCGCCCGCTTAGTCTCTTGTCGAGCCTAAGCTAGGCTGCCACCTAGCTCTTAATCCGCATCGTAATAAATCACGCGTGGCGGGGGCACCGTATACACAACGGGCGGTTGCACGACCACGCGTGGCCGCCCATACCAAGGGGGCGGCGGATAAGCCGGCTGCACATAGACTGGCTGCGGCTGCATCATCGCACCCACAGCGACGCCACCAATAACGGCACCCAGGGCAAACGGCGCCCAAGCATGACCGCCTTGATAATAACCATGCCCATGCCCATGTCGATGGCGCCAACCGCCATCGGCCATTGCCGATTGACTTGCCAAAAGCGCCAGCGTCACTCCGGCCGCGGCACCCACTGTTTTTAGATTGATCTTCACGGCGTACTCCTCTACAAAAAGCAACAACGCCTGAGGTCGATAACGCACAACCGCTGTGACGGATGACAGCTTTTGCCGTCTTCGCTCATCTTTCTTTCGGGCGGTAGACAGCCTTGCCACTTCGTTTTAGTCTGTCACTATTCCAACCATTCAAACCGGAGTCAGCATGCGTCAGACGAATATCCCAACCCGTTTTTTGCGTAACGTCGGCGTTTCTGTTGTAGCCGCTTCGGCATTGCTGCTTACTGCCTGCGGTGGCGGCGGCTTGTCGGAGTCGCAGAAATCGGGCTACCTCACTTCCTCCGAATACAATCAGCTGCAGAACGTTGGCAGCCCGGCGCCGGGGGTTAACGTCTATCGCTATATCAGTCCGGACTTTAAGCGTAGTGACTGGAAGGGCATCATGATCGATCCGGTCCTGCTCTATCAAACGGCGCTGAAGAGCGAAGGCCAAAAAGGGCTGACCGAAGAAGTTATTTATCAGACCCGAATGATTATTGACAATGAATTACGCGCCAAGGTCACACAACGCTTTAATGTCGTCGACAAGTCTGGGCCGGGCATTGCGCGTTTGAGTGTTGCGATTACCGGTGCGCAAGTCGAAGGTGATAGCCTTAAATTGCGCAATGTCGTACCCATTTCCGCCGTGCTGTTCGCTGCCCAAAAGGCGACTGGTCTGGATAGCAAAACCCCGTCACTCGTGGTCGAAGCCAAAATGCGCGACAGCGTGACTGGCAAGATTCTGGGCGAGGGCGTCTATACGATGTCCGGCGAAACTTTCCGTACCGAGTCCAGCACGACCGAAGCCTTCCAGAAGCTGGCCGTTGACTGGGTCACGACGGCGGTTCGCGTCGCTTCGGGTTTGGCTGCGAAATAATCAGACCAATCTGGTTCATCTAACCAACCGGACCCGCCCTAGGACGACCGACGTGAGTCGTCTAGGGTGCCTGGTCTGATTTGCGCCTAGGGTGCAACCACCGGTCGTCCTTCCGCCTGCCAGGCATTCATGCCCCCATTGGCGTTGTAAATGGTTCGCTTGACTGGCTGAGATTCCAGAAATTCCGCCACCGCCATAGAACGGCGTCCACCGATATCTTTGGTGGTGCGAGCAGTCTCAACGCCACCCAGCAGTCCTGAATCGACATGCCTGACCACCCCTCGCATCAGCCCGACGGTCACCAACACCGCCAGGCCTAGTGTGAGCAGTTGCCGCCCCATCTCAGGCACGGCGCTGTGCGTCGTCGGCTG
>CAZBMR010000022.1:23445-33523 GCA_964492695.1 uncultured Lentimicrobiaceae bacterium
CTAGTGTGAGCAGTTGCCGCCCCATCTCAGGCACGGCGCTGTGCGTCGTCGGCTGCCCGAATGGCGACTAAATCCTCGCCATTCGGCTGAGCGACTGCGACGCCGAGGGCTGCGGTAGAAATAAGAACGATCCAGACAAGTAAATTTTTCATGGCGATGCTCCTGATGTGTTCACCCTTGATTTCGGGCATGAACATCATCGTAACGGCCGAGAGTCTCACAGGATGAGCCTCTCGAGCGGGCTTAAAAATTTCTTTCCGAAAAATGTGGATAATGGATTCGTTACGTCATCTCTCAGGTCCCGGATGCTCGAATGGAAAACCGGAAAACTGCGTTTTGTTCGATTCGCCAGCCTTCTGGCGCTGGCTTTGTGCGCCTCGACCTCACGTGCCGCCGCCCTCGCTGCTAACGAACCGGTGGTGGAAAATGCCGCCGCGCCGCAAAGCGCCTCCGGCAAAAGCCGCCTACCGAAGAGCCAGTCCAGCCAAAGTCAGGGCACCGACTTGAAACGCAGCAAGGTGACGTTGCCAACGCGCGAAGACACGGCACCATCCACCATGGAGACCAAGGGTCTGCGCGGTAAGGCCAGCTTTTATAGCCCGCGTTTTCAGGGACGCAAGACGGCCAGCGGCGATATTTTCAATAACAAACTCTTTACGGCGGCCAGCAACCTGATTCCCCTGGGCACCCTCGTGGCGGTCCGTCGGCCGGACACCAACCTCTGCGTAGTCGTGAAGGTCAATGACCGGATGCATCCCAAACACCAGGCACGCGTCATTGACTTATCGCACAGCGCCGCGAAATATTTGGACATGGTGCGAGACGGCGTGGTGAAGGTACAGATCATGAAAGTACCCGCCGGCGCCAGCGAGGGCAGCACCATCGACTGCGCGATGGGTTACGAGCTTGAAGAAGACTGCGAGAATTGCGAGCCACCACTGCAGTTTCTGAACAACTGATTGCGCCTTTGGTCCTTGACGCCATCTCGCCCTGAATTCATTGAGCGACCAAACACAGCGGTTACACAAACAACAAGGCCACGGAAAACCGTGGCCTTGTGACTGACGTTGGGCTGACGTTGAGTAAACTCAGCTCGCCAGCACTGCTTCGATCTGCGCGAAGGTTTTGGCGACTGAGTGAATCTGCGTGGCAATCCCCAACTGACGGGCAATCTGCGAGGCCGAGAAAATGCCCCGGACCATTTGGCGGTCGCTCAGCGCATCGGCATCAACAACCAGCGCGTGGTTGCGATTATGTGCTTTCAGGGTTTCGATAACGTCAACGACCTTGGCCTGTGCCACTTGCTTGAGCGTCAACACCTCAATGTCTTCCTGCTTGGTCATGACATCCTTGACCGTGATTTCGCCATGCTTGACGCCCTGCTTCTGTACACACTGCATGGGTTTCTCGCCCAACACATCGGTTGCCGTCAGCAGGCCAACAACGCTCCCTTTACTATCGGTCACCAACAGCGAGCGTACACCGCGTGAAATCATGAGGTGATTGGCGTGGCTGAGCAGCACATCCGCACCCACCGTCGCTGCTACGATCTGCTTCAGATCGGTCATGACCTCGATGGCCGGCGAATCTGGCGTCACGATATCGGCCTGACTGGTCGGCAGATGGAAACCGGCGTTTTTCTCGAGGGAACTGACCTTGAGGATCATCGGACTGCTCATATGTGTTGTCTCCTGTCTGTTTCTGCGGGGTAACCCCTGTTATTGCGCCGGCGCGTCATAAAGCACCGACGTACGAAGCACTTTACTATTAAACTGGCGTGAACAACCACACATTTCGATGCTGCATCGCAAACAACCGCCATGAAGCTACCCGACTTTCTGACCACGTTGATTTTGATTCTTTTCGTGCTGATGCTCTGGCAAGTGCATCAGCAAGACTGGGGGAGTTTCCTGTTGCTGCTGGCCGCAGAAGCAGGCCTCATCGCCGTACGGGTGACCGACCGCCAGAAATCAGTCCGACTATGAAGCGACCCATGCGATTGATACGACAATCTCTGCTCTGCGTGGGCATGACCTTGCTGCTGATCGGCTGTGGCGAAAAAGCACTGCCCTTCAAGGCCAAGCCGGTCGCAGACAGCCCGGCCGCAGCCAGTTTTACGCTGACCGATCAGTTCGGACAGCCGCGCGCGCTCTCGGATTTTCGCGGCAAGGTTGTCAGTCTGTTCTTCGGCTTCACGCATTGCCCGGACATTTGCCCGACGCACCTGGCACGCCAGGCAGAAGTCATGCGGCAACTCGGCCCGCAGGCCAGTAACATCGCCGTTCTCTTCGTAACGCTGGATCCGGAACGCGATTCGCCCGAGGCGCTGAAGACCTACATGGACGCATTCGATCCACGCTTTGTCGCGCTGGCCGGGTCGCCGGAAGACACCGACAGGATCGCCAAGCAGTACAAAATCTTCTGGCAAAAAACGCCTCTGCCGGGCTCTGCGCTTGTTTACACCATCGATCACACAACGAATAGTTTCGTTATCGATCAGCGCGGCCGTGTCCGCCTCATCGTCCCGCACGAAATGTCCGCCGCCGATGTGGCGCACGATCTCAAACTCCTGATTGAAACGGATTGATGATGGTCGTATGACGTACTCAGTGCCACCCTGGGTTCACCCCCGCCAATGATAGAATCGCGCACTGTTTGTGCCCGTTTGCAGCATCGACCGGCGCGTGTTTCCGCCCTTCCGAGCTTTCCCGCATGGATACCGTACTACTTCTCAAGGCTCTGATTCTCGGCATTGTCGAGGGTCTGACCGAGTTTTTGCCGATCTCCTCCACCGGCCACCTGATCCTGGCGGGGGACCTACTCGATTTTAACGACGAAACCGGTAAGGTTTTCGAAATTGTGATCCAGTTTGGTGCGATTCTGGCCGTGGTCTGGGAATATCGCGCGCGCCTCTGGGAAACGGTGGCTTCATGCACGACAAGCCGCAAGGCCCAACGCTTTTTGCTTAATGTCGGCGTGGCGTTTCTCCCCCTCGCCGGATTAGGCTTCCTGTTTCACAAAACCATCAAGGCACACCTATTCAACCCGATCACGGTGGCAGCGGCTTTCATCATCGGCGGCTTCATAATTTTCTGGGCCGAGAAGCGTACGCATCGCGTGCGCGTTCCTTCGGTCGACGATATGACGTTGAAGGATGCGTTGCTGCTGGGCTGCATTCAGGCGCTGGCTCTCATCCCGGGCACCTCGCGCTCGGGCGCGACAATTATCGGTGGGCTACTCATGGGGCTGTCACGCAAAGCAGCGACCGAATTCTCGTTTTTCCTCGCCATCCCGACACTCGGTGTCGCGACGATCTATCAGGTCTACAAGGAATGGGCGACAATCCAGAACTCCGATCTGGGGATGTGGCTGGTCGGCTTCATTGCCGCTTTTGTATCTGCCTTCCTGTGTATCCGCTGGCTGCTGCGCTATATCACGACGCATAACTTCATCATCTTTGCCTGGTATCGCATCATATTCGGCATCGTGGTGCTGGTGACCGCCTATACCGGCCTCGTCAGCTGGTCCGCCCACTAAACCTGACCGATCTCATGACCGATTACGTCCTCTTCGAGGAAGCTGGCAACTTTCGCGCCGCCACGGTGCAAGCCGACCAGAACACCAGCCTGCAGGTCGAGTTGCCGGGCGGCAAACGCCAGAAGTTAAAGACGGCACAGGTCGTGCTCCGTTTCAAAGACCCATCGCCGGCACAACTGCTGCCGATGGCCGAACCCTTGGCGACGGCGATGGACCCTGCCTTTCTCTGGGAGTGCGCGCCCGAATCCGAATTCGCCGTCGCGGATCTGGCCGCCGATTACTACGGCCACCCGCCGTCGGCCATCGAAAGCGCGGCGCTGCTGCTCGCCCTGCACGGCGCGCCCCTCTACTTTCATCGACGTGGCAAAGGCACATTTCGCCGGGCGCCACCCGACATCCTCAAAGCCGCACTGGCTGGCCAGGAGAAAAAGCGTCAACAAGCCGAATCGATTGAACGGATGGCGAGCCAGCTCGTCGCCGGCACGTTACCGCCTGAACTGGCCGACCAAGTCGAATCCTTGCTGATCCAGCCGGATCGCAACCGTCTTGAAGTGAAAGCGTTTGAAGCCGCCTGCGCCACAACCAAGGAAACGCCTGCCGCGCTTCTGCTGCGCTGTGGCGCTTTCCCCGACGCCTACCATTGGCACTACCGGCGTTTCGCCGCCGAGCGCTTCCCCAAAGGCACCGGTTTTCCGGAGCTGCCGCAACCGGCGAACTTCGGCGATCTGCCGCTCGCCGAAGTGCAAGCCATTTCCATCGACGATGCCAGCACGACCGAAATCGATGACGCGCTCTCGGTCACCCGACTCCCCGGTATCGGCTGGCGCTTCGGCATCCACATCGCTGCCCCCGGCCTGGGCATTTTGCCTGGTTCGCCGCACGATGCCGTCGCGCGCGCCCGGCTGTCGACCGTCTACATGCCCGGCCACAAGATCACCATGCTGCCGGACGACCTGGTCGCCCGCTTCACGCTGGCGGCCGGCGCCGCTTGTCCAGCACTCTCGTTGTATGTCACCACCGACGAACAGTTCGAGATTCTGAATCACGAATCCCGCGTTGAACGCGTGCCGATTTCGACTAACCTGCGTCTCCACGAAATCGAACCGCTCATGACGGCTGACGCGTTGAATCGCGGCGAGGTACCGGCCTGCACTCACGGAGAAACACTGCTGACGCTATGGCGCTTTGCCGCCGCTTGCGCCGGTCGCCGTGGCAAGCCGCCCACTCAGGCGGGGCTGCATGACTATCACTATCAGATCGACGGCCCGCTCCACGACAAGGCAAGCGGCGAGATTCTTGATCCGGCCGCCTGTCACGTGCACATTGAGGCGCGCAAACGCGGCAGCCCGGTCGACATGCTGGTCGCCGAGCTCATGATTTTGGCCAACGCCACCTGGGGCCAGCTGCTGGCCGACAAAGGCGTTCCTGGTCTCTATCGCGGCCAAGTCGCTGGCAAAGTGCGCATGACCACTTCGGCGCTGCCGCACGAAGGCCTGGGCGTCGCCTGCTATGCCTGGAGCACCTCGCCTTTACGCCGCTACGCCGACCTGATCAATCAGTGGCAGCTCATCGCAGTGCTCACCGGCAAATCCGCGCCTTTTGCGCCGCGCTCACCAGAACTATTCGCCGCGATGCGCGATTTTGACCTGACCTATGCCGGTTATGCCGACTTCCAGCGTCGAATGGAACGTTACTGGTGCCTACGCTGGCTGCAGCAAACGGGTACGAGCCGATGTGATGGCACCCTGATGCGTTACCCGCCCAACGTCCGTATCGACGGATTGCCCCTCGTTGTTGCCGTGCCATCCGCACCCGAGCTCGCACCCGGCAGCCGTATCAGCCTGACGCTGAGCGACCCGGATCTTCTGGAGCTCACGGTACAAAGCCGGTTTGAAGCGGTACTCGACGCTACTGGCGGCGAAACCGGCGAGGACGATGAACTTCTCGACGAGGTTGCTGTGGAGGATGCACTGGTCGAAGCGGAAGAAGCCACTGTGTCTTCGGCAACTCCCGCCGAGGCAGCAAACGGCGACGGCCGCTGATTCAATCCAGCTCGGACTACAATAGCGCCATGTCCGCGGCGCCGCATACCACTTCGCCCAGCCCTTCCCAGACACGAGACGACCAGGATCACTGGCAAATCAAACCGCTGGGTTGGCGGCTGATCTTTACCGATCGTCTGCTCTGGCTGGCGGTTGGCTTGTCATTTGCCGCCCATCTGGTGCTGCTGGCGCCGCAATATGGCATCAGAATCCCACAGCGTGGCGATACCTCGCTCATCGTGTCGTTTCGCGCGGCCAATCAACCCATGATCCGCAATGCTCCCAGCCCAGCGGTCGCCGACAAAACCGAACGCCGCCACAAGGAAACCAAGACACGCGTCATTCAACCCGTTCCGGCTACCTCTGCCTCGGCACCACGCATCGCGCCCGTGACGGGTGTCAAAATACCGTCATCTGCACCCAGCACACCTGCCGGCAACGCCATACCGGCAGGCGCGACCGGCAATCGGCGCGTCACGTTGACACCCGGCATGAAAGATTACCGTTATAGCCAGTACCTGGAAGACTGGCGGCGTAAAGTCGAACGCATCGGCGCCATGAACTATCCGGAAGAAGCACGCGGCAAGTTTTTTGGCTCACTGGTGCTTTCGGTGGCCCTGCGCCCGGACGGCAGTGTTGATCGCATTTTGGTCACCCGTTCGTCAGGCAACCCGGTACTCGACGAGGCGGCCAAACGCATCGTGACATTTGCCGCGCCTTTTGCCCCCTTTCCGCCGGACATTCGTCAGGAAACTGATTATTTGGATATCACCCGCACCTGGACCTTCACGCGCGGCAGCACCCTGGAAACTCGATGACCCTCATCCACGCCATCGATCGTTACGCCGTTCTCGGCCATCCGATCCATCATTCCTTGTCACCGGCGATTCATGCCGCCTTCGCCGCACAGACCGCGCAGCATCTCAGCTACGAAGCCCTGGACGTGCGCCCTGAGGATCTTGAATCCACACTCGTGCGTCTGCCCAGGGAAGGCTACCGTGGCGTTAATGTGACCGTACCGCACAAGGAAGCGGCCTGGCGCTATGTCCAGCAACACGGCCAGCTGACCGAACGTGCCGCGCTCGCCGGCGCCGTGAATACCCTGGTTTGGACGACCGAGGGTCTGCTCGGTGACAACACGGATGGCCAAGGCCTACTCAATGATCTGCGGCAACGTCATCATCAGGATCTTGCGGGCAAAAGGATTCTTGTGCTGGGCGCCGGTGGCGCGACGCGTGGTGTCATCCTGCCGCTTTTGGCCGCCAACCCGGCAATCCTGATCATCGCCAACCGAACGGCTGACAAAGCCGACACTTTGGCAA
Organism: uncultured Lentimicrobiaceae bacterium; assembly: GCA_964492695.1. Lineage (GTDB taxonomy): Bacteria > Bacteroidota > Bacteroidia > Bacteroidales > F082 > JALNZU01. The sequence continues at coordinate 30,347 of CAZBMR010000022.1, forward strand.
AATCGTTTGCTAACAAAGCATCGAATACGCTGTTACGTGGCGATGGACTGACGGCATTGCCTGAGCATATCCGTGCGCATGGCGCTTTTGATCTGGTCATTAACGCGACCAGTGCCAGCCTGGGGGGAGAGACTATTACGCTGCCAACTGGCACACTCGCGGAAAGCGGCTTCGCGTACGACATGATGTACGGCAAGGCATTAACGCCGTTTCTCGCAGCACAAAAGGCGCTGGGCGTTCAGCATCTGTCCGATGGTCTAGGGATGTTGGTAGAGCAGGCCGCCGTGGCATTTGCACTTTGGCGGGGCGTTACGCCAGAAACGCAGCCCGTCTATCACGCGCTGCGCGAGCGTCTGACACAGCACTGAGCCTGGAGCACCCATGACCCGACGCAAAGCCCGTTGGTGGTTGCGCATCCCATTGTTACTGATCGGCATCTTACTGGGCATTCAGCTCTGGTTCTTTGCTTGGGTTATGGTCTGGCGCACCACCGAGCCAGGCCCAACCCAATTCATGCGCATTCGCCTGGCAGAACTCCAACGCAAAAATCCGACGGCGCGACTACAACACCAGTGGGTGCCTTATAGCCAGATCTCCGTGAATTTGAAGCGCGCGCTGATCGCCGCCGAGGATAGCAAGTTCATGCAGCACCAGGGCTTCGACTATGAAGGCATTCAGAAGGCGCTGGAGAAAAACGAAAAACGTGGACGTATCGCTGCTGGTGGATCGACCATCACCCAGCAACTCGCCAAGAATCTGTTTCTCTGGCCGGAAAAAAGCCTGCTGCGCAAAGGCGAAGAGGCTTTGATCACGATGATGATTGAAACTACCTGGAGCAAACGCCGCATCCTCGAGGTTTACATGAACGAGATCGAATGGGGCACCGGGATATTCGGCGCCGAGGCTGCGGCGCGTCACTATTTTGGCGTTTCAGCGGCGAATCTCAATGAATACCAAGCCGCCATGCTGGCCTCCATGGTGCCCAGTCCGCAGTACTACGATCGTAAGGGCGAGACCGAGGGCTTGCTGCGACAGACGGACGTGATTCTCGAACGCATGAACAAAGTGGCGATTCCCCCGAACAAGTAATTTCCAAGTTCAGTCGAAATAACTCCGCGCTGCTTCGAAGCGCATGGCGAACCAGCCCTGATCCAGTCGATCGATCCTTACCTTGCCACGACTATTGGGTGCGTGAATGAAGCGCTGGTCGCCGATGTAAATACCGACGTGCGAATAGCTGTATCCCTGGGTGTTGAAAAACACCAGATCTCCCGGACGTATTGCCGCAGGACTGATTTCACGACCGCGTTTAGCCATATCCCGGGCGCTACCCTTAAGCGGATATTCGGCCGCCTGCTTATAAAGCCAACTGACCATGCCACTGCAGTCCACACCGGCATCCGGGTTCTTACCGCCAAACTTATACCCCGTGTCGATCAGATGCATGGCCATCAGAGTAACTTCCTGGCCACGCGGCCCCGGCGGTAAATTATCCTCACCAAAACGGGTGACGCTCTTCTTGCCAACCGTGCTGGCGCAACCGGCCAGCGCAAGCACCAGCCAAGCCATAACGAGCCACGCGATCCAGCGGGTGCTGGAGCGGACGCTGCACCGAGCAGTGGAAAGCCCCTGATGTGGCGAGGGTCGCGGTTGCACACAGAACGTCATATCGTTAAAGTGTGGCGCAGGAACGCTTGTTGATCAAGAGATTGTCTTAGGCTTCCTGGGCTATTTCTGTCTTATGTCGTCTTTTGGAACTCTTTGTATGCCCCTCACCAGAATCAAGGACCGTGCTTTGCTGCAAACCGGCAGCTACATCAACGGGCAATGGATTAAAACCGACCAGACCTTTAGCGTAACCGATCCGGGGACGGGTCAAACCATCGCCGAAGTCTGCACGATGGGCACCGCTCAAACCCTGCTGGCCATTGATGCCGCTGAAGTTGCGTTTACCCAGTGGCGTAAAGAAACAGCGCGTGCGCGTTCGACCATACTCCGTCGTTGGTTCGAGTTGATTCAGGAACATCGCGACGATCTGGCCACCCTAATCACGGCCGAAGGCGGCAAACCCTATAGCGAAGCACTGGGTGAAGTCGCCTATGCGGCTTCGTTCGTCGAATGGTTTGCCGAAGAGGCACGGCGCATCAACGGCGAGATTGTCCCGTCCAACAGCGCTGACAAACGCCTACTGGTCACGCGCGAACCGGTGGGTGTTTGCGCCGCGATTACTCCGTGGAACTTCCCGGCAGCCATGATCACGCGTAAAGTGGCCCCGGCCCTCGCCGTCGGCTGTACGGCCGTCGTCAAACCGGCCGAGCAGACCCCGCTGACGGCGCTGGCCCTGGCCGTATTGGCCGCACGGGCCGGCATTCCCGCCGGTGTGTTCAACGTCGTCGTCGGCGATGCGGCCGCCGCGCCAACCATTGGCGCAGCCCTCACCTCGGATGCCCGCGTGCGCAAGCTCTCGTTCACCGGTTCGACTCAAGTCGGTCGTTTGCTCATGGCCCAATCGGCGCCAACACTGAAGCGCTTGTCGATGGAGCTTGGCGGCAATGCCCCCTTCATTGTCTTTGAAGACGCCGACTTGGATGCGGCGGTCGAAGGCGCTCTCGCCTCTAAATACCGCAATAGCGGCCAGACTTGCGTCTGCGCCAATCGTTTCCTCGTTCACAGCAAGGTGATGGATGTCTTTGCCGAAAAACTGGCCGCCAAGGTAACGGCGCTGCCGGTTGGCTATGGCTTTGATCAGGGTGTGCAGATCGGCCCGCTCATCGATGCCGCTGGACTAACCAAAGTGGAGACCTTGGTGGCCGACGCCACGGGCAAGGGCGCCTCCATCGTCTGCGGCGGCCAGCCGGATGGACGCGGTGGGTTGTATTTCCAACCAACCGTGATCAAAGGCGTTCGCGAAGACATGCGCATGATGCGCGAAGAAATTTTCGGGCCGGTGGCCCCGCTATTTGCATTCGATACGGAGGCTGAGGCCGTGCGCATGGCCAATGCCACGGAATTCGGGCTGGCGGCTTATTTCTACACCCAAGATCCGGCCCGGATTTTCCGTGTTTCGGAAGCTCTCGAATACGGCATGGTCGGCGTGAACACCGGGCTGATGTCGAGCGAGGTTGCTCCCTTCGGTGGCATCAAACAATCGGGCTTTGGACGCGAAGGCTCGATCCA
>CAZBMR010000022.1:33623-53008 GCA_964492695.1 uncultured Lentimicrobiaceae bacterium
TTGCTCCCTTCGGTGGCATCAAACAATCGGGCTTTGGACGCGAAGGCTCGATCCATGGCGTGGATGAGTATCTGTCCTACAAATACGTCTGCCTAGAACTATAAGCAGTCATGGGATAGGGTATTCGGAAGATTTGACCCGATTTTGGACGGCACGTCCCATGAGGGCCGGGTCTTTCGGAGGCCCAATCCTTAGAGTAATACGCTCAGAGTAATACGATGTCGTATTGCTCCGGCCCATACCCCGACTCTCCTTGGAGAGAAATGGGTTTGCCAATAAAGTCCGACGCCATCGCCAGGGCCTGCTCTTCCTCTTCCAGAAACAGATCAACGACCTTCTGGCTGGCGATGACACGATATTCGCGCGCCACGAACTGACGTGATTCACGCACCAGCTCCCGCAGAATTTCGTAACAGATCGTTCGGGCCGTCTTGACCTGACCACGCCCGTCACAGGTTGGGCATGTTTCGCACAGGACACGGGCCAACGATTCGCGCGTGCGCTTGCGCGTCATTTCGACCAGCCCCAGTGCTGTAAAGCCATTCACCGTCATGCGCATGTGATCACGGCTGAGACATTTGTTCAGTTCGGCGAGCACGGCTTCCTGATGATCCGGCTGATCCATATCGATAAAATCGAGAATGATGATGCCACCCAGATTACGCAACCGCAGTTGACGTGCGATCGCTTGCGCCGCTTCGAGGTTTGTCTTGAAAACCGTCTCGTCAAAATTACGCACGCCGACGAAACCACCGGTATTCACGTCAACTGTCGTCATGGCTTCGGTCTGATCAAAGATCAAATAGCCGCCAGATTTAAGATCCACCCGCCGCGCCAAGGCGCGCTGAATCTCGTCTTCCACACCGTAGAGATCAAACAGCGTCCGGTCGTCGTTGTAGTGCTCCAACAGGGTGACGATACCCGGCACATACAGACGGGAAAACTCCTGCAGCTTCTGGAAGGTTTCGCGCGAATCAATCAGGATGCGTTCCGTTTCGGAATCCGCGAAATCGCGCAACACGCGTTGCGCCAGCGAGAGATCCTGATAAATCAGCGACGGTACGGGCGCCGTGGTGATCTGCTGCTGGATATCACGCCACAGCTTACGCAAATAGCCGATGTCATCCTGCAACGCCGCATCGTCAGCAGTTTCGGCGATGGTGCGCAAGATGAAGCCGCCAGCTTCATCGTCGGGTACCAAACGGGTCAAGCGTTCGCGTAGCACCTCGCGCTCGGCTTCATCGATGCGTTGCGAAATGCCGATGTGTTTTTCCTGCGGCAAATAAACCAGCATGCGCCCGGCGATCGACACCTGGGTCGAAAGTCGCGCGCCCTTGGTGCCGATCGGATCCTTGATCACCTGAACCAGCAGCGTCTGGCCTTCATTGATGACGTTCTCGATGGGCTGGCTCTCGCGATTCGCGGGCTCGCCGATCCGCGCCTGCCAGATATCGGCAACATGCAAAAAAGCCGTACGTTCCAGGCCGATATCGACAAATGCCGATTGCATGCCCGGCAAAATTCGCACCACCTTGCCCAGATAAATATTGCCGACGAGGCCGCGCGTAGCGTGGCGTTCGACATGCAGTTCCTGGACGATCCCCTGCTCGAGGATGGCAACCCGGGTTTCCTGCGGGGTGAAATTGATGAGGATACTTTCGGCCATGGGTAGAATACGCGCTAATTCACGTCATTCTACTATGTCCAAACACACTGAACTCCTCGCTCCCGCCGGCTCGCTGACGATGATGCGAACCGCCTTTGCCTTCGGCGCCGATGCCGTGTATGCCGGCCAGCCGCGCTATAGCCTGCGCGTTCGTAATAACGAATTCAGCACGCTCGACGCGCTCCAGGAGGGCATCGACGAAGCCCATGCCGGTCAGAAGCAATTTTATGTGGTCAGCAATATCTCGCCGCACAACGCCAAGCTCAAAACCTATCTCGACGATATGGCACCGGTCGTCGCCCTGAAACCGGATGCGCTGATCATGGCCGACCCCGGCCTGATCGATATGGTGCGCGAACGCTTCCCGGAAATGCCCGTGCATCTCTCCGTCCAGGCCAATACGGTTAACTGGGCCAGCGTACGCTTCTGGGGCAAGATGGGCATTAGCCGCGTGATTCTGTCACGCGAATTGTCGCTGGACGAAGTCGCCGAAATTCGTCAGCAATGCCCGGAGATGGAAATCGAGGTTTTTGTGCACGGCGCGCTATGCATCGCCTACTCCGGCCGTTGCCTGCTCTCCGGTTATTTCAATCACCGTGATGCCAATCAGGGCACCTGCACCAATTCCTGCCGCTGGGACTACAAGCTGAAGCCTGATGCCGAAGCCGAAGCGACGCCCGGCCTTACGGGCAGCAACTTCCCCCCGCTCGTCGTCGAAGAGAGCACCCGGGTCGGTGAACAGATGCCCATCGAAGAAGACGAACACGGCACCTACATCCTCAACTCGCGCGACTTGCGCGCCATTGAGCACGTCGAACGCCTCATCGAAATCGGCGTCGATTCGCTAAAGATCGAAGGTCGCACCAAGTCACCGTATTACGTTGCCCGAACCTGCCAGGCCTACCGCCGCGCCATTGATGATGCCAAAGCTGGCCGGCCGTTCAACCCAAATCTGTTGGGCGAACTCGAAGGCCTCGCCAACCGCGGCTACACCGATGGGTTTTATCAACGCCACCACGATTCGGATACGCAGAACTACCTGCGTGGCTATTCGGAATCTGGCCGGAGCCAGTATGCCGGCGACGTGGTCTGGGATAGCGAACGCAATGCCGTCCGTATCGACGTCCGCAACCGCTTTGCGGTCGGTGACTGGGTCGAGGTCATTCATCCGATGGGCAACCGGATCGTACAGATTACCGCCCTTGAAGGCCGCGAATGCGAGCCCGTCGAGGTGGCGCGTGGCATCGGACATGCGGTCTGGGTACGTAGCGACGAATGGTCGGCCGCAGATGACGGCGCGTATCTGGCCAGACTCATCGAGACACCCTCGCCGGACATGATTGCCGCATCCGCTTCGACAATTCGTCGTTAGACCATCAGCACTGCGCCATGCCCCGTCTGCTGTTCGCCATCAGTGCGCACGGCCTCGGCCATCTGGGCCAAGCGGCGCCAGTTTGCAATGCGCTGATCGGGCTGCGTCCGGACATCAAGCTGACGGTGTGGAGTGCGCTCCCTCTTAAAACCTTACAGCAACGAATCCGCGTCCCATTTGCGCATATCGACAGCGCATGCGACATCGGCTTCATCATGCATGATGCACTCAACGTCGACATTGCTGCCAGCTGGCGGCGCTATCAGGATCGCGAACAGCACTGGGCAAGCCATCTTGAGCAAGCCTGCGCCATCGTTCAAAAGATTAACCCGGACCTGATCGTCAGCGACGTCGGTGAAATGCCGCTGGCCGCCGGTCAATCTCTGGGAATTCCGACCGTCGCCATGAGTTCGCTCAACTGGGCCGATATGGCGCGGTTCTATTTTTCGGAAATACCAGGCAGTGCGCCAACGCTTGAACGACTGACGTCGATTTACGACAACGCAACGTTGGCCTTGCGTCTATCGCCGGGGATGCCGATGCGCGGTCAACGCGAATGCCTCATGCCGGCGGTCGGCGTTGTCAGCACATCCCCGCGTGACGTCATGGCGCGTCACCTGGCGGCCGAAATGCCGCATCCGGAGCAGCCGCGCATTCTGATCGGCATGGGTGGCATCACCACTGATTTAGCGCTGCGCGATTGGCCACAACAATCCGCGTTCAATTTGCTCGTGGCCAACCAGACCGCGCTACCTGCAACCGGCGATCCGCAGCGCGCGATCGTCAATGCCGATACACTGCGCGCACGTTGCGGCTGGAACTTTTGCGATCTGTTAACCGGCTGCGACGCCGTTATCTGTAAGCCCGGCTATGGCACCTTCGTCGAAGCCGCACTGGCGGGCACACCCGTGCTCTATGTCCGACGCAACGACTGGCCGGAGCAATCGGTGCTCATCAACTGGTTGCAGCAACACAGCGTCTGTGCCGAACTGGCCATGGACGATCTGCTGCAGGGCAAGCTCCACGATTCACTCGCCGCCCTGATGGCACAATGTAAAAAATCCACCAAGCCACCCATTCCCCGCGACGGCGCGTTGATTGCCGCCCGCGAAATCCTCAGCGTGCTCGATGCATCAGATTTCGAAACCCACCGCTTCGAGTAACCCCGCCGTTTCATGCACGGGCAAGCCCATAATGCCAGTAAAACTGCCCTGCATCTCTGTGACAAAAATACCGGCATGCCCTTGAATGCCATAGGCACCCGCCTTGTCGAAGGGTTCCCCACTGGCGATATAGCGCGCGATGGTTTCGTCAGCAAGCGGCATGAAACGCACCTGACTAACCGACAAAGCCTGATGAATGGTGTCGCCGGCCACCACGACAACGGCGGTCAGCACCTCATGTTCGCTGCCAGACAACGCGTTTAACATCGCCCGGGCGTCTGCCGGGTCGGCCGGTTTTCCCAGAATACGATTACCAATGGCCACGGTCGTGTCAGCTGACAACAAAGGTCGCGCCGTCAGTCCACGGTCACGGATATACGCCACGGCATGCAGGGCTTTATCAAGCGCCACCCGGCGCACATAATCGCGAGGCGGCTCGCCCGGCAACACCGATTCATCGACTTCGTATTGTTTACCGGCATCATCGGTCAATTGCAAGACCTCGAAGGGCACGCCCATGCCGCGCAGCAATTCGGCACGACGCGGGCTCTGGGAAGCGAGCCAGATGGTCTGCATGGTGCGCCTTACTCGCGATGATAGGGATGACCCGACAGCACGGTGATCGCCCGGTAAATCTGCTCTGCCAGGAGCACGCGTGCCAACGCATGCGGTAGCGTCAACGACGATAAGCGGATCATTTCATGCGCGGTAGTTTTGAGTGCGGGGGCAAGGCCATCGGCACCGCCGATCACGAGCGCGACATCTTGCGCCTCGGTCTGCCAGAATTCCAGCCGTTTGGCTAAAGCCACGGTCGTCAGATCCGTACCACGCTCGTCGAGCAGCACGCGGCGGGCGCCCAACGGAATGGCCGCTTCAATACGCACGGCTTCGGCCTCCATGATCTGTTGCGCCGTCCGATTGCCGGTGCGCGGTTCCGCCTTGATCTCATGCAACACCATGGGCTGCGAGCGCGGGAGACGTTTCAGATAGTCCGAGCAGGCGGTCTCGGCCCAAGCCGGCAGGCGTTGACCGACGCTGATCAGATGCAGCTTCATTCAGCGGATTTTTTGGCGCGCACGGGCGATTTTTTGGCAGCGGGTTTTTTTGCCGCAGGTTTTTTGGCGGCCGATTTCTTCTCACTCGACTTCTTTGCTGCGGGTTTTTTGGTTGCCGGTTTTTTCTCACCAGCCGCCTTTTCAGCCGCCTTTTCAGCCGTCTTATCGGCTGCGTTCTTGGTCGTTTTTTTAGCACCAACGCCTACCGGTTTGCCCTTCCCCCACAAGCCTTCCAGATCGAAGTGGATGCGCACGGCGGGTTGCATGATATGCACGACCACCGGGCCCAGATCAACGAGCACCCACTCGCCCATCTCTTCGCCCTCGACGGACAACACTTCGCCGCCCGCTTCGCGCACTTTGTCGGCCACACTCCGCGCCAAAGAGCGCACCTGGCGATTCGAGTCGCCGCTGGCCAGAACGATTCGTTCGAACATTTGCGAAACCTTGGTCGTGTCGACGATGATGATGTCACGACCTTTGATGTCTTCAAGCGCATCAACGGCGATGGTTTCAAGTTTCTTGATCGAGAGTGCTTTGGACATGCGGGTTCCTGTGCAAAAGTGCCGTCAGTGTGCGGCTTTCTGGTAGAGATGGTGCTGGCGAATGTAGTTTTCAACGGGTGGCGAGACCAGATCCGAAATCGCCACGCCCTGGCTGACAGCCTGTCGGACGCGAGTAGCCGATACCGGACAAGGCACTATGGTAAACGAAACGACGTAGCCTGAACGGCGTTGTCGCAGCTGCTGCACATCCGTCGTGTAATGTTCTTGCCAGAGCGCTGCCAAGTCCGGTGGCATGGTCGAAGGATCCAGCGTACTACCCGGCCGGTTGGCGACGGCAACATGCGCAAAGTCCAGTAACTCCGCCCAGCGATGCCAGGTCGATAGGCCGAGAAAAGCATCCGCCCCCACAATGAGCACCAGGCTATTGTCCGGCAACTCGCAGCGCAATCGCTCGAGCGTCCGAATGGTCCATGAAGGTCCGTGCTGGCGTATCTCGGCGTCGTCCAGTACGCAACGTGGTTGATCCGCAAACGCCAGCTGCGCCATTGCCAGACGGTCTGTTGCGCTGGCGACAGGGGCAGATCGATGCGGCGGTTGCCCTGCCGGGATGTAACGTAACGTATCCAGATCCAGCGCCTGAATCGCATCGCGTGCCAACTGCAGATGACCCACGTGCACCGGGTCAAAAGTCCCGCCGAGTATCCCGGTCAGCGGATGAGGCATCGTCAGCGGTCGCTGGCGCCCGCGTCTGGCCGCTGCTCGGGCAAAATGGCGCCATAGCTGCTAAAGAAACCTGACACCACCATAGGCGCGAACATGGCCATCATCGGCACGACCACCAGCGCCGTTGACATCGATTCGCTTAGGCCGATGGCCGTCATCAGCGCCATGGCCACGGCCGGCAACAGGACGCCGTAGGCGACAATCGCGAGGAAAAATCCCAACAGTGCGCGCCAAGCGCGCCAGGATGCGACGAGGCTGAAAAAAAGCGCTTTACCCAAGCCGAATCCACGCCAGGCGACCAGCAGCGGCGCGTAAGCAAAAGCCAGCATGATTGGCACATAGGCGACCAAGGCAAGCACCAGCCCCAGCACCGACAGTTGTTCGGGGGCGGGCATCGTCAGCTCCGGTGTGCCGAGCGCACCCCGCGCCATGTACTGTAGCAGCACGCCGCCATCGCCAATGGCGGTCAGCGCCAACGCGCCAATGGTCAACAGAAAGTGCAGAATCCCTAAGCTCATCAAAGCTTGCAGACGTGCACCGAAGCCCGAGAAGAGCAGGGTAAACGGCGGCATCGTCTCCTGATCCAACGCTCGGCAGCCAGCGAGCACCCCAACCAATAACACCGGGGCCAGTGCACCAACCAGCAGGTCGCCCAACACAGGAATCAAGCCGGCCAGGCCCAGCAGGGTCCAGTAGGCCAAGACCCAGAAAGCCATCAGAAAGGGGTTGCGACGATACCGACGGTAGCCCGCCCGGAACCATTCCCAACCCTCCCGCACCGTAAGCACCGACGACACTGGCGTCTGCTGCAACAGAGGGCGATCAGGCATCTACGCTCTCGGTCGGGACGTCCGAGACATTCGATACGGCCGACGGCGCACTGGTTGTCGTGTGTGTTTGCGGCAATTCGAACAGGTCCTGATAGGCCGCATACGTGGCGCCCGCCATCACGGGGATGACCACGAGCAAGGCCAGACCCAATGTCAGGCTGGTCAGGAACAACATCAAAGCCATCAGGAAGAAAGCCACGACAAAGGCCGGGAGACTGCGCCAGCTGGCGACGAAGGAATGCTTCATGGCCTGCATGGCGGGAATGTCATGAAAAACAGCCAGCGGCGGCGCCAGCCAGACAGACATGACTAGTGGCAGCACCAGCAACAAACTGATCACGACGGCGAGCGCGATGCCCAAAATACTGATGGCCATCCCCAGCCACTCATAATGGGTTTCCATACCAACCGCCATGCCGGACAGTGCGGCACCGCCTCCCAGCAACAACCCCAACGCGACGATGAGCATCCAGCCCAGCATGTACCAGACACCGACATTCACCACGGCCGGCGCATGTTCACGGAATCCCGTAAACGCTTCAGCCACACTGACCGGCTCGTTGTACTGAATACGCTGAGCGACGACCATCAAGCCCGCGGACAGAATCGGCACGAGCAGATGGGCGCCGACCTGGCCCAACAAGGGCACCAACAGCACCAGCAGGAGCAGCAATGCTTGCAACAATGCGACCAAGATCCAAAAACCGGGGCGCGCCACGAAAAGGGCCCAACCCTCGCTGATCCAACGAACCCCATGGCCGACGTCGACGTGACGGATTGGCGGCAGATCATCATGCGGGTGCATATCCTGCCAGGGGGCGTGACGGTAATGACGTGGCATAAGACTTACCAGCTCCAGAGGGTCCACATCGGCGGCTGCACCATGTCACCGCGTACCGGATCGGAATCGGGCATCACGCTCTGCGGCTCGGCCGGCGCGGAAACGGAATACTCGGGCAACAACGGCGGGTCGACCACTTCGCGCGATGGACGACCACCGGGACCATAGGTGCGGATGCTGGTGCTGCGATCATCGGGCGTAATCGTCACACCCTCCTCTTCTTCAGCCTGTGCCTGCGGGCTGGTCAGCGCGGGATCATTGGTAACCACCTGCGGCGGCAATGTCGACGGCGACTGCGCCCACGCATCGAAGGCTATGACACAGCCGATCACCCATGCGCCATTACGCAGTAATCGCAGCAATCGAGCTAAAGAAAAAGAGGGTGATAAAGAAGGCATGCCAGGGTCCAGACGTTTTTATATAAGCGGATTTTATTACAGGTTCAGCAAAAGCTCGCGTTCGCCCGGCAGCGGCGCGAAGCCTCGGGTCTCATAATGTCTGAAAATCGCCTCGACGACCTGTTCAGGCTCGTCAATGATCTGAATCAGATCCATATCTTCCGGGCTGATCATCTTTTCTTCGACCAGACGGCTCTTCAGCCAGTCAACGAGACCCGCCCAGAACGCCGACCCCACCAGAATCACTGGAAACTGCCGACTCTTCTTCGTCTGGATCAGCGTCAAGGCTTCCATCAGTTCATCCAGCGTCCCGAAGCCACCCGGCAATACGACATAGGCCACGGCAAAACGTACAAACATATATTTGCGGGCAAAAAAGTGCCGGAATCCGAGAGAAATATCCTGATAAGCGTTCGTCTGCTGTTCGTGCGGCAGTTCGATATTCAGCCCGATCGATGGACCGTTGCCACCAAAGGCCCCTTTATTAGCCGCTTCCATGATGCCGGGGCCACCACCTGAAATCACGCCCAAGCCAGCGATCGACAAACGACAGGCGATCGACTCGGCCAGCTGATAATAGGGCGAATCGGGCAACACCCGCGCGCTACCGAAAATGGACACGGCGGGACGGACTTCCGACAGGCGGTCCGTCGCTTCGACGAACTCTGACATAATCCCGAACAGGCGCCAGGCCTCACGCTCCGTCAGGGTTGCGGCATCCGCTGGCGTTTCCGGTGCATGAAACCCGTTTTTCATATTTTCTTCCACGCTGTCCACCTCTGCTTTGGTCATGGCCACCCTACTACTCGTTGACGGATCATCCTACCTGTATCGTGCGTTTCATGCACTCCCCGACCTGCGCAACCAGGCCGGCGACCCGACCGGTGCGCTGTACGGCATGATCGCCATGCTGCGCCGCTTGACTAGCGACATCAACGCCGAGTACCGCGCCTGCGTCTTTGATGCCAGCGGCCCGACCTTCCGCGATAGGCTTTACGCCGAATACAAGGCGCACCGTCCGCCGATGCCTGAAGATCTGGCGCGTCAGATCGCACCCATCCACCACGTCGTACGGGCGCTGGGTTGGCCACTGCTCATGGAAAACGGCGTCGAAGCCGACGATGTGATTGGCACCCTGGCCAAACAGGCGGCGGCCAATGGCATGAATGTCATCATCTCCACCGGTGACAAGGATCTCGCACAACTGGTCACGCCGCAGGTGACGCTCGTCAACACCATGAGCAACGAGCGACTCGATGTCGCGGGCGTCGAAGCCAAATTCGGTGTCAAGCCGGAGCACATCACCGATTATCTGGCGCTGGTTGGCGACACGGCTGATAACATTCCCGGCGTGCAAAAAGTCGGCCCGAAGACAGCGGCCAAGTGGCTACAGACTTACGGCGACCTCGATGGACTGATGGCGCATGCCGCCGAAATCAAAGGCGTCGCTGGTGAAAATCTGCGCGCGCATCTCGACTTCCTGCCGCTCGGTCGAACACTGGCCACGGTCAAAACGGACGTTCCACTCCCCGAGGTCGCAACCGATTTGCCGGCACTGCCCGAAGACCACGACACCTTGCGCGACATATTTCGCCATAACGGGTTTCGAACCTGGCTCAAGGCGCTCGATCAGCCGACCGACGCGCCAACGGACAACGACGTTGGCGTAGACGATGCCACGCCGTCGTTACTGCCAGACGACGGCGCCCACCGCACGCATTACGAAACGATTCTGGACGAACCTGCCCTGACACGCTGGCTGGAAAAAATCAGCCGAGCCGAACGCGTGGCGCTGGATACTGAAACCACGAGTCTGGATGAGCAGCAGGCACGCCTGGTCGGCATTTCCTTTGCCGTTGCGCCGGGCGAAGCCGCCTACCTGCCACTCGCGCATAGCGGCCCCGATACGCCTGCGCAACTGCCGTTCGCACCGACACTGGCGCGTCTAAAGCCGTGGCTCGAAGACGTCACACCCAAGAAGGTCATGCAGCACGCCAAGTATGATCAACACGTCTTTGCTAATCACGGCATTCGGCTCGCCGGCATTGCGGATGACACGTTGCTCATGGCCTATGTGCTGGAAGCCGGTCAGGTCAGCGCCGGCGCACTTGAGCTTGGCACGCTGGCGCGTCGACATCTGGGTATGACCACCATTCCCTATGAAGCCCTTTGCGGCAAGGGCGCCAGCCAGATCACTTTCGATCAGGTCGCCGTTGCCGACGCCGCCGCGTATGCCGCCGAAGACGCCGATATCACGCTGCGGATCGCCGACCGCCTGCGACCGCGTCTGGCCGCTGAACCCGGGCTCGAACGCACCTACCGCAACCTCGAATTACCCGTCGAGCAGATCCTGTTCACCATGGAGCGGAACGGTGTCCTCATCGACAATCAGCAGCTGGCCGATCAAAGCCACGCTCTGGGCGAACGGATGCTGGCGCTGGAGTCTGAAGCGCACGCGCTGGCCGGGCAAAGCTTCAACCTGAACTCGCCGAAACAGTTGGCCGATATTCTGTTCACACAACAGGGGCTACCGGTCAAAAAGAAAACGGCCTCAGGCACGCCGTCAACCGATGAAGAGGTGCTGACCGAACTCGCCCTCGATTTTCCGTTGCCGCGTCTGCTCCTGGAGTATCGCGGCATTGCCAAGCTCAAGAACACGTACTGTGACAAGCTGCCGCAACGAATCAATCCGGCTACCGGCCGCGTGCACACCCACTACTCGCAAACCACTGCAGTCACCGGGCGTCTGGCTAGCTCCGACCCGAATCTGCAAAACATTCCCGTGCGAACCGCCGAAGGCCGCCGCATTCGCGAAGCCTTCATCGCCCCGCCAGGAAACTGCATCATCTCGGCCGACTATTCACAGATCGAGCTGCGCATCATGGCGCATCTGTCCGCCGACCATGGGCTACTCAATGCTTTTGCGCACGGCGAAGATATTCACCGCGCCACGGCCGGCGAAGTGTTTGGCGTCATGCCGCTGGAAGTCAGCGATGAGCAGCGCCGCGCCGCCAAGGCGATCAACTTTGGTTTGATCTACGGCATGAGCGCCTTTGGCCTGGCCAAACAGCTGGGCATCGAGCGTGGCGCCGCCCAGACTTATATCGATCGCTATTTCGATCGCTACCCCGGCGTCGCGCGTTACATGGAAGAAACCCGTCAGTCGGCACATCATCACGGTTACGTCGAAACGGTGTTTGGTCGCCGACTCTGGCTACCTGATCTCAAGGCCGGCCAACAGGGCCGTCGGCAGGGCGCCGAACGCGCCGCGATCAACGCGCCCATGCAGGGCACAGCGGCCGACCTCATCAAGATGGCGATGATCGCCGTTCAAAATTGGCTTGAGCAAGAGCGCCTGGAAGCAAAACTGATCATGCAGGTGCACGATGAACTCGTGCTAGATGTCCCGCTCGGCGAGCGCGAGCAGGTGCGTACCGCACTGGGCCCACTCATGACCCAGGTCGCCAAACTCAAAGTGCCGCTGGTCGTCGATATCGGCATCGGGCAGAACTGGGAAGAAGCGCACTAACGCGGTGACAAATTAACGGTTCTGACTTCCGTTGACTGCATCACGGAATTTATTGAGGCTGCCGGACAGCGCCTCGGTCAACCCCGGAGGCGTTTTGGACCAGGGGTACCCGCGCGCCGCCAACTCATCGGCGTGATTGAACAGCGCCTGCATGTACGTCTGATCAAATTGGCTGCGTGGCTTAGCCTTTATGAAATCATCGGTCACGTAAGCCATGTTAAACCCGAAACCATCTTTCTGCGCCGTTAGATAGGCCATGAGCGTGTCACCATCTTCATGCGATTGCGCGAACTGGCGCAGCGCCTGCTGAGCGATGGGCAGCGTCTTGCGCGCTACCGTATTGAAAGTCTCGTCGCTCAGCACCCCATTACGGATCAGATAGGCTTCACGTTTCCGGCCTTCCAGCAAACGGTAGGCACCGCTCTCGTGAAAGAGCGATGCTGGGTACAGAAACACCTGCCGACTGATGCCACCGTCAACATGCATCTCCTGGTACTTTCTGCCTTGATAGCTGACGTCGATCATAACGGGCGAAAAGAAACCCGGGAGAGAAGCCGATGCCAGCATCACACGCCGAAAGAGTTCCAGTGATTCCGGGGTGTCGTAGGCGGCGATTTTTCCCATGTTCCAGATGATCGGCTGGCCGGTATCCAGATTATTCGTACCGATGAGTAACCAGCGATTACGTACCGAGTACTCGTAGGCGATCTTGCGCAGCAACTCCGGCGTCACGTGTTCCGCAATCAGGTTATAGAGCGGGGAGCTATCGCCCAAGCCATCGGAAAACAGGATAGCTGCGTATGACCGTTCGCGCACTACGTCCTTATCCGTGATGCCCGTATACAAACGTTTCAGTACCGGATCGTAGGCTGGGCCGAGAAAGGCGAAAGGCGCCATGAGTGCGCCCGTACTGATACCGGTGACCATATTGAATTCGGGCCGGGTGCCATGCCGCGACCAACCATTTAACAGGCCGGCGCCAAAGGCGCCACGGCTGCCACCCCCGGAAATGGACAGATAGCTAATCGACGCGCCGGGCTGGTCGCGATTCATGATACGCAGGCTGTGCTCGAGGTCGCGCAGGAACATCGCGACACCACTGGTCTGGTTGACGGCATAGCGCACCCCCGCCATGCCGCTAATGGTCGCCTCGTTGGCCACCGAGGGCGGGAGCGCATCCAGACGGTCCGCCGGCTTCCAGGCAACCAGGGTCAAAATCAACAAGGCCGCCAGACAGCTACGCGACCAACGCATCGGCAGTCTCATCGCGTGTCACCCGTTGTAGGCGCCAAGCGCGCACGGCTGATCGCCACATCACCCTGACAGCCATCTGCATTAAAACTGCGTTCAAGCATATAGACGCTGTCCGAATGTACACGCACCACGGTGGACGCGCGCGTGCCGTAGGCGGGCAGGATAATGAAAGCGGCCGATAAGGCGCGCTCCAGTTCCAATGGAATTCCCGTCGCGGGTAGCGCGGCATCCGGGGCAACTTCGCGATTCTCCAGCAACGCCAGCAAGCGTTGGTCCGACGCCTCGTCTTCGGACAGCGCATCGGTGAGCGCTTCACGCAACCGAGCCACTTTGGGCCAGGTCGACTCAAAGTCCGCATTCGACAAACACCCTACGCCCGGGTCCAGCGCTAGCAAACGATAGTCATGGCCACGACTCTCGCAGCCCATCAGTGTCTTGCCGTCGAACACCAAAAGATTAAAGGGATTGTATTGATGCGCGTAGCTGGCAAGCTCGGCGAGATAGGCATCAGTCGACAAATGGCCTTCGAGAAAGCCTTGCACCAAGGCGCCGCGTGATGGCCGAGCGTCCGCCATCATGGCCGGGTCCCGGTAGTTGGTCAGTGCGGCCAATCGACCGTCCGCGGTCACGCCCAGCCAGGTGCCGCCACCCTCCAGATCACGACCTGCGATCACCGGCGACGATGGCCACTGCGTGAGTGACTGTGTCGGGCGCGCATAAAATTCATCGCGATTCGCCAGAATCACCAACGGCGTCGCGTCGGCCGGCTGCCAGCGCCAGGCGATTAGGCACATAAAAGAAGGGGGACATTGATCATCGCGGTATCATACCAAGTTGCTTTACTCATTACCGAGCAATGACCAATGACGATCGACGAAACCCGCTGCCCACTCTGCGGTAGCGCCAACGCCTGTGGCGCTCATGACGCGACACCCTGCTGGTGCTTTAACACGGTGATTCCGCAGGGCTTGCTCGACCAGGTCCCGGCCGATAAACAAATGAAGGCCTGCATCTGTCAGGCCTGCGTCACGCGTTATCAACAAGCGCAGCAGCAATAATCCAGGTCAGTTTGCCGCAAACTCGAAGGCATCGGCGAAGAAGGCATCCTCGGGCAAGTGCGCCTTGCCCAGATAGTCGGCACGCGCAGCCGCAATCATGGCCGGCGCACCGCAGGCGTATACCTCATGACCGGACAGATCCGGAAAGTCGGCCAGCACTGCTTCATGAACCAAGCCAGTACGACCCGCCCAACCCGGTGTCGTTGCCGGCTCGGACAAGACCGGGATGAACTGAATATACGGGTATTGCGCGGCCCAAGCTTCGGCCACCTCATACTGATACAAACCGGCGCGATCGCGCGCACCCCAATAAATGTGTATCGGACGCTTCAGGTCCAGATACAGCGCTTCAAGCACAATCGATTTGATCGGCGCAAAGCCGGTACCGCCGGCCAGGAGAATCATCGGCTTATCGGATTCGCGCAGATAAAAGCTGCCGTGCGGTCCGTTAAAGCGCAGGATATCGCGCACTTTCATCGTGCTGAATACCTGATCGGTAAACAAGCCGCCCGGCACATGACGCACGTGGAGTTCAAGCGTCGCGGCGTCATGCGGCGGATTGGCGATCGAGAAGCTGCGGCGTTTGCCGTCTTTGAGCAGGATGTCGATGTACTGCCCTGCGTGAAACTGGAATACTTCGGTCGCGGGTAAGCGCAGGGTCAGCACCGCAACATCATCGGCCGGTTTTTCCAAAGCCTCGATACGGCTCGGCAGCGTTTTGATCGGAATATCGGTCGCACGACGCACGTCCTTAACTTCAACGGTGACGTCCGTCTGCGGCACGGCGCAACACAACAGCGCGAAGCCCGCTTCCCGGTCGGCCGAGGTCAGCGTCGTTTCGCTGGACTTACCATGGTCGACGGAGCCTGAGGTTATTTGCGCCCGGCAGGCGCCGCAACCGCCGTTGCGACAACCATAGGGCACCAGCAAATCGTGGCGCAGCGCGGCTTCGAGAATCGTTTCGTTGCCGTCGGCACGAAAGCTGGCGTTGATCGGATTGAGCGTAACCTGATGAGTCATGGCGAAACCTGCATCACAAAAACACCGGGATTCCGGCGATACGGGTACGGTGCCCCGCGAAGAAACCGTAGAATAGCGCCATGCCGACCGCTTTACCGCTCCCGCCGCGCGCGTTGCCGCGCCGTTTTCGCCAACCTCGCCTGTTACTGGCCGGATGTGGCGATGTCGCGGCACGCATCGCCGGACACCTGAACGCACACGCTACGCGTTATCGTATCCGCGCGCTGCTGCGTCACGCGCCGGACAGCCCGGAATGGGCCCGTTGGCGGGCGCTCGGCACCACACCGATCAGAGCTGATCTCGATCAACCCCGATCATTACAGCGCCTGCGCGGGATTGCCGACAGCGTGATCTATCTGGCGCCGCCGGTTGATAACCAACCGGAAGATCGACGCCTGAACCGCTTTCTCGCAGCCCTGCATGGTGGCCGCAGTCTACCACGCCGACTCGTCCTCATCGGAACCACCGGCGTCTACGGAGACCGTGGTGGCGCGCTGATTGACGAGACTTGCCCTGTCCGCCCGCAAACGGCGCGCGGCAAGCGCCGAGTATCGGCCGAATGCATCCTACGCCGCTGGCGACGGGGCCGCAGTCGCGCCGGATTGACGCAAGCAGCCGGACAACGGCAAACCGGCGGCATCCTGCGCGTGCCGGGTATCTATGCCGCTGATCGACTGCCCATTGAACGGTTGCGCGCCGGCACGCCGGCGCTGCGCCGCCAAGACGACACCTGGACCAACCACATTCATGCCGACGATCTGGCGCGCATCAGCTGGCTCGCCCTTGTCCGATCCGGCTCGCTACGCGCGATCAACACCTGCGACGATAGCCAACTGCCGATGGGCGACTGGTTCGACGCGGTGGCCGACGCAACCGGTATGGCTCGGCCCGAACGATTGCCGCGTGAAGAACTGAAAACGCGCGTCTCCCCCATGTTGTACTCATTCATGTCAGAATCGCGCCGGCTGACGAACACGCGCCTTAAACGTGAGCTACGTATCCGTCTGCGCTACCCGACGGTTCATGATTTTCTTGCCACCCTCCAATAACGCCAAGGTCTTCGTATGCTGACACTCAAAGCCTTTCACATCATCCTCGTGGTGAGCTGGTTCGCTGGTCTGTTCTATCTGCCGCGCATCTACGTGAACCTGGCCGCCGTCAGCGACACACAATCGGCCGAGTACCAGCGTCTGTTGGGCATGGCCCGCCGTCTTTATAAATTCGTGACGCCGATTGGCCTGGGTGCTGTCGTGCTCGGTCTCTGGCTTTGGTTCGGCTACGGCTTCGCCGGCGGCTGGCTGCACGCCAAAACCCTACTGGTGGTTTTTCTGCTGGGCTACCACTTCTACTGCGGCCATCTTTACCGTCAATTCGCCGCCGGTAAGAATATTCACAGTCATGTCTGGTACCGCTGGTTCAACGAAATCCCAGTGTTAATGCTGACCGTCATCACCCTGCTCGTTGTTCTCAAACCTTTCTGATCCCGTCGAAAGTCTGTCGATGCACATCTTCGCCCCCTGCCCGCGCGGCCTTGAAGAACTGCTGGTCACCGAGCTGACCGCACTGGGCTTAACTCACGTCGTTCCGGTGGGCGGCGGCGTTCAGGGCGAAGCGAATCAGGCCGCCCTGTATCGGGCCAACCTGCATTCGCGCTACGCCACCCGAATTCTCGTCAAACTGGCCGAAGGCCCGTATCAGAAGGAAGACGACATCTATCGGATGGCGCGCGACATCGCCTGGCATGAATGGTTTGACGTCAGCCAAAGTATTCGCGTCGGCACCACTGCCGTGAAGTCGCCGCTCAAAAGCCTGGATTTCATCACCTTGCGTGTCAAAGACGGCGTGTGCGATCGATTCCGCGCCGACCGCGGCGCGCGACCGAACGTCGACACTAACCACCCGGATCAGCGTATCCAACTGTTTCTTACCGAGACCAGCGCGACGCTCTACATCGACAGCTCGGGCAATCCGCTTTGGCAGCGCGGCTATCGCACGGCTGCCGGCCAAGCCCCGCTCAAAGAAAACCTCGCGGCAGGCATTCTCGCCCTGGCCGGCTGGAACGACGTGGATGAGCACGGCGCAGCCAAGTACAAGACTTTTCTCGACCCCATGTGCGGCAGTGGCACCATCGTTATCGAAGCCGCCTGGATGCGCAGCAACACGGCGCCCGGCCTGAACCGCCGCTTTGCTTGCGAGCGCTGGGCCAAAGCCGACAAAGCGCTCTGGGCCAAACTGCGGGCCGACGCCCGTGCTGCCATCAAACCACTCGCCGAAGACACGCTATTCGCCAGCGATATTCACCCAGGCGCCATCGCCGCCACGCATCGCCACCTGGAGCAGGTCGGTTTTGCCGATGCCGTCTCGAGCATGGAAAATAGTTTCGTCGAGATCGCCGCCCCCGCTGAATCGGGGCTCATCGTCACTAACCCGCCCTATGGCGTGCGCCTCTCCGAACAGGATGCGCTGCGTGCCGAATATCCCGAATGGGGCCGCACGCTCAAACAGCAATTTGCCGGCTGGACCGCCGCCTTCTTCACCGGCGACCTAGAACTGACCAAAGGCCTCGGCCTCAAACCGCGTCGCCGCTTCCCGCTCAAGAACGGGGCACTGGATTGCCGGTTATTCGTGATTGATCTGGTGGCGGGCTTCCATCGGCGGCAGAAACCAGACGCAGACCTCAACGCGTCGGCAGACTAATCAATCCTGCACGCGCAAGTAGTTCCAAACTCTGCGCCATGGTCTGCATGCCCTGCTGCTGGCCCGTCTGCATGGCTGACAGTAGTTGCGCACCTTTCTGCTCGCGGATCAGATTGCGCACAGCAGGCGTGCCGACCAACACCTCGTGCGCGGCGACGCGCCCTTGACCATCTTTGCGCGGCAGGAGTTGCTGTGCGACGACGGCTCGCAACACATCTGCCAGCAAGGTTCTGGCTAGATCGCGTTCCGAACCGGGGAAGACGTCGACGATGCGTTCCACGGCTTGCGCGGCCGTAGCTGTGTGCAACGTGGCCAGCACCAGATGCCCCGTCTCGGCAGCCGTCAGTGCGAGCCGAATCGTTTCCAGGTCGCGCATTTCACCGAGCAGAATGACATCGGGGTCTTCGCGCAGCGCTGCTTTGAGGGCATCGGCAAAACTCGGTGTATCGCGGCCGACCTCACGTTGCGTTATCAGCGAGCGTTCAGGTGTATATACAAACTCCACGGGGTCTTCGATGGTCAACACATGCTTGGCGCTGCTACGGTTGACATGCTCAACCATGGCAGCCAAGGTAGTACTCTTGCCGGAGCCGGTCGGCCCGACGACGAGCACAAGACCATGATCGTGCGTCGCCAGCGAAGCCAGCAAGGGCGGCGCCTGTACCTCCTCGAGTGTGGGCACAGCATCGGGAATAGGACGCAACGCCAGCGCCACGCCCCGTTGCTGGCGATAGGCATTGGCCCGGTAGCGGCCCAACCCTTCGACGCTAAACGCAAAGTCGCAAGCAGCGCCCTCGGCGAAGTGCCGGCGTTGTGATTCGGGCAAGACGCTATCGATCATGGCGCGAACAGGGGCGTTGCCCAGTGTCGCCTCTTCCAATGATTGCAGGGAACCGTTGACGCGCACCAAGGGCGGCATCCCTGCCGACAAATGAACGTCCGATGCCTTCAGCTGATGCGCCTGACGTAGCAAGGATTCAAGCATGCCTCTCACTCCCGTTTTATACTTCGCCTAGCCTAACAGCACACCTTTGTCTTCACGCAAGCCACCGTCACTTTTTCTCATGACCCCCACAGCCGATTCCGACCTCCACGCGATGGATAACTTCGCGCACCGCTTGCAGACGGTGCGACAGCGAATTGCGGCGGCAGCCCGGCAATGCGGACGGCCGCCCGAGCACGTTGAGCTGCTCGCCGTTTCCAAGACTTTTCCGCTCACGGCGGTGGATGCAGTCGCAGCGGCTGGCCAGCGTGCCTTCGGAGAGAACTACGC
>CAZBMR010000023.1:0-19348 GCA_964492695.1 uncultured Lentimicrobiaceae bacterium
ACAGCCATCTCGTCGCGCTCGAGCATGGTGTTCATGCGAAACAAGAGCTTCAGTGTCATCTCCGGTTTTTCGGTAAGCACCTTTGTCATGGCTTCGAGCGATTTACGCTGAGGTGCCTCGAGGCTGTCCTGCAACGGATTGAAAACCACCGCTTTCAAATCTTCAGGATTCCCGCCAATGGCTTTTGCGAGCAGATCGTAGGGTGCTGTCACAGCCTTAACAAGCAGGTTTTTGAGCACCTTCAGCGCGGCTTTTCCCCATTTATAATCGGGGTCGCTCAAACTGCCCTTGATGGGGATTTCAAGGTCGATGTTGCCCTTACGGTCGCGCAAAATGGCAACAGCCAGTTTCACAGGAATGTTGAAAGCCGAGTCGCTCTTAACCTTGTCGCCCACCTTCACCTGCTTGATGATCAGCCTGTTTCTGCTGTCCAACTCACCGCTTTTGACCGTGGTGCGTGTGTTGAAGCTGATATCGCCCCGCCAGAATGGATGGGCAACATAATATTTGGTATATGGATTGAAGATGCTCATGGTCAGGCTGTTGATGTTCAGGTTGAGGTCGAAATCCTTGTAATTGGTATTGTCAACGGCCAGTAGAGCTTTTACATCGCCATAGCGGTTCATCAGTGTGCTGATGTCGAACTTCACCACCTTGCTCGCATCGTTGAAGCTGGCTGTTTGGGCGTTGAACTGCTCAAACAGCACCGAAAATTTTTCATTGGTGAGAAAGTCGTTGTACACCACCGTGCCATTTTCGATGGCAAAACGGTTCATACCGTATTCATTTTTGGAGTATTGTTCGGCGATGTCGCCAATCACATCAGCCAGCATGATAAAGGGGTTGATAACGCCAGCTGCTGTTCCCTCGGTTCCGGCAAGTGTTTGGTAACTGGCCGAGCTGGTGTCGGGCACTTTCATCAGGGCACTCAGGTTGTCGCCCTCGTTGGTGAGCGTAAAAAGCAGATAGGGCTGGTTCAGCACCACATTGTCAAAACGGTAAACATTGGTGGCTGTGTTCACCGTATCAATTTCGACGGAGAAGTTTTCCCATCCCAACTGTTTTTCGTCGTAGGCATCGGTGAGCACAAAATCACGCAGCTGCAGCTTTCCTTTCATGGCTATTTGGGTGGGTGTGTCGGCGTTGCCACGCAACTGCATTTGTGAGCTAAAGATGCCATCGGCCCGCGTACTCGTCAGGAAATCAGCAAAGTAAGGAAATAGGGGTGCTGTGCTCACCTCCGCTGCCTTGAGCGTCAACTGATAATCGGCGGTGGCCATGTTGTAGTCCATCACAGCTTCAATGCGCCCCGCCTTGTTTACCCGCGCTTCGGTTTCGATGCGAATCACATCTTTGTTCCAGGCAATCACGGGGATCAGCAAGGTGCCCTCATCCAACATGAGACGAACGGCCGGCTGCTTGTTCTGGTAAGTAAGCACCACATGATTCAGCTGTGTTTTGCCTACGTAATATTTTAAGGTGTCAGAAGGATCAGTGGTGGTTGTAGTGTCTTCTGCCAGCAGGGTTGCCAAAAAGTCGTCAAAATTAAAAGCGTATCCATCTTGCAACACATTGGCAATCAGCGTGTCAGTAGCTATCGAGTCGATGTGGTAGGTGCCACCAATCATTTTGCCGATATTGAGCCTGAGCTGCGTTTGTCCGGCATAGGCAAACACATCCTGCCCGTTTTGCTCAAACAACCGCAAGCCATCCACCGTGATTCGGCCACTGAACGGACGCACTTTCACCGATTTGATCAACACTTTCCGACCCAGAAAATCGGGGGCATATTTCTCGATGGCCCAATGTGATATTGGGTTGATAAAGATGACAAAGAAAACCAGCAAAATCAGGATAAAGCTTACCAATGTGGTTAGTGTGCCCACGAGCCAGCCTACCCGTTTGAAGAAACGCTTCATAATTTGTCTGTGTTTTTAATGTTGATAACAGAGTACGTCGCTGTTGCAAAAATACAGCTTTCGAAATCAGTAAAAAAGGAGGATTGAAAGCGTTTAAGAAATTCCCTTGAAGTGGCTTTTTGAGTTAATTGAAAACCCTGAGCAATCCACCGTAATACTGTGTGTTGTAGCGGGTCATGCCATATTTTCCCTGTCCTTCGAAAATGCTTCCGTCGAGCAGCGAGTAGGTTGTGCCGGTGCAT
The DNA here is from genome assembly GCA_964492695.1 of uncultured Lentimicrobiaceae bacterium. GTDB lineage: Bacteria > Bacteroidota > Bacteroidia > Bacteroidales > F082 > JALNZU01. Next base: position 2,162 of record CAZBMR010000023.1, read on the forward strand.
TTATCTTTTGCAAACGGATAAAACTCATCCACCACCAGGCGTGTGCAGTTATTGTTTTCGCAACACAAATTTGGATCGTTGGGGGGCATGCGCTCAAAAGCCACAAATTCTTCGTTGTTGATGCGGTGCACAATGATGCCCCGGCTTGGCGGGTCGGCAGTCAGATACATCCATCCGCCGGCAGTGTTCAACTGTTGGTAAAAAGTGGAGTTGGGATCGATGGTGAAATTAATATACACATCCGGGATGTTGGGATTGGGGTCTTCCTTCTGACACGACCAACCCAGCCCACTGCTGAATGCGATTAAAAAAATGAGTCTTACTATATGTTTCATCACGCGTTCTACGTTATGAGAGCAATCCCAACAGGATGACCTGAAGTTATTTCACAAAATTAACGCTATTTTTGTTGCTGAATTGCATGAAAGTCCTGCTTGTTTCTTTAAAAAAAATTTCGCTCTGCCTCCTGGTTGCCGGAGCGTTTCTTTCGACGCCCTCCTGCGCTTTGCTCGATAAGTACGCCTCGCAACGCCGCAACATCAAGGTGGAGAAAAAAGCCAGAAAGGCCGAAGAAAAAGCATACAAAGCCAGGGTGAAAGCGCATCACGACAGGCAGTCTGATCAAACGCGAGCCATGATGAAGCAAACCAAAAAGAAGAATAAGAAGTTTCTGAAGCAGTTCCGCAAAAAGGCCTATGTATGAGCAAGTTTGATATCGGTAAAGTGATCATTAGCAAAGCCCTGGTCATCATTGGATTGCTCCTGAGCTGTCGGTATGCCGGTGCTGCCAGCGATTTATATTTCGACCGCCTGCTCTCAGAAAACATCCGCATCGAGCGGGGTCTGAGCCAAAACACCGTTTACACCATGTTGCAGGACGGTGATGGCTTTATGTGGTTTGGCACCTGGGATGGTCTCAATCGCTTTGATGGTTACAATTTTGAAACCTGGAACAAGGAAACAGGCCTCAGCAGCGAGGCTATCCGTGCGCTGTATCAACATGGCAACACCTTGTGGATTGGCACAGAAACCGGCCTCAATGCACTCGACCTCAACACGGGAAAAGTGCGGCAGTTTTATGCCATTGCAGGCGACACTGCCAGCCTGAGCGACAACTGGATCAACCATATCACGGCCGACCACAGGGGTATGCTGTGGATAAGTACCGGTCGCGGACTCACCGAGCTTAACCCCGAATCAATGACCTGCCGGCAGGTTTTTAGCCGCGAATATGGAAACCCTATCCGGAGCAATTATTTCAATGCCCTGGTACAGGACCATCAAAATAATTATTGGATTGCCACCAGCCACGGTTTGGTGTTCGTTGATCATGAAACCGACAAGGTGACACGCTACTTCCATTCGCCTGCCGACAGCACCTCGCTGCCCGACAATCAGGTGAATTGCCTGCTCATCGATCCCGATGACCGCCTGTGGGTTGGAACAAAAAACGGCCTTGCTTATTTCGATCCCAAACTGAAGCATTTTGTTGTGCCCCCTCATCCCTTTTTGCGACAGCCTTACAGCCCGCAAAAAGAAATCCTGACCTTGTATTATGATCCCTCCGGTACCCTTTGGGCAGGCACAAACGGTCAAGGACTGCTAAGATACCATGCAGCAAGCAATCAGCTCCATCGAAGTCTTGAACAAACAAACCACAAGTTCAGCCTGAGCGACAACCGCATCTTCAGCATCTACCGCGACAGGCAGGGCGTGGTGTGGCTGGGCAGTTTCAACGGACTGAACAGGGTGAATGCCAACGCTCCGCGCTTCCGCACCTACCGCTTCGATCCGGAATATCCCAACAGCTTGTCAAACAACTCGGTATGGGCTTTCGAGGAAGACCATCGGGGAAATATCTGGATCGGAACAGACAATGGCATCTCGATTCTCGACCGCAAAACCGGCAACTACCAGTACATCACCCATCGTCCGGGGGTGCTTCAATCCCTGCCCGGGAATCAAATCCGGACCATACGAAAAGACCGCCGGGGCACCATGTGGATTGGCTTCCGATACGACGGCCTTACTTCATATGATCCTGAAAACAAAAAATTTACGCATTTCAAACACGATCCCCAAAACGCCTCTTCCCTGCCCGACAATTTTGTGCTTTCGGTGGCAACCAACAGCGACAGCCTGATTTGGGTTGGAACCGAAAATGGATTGGGACGTCTTGATAAAAACAGTGGTCAGTTCACCAATTATTATCATTTGAAGCAAAAACCGGGAAGTCTGCCCGATAACAAAATCTACGACCTGCTGTTTGATGCCCAAAAGCGACTTTGGGTTTGCACAGCCAACGGACTGGCGCTTTACCAGCCAACCACTGACGACTTTAAGGTGTACAAGGTGCCAAACCTCACAGGGCCGGATGTGTCGCAGGCAGTCAATAAATTCTTCTCCATCAGGCAATCAGCTGAAGGAAGTTTCTGGCTCGGAACCCGTAGCGGCGGACTTGTGCATTTCGATCCGAAGGCAGAAGCATTCAAGGTTTACACCAACCGCGACGGACTACCCAACAATGTGACCTATATGGCCATCGAAGACATCCCGGGGGATTTATGGATCTCGACCAATTGGGGTTTGACACGCTTTTCGCTGAAAAATGGGGTCTTTACCAATTACGAAGTTTCGGATGGTTTGCAAAGCAACGAGTTCAACTTCAACGCCGGCCTGAGGGCTTCCAACGGCGAACTTTTTTTCGGTGGAATGAATGGTTTCAACGCGTTCTTTCCTGAAGAAATAGCTGTGAACAGGGAACTGCCTGTGATTCAGATTACGGCCTTCAAGCTTTTCAATGTACTTCAAAATCAGAAAGTTCGTGATGGCGACACAATTACCCTGAAATATGATGACAATGTTTTTTCATTTGAGTTTGCTGCACTTGATTTCAACAATCCCTCCAAACTCAAATACCGCTACATGCTCGAAAGCTACGATGAAGGCTGGATTGAACGTGATGCCAATCAGCGCTATGCAGAATACGCCAAGGTGAGTCCGGGCAGCTACGTGTTCAGGGTGATGGCCTCCAACAGTGATGGTTATTGGAATCAGGAAGGCATCAAAATCAATATGGTAATCCTTACACCCTGGTACCGCAGCTGGCTGTTTCGGTTTGCAGTTTTAATCGCCATTGTCATGGTGGTTTACCTGATCGTGTTTTTGCGTTTACGCACCGTGCGCCGAAACCACGATGCAGAACTGAAATTTCTCGACCTCGAAAAACAGCTCTTTGCACTCGAGCAGAAGGCTTTGCAGCTGCAAATGAACCCACATTTTCTGTTCAACTCCCTCAACAGCATTCAAAGCTTCATTGTCAATAACGACATCAACAACGCCATCTACTACCTGTCAAAATTTAGTCAGCTGATGCGCAAAACCCTGGCCAACAGCCGGGAAAGCTATGTGCCGCTGCGCGACGAGCTGCAAGCACTGCAGCTGTATGTTGAAATGGAAAAACTAAGGTTTAACGACAAGTTCGATTTTAAGCTTGAGGTCGATCCCGACATTGATGAAGGTTTTATCGAAATCCCCCCCATGATCATTCAGCCCTATGTTGAAAATGCCATTATCCATGGCCTGATGCATAAGACCGATAAGGGAAACTTGCTGATTGAACTGGCACTCAAAGACGAAAACATCATCGTCACCATTCAGGACAACGGGGTGGGACGGGAACGTGCTGCCGAAATACGGCGCGAGTCGGGCATCGAACGCAAAAGCCGTGGAATGCTTATCACTGGCGAGCGACTTGGCATCCTCAATCAATACACCAAAGACACCTACACTGTTGAAGTGATTGATTTGCAGGATGATGATGGAAACCCTGCAGGCACGCGCGTTGTAATTACCATCCATGCCAATATCAGCTGAAATGGAGCTTTTGGTGGCCAAAGCATTGCCTGTTGATGGGGGAAATTGTATTATTGCAAAAAATCTGACCACATGGTACGCTGTGTCATCGTCGAAGACGAACTGAAATCGAGGGAAACCCTCAAAGGACTGCTCAGCCGCTTTTGTCCGGATGTGATGGTGGTAGCCGAAGCCGGCGGTGTGCAACAAGGCAGGGAAATGATTGCCAAACACAAACCCGACCTCGTTTTTCTGGACATCGAAATGCCCGACGGAAGCGGCTTTCGTTTGCTCGACCAGTCGGCACCCGTTGAATACGACGTCATCTTTACCACCGCTTTCGATCAGTTTGCCATCAAAGCCATCCGCTATGCCGCCCTCGACTACCTCCTCAAACCCATTGTGCCCGATGAGCTTCAGGCTGCAGTGGACAAAGTGCGGCAGCACAAGGAAAAGAAAAACAACATGAAAAATTTTGAGGTGCTGCTCAACAACCTCAATCCCGCCAGGTCGGAACAGAAAAAAGTGGTGCTTTCAACGGTCGAAAAAATCCATGTGGTCGAGCTTGATCGCATCTTGCGCTGCGAATCGGATAACTACTACACACATTTTTATTTCACCGACGGAGGTCATCTGCTCATCAGCAAAACACTCAAAGATGTTGAAGCCCTGCTCGAAGGCGGAAGCTTTATCAGGCCGCACAAATCACACCTGATCAACATCCGCTACATCCAAAACTTCAGCCGTGATGAGGGCGGCGTAATCACACTGAACAATGGCGATAAAATCCCTGTTTCGCGTCGTAAAAAAGAGAAAATCCTCGAAATCATTCACAACCTTTAACCCAGGCGCCCACCTCACAACTGAAAAATATAATCCATTTTTGACAGCTGTAGTTTTTATCATTACTTTTATAGCGTCTTAAACCCTCAAGGCAGCGATTATGGAAGATTTCATTTATGTGCTTCTGGGACTCATCTGGCTTGTTTTTTCGGTGATGAACGCAAAAAAGAAAAAACAAACGCCTGCGCCTAACACCTTGCCTAAGAGTGAATTAGAAGAGATTCTCGAAGAGTTCTTCCCGCCAAAAAAAAGTTCGCCAACTGCGCAGCCCTATGTTGACGAGGATGAAACCGTGCTCGAAACCATCCCTGCAGATGATTCTTTTCAAGCCCTTGAAACAACCCAACCATTGGGTGCTTTCAATGCCTACAGCGGCGAATGGGTGGATGAGGAAGATGCCGTTTCGGTGGAAGAGCTTCCCGGAATTTCGGCCCTTGAGGCGGCCAACGCCCCCAACACAACACACCATCAGTGGCCGGTGAACGCCGCACACCCTTTCGATCTGAGAAAGGCTGTGATGTATCAGGCCATCCTCCAACGCCCTCATTTTTAGTCAAAAAGAGGTCTTTCACTCATTTTTTGCGGCTGCTTCCCAATTTTTGTTAATGAATGTGAAAATGTTTTTATCTTTACCGGCCTTTAACGCACAAAAGAGTAGTATAACATAAAATAAGCCAGTATGTTAAAAAATTTACTAATTACCCTGGGTATTCTATTGGGTTCCATCTCGTTAGCTTATGCCCAACAAGGAAGGTTACAAGGAAAAGTTTATGAAAAGGACAGCCGTGAACCTGTAGCTTTCGCCAACATCATCCTCGAAAATGGAGGTACAGTGGTTGGTGGTGCTACTTCCGATTTCGACGGCAATTATGTGATTAACCCCATTCCTCCCGGAAAGTATGACCTCAGGGCCACTTTTGTGGGCTACAATCCCGTACTGGTTAAAGGCATCAACATCAATGGCAATCAGATTACCTTCTACGACATTGCGATGGTAGGCACCTCAATCGACCTGCAAACTGTAGAAGTAATTGAATATAAAGTACCTCTGATCTCGAAAGACCAGACCACCAGTGGTGCCAGTGTGACATCCGAAGAAATCAAGAAAATGCCCAACCGCTCTGCCGATGCCGTTGCTGCCACGGTGGGCGGTGTGTTCTCGGCCGACGGTGAACGTGGCAACGTGCGTGGTGCGCGTTCTGATGCCACCGCTGTGTACATCGATGGAGTGCGTGTGATCGGAAACAGCAGCGTGCCACAATCGGCCATCGAACAGGTGGACGTAATCCTTGGTGGTACACCGGCCCAGTACGGCGATGCTACCGGCGGTATTATCAGCCTCACTACCAAAGGACCATCACGTAAATTTGGCGCAGGTATTGAACTTGAAACATCGGAATTCCTTGACGCTTACGGACATAACCGCGTTGGATTCAACATCCAGGGACCACTCATCAAAGGAAAGAAAAAAGAAACTGCCCTCCTGGGATTCTTCATCGCAGGTGATTTGAACTACGATAAAGATGGTGCCATATCCGGCATTACTCGTTACAAAGCTTCCGAATCAACCCTGCAAAGCCTCATCGCCAACCCCCTCCGCCCAACCGGACTTGGATTTGGTACCTATCGCAACGGCGAATTTGTGAGGGCAGCGGATCTCGAAGCCACAAAGAGGTCGATGAATACCGACAATTACAATGTTAACCTCTCCGGCAACATCAACGTCAGAACCACCGAAACCATCAACCTTACCTTTGGTGGTACCTACAACATTGCAAAAGGAAATGCCTACAGCTACAGCGGTTCCTATTTCAATTGGGATAAAAATACAGAATACAACAACAACACCTGGCGCGTCTTTGGCCGCTTTACGCAGCGCTTCCCCACGAACAGCGAAAGCACCTCGCTGGTGAAGAACATTTACTACTCCATTCAGGCTGACTACACAAGGCAATACAACTCTTACGGCGACCCCGATCACTACGAGAATATTTTTGACTACGGATATCTGGGCAAGTTCTCTGTTTACAAACAACCCACCTTTGAAAGGGAAGATGTGGTGGTGGACGGCAAAACCTACACCAATGTGATGGTGCTTAAAGGTTGGGACAACGATACGCTCGTTACATGGAATCCCGGTTTGCTGAATCCCATCGTTTCCAATTACACCACCACCTATTTTAATACATATGAGGGACAACCAGAGGAACACTTCCGCAACCTCAACGACATTGTGCTGGGTGGTGCTTTGCTCAATGGTGGCGGACCTGCTGCTTTTTATGGCCTTTTCCAGGCACCAGGTTCCATACAGTCGGGCTATGGAATTGACGACAACGACCAGTTTGGTGTGAATGTGGCCGGATCGATGGACATCGGAAACCACGAAATCAAACTTGGATTCCAGTATGAGCAGCGTTCAAACCGCAGCATTGACTATGCTCCCACCGGATTATGGACACTGATGAGGGGTTTGACCAACTTCCATATCCTCGAGCTGGATGTGGATCATCCATTCGTTGTGAGCTATGATGGCATCGTGGATACAGTGAAATACTACAGAAACTACGACGCCAACTCACAGCGCGTATTCGATAAAAACCTGCGCGAAAGTCTTGGGTTGCCTGTTGAAGGCCTCGACTACATCGTGATCGACTCGTACGATGCCAACAACAACACCATTGAATATTACGACCTGAATGGGGTGCGCCACACCATTGGTACTGGAGATAAACCTTTCGATATCAGCATGTTTAGTCCTGACGAACTGCTCAACGACGGCAACTCGTATGCCGCTTGGGTGGGTTACGATTACAAAGGAAACAAACTGACAAACAAACCCAGCTTTGAGGATTTCTTTACCCAGCAGGACGAAAACGGGATGTATCTCCGGCCCATCGGGGCGTTCCAGCCCATCTACATGGCTGGCTACATCCAGGATAAATTTGCGTTTAAAGACCTGATCTTCAACATCGGTTTACGTGTCGACCGCTTCGATGCCAACCAAAAAGTGTTGAAAGATCCTTATTTGCTCTATAATGCCAAAACAGCCTCCGAGGTCACATCCATCAATTCAGTGCCCGTGATCCATCCTCAAGGCATTGGTGGCGACTATACAGTGTACACCGACAAGGCTGTTGACCCAACACGCGTGGTGGGCTACCGTTTCGAAAATACCTGGTACAATGCCGAAGGTGCTGTGATCCAGGACCCAAGCAAACTTGACGTTGGCTCCGGTATCTCACCCTACCTGTCCGACCCTGATCAGTCGGCCGTCAACATCTCGTCTTTTAAGGACTACGATCCACAGCTCAGTATGATGCCCCGTATCTCCTTCTCTTTCCCCATTTCTGATGAAGCTTTGTTTTTTGCACACTACGATGTGCTGACACAACGTCCTACAAGCAATCTGTTCTCGAATCCGGCTACCTATTTCAACTTCAGCAGCATCTCGGGTGTGATCAACAACCCATCGCTGAAACCTACGCAAACCATTGACTATGAGTTAGGTTTCACCCAGAAACTTACAAATACCAGCTCAATCACCTTTACCTCCTTCTACCGTGAAATGCGTAACATGATTCAGATCTACCGTTTCACAGGTGCTTATCCCAAGGACTATACTTCATTTAGCAATCTCGACTTTGGAACTGTTAAAGGTTTGACAGTGGAGTATGACCTGCGTCGCACCAACAACGCGCGCATCCGTGCCGGTTATACGCTTCAGTTTGCAAATGCCACCGGTGCCACCACTACCACAGCTGCATCGCTGATTGCGGCCGGATTGCCCAACCTGCGCTCGACCATCCCCATGCCTTGGGACCGTCGTCACCAGTTCAATATCTTGCTCGACTACCGCTATGGCAGTGGAAAAGAATACAACGGTCCGGTGATTCGCCGTGAGAAAAAAGATAAAGCTCCTGTGAAACTGCTGCAGAATACCGGCTTCACGCTCACCGTCCTGGGCGGTTCGGGAACTCCTTACACGGCTGCCCGCAAAGTGAACTCGCCCATCTCCGCAAGCTCAAACCTGCTGAAAGGTTCGTATTATGGCTCACGCCTTCCATGGCAATTCCGCCTCGACCTGCGTGTTGACAAGGACTTTGAGCTGGGCTTCGGCAAAAACAGTGAAGGTGGCGAACGCAAAGCATTCTTTAATGTGTATCTCCAGGTGCTGAACCTGCTCGACACCAAAAATGTTTTGAATGTGTATTCAGCTACCGGCAATGCCAACGATGATGGATACCTCTCCGCACCCGAATGGCAACGCGAAATCAATACCCAGACCGATCCGATCGCGTTCAGGGAATTGTATGAAATTTATGTGAACCGTCCGGGCAACTACAGCTCGCCACGTCAAATCCGCCTTGGTTTAATGCTCAACTTTTAATGCAGCGGGTAGATTAGAAAAGTATAATTGAACAATATGAGACGAAATATGAAGAATATCATTCAAACACTGATAACCGCAAGCTTTGTATTGCTGATGCTTTCGCCCGCTTTGGCCGAAGAACTGGTGTCAGAAAATGGTCAGAAAACACAAGTTCTCAAGCAAACTTCTGCCGGCTGCTCCCCATCAGCTGCTTTCGAATGGCTCGATATCAACAACATCCGCGCCCGCATCAATGGTGGTGGCGACATGTGGTGGGATTTGGACAGCAACCCAAAATATTTCATTCCTAAAAACGGAACGGCAACTTCCATGTTCTCTGGTGCGCTGTGGATTGGTGGTCTCGATATCAACAACCAGCTTAAACTCGCTGCCCAGCGCTATCGCTCCAGTGGAAATGACTATTGGACAGGTCCGCTTACAACAGATGGTACTGCTGCCATCGACGAAACCACCTGCGCCCAGTATGATAAGCACTTCAAAATGACAAGGGCCATGGTGGACGAATTCATCGCACACACCGATCCAAATACAGGTGCTTTTATTCCCAGCGATGACTATACCATTCCCAAGGAAATCCTCGAATGGCCTGCCCACGGAAACACAGCCATGGGACAAAGCTATTATCTGGCTCCTTTTTATGATGTGGATGGCGATGGAGAATATAACCCGCTCGCAGGCGACTATCCTTATTATGACATTGACAACAGCCTTTGTAAAACAAGAACTCCTTCGATGGACGAGTCAATCGAAGGTGTCATCACAGGTTCGGTTTTGGCTGACCAGGTGATCAAGGGCGACCAGACCATCTGGTGGGTGTTCAACGATAAAGGCAATTTTCACTCCGAAACACAAGGCTCTGCCATCGGCATGGAAATTCGTGCTCAGGTATTCGGTTTCGCCACCAACGACGAAATCAACAATATGTCGTTCTACAGCTATGAAATCATCAACCGCTCTACCTTTGAGCTGACGAACACCTTCTTTTCGCAGTGGGTTGACCCTGACCTGGGTTTTGCCGGCGATGACTTTATTGGTTGCGACATTCAGCGTGGGCTGGGTTTCTGCTACAATGGTGATGCCGTTGACGGAAGCGGTGAGCCCCAGGCCTACGGTGATCAGCCACCAGCCATTGGCGTTGACTTCTTCCAGGGGCCATACATGGATCCACTTCCTGAAGACCGCCCCAAATACAGAACATTGATTGGTTCCACCGGCGATACCATCCTCGAGCAACTTTGCGATGAAAGCATCAACGGCATCAACTTTGGCGATGGAATCCCTGCCAACGAACGTTTTGGAATGAGGCGCTTCCTCTTCCACAACAACTCAAGTGGCGACCTTGGCGACCCCAGCACAGCACCACAATATTACAACATCTTGCGTGGACGCTGGAAAAACGGTCAGTTTATGTCATACGGCGGAAACGCCTTCCCTGGCAACCCCGGTGTTGTTGGACCTGAGTGCGACTTCATGTTCCCTGGCGACACCGACCCATGTAATTGGGGTACGGGTGGTGCCATTCCAAATGGTGGTTATACCCAAAACGGATTCTACTGGACCGAAGAAACCGGTAACAACGGAACTCCAAATGACCCTGCCGACCGCCGTTTCCTCCACTCTGCCGGTCCTTTCACCCTCAAACCCGGTGCTGTAAACTATATCACGGTTGGTATTCCATGGGCCAGGGCTACATCCGGTGGGCCACAGGCTTCCGTTACCTTGCTTAAACGCGTTGATGACAAATGCCAGGCCTTGTTCGACAACTGCTTCAAGGTGATCGATGGTCCAAATGCTCCCGACCTGTCTTTCCGTGAGCTCGACCGCGAAGTGATCGTTTACATCTCCAACTCACCCTCTTCGAACAACTACAACGAAGAATATACGGAATTTGACCCGAACATCGTTCAGCCTCACCCCAACTTCCCCGATCAAAGGAGCGACTCACTCTATCGCTTCGAAGGTTATTTGATCTACCAGCTTGCCAATGCCTCAGTAAGTGTTGAAAGTTTGAAAGATCCTGACCTTGTTCGCCTGGTGGCACAGTTCGATAAAAAGAACGGCGTTGGTAAACTGGTGAACTACTATTACGACGATAACATCGGTGCTACGGTGCCGGTTGCCGAAGTGTATGGCGCTGACAATGGCATTCAGCACTCTTTCGTGCTCACTCAGGATGCTTTTGCAACAGGTGATGTAAGGCTCGTTAATCACAAGCAATATTACTACCTGGCTTTGGCATATGCATACAATGAATACATGCCATATACCGATGAACCCAGCATCCTGAATGGTTTGCTTGGTCAAAAAACGCCATTCCTTGCAGGTCGCAAAAACATTAAGCTCTACACTGTTATTCCCCACAAGATTGTGAATGGAACACTGGCCAACGCAACCTATGGCGACAGTCCCGAAGTTACCCGCCTGGCCGGTAACGGAAACGGTGGTGCAGCGCTTGAACTCACTGCCGCAACTGTGGATGAAATCATGTCGAAGCAGCCGGCAGGTCCTGATAATGTGTACGGCAGTCCAACCTATCCGATTGCTTACAATGCTACTTATCAGGCAAATGCAGGCCCTCTCCAGGTGAAAATCATCGATCCGCTGAAAGTGAAGGAAGCTGATTACGAATTGTGGATGGATACGCTCTATTCACAGCGATTGTTCAAAGTCACTGGCGACGGCTCTATCACAGGCGACACCGCCAGCAAAATGGTTTCCAGCTGGTATTTGAAAGACCTCAGCACCAATGAGGTGTTTAAGTCCGACACAACGATTCTATTCGAAAACGAAAAACTGTTCCTCGACAGGGGTATCTCCATCAAATTTAACCAGCCTTATTTCCCGGGTATCTACCGCATCGGGAATGTTGGTACAGATGGTGCTTATGAAATTTTGGCAACAAATAATGGTTTTATTTCGTCCACCATCTCTTATGCCGATAGTTCCAGAGCCTACTTAACTGGAATTGCTGACAGTGATCAGCCTCCGGGATCGCCCTTAAACTGGATCAGATCCGGTAAGTATAAAGACACTGAGAATGCCCTGAACGACGACTGGGGTATGTCAGTAAGTCCGCTGCGTCCGTGGGATGCCGATGAATCTTATGAAAAGATTGCTGGTCGCACCTGGGCACCCTATGCGCTTGTTTCTTATGGAAACAATACGGGTGAAACAGGCCAGAATCCTGCTGCTCCTGGTTATAGTTCGCTGTCGAAAACACAACGATCAATGAGCAGTATTTCGAGCGTTGACATCGTGTTCACCTCTGACAAATCGAAATGGACCAGAAGCCCTGTGCTTGAAATGGGTATGGATTCTTTGCTCACCGAGGGTCGTGCCAAGAAATTTGCATTGCGCAAAGCACCTTCAGTTGATAAAAACGGTGTTCCGGCTGCTTCGATGGATATGGAACCCAGCGACAATCCTAACGATCCCAATTACATTGGAAGCTACGGCATGGGATGGTTCCCGGGCTATGCCATCAACGTGGAAACCGGTGAGCGCTTGAACATCATGTTTGGTGAAGATTCCTACCTGTCAGCCATGAACGGCCGCGATATGCTCTTCAATCCACCACCACGCGATCTGAACCTGGATCCGGAAGAAGACCCGAATGTCTTCTCACAAACAGGCTTTACCAGCCTCCTTGGTGGAAAGCATTATGTTTACATTATGCGGCATGATTACAGCAGGTTCGAACAGTTTGGTTTCGTGTTTGAGTATAATTCACCTGCCTATGATGCTGGTCGTTACGCCTACAATATGATCGATACCCTGTTCAAGAGCCAAAATTTTATGCCCATCCACTCGCAGAGTTTCTTCTCACAGATCATGTATGTGGGGATGCCGATGCCGGTGAAAGGTCAGGAATGGCTTTCCAACGAAGCTACGGTTAAAATTCGTGTTGCCAAGCCCTATGCGCAATACCACAGCTTCCTGGCACCTGATTCAGCTTATCTTGAAACACTCGAAAACAAAGGATATCCAAAGTATGCCTTCTCACTCAAAGGACAGGCCACAGAATTCAGAAATCCTGATAAGCTTCAAACCGACCTCGACCTCGTGACGGTTGTGCCCAACCCGTATTATGCCTACAGCAATTACGAGACCAATGCACTCGACAACCGCATCAAGATTACAAACCTGCCCGAAACTTGCGTTGTGACCATCTATAACATGAGTGGAACCAAGATTCGGCAGTTTAAAAAGGATGAGGACAAGACTTCTGTTGACTGGGATTTGAAAAACTTTGCTGGTGTGCCCATCGCAAGTGGGGTTTACCTGATCCACATCAAATCTGCTGACGGTGAGCGTATCATCAAATGGTTTGGTACCATGCGCCCAATTGACCTGAACACCTTCTAATACCCATGAGTTGCGAACAAAAAAAATACATGAATATGAGTACTTTATATAAATATTTCATCGCAATAAGCTTCATCCTCACCCTGTCAGCCGGTTCACTGCTGGCTGGTAACAAAGACAGGTCGGGTCAGGCAGGTGCTTCCGAGTTGTTGATCAATCCATGGGCGCGCAGCACTGGTTGGGGAAACGCCGGTATGTCAAGCATCAAAGGCCTCGAAGCCATTTGGAGCAATGTGGGCGGATTGGCATTTACGCAAAAAACCGACCTCATTTTTGCCCATACCAACTGGCTTAAGGGATCGGAAGTAAACATTTATAACTTCGGCTTTTCACAGCGTTTGGGAGAATCAGGGGTGCTGGGTCTTTCTGTGATGTCAATGAATTTCGGCGACATTCAGCTCACAACAACTGAATACCCCGATGGTGGTCTGGGAACATTTTCTCCTAACTTGCTGAACCTGAGCCTTGCCTACGCTAAAAGCTTTTCGAGCAGCATCCACGCCGGATTTGTGCTTAAGATCATTTCCGAAAGCATTTCCGACGTAAGTGCACAGGGTGTGGCCATTGATGCAGGTATTCAATATGTGACAGGTGCGAGCGAGAACATTCACTTTGGTATTACATTGAGAAACATCGGACCTACGATGCGTTTCTCGGGCGACGGCCTCTCGCTGAGGGCTTTTATCCCCGGTCAGGAAACCCAGTTCACACTCGAACAGCGTTCAGAAGCCTTTGAATTGCCAACACAGCTTGTCATCGGCACTGCCTACGATTTCAATTTTGAAAATGATATCAGGTTTACCCTGGCAGGCAATTTTACATCCAATTCTTTCACAAACGACCAAATCACTGGTGGTGCAGAATTCAGTCTGAAAGATTATGTGATGCTGCGCGCTGGATATACCTACGAAAATGGGATGTTCGACAACATCGAATCGGATGTGCGCACCAATGTTTCCAAAGGATTGAGCGCCGGTATTACCGTGCAGGTGCCACTCAGCAAGGAAAAAGGCTCAGCCATTGCCATCGATTACTCCTACAGGCAAACAGATCACTTTAACGGCAATCATTCTATCGGAGCAAAACTCAGCTTCTAAGGGATAGCCAAAAGAAAATATCATTAACTTTGTGCCCTGAAAAGGCCCTTACTCTGCTAAGGGTCTTTTTTACTTCATATGTTAAACACAATTCACCATGTCGGAAACGAAATATTTTACGGAAGAAGGTCTTAAAAAATTGAAAACTGAGCTTGAAGATTTGATCTCGAAGGAACGTCCGCGTATTTCGCAGATGATTGCCGAAGCACGTGATAAAGGCGATTTGTCAGAAAATGCCGAATACGACGCTGCCAAGGAAGCGCAGGGGATGCTTGAGATGAAAATTGCTCAGCTTCAAGATCTTGTGATGAATGCCCGCATTCTCGATGAGTCGAAAATGGACACCAGCAAAGTGCTTTTACTTTCTAAAGTGAAAATCAAAAACACCAAGAATGGTGCGATGATGAATTATGTAATCGTGCCTGAAAAGGAAGCTGACCTGAAACAAGGCAAGATCAGTGTTAATTCACCTATTGCCAAAGGTCTTCTTGGCAAAAGTGTTGGTCAGTCGGCCGAAATCGAAGTGCCAGCCGGTAAAGTGACACTCGAAATTGTAGAAATTTCACGTTAATCATTGCGATATGGCTACTATTTTCACACGCATTATCAATGGAGAGATTCCCTGCTACAAGATTGCTGAAGACGAACGCTTTTTTGCTTTTCTCGACATCAATCCACTGGCCAAAGGGCATACGCTCGTAATTCCCAAAAGTGAAACAGATTATATTTTTGATCTGCCCGACGAAACGCTCGGCGATATGATGGTTTTTGCCGGAAGAGTTGCAAAAGCGATTCAAGCAGTGGTTCCCTGCACCAAAGTGGGGGTCACCGTGATTGGTTTGGAAGTGCCTCATGCCCACATTCACTTGATTCCTATCAGCAGCATCTACGACATGGATTTCAGCAAACCAAAGCTGAAACTCGACCGTGAGACATTCGAAGAACTTCAGGAAGCCATTGCTTCACACCTATAAAAAAACTGCGGTTGACAACAACCGCAGTTTTTTTTTAATCTTTTTGGCACCCTTTAGTCGATCATCACCACCAGATAGCGCGAAGCGCTCCAAAAATCGTCGGGATGCAGAATCTTCAGGCTGTCGATCGATTCGGCTCCACTGAACTGGTAGCTTGCAGCCGGATGAATCGTAAGCAGGCGGGCTTTGCGGCTAAAGACAGGCAGTGCTGAAAGATCGCGCTGGTCAGCCATCGTGAAAAGCGACTTGTCAAAATCTTCACTCACCTTGCGTGTTTTACCAAGACCAATAAAACCGCCCTCTTTGGTCACAATTTTATTTTCTTCGAGGTATTTTTTATTCCCAATGATGTAATAAACGGTGTTTTTCTCGATCACCTGCTTTTCAATCACGGCTTCCTTTTCAAGGTTTACAGCCTCCATGGCGGCCAGATTTTTTTCGAGGTGCCTGATAACCAATTGCTTGTTGGATAAATCGGCTTTTAATTGACTGATTTCGGCATCTTTGGTTTCAATTTGTCCGTTCAAGCTTGCAATCATTTGTTCCAGCTCTGCACGTTTTTTGCCGGCCCCACGCAGCTGTTTGCGCAAGTCTTCAACAATCTGTTTGTTTTTCAGGAGGAGGCTGTAAATGGCCTCAATGTCCTGATTGATCGCTTCCTCTTGCGATTTACGCTGTTCGGGATCTGATTCGCTGATCTGGGTAATGAGCTTTTCCTTCATTTTAATCTCGTCGAGATTCCGCTGAATGGCATTGAAGGCTTTGACATACGACATCGTAATCGTGTCTTTTTCAGTACCTTTGGTTTCGAGACTATCGGCATAAGCCTGCAGACGGGCTATTTCTTTTTTATATTTCTCTGTACAGGAGGTAGCTTGTATCAGCAATAGGGATACGAACAAAAGTTGAATAATTTTTTTCATTGGAAGTAAATTTTGTCGTGCAAAATTACAACCAAGGTGTACTGCATCAACATTTTCTAAAAAAAAAACAACAGCAGTATTACGAAATCTAATCTGGCTCTGGCGCAACTGTTTTTGGCAGGATTTGAATTGTTAATTTTGCCTGAAAATGTTCGCATGAGGGTAATGGTTTTTAAACAGTGGGTTTTTTATTGTTGGCTTTGGATGGGGCTCCTTTTTTTTGCCTCCTGCGAACCGTCGGTTGAAAAAAGCCCTGACATACAGGCTGTTTCGCCTTACCTGAATCATGGCGATTCTGCCTATTATACAGGAAAAGAATCGTGCCGCGACTGCCATTATCAAAACTACCTCACCTTTCACCAAACAGGTATGGGCAAATCGTTTGGAAAAGCCAACCCAAAAAAAAGTGCTGCGGTGATCGGGCCCGATTCGGTGATCTACGATCGTTACAAAAACCTCTGGTATCAGCCTTATTGGGACGACAGTGTGTTGATGGTGAAGGAGTTCAGGCTGAAGGGGCGTGACACGGTGCATGAACGTAACGAAAAGGTTCATTATATTGTGGGTTCGGGACATCATACCAACTCGCACATCTCGGTCATTAATGGCTATGCCCATCAGATTCCATTTACCTATTACACACAGGATCAGCGCTTTGATTTCCCTCCTGGTTTTGAAGGAGAAAACAATGTGCGTTTTTCAAGGTATTTGTCACTCGAGTGTATTTCGTGCCACAACGG
>CAZBMR010000023.1:19448-34324 GCA_964492695.1 uncultured Lentimicrobiaceae bacterium
ATGCCCACACTCATCATGGCATCGCATTATGAGCGCATGACCATCAGTAAATGCTACCTCTCCTCAGCCGGCGACATCTCCTGCATCCAATGCCACAACCCGCATATCAGCGTGGAACAAACAGATACAAAGGTGTACAACAAAGTCTGTTCCGATTGCCATTCCGATGCTTTGGTGCTGCATCAAGCCGCAACCCGGGCAATGCCTGATATTGAAAACTGCGTCACATGCCATATGATCAAAAGGGGCAGCCGTGACATACCCCATGTGAAAATTACGGATCACAAAATCAGTTTGCCCGACCCGGAAGTTCCTGAACCCATGGTGTTTAAAGGCCTGGCCGCGGTTAATAACCGCAAAACAGATATGTTTACCAAGGGGAGGGGGTACCTGCGGGAGTATGAAACTTATTTTGCCAATCCGGTCTATCTGGATTCGGCCTATGCCATGCTGTTGCCTACGGTGAAGAAAACCGACAAGGCTCATTTCAAGGCATTTGTTCAATATTTCTTCCTGACAAAGGATTACAAAGCCATTCGCAGCCTCGAAGCCAATAACAAAACCAATCGTGTGTTGAATGAATGGCTTCTGCTGCAGGACTACGAAAACGATGATGCGTGGGCTGCATATCGCATTGGGCAGGCTTTTGAAGCAGATGGCTATTTGAAGGAAGCCTGGCAATATTACAACAAGGCCGTCCATCTGGCACCCTATATGCTCGAAATGCAAAACAAATATGGCAGCCTGCTGGTGAGTCTGGATAGCATTGCGCAGGCCAGAAGGGTGTTTGCAAAGGTTTTGGCCGAATATCCGCGCAACGAACGGGCCTGGGTCAACCTGGGATTTTGTGAAATGAAAATGAACAATGCACCATCTGCACGAAAGTCATTCGAAATGGCCCTGTCGCTCAATCCCGACAATGTGCAGGCGCGCATCAATCTGGCCGGTTTGCTTTTTGCCGAAGGTGCACATGATGCCGCCCTGCTCATGATTGATGAGGCGCTGCGCCTTGATCCTTCGAATGCGGCAGCGCGGGAGCTTAGGGCACGAATATGATTGAAGTTTACTGATTCATTTCAATCAAGTAATCAGGGTGGAAATGCTTGCGCACTTTGTTGGCATCCCGGGCAAAAATGAGGCTGAAACCTCCACCACCCGAGCCACACAGCTTCATGGTGTAGTCGCCCGTTTGCAGCCCTTTGTCCCAAAATTCGCCTACTTCATCCGGAATCATGGGCTGCAGGTGATGTCGCTCAAATCGGGCGATGGCTTCGAGTTGCGTGAAAAAGCGATGGATGTCGGCCGTTAAAAAGCTGTCGATGGCCTGGTTGACAGCAGGAATCCATTCGTGGCTCACACTTCTGTAGAATGCATATTCTTTCATTTTTTCGTTGAAATGTTGCACGAGTGGACCGGTCATGCCAATCTTCCGGCTGTCGTATAAAAAAATGCTTATTTGCTGGGGGATACGCAATGGTGGCAGCAATTGGATGTGCGCGTCCGACGCGATGAGCACCGGTTGGCGGCTCAGGCAGCAAAGCGGATCGAGGCCTGAACTGTTTCCGTGAAAGTAGTTTTCAAGCATGCCAAGCTCTTTTTTCAACCGGGAAAGGTCAGTGGTTGGTGCAATTGAAAACTTTTCATAGATGGCTGCTACCACCCCGCCTGAGCTGCCTGCCCCATAGCCAATCGGAATGTTGGCGTTCAACCACCAGCCTTGCCCGATATGTTGCTTCAATCTTTCGCTGTCGATCAGGGTGCTTGCTTGCGGATTGCTTGCAAGGTACTCAACGAAATCATGCAAGGCTTTCCGTAGCATGTGCTCATGTTCGGATGTGGGTTTGGCATTGGTCCATTGGCCTGAGAATCGTTTTAAAGGTATTACAAGGGCTTTCGATCCAAGGATGACGGAGTATTCGCCAAAGAGCATGATCTTGCCGTAAAATGGCTTGTTTTCGTTGTTCATGGCAGGTTTCAGATTCGGATTGGTCCGCTGCCGGTGGCATCGTCAATCCAGCGTTGCTGCTCACAATGCTGCAGCAGCTCTGATTGGATGAATTGTTTCACTTGCTCGCGCACAGAGGCGGGGTAGAGCAGGTGAATGTTTGGCCCGGCATCGAGGGTAAAACACAGCGGCAATTTGCTTTCGGCCCTGAAAGCGCGCACCTTTTCAATGATGGAGAGTGTGGCTGGTTTCATCAGGATAAACGAGGGATTGGACGTCATCATCAGCGCATGAAGCTGCAATGCCTCTGTTTCTGTGATGCGGATAAAAGTTTCAAGATCACCATTCTGAAGTACCTTCAACAGCGTGTTGGTGTTTTCGCGGGCCTGACCGTAACGTGCATCGGCATAGGGATTGCCCTCCATCAGGGCATGTCCGGCGCGGCTGCTTACTGCCTTTGTCCCCGCGTGAACGATCAGTATGCTGTCGCGGTAGGTCTTAAATATGTCGTTCAGTACGCGTACCGCAACGGCATATTCCTGATGGCTTTCTTCGGCTGCAGCACTGTGGCCCCACAATGCTGCATGTGGATAAATACTTCTTGCGGCACTGCCCGAGGCTTCACGTGCCAGCCATGAGGCTTTTTTCCGGAATGCATCTTCGGTCATCGGTTCAGGGCGCAGCTGTTGTTCCATGTCGAGCAAGCACAATGCCAGTGCACTCATCGAGGAGGCGCTGGAGGCAATGCCGGATGAATGCGGAAAACTGTTGCTACTTGCTATCTCGAGGTCAAAGCGTTCCAAAAAAGGAAGCAGGGATGCCTGCTCAAAAAGAAACTTGTCGATTTTTTCTGCAAAGGCGGGCTGCTCCTTTCCCTCAAACAAAAACTTCAGGCTTGCCTGGTTCGATTTTCTTGGTTTCCAGCTGAGCCGTGTTTGTGTGTTTGCCTCCGACAGCGTGAAACTGACGGAGGGGTTGTTGGGAAGCTGCCTGCCGTGTTTTCCCCAGTATTTGACAATGGCGATGTTCGACGGACTTTGCCAGGCAGTTTGCCCGGAAGTGGCTTCAACCTGTGCAGCCTGAAGGGCATTTTCAGTGTAAAATTTTCTCAGCATGCTGTTGTGCTATTGGTGAACGAGGTCGTAGTATGCAAAAACAGTGTTCAAACCTTTGCTGGCAAAGTAGCTGACCACATCTTCATAGCTTTGTTCGCTCATGGCAAGCATGAAGTCGCCGCCCCAGGCCCCCAGATGTTTCAGGTGGCCGTCAAAATCTGGAAATTTGGTTTTGAGTGGCTCGTGTTTGAGCAAGTCGGCCATGAGGTGCTCGTGGGCATCCATCAGCGAACAAAATGTCCGAAAGTCGTGTGTTTGTGCTGCTTCGGCTCCAATGCGGCTGACAATGGAAACCACATCTGATACATCGGTGTCTTCCGTCTGGTGCACAAACTGTCTGATGCCGATAGCGGAATCTTGTTTTGTGCCGCTGTAGATAAAGAAAAGCTGATTGGAAAATGGCGGCGCAAATCCCGCTTTTGAAACCACAGGCTTCAGCTGTTCGAGCCGGTAAAAGAGCGGAGCGCGTGCGTTGGCACAGGCAATGTCGTAGCCTGAGCCGCCTATCGAAAGCCGCAACAAGGCATATGGATCAACCTTGGCCCACTTTGCCAGATTGGCAATCAAGGTAGAGCTGGTGCCAAAACCCCATTCAGGATCAAAATCGAGTTGCGTTTTCACCTGAAACGAACGGCTGCCATCAAAGAGTTGTGGATTCAGCTGCTTCAGCGTGAGGAGTATCATATGAAGTTTTGCTGTTTTTGTGGCATCGCTGCTGTGGATGATATCGAGGCTCGGTAGCTCAAAGAGCACCTTGATCCACAATCCGTTGGGTGAAAGTGCCGTCCAATGCAACAAGGCATGCCCTTCGGCTTCGGCTTCAGTCACCGAAAGCGATTGACCTTGTTTGATGGGCAATGCCAACGCCTGTGCCCCTTTGAGCACAAGGTATTCTCCGGTCAGCAATAATTTTCCGTTTGAATGGAAGGATTGTGCTGACAGCGTCATTATTTACGAAGTGTAGCAATAAACTGACCAACGCTGGCAAACGACACTTTTTGGTCTTTGAAATATTCCGATGCAGCATGCTTTTCCTCATCATTGGCTTTGAAATGATTGAGGATGTTGAATAGGTGCATTTTCATATGACCGGCTTGGATGCCCTTGGTTGTCAATGATTTGACTGCCGAAAAATTGTTTGCCATTCCCATCACCGAGGCAATCATCATGAGTTCGGTGGCCGATGGGTTGCCCAAAAGTTCGAGCGACTGCTTGGCAAGGGGGTGGAGGCTTGTGAGCCCACCCACGGTTCCAACGGCCATCGGCACTTCAAGGATAAAGCGGAACATGCCATCTTTGATTTCCACCCGTGAGAGGCTCTGGTATTTTCCGTTGCGGGCGGCATAGGCATGGCCTGCTGCTTCGATGGCCCTGAAATCGTTGCCGGTGGCTATGGCCACGGCGTCGATGCCGTTGTAAATGCCTTTGTTGTGCGTGGTGGCCCTGTAAACATCCACATGGGCGATGTTCACCGCTTTTTCAAATTTACGGGCAAAAGCTTCACCATTGAGGCGTTCGTCCACATTGTCGAGCTGTTCCAGCGGACATTCAACCCAGGTTTTTACCACACATTCAGGGGTGTAGTTCGAAAGAATCGCCATGATGATTTCAACCTGACGGTGTTCATCGCTCAGGTGAACTTGCTCGGCCATAAATACTTTGAGGGTCTGACCAAATTCTTCGAGCACCGAATTGATAAAATTGGCGCCCATCGAGTCTTTGGTTTCAAAGGTGACAAGCAGCTGGTAATAGTCTTCTATCTCATGCGTGAAATCAACCAGTTCGATGCCGAGGATGCCTCCGCCACGCTTTTCCATATTGGCTGTGATGGGTTTCACCGACTCAATCAGGGCTTTTTTGAGGGCCGGCAGCATGGTATAAAGCACATGTGTTTCGCCCGACCAGCTGAAGTGCACCTGCCCAACCTTTTTTGTGTCAACAATTTCGCAGTGGAAACCGCCCCGCTCGCTCCAGAATTTGGCTGCAGAAGAAGCTGCTGCAACCACCGAGCTTTCTTCGATCACCATCGGAACGAGGTAGGTACGCCCATTGATCATCACATTGGGTGCAATGCCATAAGGAATGTAAAAGTTGGTGATGGTGTTTTCGCTGAACTCATCAAAGAGCTTTTGTTGTTTTTCATCGGTATGCCAAAAGCTTTTTAAAAGGCTGACCACCTCGCCCGGATTTTCGAAGTATTCGGCAACAAGTTTCAGCTTTTCTTCTTTGAGCAGTTTCGAAAAACCACTGATGATGATGTCTCTTTTTCTTCTCATGATGGTTTTGAGTTCTGAAGGGCTTTGTTTTCCCTGCGAAAGAAATAACAAAATAACACAATAAAAGTTTAACTGTCAAATGATTTATACCAATGAAACCCATGCAAACGGTTGAACTGCCGTGCGAAATCGTATTTTTGCCAGAATAAATATTGCATATGAACAACAATGACGTGCTGCGTCGCATCCGCTACATTTTCGATTTTGACGATGAGCGCATGATGAAACTGTTTGAGTTGGGAGGCAGGCCTGCCAGCAGGGCCGAGATCAGCGATTGGCTCAAGAAGGAGGAAGATGCTTCTTTTCAGGGTATTACGGATCAGCAGCTGGCTGTGTTTCTCAATGGATTGATCGTGCTGAAAAGGGGCAGGAAGGATGGGGAACCGATGGTTGCCGAAAAGAAAATCAACAACAACACCGTGTTGCGAAAGTTGCGCATTGCCTTGAGTTTGCGCGACGACGACATGCTTGCCATCCTTTCAAAAGCTGGCCTCACGCTGAGCAAGCACGAAATGAGCGCATTTTTTCGAAGTCCCGGACAAAGCCAGTACAGGGTTTGCAAAGATCAGGTGTTGCGCAATTTTCTGGATGGTTTGAGACTTACCTACCGGTCGGGCAGTCAAAATCCATAAAAAAACGCGGCAGGTACTGCCGCGTTTTTTTATGTGTGATGTTTATCTTACATCATTCCAGGCATTCCGCCACCCATTGGAGGCATGGCAGGTGCTTCTTTAGGGTCTTTGTGTTCAACCAGCACACATTCAGTGGTTAACAACATGCCTGCGATGGAAGCGGCATTTTCGAGGGCAACGCGTGCAACCTTGGTTGGATCGATCACACCGGCTTCGTAGAGGTTTTCATACACTTCGGTGCGGGCGTTGAAGCCAAAGTCGCCTTCGCCTTCTTTTACCTTGTTCACAACCACCGAACCTTCGAGACCAGCGTTTTCAACAATCTGGCGCAGAGGCTCTTCCAAAGCGCGTTTCACGATGGCCATACCGGTGGTTTCGTCTTCGTTGTCGCCTTTCATATCGGCAATGGCTTTGATGGCGCGGATGAAACCAACACCACCACCGGGGATGATGCCCTCTTCGATGGCAGCGCGGGTGGCAGCCAAAGCATCATCAAAGCGGTCTTTTTTCTCTTTCATTTCCACTTCGCTGGCAGCACCAACATAGATCACTGCAACACCACCGGCCAGTTTAGCCAGGCGTTCCTGCAGTTTTTCCTTGTCGTAGTCGGAAGTGGTGGTTTCGATCTGTTTTTTGATCTGAGCAACACGGGCGTCGATGCTTTCTTTGTCGCCATGTCCGCTGACGATGGTGGTGTTCTCCTTGTCAATCGAAACCTTGTCGGCAGTGCCAAGCATATCGAGGCCTGCATCTTCGAGGCGATATCCTTTTTCTTCGCTGATCACAACACCGCCGGTGAGGATGGCAATGTCTTCGAGCATTTCTTTTCTTCTGTCGCCAAAGCCGGGTGCTTTCACGGCGGCCACCTTGAGCGATCCGCGCAGGCGGTTTACTACAAGTGTTGCAAGTGCTTCGCCTTCAACATCTTCGGCGATGATGATGAGCGGACGGCCTGTTTGGAGCGATTTTTCGAGGATGGGCAGCAGGTCTTTCATCACCGAAATTTTCTTGTCATAGATCAGGATGAAGGGGTTTTCGTACACTGCTTCCATCTTTTCGGTATTGGTCACGAAATAGGGAGAGATGTAACCGCGGTCGAACTGCATACCTTCCACCACGTCAACATAGGTTTCGATGCCTTTGGCTTCTTCCACGGTGATGACGCCTTCTTTTTTTACCTTGCCCATGGCTTCGGCAATGAGGGCACCAATGGTGTGGTCGTTGTTGGCTGAGATGGCAGCCACCTGTTTGATTTTTTCGTTGCTGTCGCCAACTTGTTTGGTTTGTGCGTGCAAGGCTTTCACAACTTCCACAACGGCTTTGTCAATACCCCTTTTCAGGTCCATGGGGTTGGCGCCTGCGGTCACGTTTTTCAAACCGGTGGTGATGATGGATTGTGCCAACACGGTGGCGGTGGTGGTGCCATCGCCGGCAATGTCGTTGGTTTTGCTGGCTACTTCTTTCACCATCTGGGCGCCCATGTTCTGAACCGGGTCTTTGAGTTCCACTTCCTTGGCCACGGTCACACCGTCTTTGGTGATCTGAGGTGCGCCATAAGATTTTTCGATGATGACATTGCGGCCTTTTGGTCCGAGGGTTACTTTCACAGCATTGCTGAGTGCGTCAACACCTTTTTTGAGGTTGTCGCGGGCTTCGAGATTGAATAAGATGTCTTTTGCCATGTTATTTTAATTTTAATAATGATTTGTAAACGAATGAAAATTAAACAATTGCAATAATATCAGATTCACGCATGATCAGATAGTTGTTGCCATCGATGGTGAATTCGGTTCCGGCATATTTGCCATAAATCACCACATCGCCTTCTTTCAGTGTCAGCGGATTGTCGGTTGTTCCAGGTCCAACGGCCACCACCGTACCTTTTTGAGGTTTTTCCTTGGCAGTATCGGGAATGATGATACCGCTGGCGGTTTTCTGTTCGGCCGCTGCTGGCTCAATCACCACACGGTCGGCCAGGGGTTTGATGTTTACTTTTCCCATAATTCAGCTATTTTAATTGTTAAATGATATTTTGTCTTGCAATGTCGAGTGTTTGACATATTTTGTGCCAAAGCGTGTAAATAAAAAAAATGTCAGAATGATGTGACATTCTGACATTTTTTAAAATCTTCTTTGAATCAAATCTTATTCTTCTTCCTGTGTTGGAGGTGCCTTAAAATCAACAGGTGCGGTTTGCTCTATTTTTTCGCGCAATTCGGTGTCGGCTTGTCCGCCATCGCCTGTATATTTTGGAATGGCAACAGAGGCAGCCAGGCTTAAAACAAGGAGTGCAATGGCCATGGTCCAGGTGGCTTTTTCGAGAAAATCAGCGGTTTGACGCACACCCATGAACTGGTTGCTGGAGGCAAAATTAGAAGCCAACCCGCCGCCTTTAGAGTTCTGAACCAACACTATCAATGCCATTAAAACACTGACTATCAAGATTAAAATGGATATTACAACGTACATTTTCCTGAGATTTAATGATTTTTCTTCGTTCTGGTTTCCTCAATGAGGGCTGCAAAGTAACTACTTTTTTCCGGATATTTCAAACTTAATTTTTCCAAAATACTGATAGCCTTGTCGTAATGGCCTTGTCGCAGGTAAATATTGGCCAGGGTTTCGCTCACAATGTTTTCGTTGTCGGTGATGCTGTGTTGGGCAGCATGCTCCGGGTTGTAGAATTCTTTTTGTTGCGGACGGCTGATGGTGGGGTTTTCGCGCAGAAATTTTTCGATGAGGGCGTCTTTCGAAACTGGCTGCTCTGCGGGATTGACGTTTCCTTTTTTCGCTTCCTCGATCACACGAATGCGCTCGGCCACCAATCGTTTGAGCTCTTCCAGCGATTTTTTTCGCAACACTTCGTCTTCCTCCTCATTTTCATCGTGTTGAAGCCCGGGGGCTGGTGCATCAGGCAGTGTTTCGGCGTCTTGTTTGATAGGTGCTGCCGTTTCAGGTTCACTGGTTTGGGCTGTGGCAGCTTCCTGAGGCAAGTTTTCTGTTTCCTCAACAGCAGCCTGACTGACAAGATTATCCTCCCTGGCAGGGCTTGTTTCGTTTGCTGCTGTTTCGTTTGAAGTGGTGCTTGTGTTCGTGCCGGTCTTGCTGCCTTCGGCCACTGAAGCTTCATCTTCAGGGGCTTGATGCTGAGCTGGGCTTGTGTCGCGGTATTCGTCGGGCAGGACGGCTTTTTCTTTCAGGCGTGCCAGGCGTGAGATGTGCAACCGAAGGATGTTTCGGTCGCTTGCCATGCTGGCTGCCACTTTCAATTGGGCGTCGTAGAGGATGTGGTTTTCGCGAAAAAGGTTCATTGCCAGCAACATATGAACACTGCTGCAGTAGGGAAACCGTACAGCCAGATCCATCAAATCCTGCAGACTCTCCTTGCCAAGCAGCTCGGGGTCTTTGAGGTGACGAACAAAAGCAGTTTTATTCATATGGCAGGTATTACCAGTTTACGACGGCCTTGTTAAAAATGTTATCGACCAACACATCAATGATTTCGGTCATGAGGCCATCCTTGATGCTGTTCAAATCCTGATCGCTGGGATAGTCCACATAGTGGGTGAACTTGGTTTCGAAGCCTTTCGACTCGTCGAATTTGTTGTTGAAGCGCACATTCACGGTGATGGTGAGGCGGTTGAGTGCGGCAGTCTGGTCGGATTGGATGGCTGTGGGTGAGGTGACGTATTCGGTGATTTCGCCTTCAAATTCAAGGTCGCCATTCACCGGAACCATCATCAAGCTGGTTTGATTCATAAAACGGTCGCGCAGGGCATTCGAAAACTGATCGCTCAGCAGGGGTTCAACAAGCAGGGCATTGTTGGGGAACTGTTGCACGGAAAATGTTTTCGCTTCGGGTGGAATGCTGGCCCCTGTGAATGAATAAACGCCGCAACTTTGCTGTGCAAGCAACATCAGGAGCATCAACAGGCTGGTGATGCCGCTTCTGAGGCGATGTTTTTTCACGAAACCTGACTTATCCATCGATGCCGTATTCCTTGATTTTTCTGTAAAGCGTTCGTTCGCTGATGCCGAGTTCCTGTGCTGCATTTTTGCGTTTTCCACCATGCCGCTCAAGCGCGAGTTTGATCATGTCGAGTTCTTTCTTTTGAAGCGAAAGGCTTTCGGTGATCACTTCGGTGGGGTAGAACGAGAGGTCTTCCTCTTCATCGCCTTCATCCATGAAAGAATTGATTTCCAGGGTATCCGGCTCGTTCTTGGGGGGGAATGTTTTTAAGATGGGCTGCCCCTGAACAGCTGATGCATGGGCCGATTCTTCTTTATCCATGATGCCCGCTACGGTTTTTTTAAGCTCGAGCAGGTCGCGTTTCATATCGAACAATACCTTGTACAACAGGTCGCGTTCATTGATTTTTTCTTCTTCTTTCTCGCGGGTGTACAAGATGGGCAGCGAAGTATTGCCTTCTTTGGGCAGGTAGTTTGACAGGATGGCCGGCGTAACTGCTTTGGACTTTTCTATGATGCTGATTTGTTCGGTTACGTTTTTAAGCTGCCTGATGTTTCCCGGCCAGCGGTAGTTTTCAAGCAATCGAACGGCCTCATCGGTCAGTTGCAGCGGGGGCATCCGGTATTTTTCAGCAAAGTCGTAGGCAAACTTCTTAAACAGGATCAGGATGTCGTCTTTTCGTTCACGCAAGGGCGGAATGATGATGGGAACCGTGTTGAGCCTGTAGTAGAGATCCTGTCTGAAACGTCCTTTCTCGATGGCTTCGGGGATGTTCACATTGGTGGCCGCCACCACGCGCACATCGGTTTTGATCACCTTGGATGAACCCACTTTGATGAACTCGCCTGTTTCGAGCACACGCAACAGGCGCACCTGGGTTGAGAGCGGAAGCTCGGCCACCTCGTCGAGGAATATGGTTCCGCCATCCACCACTTCAAAATAGCCTTTGCGGGCTTCGTGTGCACCGGTGAAAGAGCCTTTTTCGTGGCCGAAGAGTTCCGAATCGATGGTGCCCTCGGGGATTGCACCACAGTTAACGGCAATATACGGACCATGTTTGCGGGCGCTCGACTGATGGATAATCTTGGGAAAAACCTCTTTTCCTGTTCCGCTCTCGCCGGTGATGAGTACAGTGAGATCGGTAGGTGCCACTTGCACAGCCACATGGATGGCACGTTCCAAAAAGGGGTCGTGTCCCATGATTCCGAATCGCTGTTTAATTGCCTGAATATCCATTATCTATGAAAACTATTGAATGTCAAGAACAAATGTACGCCTTTCGCCGCATTAACGCAAGCTTGCCCCTGTTTGTTGTTCAAAGGCAGTGAGCAGGCGTTGCATCGTTTTTTCGATGATTTTATCAGTGAGGGTGCCTTCTTTGTCTTGCAGCACAAAGCCAAGTGCATAGGATTTCTTTCCCTGCGGAATTTTGTCGCCCTCGTAGATATCGAAAATGGTGACTTGCTTTAAAAGTTTGGATTCCGTTTGATAGGCGATGGCTTCAAGTGTTTCAAAACGAACATGTTGATCAAGCACCAGTGCAAGGTCGCGCCGAACGGCCGGGAATTTGGGCAGGGCTTCAAAACGAACCGGTGTTGCCGGAATCAGCTCCAAAAGCGCTTCCCATTGAAATGAAGCATAATACACGGGTTTTTTAATGTCGAAAGCCTTGATGGTGAGCTGATTGAGCAATCCTGCCGTAATCAGGGGCTTGTTGTTGATGAGGTATTGCAGCCCAAACTCAAAATTGTTGTCAGCAAAGGATTGGGTCTTGATTTTGTCTTCGGGAATGCGCAGCTTATGAAGCACTTTTTCAACCACGTCTTTCAGGTCGAAAAAGCTGATTGCCTGTGGTTTCATGTTCCAGTTTTCGGATTCTTTGTTGCCTGTGATGAACAGGTCGAGACAAAGTGCCTCGCTGTAAGGGGCAAGGTCAGATTGTCCTTCTCCCTTTTTTGTGGCATCAAAGTGATACACCTTGCCAAACTCAAACAGCTTGAGGTCGGTATTTTTGCGGTTTTGGTTATAGGCAATGCTTTCGAGGCCGCCAAAAAGCAGGCTTTGCCGCAACACATCGAGGTCCTTGCTCAGTGGGTTGAGCATCACCACATTGCGGCTTTCGTCGAAGGCAGGGTGTTTTTGGGTGTATTCCGACCGGGTCAGCGAATTGTTCATAATCTCATAAAACCCGCCGGCAGCAAGCATATCAGCCACTGCGTGCATGGTTTTATCGGGATCGCGCCCCTGACTGATGTTCACCGAGGCATTGAGTTTTTCAGGGATGCGGATGTTGTCGTAACCATAAATGCGAAGAATTTCTTCCACCAGGTCGGCCGGCCGGTAAACATCCACCTTGAAAGTGGGAACTTCCAACAGGGCTTCGTCATCATTTTCTGATAGGATGCTCAATCCCAAATCTTTCAGGATGCTGAGGGCTGTTTTTTTCTCGATCTGTTGTCCGGCTATGCGGTTGAGGTAATCAAATTTCAGTGTCACTCTGGCCTTCTCAACCGGCTGCGGATATACATCCTTGATGGAAGATGAAATCTGTCCGCCGGCTATTTCCTTGATGAGCATGGCAGCCCTTTTCAGGGCATAGATGGTGATGTTGGGATCGCTGCCGCGCTCAAAGCGAAACGAAGCATCGGTTTGCAGTCCATGGTAGCGGGCAGTTTTGCGGATGGTCTTGGCTTCGAAACAGGCACTTTCCAAAAAGATAGAGGTGGTATTTTCCGACACGCCTGAATGCAAGCCGCCAAAAACACCGCCAATGCACATGCTTTCTGTGCTGTTGCAAATCATCAGGTCGTTGCCGCTCAGCTTACGCTCGTTGCCGTCAAGCGTCACAAATGGTGTTCCTGCTGCGGGTTTTCTCACAACCACCTTGTTGCCTGCAATGGCATGGGCATCGAATGCATGCAGGGGCTGCCCGGTTTCAAACAGCACATAGTTGGTCACATCCACCACATTGTTGATGGGCCGCACACCAATGGCTTTCAGCCTGTTGACCAGCCATTCGGGCGATGGTCCGATGGTTATTCCGCTGATGGTCAGGCCTGAATAGCGTGGACAGGCAACGGTGTCTTCCACTTCCACTTCAATTTCGAGATTGTGGTTGTCAATGCTGAAGTTGCTGAGCTCGGGCAGCTTGAGCTGGTATTTTCTGCTCCCTTCGCGGTGATTGAGGATGGCAGCCAGGTCGCGGGCGACGCCGATGTGTGAGGTGGCGTCGGAGCGGTTGGGTGTGAGGCCAATTTCAAACACCTGATCTTTTTCCACATGAAAAATTTCGGCGGCTGGCAGGCCCACTGCTGTTTCGGCAGGCAGCACCATGATGCCGGCATGCGAGCTTCCAAGACCAAGTTCGTCTTCGGCACAAATCATGCCTTCGGAAAGCTCGCCCCTGATCTTACTTTTTTTAATTTGAAAGCTTTCATCACCCTGATAAAGTGTTGTGCCAATGGTGGCTACAAGCACTTTCTGTCCTTCGGCCACATTGGGTGCGCCGCACACAATCGAGAGCAGCTCGCTGCCACCCACATCCACCTTTGTCAAGCTGAGCTTGTCGGCATTGGGATGGCGCTCGCAATGCACCACTTTGCCTGTAACAACACCATCAAGTCCACCTTTTACCGATTCATACGGAATGATGTCTTCCACTTCCAGCCCGGAGGAGGTGAGTGCTTGCCCAACCATGTCGGGATCGGGGATTTCAGTAAGGTATTGTTTCAGCCAGTTATAAGAAATCTTCATGGGTTATCTGAATTTTGAGAGGGGCAAAAATAAGGATAAAATGTCAATCTGTCATGTTTTTGTCGGATATAGGCTGCGTCTTTTTCGGACTGTTGTTCGAACCTGTAAGCGCTGGGCATGTGTTTGTTTTCTGCTACTTCAAGCTGCAAAGCTGAGGTAGTGATCATCCAATCAAACTCCAGTCGAACTGTTTGCTGAAAAGTTGTTCAAAGTGCCGTCGTGTACGCTCATGCTCAGGCTGTTGGAGCTTGGGGTCGCCCTCAAGCAGTTGTGTCACGGTTGATCGCACCAGTTTGATGAGCGCTTCATCAGCGGCCAGATTTCCGAGCTTGAAGGCCAGTGCGCCCGATTGGCGTGTGCCCTGCGTTTCGCCAGGCCCGCGCAGTTGCAGGTCAACCTCAGCGATTTTAAATCCATCGGTGGTTTCAACCATGGTTTGCATGCGTTTGCGGCCATCAGCCGTGAGCTTGAAGTCGGTCATCAAAATGCAGTAGCTTTGATCGGCGCCCCTGCCAACCCTGCCGCGGAGCTGATGCAGCTGCGACAGGCCGAAGCGGTCGGCATGTTCAATCACCATCACGCTGGCATTGGGAATATTCACCCCCACCTCAATCACGGTGGTGGCCACCATGATGTGGGCTTGTCCCTTGATAAAGCGCTGCATTTCAAACTCTTTGTCCTCTGTCTTCAATTGCCCGTGCACCACACAAATGCGGTATTCGGGTTCAGGAAAATCGCGCAAAAGGGCCTGATAGCCTTCGTTGAGGTTGATGAGGTCGAGCTTTTCTGATTCCTTGATAAGGGGATAGACGATGTAAACCTGCCTTCCAAGGGCAATTTGTTTTTTCAGGAATCCGATCATCCGCAGGCGTTTCTCGTGATAGAGGTGGAGTGTCTCAATGGGTTTGCGGCCGGGCGGTAGCTCATCAATCTGGGAGTAATCCAGATCGCCATACTGGGTCATGGCCAGGGTGCGTGGGATGGGCGTGGCTGTCATCACCAGGATGTGTGGCGGCACCTGGCTTTTCTCATACATGCGTGCGCGCTGTGCCACACCAAAACGGTGTTGCTCGTCAATCACCACCAGTCCAAGTTTTTGAAAAACAACCGCCTCTTCAATGAGTGCATGCGTACCGATAAGGATGTTCAAACGGCCATCCTTCAGTTCGCTGTGCATCACTTTTC
>CAZBMR010000023.1:34424-38248 GCA_964492695.1 uncultured Lentimicrobiaceae bacterium
CCCAGATCGGCTCTGATTTCGCGGATTACGCGCTTTTGGGCGTTGGTGAGGGGAAAGGGCAGGTGGTGGGCATAAAAATCATTGAACAGGCCACCTACCTTACTGAAAGTGAAGCCGCGTATCACCTGATCGTGCTGCATTTTATTGCGCAGCAGTTGCAGCTGAAAAAAGAAGTACTCCTCAAATTTGAGCCGCGTCACCGACTGTTGCAGTTTTTTGCCGTCTGCGGGCAGATGGATGTTGAAGAGCGCTTCCTCTCTGGAGATGAGCTTGTTTTGATGGAGAATGGCCTCAGGCAGCACCTCTGCAATATAGCCCTGAACCTGAAATAAAAGTGTTTTGATCAGTTTGGCCAGTTGCCGCGTTCCAAGGCCGCTGTTTTTGAGCGGTTCGGTGGTGGTGTAAACCCCCTGCAGGCTTTCGCCAAGGGTGAAATCGTCGGGATTGTAGTCCTCCACCTCTGGATGAACGAAATTGAATTTGTTGTTGAAAGCACTGGCTTTTCCGAAGATCACATATTTTACACCAGGCTGAAAACGGGTTTTCACCCAACTGAGCCCTTTGAACCACACCAGCTCGATGCTGCCGCTTTCGTCGGTAAAAGTGGCAGTGATGCGTGTGGCGCGCGGTGCACCATGTGTCTTAAGATTGCTCACCTTGCCAACAAGCTGATAATACACTGTGTCGTCGGCGATATCGGCAGCTTTGTGTATCATACTCTTATCCACATACCTGAAAGGGAAGCAATGCAACAGATCGCTGTAGGTGTACACCTGCAACTCCTTTTGAAGGATCTGGGCCTTTTTCGGCCCAACACCTTTGAGGAATTCAATTTTTTTATCCAAAAGGCTGATCATGTTCATCGGCTGTGGCGAAGCAATGATTGTTCATTGGTAGAAAGCACGAAGATAGCAAGCTTTTTCTGAAGCAGAAAAACAAAGAGGCTGCAACCCTGCGGTGCAACCTCTTGTTAAGTATTAATGCCTTGATCTGTATAATGTTAATACTCCCAAAGGTCGTGTTCGAAATTGAAAATGTCCATCTTCACGCGTTCCGATTCGAGCAGGGCATCAAGGCCGGTGGCATACTGATTGATGCGCCGGTCGTACACATTTTCTTCTTTATAAATATAGCTCTCGAACATGCGTTTCAGGAAAATCTCGTCGTACGTGCGGCGTTCGGCCGAGTTGTGCCTGTTGAACACCTGAGCCTGGGCCATCACCTTGCGCGACTGATCATAGGAAACCCAGAACAAGGGTTGTGTAAACTCCTTGCCGTCTTTCTCAACGATCATCACGGGGCAGAAAGCAATGATGCGCACCATCAGTTGCGAGCGTTGCTTGTCGAAATACCAGTCTTCCTTCAGCCTGAGGCGCATCACCTTAGAGGGGTCGAACTGCCTGACAATCATGGTGTCGTATTCCTCGTAGGGCGGGTATGGTCTGCGCTCGCGTACAAAACTGGTATCGGTTTGCTTGGCAATGATTTCGTTGTAGGTGATGGGCACGAGCAATTCGTCGGTGTTGCTCACATCGTAGGCCCTGAACTTGCGTTCCTTCAACCCGTCCATCACCACATTGATGAAGCTGCGCCAGTTGTTGTGCGACTCCAGCGGATAATAAAACGGCTGATTGAGCTTTTGGCGGAAGTCGATCTCCCTCCAAACCCGTTTTTGCCAGGTCACGTCGGCCACCCTGATGGTGGGCAGCGGAATGGGTTCTTTGTCAATCGTACCATCATCGGCAAACAAACCATCAACCGGTTTATCGTCGGTGATTTGTGCCTGCATGCTGATAGCGCTCCATGTTGCAAACAGGAGGATCAACAAACTTTGGATGATTCTTTTCATACGTTTATGCGGTATTTTAATTGATTTCCAGGTTGATAGGGTTTAATGTGCGCATCGTTCCATCAGGGCCTTTGGCTTGAATGCGTTCGAAATAAAGGCGCTGACCGCGGCTTGCATTTTTGATGAGGTTGCTCACCGCGTCGTTAAACACATTGCCGCGCACAGTTCCGGTGCGTTGCAACTCAGTGCCGCGATAGGTGGAGAGTTCGTAGGAGACAATTTCAAAATGGAAGCCTTCAAAATCGAAGTCCACCATTTCGGGGATGATGGCTCTGGAGGCCAACAGGCGGTTTTTCTCGATTGTTCCGTCGGTCATGTCGGCAATCTTGGCAATGGGGTCGGGAACGCGCTTGATCCTGAAGTCGAAACTTCCCAATGGCAGATTTTTTCCTTCCACATTGGCAACAGCACTGATGGTGGTGGTGCGCTCTCCGCTGGGCACTTCCACATCCCAGGTGCCATTGGCACCCTTGGTAATCTTACCCTTTGTGATCGAAGGCACAATCTGGTCGTTGGCAATGCCGGGCGCACTGATGGCGATCGGGTTTTTCAGGCCCGAATACAAAATATTCATTTTCAATGGAGCCACTGTGAGTGTTGGAGGTGCCACGATGTAGCTTTCATCGAAAGGATAGCGTTTGATTTCCTGCGTAACGGGGTCGCGCACTTCAATCACACCGGCATAACGTTGTGGTCCTTCGGTTTGACCGGCAAATGACAGCTTTACCACGCCATTTTCACTCCTGTAAACCTGTGCACTTCCGATGTTTCCATCATTCACACTGGATGCACCACGCACAATTTTGATCTCCGACTGCGTTTTGGAGTCGTAGGCTGCGAGCAATACAGTGGCTTCGTAGTTTTGACCTTTCAAAACGTAAGTTGAACTGGGAATCACAGCTGCCGAAAGGTTGTCAAACTTGTAGTCTTTTTCGGTGATGTTTTCAAAAAGCTCATTCACAGCATCAAATTCAGCACTTTGAACCTCGGTGATGATGTTGTTCAGAATGGTGATGTTGGCAGCAAGGATGGTGCGGTAAAAATTGTAATACATCCAGTCCTTTTTGGCTTCATCATTGCTTTTGTATTCCTTGGTGGTGTTCAGGCCGATTCGGTTGGCGGCATCCTGCCCCACAATGCTGAGAATAAACTGGCGGTATTCTTCCATTTTGGCAGCCAGTTTGTAGGCCTCACCGTTTTTGTTCTGTCCAATCAAATAATTGGTGGCTTCATCGTATTTGTCGCGTGCCTCAACCTTCGACAGGTCTAAAAATGATTTTTCCTTCATCTGACCCGGATTCATAAAATCAGGCAGCTGCACATGGGCATAATAGCGTTGGAGCACCTCTTCTTTTGATTTCTTTTCTGAACGTGCAACCACCTCGAGCTGAACACTTTCGATATAGTCGATCAACTCCTGACTTCGTTTTCTGACTTCCTGGGCTTTTTCCCAATATTCCCCAACTTTACCCGGATTGAGCGAATACTGATTTTCGAAGCGGTTGTAGGTGCTTGCCACTTTGCTGACAAAGCGCTCGTTGGTGCTCACCGTTGCTTCATTCACCACCAAAAAGGCATCGAGGATGTCTTTCGACACATTGAGTGCCAACATGGCGGTAAGCACCAGGTAGAGCATACCGATCATCTTTTGCCTTGGGGTTTCTTTATATCCAGCCATGGGCTTTTATTTTCTTTTACGTTAAAACAATAAGGCTTAGGCCTTTACATTCATTGCGGTGAGCATATTGCCATACACCTTGTTCATGGCACTGATTTTGCTGTTGAGCTCGGCAATGTGCTGATTGAGTTGACCGGTGTTGGCGGCTGTCTGGTTCACCTTTTCGAGGTATTCGTTCATCGTTTTATACAGCTTGTCGGCAGCTTCGGCCGATTTGGAGGTGCCTTGCAACTGAAGCTCATACACGCTGTTGAGGGCTGCCATGTTTTTGGCAATCTGTTGCAGCTGCTTATTGTA
>CAZBMR010000023.1:38348-39785 GCA_964492695.1 uncultured Lentimicrobiaceae bacterium
CATTTTTATCTGTAAACCCTTGAAGCTTTGAGCGGATTGTCGCCCTGATTGCGTCCGAGGTAAGGCTGAATGGTGCGGAAACCGATGTAGCTTTTGGCGGTATCCTGATATTCGTATGCCCTTGAGGTATTTTGAAGGTAATAGGCAATGTCTTTCCACGAGCCGCCGCGAATCACCTTGCGCTTCATGGCCGGCGGGTCGTTTTCGGCTGCATTGTAGGTGTAGTTGGGATTCATGTCCCAGGTGAGGTTGTAGCTGGCGGGGTCGAAGGCACTGTTGGTCCATTCGGCCACATTGCCTGCCATATCATACAAACCAAAGTCGTTGGGTGGATAATGGCCAACAATCACTGTTCTCAAGCCGCCGTCAGCAATGTAGTTTCCCCTGAGCGGTTTGAAATTGGCCAGGAAGCAACCCTGATCGTTGCGGGTGTAGGGGCCGCCCCATGGATAGGGGTTGAGCGCATTGCCTCCGCTGGCGGCCCATTCCCATTCTGCTTCGGTGGGCAGACGAAACTCGGCCAGCGAAACTTCTCCTTTTTTCGAGAGGAGGTAGCTGTTCAGCTTTTCGGTTCTCCACACGCAAAATGCCCTTGCCTGACTCCAGTTGACGCCCACCACAGGATAGTGGTCGTAAGCAGGATGCCAGAAATATTTTTCAGTGAGCGGATCGTTGAAGGAATAAGCGTAGTCGTGAATCCATGCCAGGGTGTCAGGATACACATTGATCATCTCGCGCTTCACGTACACCGAGCGGTTTGTAAGGCCCTGAGGGCGGTTGGCCAAACCGGCATTGCGGTAGTCGTACTGCGCGTTTTTGTCAAATTCTTTTTTTGCAGCGGCCTGAAGATCAACCCAATAATAGGCATAGTTGAGCTTGCGTGTGTCAATTTCCTTGCGACGGAAATAGCGTTCCAGATCGGGCAGGAACATGCCCTCGAGGGCATCGCGCACATCCTGTTCCTTGCTGTTCCAGTCGATCTCTGTTTCCCAGTTGAGGTGTGGCGGATCGTATTCTTCACCGGTTTTTTCATTTACGCTCACCAAATACAGGTCGGGATTCACTTCACCAAGCAATGTGCGGGCAATGGAATCGCGCACATAGTGCACGAATTCGCGGTATTCGTTGTTGGTTATTTCTGTTTCATCCATGAAGAAGCCCGAAACTGAAATGGTTTTGGGCTGATTGAGCTGACCATAGGTGATGTCTTCGCCGCCGGCACCCATGGTGAAGCTGCCCTGCGGAATAAACACCATGCCATATGGGTCGGGTTGATAGAAAGGCTTTGATTTCTGACGCACACCAACAAGCTCTCCGGAGTTGGTGTTGCCGCAACCCGCCAGCAGCAATGCGGCTGCCGCGAATAACAGTAGATGCTTCATTGCGTTAAAAGAATAAGTTTTCAAAGTATATTTTTCGTTTTCGTTCTCTTCGGTT
>CAZBMR010000023.1:39885-49436 GCA_964492695.1 uncultured Lentimicrobiaceae bacterium
TTGCCTTTGGATTCGAGCAGGCTTGTTGCCGAAAAGCCCGCATACCAACTGTCTTTTACTTCGAGAAAAACACCCAGGTTGAGGTCGAAAAGCATATCCGATTCCTCAGCTGTTGAAAGCAGCGGGTCGCCACTTTGGTGGGGTTTGAACTTGGAGAAATCAACCGTGCGGTTCAGAAAATTGAGCGCAGTACCAATGCCAAGTGTGGCTGATCCGAGCTCTTTGTGGTAGGCATAACCCAGCTGAACACCCACGTTTTTTTCAAATCCCAGCTTGTCCTGAACGATGGTGAGGCCAACGCCGCCATGCAAAAACTTCAGGGGCATGTCGCCGGTGATGAGAAAGGTTTCGGGTGCCACCTTGTTGCCTTCTGAATCCTTGAACCCGGCCCACTGCTGCCGCACCACACTGTTCAAACAGATGCCTTCGCCTAGTCCGGCAAAGCCCGGATTGGTGAAAGTGTGGGTGTAGGTGTGATGTGTAAACACGGGTGCCTGCTGCGAAAATGTTTCGATTTCGCACACAAAAAGCAACAACAGAATACCTAAATATCTGAGCATCAACTTGATTACGCTAAAGTTAGCCATCATTTCAAGGGCGCTAAAATAGTAATTTTTAGCCACATACATGCGTATCCTCGTTTTATTAAACTTGCGCTCCTTGTTGAACACCTTCACTGATTTTGAAGCCATAAACAGCGAATTAGCTGATTTATTGTATCAAAGCCGGTTTTTACGCTGCCAATGCCGCGCTTCAGTTCAAATCTTCCTGTTCTTCATGGCTTTTTTGGCTGGCTTTCGGGTCATTTCCCCTAATTTTGCGCGCAAATTGCGTGTGTTATGGCTTTCATTCAAAAAGACAAGGTGTTTTCTAAACGATGGCTGATCAACTATAGCCTCATCGTCATTGGCTCGTTCATTCTCGCAGCCGGATTCGTGCTGTTCATCACACCCTATAAAATTGTGCCCGGTGGGGTGTATGGCATCGCCATCGTATTGCACTATATGTTTAACCTGCCGGTGGGTATGACTGCCCTCAGCATGGATATTCCCCTTACCATCATCGGCATCAAGGTGTTAGGGCCACGATTTGGATATAAAACAGTCATTGGTTTTTTGCTCACGGCTTTCTTTGTGGATGGCATCACCTTGTTCTATGGCACCGAGCCGCTCGTTCCTGAAGAACCACTGCTTTCATCCATCTATGGCGGGGTGTTTTTGGGACTTGGCCTGGGTTTGATTTTCAAATCGAAAGCCACATCGGGTGGAACCGACATTGTGGCCATGATCATCAGTAAATACACCAAACTGCCCGTGGGTCAGCTTCTGATCTATGTTGATTCGGTGATTGTGCTGGTGGGTTTGCTCGTTTTCAAAGACTGGAAAATCCCGCTCTACAGCCTCATTGTCATCTTCATCACCGGGCAGGTGATTGATACCATTCTGCAGGGGATTAATTACGATAAGTCGCTGTTTATCATCTCTGATAAATACGAAGAGATACGCAACAAAATCATCAACGACCTGAACCGCGGAGGCACCTATATCCACGGAAAGGGCATGTACAACGGCAACGATAAAACGATCATTTTCACGGTGGTCAACCGCCGCGAGATGGCCATGCTGCAGGAATACATACATCAGATCGACCCCAAGGCCTTTGTCACAGTGATCAATGCCAACGAAATTCTGGGCGAAGGATTTAAGTCGCTGAAAGATAAGGTGGACGGTTAAAGATGTCCTTCATTGTTAAATATCAGCCCTTTACACGAGCCTGGTTCAGGGCTTATGCGCTGATTGTGACCGGTGCCATGCTCATAGCGGCGGGTTATGCTTTTTTCATCACGCCACACAAGATTGTGCCCGGTGGTATCTATGGCATCAGCATTGTTTTGCATCATACTTTTGGAACCCCGGTTGGCCTCATGGCCCTGGCCTTCAACATCCCCCTCACACTCGCCGGCATCCGGGTGCTTGGTCCGCGTTTTGGGGTGAAAACTTTTACCGGATTCATGCTCACCTCGGGATTTATGGATCTGATCAGCCTGACGTTTGGCGAAGCCGCCCTCATCGAAGACGACCTGCTGTTATCGTCCATTTATGGAGGCGCAGTCATTGGGCTGGGAGTGGGCTTTTTATTCAAAGCCAAAGCCACCTGCGGCGGAACGGATGTGCTGGCCATGATGCTGGGCAAGTGGACCGGTCGGCCGCTCGGGCAGCTGATGATGGCCGTGGATGCCATCATCGTGGTGATGGGCTCACTCGTTTTCCTCGACTGGAAAATCCCCATGTTTTCGCTCATTGCCATCTTTCTGATGGGCAAAACCATCGATACCGTATTGCAGGGCTGGACCTACGACAAGGTGGCACTCATCATTTCCGACAAGCACGAGCAGATTGGTCAAACCATCATGCATCAGCTGGGCAGGGGTGCAACCCTTATACAGGCCACTGGTATGTATGCAGGTGCTGAGCGCAATGTGGTGTATGCCGTGCTGGGCCGCAAAGAACTTGCTTTGATCGAAGAACATATCCATGCCATTGACCCACAGGCTTTTGTAGCCATCATCAATGCCGACGAAATTTTGGGCGAAGGCTTTAAATCACTGCGTGATAAGGTGAGCAGTCAGTAAGCTGCCATCTGCCTGATTTCCATTTTATACTGTTAATTTATTCACAATAATTTTGGCCTGAAGATCGGACTACCATAAAATATGCTAATTTTGCCGCCGTTCCTGCGAATAACCGTTTGGTTGTCATGCAAGAACAGTATAAATTAACATTTATGAACGATCAAAAGCATCAACTTTTCAGCGAATTCCCGCCCGTGAGCACGGAGCAATGGGAAGCCGTGGTGAACAAAGACCTCAAAGGTGCCGATTATCAAAAGAAACTGGTGTGGAAAACCCCCGAAGGTTTCGATGTGAAGCCCTACTACCGCGCCGAAAACCTCCAGTCAATCCCATGGATGCATGCCTTTCCGGGCGACTTTCCGTTTGTCAGGGGCAACAAAGCCGCCGGCAACGACTGGCTCGTGCGGCAGGACATCAAAGTGGCCGACATCGGCAAAGCCAACGAAACGGCCCTCGACATCCTCATGAAAGGCGTGGATTCCCTTGGCTTTGAGCTCGATTGTGAAAAAGCGTACAGTCGCGACGAAATTGAAGCCCTGTTGAAAAATATTCGTGCTGACATTGCCGAAATCAATTTCAGCGGCGCATCCAACAGCCCCGAACTGGTGGGCATCATGGATCAGCTGGTGAAAAAATATAACCGTCCGCTCGATAAAATCTTCGGCTCGGTGAACTACGACCCGGTGATGCGTTTCAGCCGCCGGGGTGTGTGGTACGAAAGCGAAGAGGCTGATTTTCAAAAGGCTTTCGAAATGATTAAAGCGGCCGTTGCCATGCCCAACTACCGCGTGATTGGCGTAAACGGACACATCTTTGCCGACGCCGGTGCCACCATTGTGCAGGAAATGGCCTATACCCTGGCTGTTGGGGCCGAATATCTGACAAGGCTCACTGACAAAGGCCTCTTTATCGGAGAAGTAGCTCCACGCATTAAATTCAACCTGGCGGTTGGCTCCAATTATTTCATGGAAATAGCCAAATTCCGTGCCCTGCGGCTCCTGTGGGCCCAATTGGTGAATGCCTACGGCCTCAACGATGCCCGCAACGGGCGCATGTTCATCCATGCCCGCAACAGTTCCTGGAATTTTACTGTTTACGATCCATGGGTGAATGCCTTGCGCACCACCACCGGAAGCATGGCTGCCATCATCGGTGGTGTTAGCTCGTTCAGGGTGATGCCTTTCGATCACATATATGAGCAGCCTACTGCCTTTGCAGAGCGCATTGCACGCAATCAGCAGCTCATCCTTAAAGAAGAGTCTTACCTCGACAAAGTGGCTGATCCTGCTGCCGGATCATATTACATCGAAAACCTTACCCAATCACTGGTGCTGGAAGCCTGGAAGCTCTTTCTCAGCCTCGACGAAGCCGGAGGCTTTGTTGCAGCAATGCAGAAAGGGATCATCCAGCAACAAATATCCAACAGTGCCTCCAAGCGCGAAAGCAACCTTGCCAACCGGCGCGAAATCCTTTTAGGAACGAATCAATATCCCAATTTCACTGAAAAACGGGAAGAGATTCTACCCGATTGGGTTTTCCAGCCAGGTGATAAAACGCATCCTGATGCCACCATCGAAACGATTAAAACACACAGAGGAGCCATGGCATTCGAACGCCTTCGCTATCTCACCGACCGCTACAGCGCTGATCACCAAAGGCCTGTGGTCTGGATGCTGACATATGGCAACCTGGCCATGCGCAAGGCAAGGTCGAATTTTGCCAGCAACTTCTTTGCCTGTGCCGGTTTCGAAGTAAAGGACAATCCGGGCTTTGCCACTGTGGACGAAGGCATTGAGGCTGCTGCAAACGAAAAGCCCGACATCGTGGTTATTTGCAGCTCTGACGAAGAATATACCGACAATGCCCTGCGGATTTTCAACGCCTTGAAAAGCAGCATTATCGTAGTATTGGCCGGACAACCGGCCGACCTCACCGAAACGCTGCGCGAAGCCGGGATGCAACATTTTATCCACGTCAAATCCAACCTGCTCGAAACACTCAGGGGTTTTCAGCAACTGCTGGGACTAAATCAAGGTGTTTAATCTATCACACAGCAACGACATGAAACCTAATTTCAAGAATATCAATATCAACAACATACCGGTGAATAAACTGGATGTTGAAGCCTGGGAACACAAAAACGACATTGCCCCCGACTGGGAAACGCCTGAGCACATTCAGGTGAAACAGGCCTACAACAAGGCCGACCTCGATGGCATGGAACACCTGAATTATGCCGCAGGCATTGCGCCATTTTTGCGCGGGCCATATTCCACCATGTATGTGATGCAGCCCTGGACCATCCGTCAATACGCCGGATTCTCCACCGCCGAAGACAGCAATGCCTTTTACCGCCGCAACCTGGCTGCAGGCCAAAAAGGCTTGTCGGTGGCATTCGACCTGGCCACGCACCGCGGCTACGATTCCGACCACGAACGCGTGGTGGGCGATGTGGGCAAGGCCGGTGTGGCAATTGATTCGATCCTCGACATGAAAATTCTGTTCGACCAGATTCCGCTCAATAAAATGTCAGTGTCAATGACCATGAACGGCGCTGTGCTGCCCATCATGGCCTTCTACATTGTTACAGCACTCGAGCAGGGTGCCAAGCTCGAAGAGCTGGCCGGCACCATTCAAAACGACATTTTGAAAGAATTCATGGTGCGCAACACCTACATCTATCCGCCGGAGTCGAGCATGCGCATCATTGCCGATATTTTCGAGTACACTTCGAAGAAAATGCCCAAGTTCAATTCCATTTCCATTTCGGGCTATCACATGCAGGAAGCCGGTGCCACTGCCGACATTGAGCTGGCATATACGCTGGCCGACGGGCTCGACTATATCCGCACAGGCATCAAAGCCGGATTGGATGTGGATGCCTTTGCGCCCCGTCTTTCGTTCTTCTGGGCGCTGGGAATGAACCACTTCATGGAGATTGCCAAACTCAGGGCCGGACGCCTGCTTTGGGCCAAAATTGTGAAGCAGTTTGAGCCGAAACTCGAAAAGTCAATGGCTTTGCGTACCCACACCCAAACCTCGGGCTGGAGTTTAACAGA
Organism: uncultured Lentimicrobiaceae bacterium; assembly: GCA_964492695.1. Classification (GTDB taxonomy): domain Bacteria; phylum Bacteroidota; class Bacteroidia; order Bacteroidales; family F082; genus JALNZU01. The sequence continues at coordinate 45,577 of CAZBMR010000023.1, forward strand.
GCAAGATCCTTTTAACAACATTGCCCGAACCTGTATCGAGGCCCTTGGCGCTGCCCTTGGGCACACCCAATCGCTCCATACCAATGCACTCGACGAAGCCATTGCCCTGCCCACCGACTTTTCGGCACGCATTGCCCGCAACACCCAAATCTACCTGCAGGAAGAAACCAACATCACCAAAGTGGTTGATCCCTGGGCCGGCTCCTATTATGTGGAGAAACTCACCGACGAACTCGTTGAAAAAGCCTGGGCACATATTCAGGAAATCGAAGCCATGGGTGGCATGGCCAAAGCCATTGAAACCGGATTGCCCAAGATGCGCATCGAGGAGGCTGCTGCCCGAAAACAAGCACGCATCGACTCCAACAAAGATGTGATAGTAGGCGTAAACAAATACCGCCTCGAAAAGGAAGACCCGATTGACATCCTCGACATCGACAACACCGCCGTGCGCCTGTCGCAGATTGAGCGCTTGAAGGTGCTGCGTGCCAACCGCGACGAAGCTGCTGTGCAGGCCGCCCTCGAAGCCATCACGCATTCATGCGCCACCGGCGAGGGCAACCTGCTTGAATTGGCCGTGGATGCTGCTTCGAAGAGGGCATCTTTAGGCGAAATCAGCATGGCCTGCGAAAAAGTATTTGGTCGCTACAAGGCGGTCATCCGCTCCATTTCGGGTGTTTACTCCGCCGAAAGCAAAGGCGACAAGAGCTTTGCGCAGGCATCGGCCATGGCCAATGAGTTTGCTGCCCTCGAAGGACGCCGTCCGCGCATCATGATTGCCAAGATGGGGCAGGACGGACACGACCGCGGTGCCAAAGTGGTGGCCACCGGCTATGCCGATATTGGATTTGATGTGGACATTGGGCCATTGTTCCAGACACCGGCCGAAGCTGCCCGTCAGGCGGTGGAAAACGATGTGCATGTGCTGGGCGTTTCGAGCCTCGCTGCCGGGCATAAAACCCTTGTGCCGCAGGTGATTGAAGAACTCAAAAAATTGGGCCGCGAAGACATCATGGTCATCGTGGGCGGCGTGATTCCGCATCAGGATTACCAATACCTCTATGATGCCGGTGCCCTGGCCATCTTTGGCCCGGGAACAATCATCCCCGAAGCAGCCATCAAAATCCTCGACATCCTGATTCAGATGAGAAAATAGCCTTGTGTTAAACAATTGATAGAAAGACCGTTGGATTTCAGCGGTCTTTTTTTTAACTGTTTTATATTCATCTGTAAATAATTTTGATTTCATAGGTCAGATGGAATATCCATGAATTTTCATTAAAAAGGGTATGATGATATTCTTATGGATATTTCATTTAGTATCGGATGCTGGCAAGCATGTTGTTGACGGGTTATTCAAAAAATCCTGCCAAACGGATCATAAACCTGTCTTTTTGTTCTTTCACCACCACGGCAAACAGGCCCTCCGGCCCACTGAGGTAGGTGTGGGTAGTGGTTTGGGTGTTTTGGGTGATGTATTCGCAGGCACCCACATACACTTTGCTTGTTGTTGCACCTGCCTCCGTGTATTGCTGACTGATGCGCTGCCGGTGATGGCCATAGGTGATTTGCAACTCCTTGTTGCCCTCGGTGATGGATGTCACCTTGTCGAAGGCATTGTAAACGATGTCTTGGTGTGCAGGCGGGAAAATGCCAAAACTGTTTATACCTTCTTTGTTATACACTTTTTTCTGAAAGCGACTCATATTCCAAAAGTTTTGGTTTTATAATATCATTAACTATTACATTAATATACAGTTATCAGAACATAGCCTTTAAAAAGGCTGATTTACAATTTGCACTGTTAAAAAAATTCATTGTATATGATAGGAAATAAAATCGTTAAGATAATATACGTTATGCATGTGTAAAGTGAGACAAGCTTCTGGAATTTATTCAACTCACCATATCTTTGATGTATGCCTTTCCAAAGTCCTTTGTTGATAAGAAAAATATAGTTCAAAATGGTAAATAAAATAAAAAAGATTACAAATTGAAGCTTAATATTTATGCCTTCTGACCAATTAAGTAATTGAAAAATAGAAATAGCATTTATTGATTCAAAAAATGACAAAAATAGTATCGCTTCATAATTTGAATCTACAAATGGGTATCCCCATTTTTTCATTAGAGAGGCAAATCTGAAAAGTTGAATAAAAATTGCATCATGTATCTTTTGCATTTCAGTATATCCTTTCTGAGGTTTCAAAAATTTCAACTGCTTCCTCCAATACTTCAATGATCTCTTTTACCTCCTGATTGGAAGGATCATATTCTAAAGCTATTTTAAAATATTTCACTGCATTAGAGTACTGAGCCAAAATCCAATAAATATTGCCTAGATTATAATTAGCATCATATTGACGATAACCTGCATCGGCAACAATCTTTAAGTCTTTAATGCACAGATCGTAATTTTCAAGAAAAAAATTGCAACGTGCCCTAAAGTACCTTGCTTCATTATCTAACGAATCTGCATCAATTATACGATTAATGATTTCTACAGCTTCATTATATTCTTCTTTATCAAGAAGTTTTTGGGCTTGGGCAAGTGTCCGATTGCGTTCATTTTCTCGGGTCAAATCATTTTTACAAGAAAAAGACATTGATATAATTATCAAAAAAATAACGAATCTCATACTAATATGAATAATACTTTGCTTCATTAGAATTTCCGTCTAGCTGTTTCAACTGCAGATCTGTAGCGCATGTATTGATTATAGTGCCATGTGCTTCCTGTTTTTTGATACATTTGATAGTGATACTGAGCGTCTCTTTGTAATAACCCGCTAACTTCTCTTTGGGTTGAGGGCGAATTCGCTAAATCTATAACCGTCTTTGCTATTGTTACATATCCATTCCGATCGGCAGCAACTTCACCAATTGTAAGTGCCATTCCCAAATAGTCATTATTGTTATATTGTTCAATAAGTTTTGCTCCAGTATTCATAACCGAAAATGTTCTGGAAACTTTATTCGGACTATAAATATTATACATTGTATTAGCTCTGTCAGCCCATTCATAAATGTTTGTAGGATTGGTTGAACTATGATTTGAACGACGAGAATAATTAATCTGGTAAGGCGCAATATACGTATTGTCAGCAACTGGCCTGTGTTTATAAGTCCAGCGAGACCCAACAACAACTACCTCCGGCAGATTAAAAGTAGGACAATCTTTACAAGCATACATAGCTTGTTGAAAAATTGGGGCTTTACTCATTGTAAATCCATAACTATAGCCAATACTTGGATTAAATCCTATCCCTTGTGAATCCAATGTTAAACCAAATGCTCCAATTGACATGCCTCCATTTTGACTCCAGCTAAAGCCTGCCGATGTTAAATTTGACCCAACCCCGGGTATGGGTATGCCTAACCCAAATCCAGCAGATGCTGTATAGCCAGATTGTGAGCCCCAACCAACAGAGGCTGTAATACCCCCTGATGTACCACCAATAGTAAAATAAGTATTGCTATTACTTGTACTATGGCCAATTGTAGCCTGTGCACTTAATATTCCAGGTATTCCGATGCCAAACGTAACTCCAAAATCTACGCCTCCAGACGCATTGAAGCTCAAATAAGGTATTATAAAGAACTCCCCATCCGGATCAGTAAACACCAGTGGATTGTTCCACGCATAGCTATACCTGTTAAAACTCTGCGAAAAATCGGGTGCCTGCACAAAGTTGTCGGGCGAGAGCATGCGCGATACCACAGGGTCATACATGCGTCCGTTCATGTTGATGAGACCAAAGCCATACAAATGCTCATGCCCTGTGAAACCCCTGTCAAACAAAGGCGTTGGCGGGGTGTTGGCAAAGGCGCGCCAGGTGTTGGGGTCTCTTCTGTTGCCC
>CAZBMR010000024.1:0-25063 GCA_964492695.1 uncultured Lentimicrobiaceae bacterium
CCAAACGATGTAACAGCAACTGCCCAGTCATTACGTGAAGGCCAAGTAGAAGGAATTGTAAAAGTAAACTCACCAGCATTAACATTAACATTTCCAACACTATTTGAACTTCCAGGATAATCACAACGTATTTGAACATCCCCAGTAATTCCAGTAGAGCTCCATTTTATGGTATATGTACTTCCTTTGTACCAAGTCTCACCTCCAACAGGATTCGTTATTGTAATTAAAACTAAATCCTCAGTTTTTTTGCAGCTATATCCAATTGCCAGTATGGAGATTAAACACATTATTTTAAATTTAATTTTCATATTTTTAATTTTTGTTTATAATATTGATAGCTTAAATTGAAGTCATTTATCCTAGAAAACATTTATTTATCTGATCAATCAAAATCTACCCATTATCAAATTTCGATTTATTATAATTCATCCATAATACCTTGTTTAATCTATGAAAATATCTTTTAAAGGTATAATTATCAATTATATATAAGTTATTTTTCAACTTATAGATTTTAATTAATTTCTTTGGTTTAAAGGAAAAATTTAGATGTACCAAAAGGAATTAAAAATTGAATAATCAAAATAACATATCCTATAAATACCTCAAATTTTACTTCTAAACAGACAACAGTAAATGGATTACTTACAATAACTAATAAAAAATCATCAAAGAACAGTTTACTAACCACCTGTCTCTCCGTCTTTAAAAGGAAGATACATTTGATTGAATACGATAAAGTTAACCCACTTAAGACACGCAGTCAGGACAATAAGCTCTTTTCTTTGTGTGAGTGTCTTTTAGTTATAGGAAGGCAGGCAGTAAGGCAAGCAATAAAATTGTCTTTGCCTAAGAGAATCAAGATAATAACGTCATGTGAAGGCTGCTAAAACTCCATCTCCTCCAGCATGGCAATCTTACTGGTGGAAATGGGAAAGCTTTTTTCTTGTCCTGCAATGTTGATGTGACATTTTTTGGCTTTGCGGTCGATCAGTTGGATGCTAGATAGTTGTATGACGATGGAACGGCTGATTCTGAAAAACTTATCGGATGACAGATTTTTTTCCAGCGTACCAATGTTCATCGAAATGGTCTCGCGTTTGCCGTTTACCAGGTAAACCGTTGAATAGCTCCAGTCGGCTTCGATGTACAGGATGTCATCAGGGTCGAGGTAAATCGTCTCGGTTTTGGTATTGAGCTTCAGTTTCTTTTTTATGCCCACCGCCCTCTCCAACGCCTCCATCCTTTTTTCCAGCTTATGCTCGTTCAGCTGTTGCTGCACTTTTGCGAGGGCTGCCTTGAGTTCGGTTTTGTCCACCGGTTTGAGCAGGTAGTCGAAGGCGCCGGCACGGATGGCTTTGAGCATATATTGCTCGTGGGCGGTGGTGAAGATGACGGGCGGAAAGAGCTTGTGCTCCTTGAGTTCTTCCAGCACATCGAAGCCGTTGCGCGTGCCCATCTGAATGTCGAGGAGGAGGACGTCGGCAGCAGTTTTCAGAAAGGTGGAAAGCACCTTGTCGGCCTCACAGGTGCTGCCTGTTACCTCCACTTCATCTAGATCCTGCAGCAGCAGGCGGAGGATGTTGATGGCTTCGGGTTCGTCGTCCACAATCAGCAGGCGGAGTTTGGGGTTTTCGGTGGCTGGCTTTTTCATTGGTTTTATTGGATGTTGGTGTATGCGAAATCATCAGGCAGTGCGATGTGCACGGCCGTGCCGGTGGCATGGCCGGCTTCGTCGGTCAGGTCGGTGATGGTTTGGGTAATGAGCCGGCTGTTGCGCTGGTTGAGGAGTTGATAGGTCTGTTGGAGGATGGCAAGGCCTTTGCCGGTGGAATAGACAGGATGCTCGGCAGCTTCGCGGCGGCCCACGCCATTGTCGGTGATGGTGATTTCAAGCTGGTGGTGGCTGTGGCTGAGCGCGATGCGGATGTGGCCCGGCCTTGTTTTAAGCGGGATGATGCCATGCTTCACAGCGTTTTCCACATGGGTTTGGATCACCATCTTGGGCACGGGGCGGTTCTCATCAACATTCTTATCCTGCTGAACCTCAAAACTGAATGCCTTACCAGACCGTGCTTGCTGCAGCCCGAGAAAATCGGTGGCAAATTCCAGCTCGTCTTTGAGGCTGCGGACGATGCTGTTGGACGAATTGAGCAGGTTGCGGATCATGCGCGAAAACTTCATGAGCAGCTCATAGCCGGCCTCGGGCTTTTGCTGCAGGATGACCGAACCGATGGTATTCAGCACATTGAAGGTAAAGTGTGGGTTGATCTGGTTGTAGATGCTCAGCAGTTTCAGCTCGGCAATCTGCTGTTCGGTTTCATACTTTTTTCTGAGTTGGTTGCGCTGCAAACGCCTGACCAACAGCACAAAACCCAAAACACCGGCATAGATGCCAAGGTGAATCACATACAGCACGTACGACCATGGATTGAGGGTGTAAGTGTAGAAACTGGCTTCCTTATCCTGCACCACCACAAATCCGGGGGGCTTGTAGGCGCTTTCCTGCCACGGATAAAAAAAGAAAGGAGCGTTGACAGCTGTCACCTTGAAACGGGCCGTATGTTTCAGATTGTGGCGCAGGATGAGGCATTCTTCGTAGTCGGTGCTCAGGGCAAATGCCTCCAGGTGCCCGTCCCTGTCAATGTCAAAGCTTGGGGCGTTTATTGGCCGGATGGGTATGTCAAGGCTCTTTTGATGCTGCAAATCATTTGAATAAATATAGATTTTGTTGGTGGGGTCAAATAAAAAAAACTGGTCATCCGCCTCTTTGAAGTTTATAAAACCATAGCCAAAATTGGTTTCGGTTTGTGGCAGCATTACTTCCTGTTTTTTGTTGCCGTATTGGTCATAGACTAATAGTTTGTTATTATCTGGGGCGTTTAACAAATTTCCATGGTAGTAGCACATGATCAATATACTGTCAGCCCGCTGAAAAGGAAATGGTTCAACATTTACGTAATCACCCGGGAATTTCACGGGGGGAAAGAAAAACTGCAATCGGTGGTCGAGCACGATGAGGTAAGCGGCATGGTCGTGCATGATGCCCACGGTATCTTTGTAATTGGCGGAGGCATAATTTGTAATCAGGAATTCCGGTCTTTTGTCGCCGTTCAGGTCGGTTGTCTTGAAAATGCCGGCCAGGTTGGCCCCCAGTTCGGGTGATTGATACATGCTGTCGCGCCGGCGGTCGTAGGCAAAAAGGCGGCGGGGGAACTTCCCGTAGCCATTGTTGATGATAAAAACTACCTCGCCGGACTGGTCGCCATCCAGGTCTATCACCATTCCGGGATTGTAATTGTTATGTTCAATGCGAAACGGTGTTGCAGCTGTACCAAAAAAGCGTTCATAAAATAAAAATTTGCCTGTCTGCAAAATGTCTATAGCCGACAGGAAAAGGGAGTCAGCCCTGTGGCTCACCACATACAATTCGTCGGTGCCGTCGTGGTTGGCATCACCGGTGATGATACGGTTGATAAAGGTCTCAGGCCGCTGATTGAAATTCCATTGATCAATGGTTCGGTTGGCATTGTTGATGGTTACGAAAGTGGTTAAATCATGGCTCCCATAGTTTATGCGCTCGCTGCAGCCATCATGATCCAGGTCGTGTGTGACAAGGTGCGAATTTTCATCGAGTAATGCACGATCAATCAGCTTCACCTCATAGCGCGAGAAGCGGTCGGGGAGCAGGAGGATGAGCAGGGCTGCGACGGGAAAAGCCAGAAAAGCCGGGTGCAGAAACAGACTGCTGATTTTTTCCCTAAGTGGCTTCATCACAGTTGGTTTTGGGTGTTAGGGCAACAAAGCTAAATTATTTTTCCGTTGTATGAACATCCCTGTTTTTTTTGCTGACTGAAAGCATGTATTTCCAATCTGAATTTTAGTTTGCTTCCTCAACACCCGATGAAAATACCCATAGTTGTTTGATTTAGGTATTTCCAGGCATGATCATCCTCCGTTTTTCAGCAGGAATCCGCCAAAGTGCTTGGTCTGGGTTCGGAAATCGAAAAAACCGACCGCACGATTGATCATTTGGTGCATGCGTTGTATGGGGTGGGGGAGTCGTGAAACCAAACTATTTCCACTACAATAAACCATCTGCGCAAGCGTGATAGTCAGGAATGTCGTGCAATGGATTCTGGTTTTTTTTTAAACTTAAACGAAAAGTCTGAGAAGGGTTTGCTGAAAAACCATTAAGTACATCAATATCAATAAATGAAGCCTGTATTTTAGGGTTCATGTGCATACTTTTACAACTGTTCAGGTCAAAGAGCTTGCATCCCTATCGAAACTCGAGGTTGTAATAAAATGAAAAAAAGCTTTGGTTACGATTTTTTTCTAACCGCAAAGGACACGAAGAAGGCGCAAAGACGCAGAGAAATCTCAATCGGCTTTGTTCTCTTTCCTTAAACGACAATGCGTAAGCCCTTTGCGTCCTCCTGCGGTTAAACTTTTTGGCCCAAATTAACGAGAATTCATAAACTTCTCACACCATGACTGCTTTATGAAGAATTTGCTTCATTAGGTTTGGAGAGTTTTTCAGCAAGCGCTAAAAATAATCAGAGGGCAATGGGTTACAAAGCTGCTGCGAAGTTGTCAGGGTGCAGCAAAGTAGGAAGGTCGAGCCGGTTCCAGGGTATGAGTGAAATGTTTTCGCGTCGCTGTTTGAATTCGCCCATGTAGATGGTAATGGGATTCAACGCAAATTTACCGGCATTCAGCTTGAGGTAGTATTGGATGTTTTTGGCAAATTCGGTATGGTAGGTTTGCGCCGATTTGATCTCAATCAGATGCATTCCTTGCTGTGTTTCGATCAAGCAATCAATTTCGTTGCCTGTTTTATCGCGCCAAAAATACACGGGCGCCTCTTTTCCCTGATTCGCATAATGTTTCACGATTTCCATGATCACCATGTTTTCGAATAAATGCCCCCGTAAATAATGTGTTTGCAGCTGACTGCTTTCGGTGAGATTCAATAAATGACAGGCCAGGCCCGTATCGTAGAAATACAATTTGGGCATTTTTGTCAGGCGCTTGTTGAAGTTGATGTGATGGGGCTGCAAGAGGTAAACCACAAAACCGGTTTGCAGCAGCGAAAGCCACGATTGAGCAGTAAAATGAGAAATGCCGCAATCGTTGGCAAGCGAGCTCAGGTTGAGTTGTTGCCCTATGCGGGCCGCGCAGAGTTTAAGAAAACGCGTGAACAGGCTCAAATCGTGTATGCTCTTCATCTGACGAATGTCTCGCTCCACATAGGTTTGAATATAACTTGAATAGAAGTCGGCCGGCGAAATCTGTTTGTCATAAACCCGGGGGTAAAAACCTGTGAAAATCATCTCCTCGGCTTTCTGCTGAGCATATTCCGTATGGTCTAGCTCAGCGAGACTTAGCGGCAACAGCTTCATGATGGCAGCGCGTCCGGCCAGAGATTGGCTGACACTTTCCATCAGTAAAAAGTTTTGAGAGCCTGAAAGAATAAATTCACCTTCAATATGATGTTGATCTACAACCCCTTGCAAATAGGAAAAAAGTTCAGGAACACGCTGCACCTCATCCAGAATGGCACCATCAGGCAATCCGGCTAAAAATGCGCGTGGGTCGGTTGCTGCAAAAACACGGGTATCAAGGTCCTCTAATGAGACATAGGTTTTCGATGGAAACAGGTGTCGCAAAAGCGTTGTTTTGCCTGATTGACGTGGCCCGGTGAGGGTTACGACCGGGAATTTTTGTGCCAGTTCGAGCACTTTAGATGCTATATCTCTTTGAATCATCGTCGCTTAGCTTAATTTTGGACAAATTTAATTTATTAAATGGAATTTGTCCAATTCAATGGATTATTTTTTATTTCAGGTTGAGCGGGAACATTTCGGCTGAAGTGGGTGATAAGTTTGGAAAGGTGATGAGTAATGGGTGATAGGTGATCAGTGAACAGTGAACAGTGAACAGTGAACAGTGAACAGTGTGATGGGTTGTAAATGCCTGAATAGCATTGACCGTTTTGTGTGATTTTGTAAATTATTCGCGCATTCGTGGCAGCCCAAGTAGTTGTTGAGACTTTGAGACTTCAGACTTCCAGACCTTTAGACATGGATAAGCTGTTACACAAAGTTGCACAAAGATTAACACAAAGTGCCTCAAAGGGCTGACGCTCATCAGTGAACAATGAATAGTGACCCCGAAAGCTTTCGGGGGAACAGTGAATAGTAAGTAGCCTTAAAATATTGTCTATCAAATCATTATTTATTTACCCATTACCCATTACTCCCCCGAAAGCTTTCGGGGCCATCACCCATTACGCATTTGAACTTTGAACTGACTTTCAGACCTTCCGACCTTCCGACCTCCGACCTCTGACCTCCGACCTCCGACCTTCGACTTTGAGACCTTCAGACTTTGAGACTTTCAGACTTTCAAACCTCCAGACTTAAAACACATCAACCCTCCCTCAATAAAGGTAAATCTGAATGACGAATACATATAATCATCAAAAAACATAACTTAAAGTGAATATATATGTCAATAGTTATTATCTTTGCGAGAAAATCATGTATTCAAGGTATCTTCGATCAAGCATCGAACAGCGCATCGACACTGGTAAGGCGATTATTGTGATTGGTCCGCGACAGGTTGGAAAAACAACTTTGATCGAAAGCATCCTTTCGTCGAAAGATTATTTGCTCCTCGATGGCGACGATCCCAAAATCAGGACACTCATGACAGCGCCGAATACCGAGCAGTTGCGTGCAATTCTCGGAAAGCATCGCTATGTGTTTATTGATGAGGCACAACGGATTGAGGGGATAGGTCTCACCATGAAAATCATCACCGACAGGTTCAAAAACGTTCAATTGTTTGCAAGTGGCTCATCTTCATTTGATTTGTCGAACAAAATCAATGAATCCTTGACAGGTCGCAAATGGGAGTACCATTTATTTCCGATCTCGTGGGAGGAATATGAATCAGCGCATGGATATGTGGTGGCCGAGCAAAACCTCGAAAACAGATTGCTTTATGGGTTTTATCCTGATGTGCTGAATCACACAGGTGACGAAGTGATGGTATTAAGAAATTTGGTAAACAGCTATTTGTACAAAGATATCCTGTCGTTCGCAGGCTTACGAAAGCCGGAGGTACTCGAAAAGCTTGTGCAGGCACTGTCTCTGCAGATTGGGAGTGAGGTAAATCTTGCTGAGTTGGCCCAGATCGTCAATGTGGATAAAAATACCGTGAGCAGGTACATTGATATCCTGGAAAAGGCATTTATCGTTTTTAAACTCAGCAGTTTCAGCAGAAACGTTAGGAATGAGATCAAAACAAACAAGAAGGTCTATTTCTATGACAACGGTGTCAGAAATATGGTGGTTGGCAATTTCAATCCGTTGGAACTCAGAAATGACAAAGGTGCACTTTGGGAAAACTTTTTGATTTCGGAAAGGATGAAACAGATTGCATATAAACAAAGCCTGGCGAGCAGCTATTTTTGGAGGACAAAGCAACAACAGGAGGTTGACTATGTAGAGGAGCATGCAGGAAACATCTCTGGCTTTGAGTTGAAGTGGCAGAAAAGGAAGCAGCACAAATTGCCCAAAACCTTCACCGAAATGTATCAGGCATCAGCAAAGGTCATTGATCGCGAAAATTTCAGGGAGTTTGTAGTCATTTAGTTCATAAAACCTATTCAGTTAACAATGATGTTGTTAATAGATTTGGGAGAAGGTTCAAGGCTGCTTGCATATAGATGATCCTCGAATAATTCATAGGGCTAGAGGAACCAAATAGGTTAACAAAGAGATGGGAATCATTTCACTGAAGCTAAACTATCTGAGATTCAGAGTGTCCCATAAATTTTTGCGATAACTTGCACCAATGGGTATGATGTGTTTGCCAATAAAGATTTGGTTGCCAGTAATTTTACTAATGTACTGACTGTTAATCACATGCGATTTATGAACCCGGATAAAATGCGCAAAGGGAAGCATGAGCTGCATTTCAGTGAGTGTTGCGGCAGTAAGAAGCACATTGTCTGGGGTGTGGATTTTTACATAATTGCCAAAAGCTTCAAGAAACATCATTTCAGAGAAATTGATTTTGTGCTGATTGCCATCTGATTTTATAAAAATGTACTGCTCCTTGCTTGATTGCTCAAGCGATGCAACAATTCTGTTAACTGCTTTTGCAAAGCGTTCGAATCGGATGGGTTTAAGTAAATAATCAGTCACCCCCAAATCGAAGCCTTTCAAAGCGAATTGAGAATAGGCTGTTGTGAGCACAACCGATGGGGGATGCGCGAGCGATTCAAGCATCTCGATGCCCGTGATTTCTGGCATTTCAATATCGAGAAACAGAATGTCAATCCGATTTTTATGTAGAAAGTTGATGGCTTCAATGGCATTGAAACAATTACCCGCCAATTTCAGACTTTCGAAACGGGCAATGTAGTTTTGCAAAACTTTGTGTGCCGGAGGCTCATCATCTACAATCAGGCACTGAAGTTTCATAGCTCAATTTTTAAAAATGTCTTAAACATTTGATCTTCTTTGAGATAGTAAAATTCAAATCGCTTCTGATAGACAAGTTCAAGTCGTTTCTGCACATTTGGCAGTCCCATTCCCCCTGATGGCCGTATGGTTTTCGATTGCCTGATCTCGTTTCGTGTTTCAAAGGTAAATAGATTGCCCTCGATCTTTAGGTTGAACAAGAAATAATTCTTGCCATACTTAAAGGCATTTTCGACCAATGGCAACAAGAGTAGCGGCGAAAATTCATATCCATCAAAATTGCCTTCCTTGTTAATCACGACATTGCTGTTGTGAAGTCGAATTTTTTCGAGTGTGATGTAGTTTTCGATCAGGCGGATTTCTTCAGTTAAAAAAATGGTAGATTTTTGACTTGCTTCGAGCTGAAATCGCAAGATATCAGCCATTTGAAGAATCATTTCATTGGCTTTTTCGTGGTCTTCAAGGTTTGTTGCATACATGTTGTTCAGCGTGTTGAACAAGAAGTGCGGGTTGATTTGCGATTTGAGCAATGACAATTCTGTTTGTAGTTGTTTATGCTCCGACTGCTTGAGCAGGATGAGTTTGCGATCGTTTTCACGATAAAATTTAAACGAACTCGAAAATACGACAAAGAAAAAAAGGTTTTTCAAATTTTGACCAAATGGGGTGTCAATGGCCATATAAGGCAAAGCAGAAAGCGATTGGATAAGCCATGCTCCTGTTAGCAGACAGGCAGGAAGCATAATGGCATAGGCAAGGTACTTTTTTTGGAAGAAATAGTTAGGCAACAACACATAAAGGTTGGTGTAAACAACAATAGCACAAATTGATAGTATGCTAATCCACGACCAGTAAAGACTTACGAATCCATCTTCTTTAGAACTTAGAAAAAGCACTGTAAAAAAAAGCCAAAAGGCCACATGTAAAAAAATGCGGGTAGTTTGTTTCGCCAACTGCTGAAACGAGGCATTTTTAAAGTTAATGTGTTGTAGTTTCCAGATTGTCATCGTTATGCACGTTTGGCCGCTGGAAGGGCCTTGATACAATATTTATTTTCCAAAATTGCAATAAATATTCATTTGCAAACTGCTATTTAAGCTATTGTTGCTACTATTTACCCTCCTTCTGAAACTGATAAATTTTATAATTTCAAAAGGTTTTTCAATGATCAGATATTCAGTACCATAAAATAAGAGAAAAGGAGTCAATACGACCCCTTTTCAGACTGATGATGCTTGAATTTTTAGTGATTTACGATGATTCGCCTGTGAGTTGGTAGTCCGTTTTGGTCAATAATCAGCATAACATAGGTTCCGTTAACAAGCTGATTGAGTCCGATAGCTAATTGTTTTGTTTCTAAATGGTGGCGTTCCAGCACAATTTTTCCTGAAGCGTTAAATATTTTCAGTTCGCGAATGTGTTCTTTTGTATTCAGATTGATCGTTTCGTCTGCTGGGTTGGGAAATAGCTGAATCGTTTCGCTTCCTGCAGCCAATTCGTGAGACGCAGTATTTATATCCTGATTAATTCTTGCAGCAAACATGTCTTGTTGGCTAATGGCATTGAATGCAATTGCGCCGAAACTGATGTTTTCATAAAAGTAGCCGGTCGTGTAAATATTCCCGAAAGCATCGGTGGCTACATCAATAGACATATCAGTGCTTGGTCCACCGGCCTGAATGGCCCAAATAAACGATCCATCAGGCCTGTACGCTGCAACAAAAGCATCGGTATTTCCGGTCACAGTTAAAGTTGTATCTCCAAAAACGGCCGTTGTTTCAAAGTTTCCTGCAAAATAGCAGTTACCGTATGCGTCAACATCCACTCCACGTACGTATTCCATTATGCCATCACCGCCGGCCTGCCTTGCCCAAAGCGGGCCTCCATTTCCATCAAATTTGGCGAAAAAAATGTCGAAGTAGCCAGGACTTTGGTTAACAAGTACATCACTTCCTATGGTGAACGAATTAGCATAAAAAATGCCGCCCATTACAATATTTCCTTCAGCATCGATGGTGTGTCCACCAAATGGACTTTCACCCCCTTCTGATGAGCCAAACGAGTGCGCATAGGTCCAGTTGCCGGATAAATCAAACTTAAGCAAACAGATATGTGACACGTAATCAGGTGAATTTAAAGTGTTTGAGCCAAAAGTAGCCGGGCCTACGAAAAATCCGGAGCAAATCACATTGCCTTCATTATCAACACTGACGCCCTGACCCCGGTCTTCATACAATCCGCCTCCGCCATTCACCCACATTAACTGTCCCTGAGTGTCGTACAAAGCAATAAACAAGTCAGCATCCCCATTACTCGAAATTGTTAAGGGCGAATCGGCAAAGACCAGCGTTCCATAATAGTAACCTGTAACAGCCGCATAGCCGGCATCGTTTACAGCAATTTTGAAACCTTCGGCAAACTCGCCACCTGCATGCCTAAACCATGCAATTGTTCCGTCAGGAGTGACCTTTGCCACCATCATATCACGAAAAGCCGAAGAGGTAATCAGTTCTCCGTTAATTGTAATCTGCCCCTGGAAATAACCAGATAAATAGGCATTGCCTGATTGATCTACCGCTACCGAGTATCCATAATCCATGCTTGGTCCTCCAAACTGGATAGCCCATTCGATCTGACCATTGGTTGCATATTTGACCAAAAAGCCATCAAACGAACCTGCACTAGTCAGACTGATAGTTCCAAATGTTATCGTTCCCTGGAAGTCACCTGCTACAAATGTGTTTCCATCCTCGTCGCAGGCAATACCATTTCCACTGTTGTAATCATTTCCACCTGCATTTACGGCCCAATCCCAGTTTGGAACCACGTTTTGTGCTTGTCCTGACAACCCAATTGCTATGAAAGCGATGTAGATAAGACTTTGGAGCTTTCCAATATTTTTCATGATTTTCATTTTTTTTGTTTTTGGTTCTGAGATGGTCTTAAGTAAAGTAGATATGTGTTTCATAAGAGAAAATTATTGTGATTAGGGCAATAAAACTATACAAGTAAGCACTTGACAACAAAATAAAGTGATGAATTGTAGATTTTTCATGATCAAGATAGAATAATCGCAGATCAATCAGTATTGGCCTTGCCTCAAATTAAATCATACATGGATCTGATTGAAAATACTCTTTTTTGCTTGCGTTGACGCAGAGCGAGTTTAACGACTTGAGCGAATGGGCGACTTGAGCGAGTGGGCGACTTGACCGAGTGGGCGAAAATTTTCAAATTAGAAATTTTCAAATCCCAAAATGGTAGACAAAATAGGATGCTTTTTCTTTGCTGCATGATAAGGTTCAAGAAGATGTTTTATGTGACAAATAAGGAAAACATTGTGACTATTAGTCAATTCAATCCTTTTTTGGTGCAGTATTTTTACACCGTCTTATCCAAAGTGGAGAGGAAGTTAAGCCCTAAAAGTTTAAAGTGAAATGAGACGACTAAATGTGTTTAAAAACGGCAAAGCCACCCTGCACCCCAACAATCGTAATCATTTCTTAACAAATGTAATCATGCAGCATAGCATCACCCATCGCGCAAATACAACGAATAGAACCGCATCAAGAAAATTTGATGCCGCGGTACGGACCGGCAACAATGCTGATTTGAACATAATGTCCAAAAGCACCGCAAGCGAGACCCACTTCAGAATTGTTTTGATGTTGGCCACCTTAGGAGCTTATCTGATCATCGTTACAAAGCTGCTGCTGCAGGTGCATTGTGTAAAAATGGCTGATGTTGGCAGCTTCCGTTTGAGTTTACCGGATGGAAGTGCCAAAGCACAGGAAACATGCAAACCCGTCATGATCACAAAGACAAAGCAACACTTCCGTCCAGGGAAGGAAATTGCCAAAGCAATCCGAAACATTGAATTCTGTGAAAAGCCCTCCACCGCTTAAACTTCACAGCACTTGATAAATAGGCAGCTCAACAAGCTGCTTTTTTTTTGTTGTTTCTGGATAGAAAATATTAATATAAAACATTGTATATCAATGCGCTATAATTTCATTTTTTAAATGAATTTCAATTGCCGACAAAATCATCAAGAAGACTTTGTCAACTCTTCAAGAAGATTTTAAAAATCGTCTTGAAGACTTTCACAATTCTTCAAGAAGAAATTTTCGAAGTGCATTCAACTCTTGGTCACTTTTGTTAATACATTAAAATTCAAATAGATAGTGAAATTTAGCAGATTTACCTGTCATTTTTGTTCCGTTGCATGAGCGCTGTTTTATTCCGGAAAACATGATTTTCAAGCTGTTAAGCGCGTATTTTTAAAATTTGCAGAGAGAATTTAAGAATTTTTAACATTTTTGCGAGATGGCAATAATAAATTGTAAAAATCTCATTATTAGCACAATAAAAAGTAACTGAAATAAGCCTTGACTTATCTCTCCACCGCTGCCCTCGGCGGCGTGGCTTCCAAAGAGCAGGTGTCGGAATCCCTGCACAGCGGCAGCCTTGCGCTGATGAGCTGAGAGGCGCTGAAGCGCAATCAAAAAAAGCCTGGCAAAAGCCGGGCTTTTATTTGACAACTTTCAACTCCTCACAGGTGTATTACTCTTCGAGCTGTTGCTTTGAATTAAGCCGGTAATAGTAGATAATTTTTTTGCTGGCCCAGCATGATGCAGCGCCTAACATCACAGCGATACCCTCCCCGAGGGGTGCGCTGCCACCTATGGGGCCACCACCAGCAGAAGGATCGCCGGGAGGATTTGGCGGACCCTGGGCGTAGCAGTTAAGTCCAATCAACAAAAAGCCAAAAGCAGTGAGCGATAAGAATTTCTTTTTCATAGTGCAGCGTTTAGGAAGATTTTTTTGGTAGTAGCGCCCTGATGATCGATTACCGTGACAGAGACAAAGCCATTGAAGCCCGGCACAGAGAAGGAGTTGAGCGCATTGTTGACACAGCTCAGCGCTTTGATGGATCTGCCAGCCATATCCTGCACCAGCACCTTGAGGATGCTGCCAGCAGCTGCAGGATGGGTAAAGCGAACCACTTCACCCGACCCCCAGATGACGCACTGTTCAGTTTGCTGAGGGAGCAGACCGGTAATTTTGACCACATGGAGCAAGAAACGCAGATGCGGATTGGACGGCAGATGGGCAATTTCCAGCACATTGGTGTTTCTGAGGTCAAAAGATTCACCAGTAACCAGATCTTCGAGCAGCAACTCATAGTTTGGATCAAAAGCCTGAACATTTTCGACACTCAGCGCAAGCTGTGCCTCGCTGTCAAGCTGCAAGGAAATCGGAACGGAACACCCCTGAACAGGCAAGTTGAGGGCATTCACGGTCAAGGGCAATCCCCCTGCATCAGCAGCATAGAGCTGGGGAGCATCTGCAGCGCCAAACAACTTGGCCACATCCAGCTGCGGATCAAAGGCAGGCGAGGCCGCCGCATCAAAAACGACCAGCATCTCATCCTGCTTTCCGTTGGCAGCAGCCTTGAAGCGAAGCAAACCCGGAGGATCACTGTTTTTGAAGAAAACCTGATTGCTGTGAACACGCGCACTGTTGTTGACCGAAAGTACAGGAGAGGCATCAATCGCTTTGACAAAGAAAGCCTGCCCCTGGGGGATAAACTGTGTGGCATTCAAAGTACCGTAAGAACCATAGGAAGCATAATTACCGGCAGAGGGGTTCCATATCCAGAAGGCGTTGGCGATATTGGTTTTAGACCAGCCCGCAAGGCTGTTCCAGTCGATGGCCGAAGGGTAGGGGTTAGGCACAAGGTTAAGCCCGGAAAAGCCACCAGCCACATGAAAACCCACGGCCAGAGGCAACACCCCGTTCAAGAGCGGTCCGCTGAAGGTATAGGTCTTTTCAGCAGCGGGGTAATACACCATATAGCCCTGATCTACCGACAGTGGCGTAGAAGCAGAAGAACCCAACGACACCCAAGCCTGAGAAGGCGCATCAAAACGATAGAGGTAACTGTCGGCCCACCAACCGGAGACAGCCCCGGAGGCAACCGGCACCGAAACCAGGTGATACGTCATTTGTGTCAGACTGGCACTGCCAGAGATAAAACGATCCACTGCAGCCTCCACCCCGTCGCTCTGATGAATCAGCGAAGCCGACCCGCTGGCCGAAGAGGCAAGTACCAAACCTGAGCTTCCGGCATCATTCACCAGATCGCCCGACACCGTCAGATCAGCATCGTCGGTCAGGCTGAGCACAGCCCCGCTGTGAATGCGAAGCCTGTCCATCAGAAAACTGCTGCCATCAAGCACAGGCAGACCTTCCCAGACAGAAGTATTGACAGCCGTGTTCCAGTCGGTAAACTGCACATTGTTGACAGAACCTCCTACCTGCGACCATCCCATGGCGCTGAAAATTCTGGCAATCCACAGCTGTTGGAAATCGAGGCTGGCATACAAATTGGGATTTTGATAATAAGAGATGACACCAGGCCCGCCGTGATAAGACTCCTGCCCGTTCATGGAAGCCTGAATAAAGCTGATTCCGGCCAAAGCAGAGGCATCAGCCACTTTGAGGCGGAGCTTGAGAAAAGTCTGCCAGGTTGTAGTTATCTCAGCCGAAGATTCACTGCTGGGCGATTCGCCCAAAATGCTGATGTCAGCGGGAGTGAGGGCCACATTGACAACCAGGTTTGGACTAGCCCCTGTGACGGTTCGGGTGATGGAGTATTTGTAGTCGGAAGTAAGGTCAGACTGTTGCAAACTGATTCCACTTCGCAGGGTGGTTACATCGGCAGCAGAGGTGCTGAAAGCGCTGTTGTTGAAGGTAATGTTAAACTGCCCCGACCAGAACAGCGTACCGGCTTCGCTGGCTTTGACCTGCACATCGAATTCCAGGCGGTCGAGGCCTGAGATGCGGATAATGCGCGGGTTGGCCAGCTGCCAGCTCAGCTGAGGCACAGCAGCGAGGCCAACAGGCAGCAAGATGAAGAAAAGGAAATAGAAACGTTTCATACTGTATTGTTTAAAACATTATTTAAAATCAGGCAATTGGCATTTATAACCCTTGTTGGACTGAATGGCATTGATCATCCACTGCACACCAAAGTTGACGGCCCATTTGTTGAAGTCGGAGGTGCTCACCTGCCCGTCGAGGTCGGCATCGGCAGCGTTGTACACATCAGCCAGCCCAAACCGTTGGGCCCAGAGGTTGAAGTCGGACACCCCGACAGCGCCATCGGCATCAATATCACCGGCCACCATTCCAAACACCCCATCGGCCAGTTGCTTGTAACCGGCAGCACCGCCATAAGCCCTGGTGATGGCATCCGTAAAGTCGTAGGCGTAGGTGTTGCCACTCAGCACAAGCGGCGCACTGCTCATGACATCCAGGTGGTTGCGGTGGTGGATGACGAGGTAAACCTGATGTTGAACAGAAGAAGAAAGTAAACCTGCGGGGTTTCCGTTAACGTCCACAATACTACCATCTTGTAATAACAACATGGCTTTGGGCCAACCAGGCATGATGGTCGTTTCGGTAGCTGTTTCTGGAGAAGCAGCATCACGTAGCTCAACCAGAACCCAATCAACGGTATTGTTAGGGAATATTATTGCGGATTCATTGCCGGCATGGTTCCAAGGGTTCATATTAAAAGGTTGGTTTAATGGTAGCAATCCATTGTTTTTAAGGTTTGAAGTCATTTGACCGGTGAGGTAAGCGCCTTCAAGGAAAACTTTCATTCCTATTGAAGACAAAGCAGAGACTTCAATGGTGCCACTGTTTGTTGCCCAAAGGATGTTTTGAGAGGTCTGATCACCCATGATGGCGTTTTCGAGCGTAACGGGATAAAAACCAGGAGTAATGTTATCGTCAGTTGCGATATTAATAGAAATGATGTTCCCACTGTTGCCGTTGAAGGGTAATTGCCCGGGTGAAAAAGCTAGTAACCTGATACTTCGTTCTGATAATTCAGAAACGAAAAGTAAGTGATCCTGTTTGCGAGATGCATTCAATGCTGCGCTTCCAGTGACATAGTTAATGCCTTCAGGTAGCACAATATCCATTTGAAAACCAACGAATGGATTGAAGTTCTCCGCGGTGATGGAAAGCGACGCTGAACTGTTACTGGTAGTTGTGAGGTTGGTAACGCTAAAATAATTGGGATTAAATGCAAATGCTGATAATTGCACATTCAACGGACTTTCATCAGGGTCGTTGGAAAATAGCTTTAATACACCGGTTGCATTTCCACCAACAGAAGGATCGAACACGAGATTCAGATTTACATTGCTCCATGGAGCAATATGAATTGGAAAGCTATTCTCATAACTAAACACAGGATTGGTGGATGAGGCAGAGCCAATGGTTAAGGATTCCTGACCATAATTGTATATCGTAAGCGATTGGTTACCAGTATTATTTATTGCAATATTGCCAAAAGATACGGTCTGATCGCAATGAATATCAGGAGAGGTGATCGTTAGCCATCCGCTGTAACTTGCTGATAGGATGTTTGTGCCAGCTGCATCACCAATGATCACTTGATCAATGTTGAGCGGATAAACACCACCTGTGCCATTGATTTGAAATTCGAGGGATGCAATCACTCCGCTGTTGCCGATAAAACTGGCATTCATTGCCGAAAATGCTACCACCCTGATTGTTTGCTCGCTTATTGAATTAACACTGATCAGATGATTGTTTATCCTGGCGGGATCTAGTGCACAACTTCCCTGGACATAAGTCAACTGTTCCGGGAGCTGAAGGTCGAACTGAAAACCCGTAAAGCTTTCCATGTTATTGATTGAAATTGACAATTCAACAGTCGATCCTGAAGCTCCCTCGAGATTGCCACAATGCAACTCATTTACTGCAAAGGCATTGGCTGTAAGCGCAATTTGCGTGTTTGACGCATCCGGATCATTGCTGTTGATCGTCATAATCGCGTTGTAATCACCTTTGGTAATTGCAGTAAATCTAATTTGCAGGCTGTAACTATTACCCGGAGAAATCGTGAGGTTACCACTTGACTGATTCGAAAACGCACCATTGCTAAATGCAATAGAGCTAATATTAAGATTTTGATTACCATTGTTTTGGATTTCAAAATACCTGTCGGATGTTTGACCAAGAGGAACTGCTCCAAAATTTTCAGACAAAGGGTTAACAAGAAGATTGGGGGCGAATATAGTAAGTGAACCATTTATCGTTCCTGTCAGGATATTTGATGCATTCGCTCCCGAGATGACAGCATTCTGTATCTGCAGGGGATAGCTTCCCGGTATTGCCGATGTTTGAATCTGGAAACTTGCAACAGTTCCGGATGTTCCATTGAAGGTGTTATTTGAGAAAGAAAAAGCAATGATTCGCAGGGTGTTGCCACTTATCAGAGCTGCACTCAGCAGATGCCCGTTTGATCTCGAGGGATTCAATGTGGCGGAATTCGTGATGTAGGACATCCCTGCCGGCACAGGAACATCTAATTGGAACCCAACGAATGTTTGTGAATTGTTGATTTCGATGTTAACGGTTACCTGTGTGTTTGCAGATGTGTTTACCGAAGGGATGGCCAATGTATTCTCGCAGCGTGCTTGACCAAAGTTCATCATGTTAAGAAGCATTAGCCAGGCTATTATGATATTCTGAGTTTTTTTCATCACTTTATTCATTAAGAAAGGAAAGAGCTGCAGGATTTAGTTAAAGCTAATCTAATTGGAAATTATCAACTTAATGACCTTTCGATAATAACTCTGTGCGGTTTTCTTTTGCTCTAAATACCTGACACTTAAAAAATAAATACCGTTGGAACCAACGAAGTTTCTGAGGTCAACGTTTAAGTTGGTATTTCCTTTTGGAATGGATATAAACGGCTGAATGAGTAATGACCGGCCCAATTTATCATAGAGTGTCAGTTCCACATTGCTCAATTCAGGACATTGTATATCAAGTGTTAAGACTCCTTTTCCGGGATTGGGATAAGCCTTGAAGCTATATCTGTAATCCTCTGGTAGTGAGGTGATGCTCTTGTTCACCGGCACGTAATCGCCATCCGCATTTCCAGCAAAAAGGATACCCCACTGAGGCATCTGATCCAGGTTAGAGAGCTTGAATAATTCCACCTGCCCGGCAGGAATCGTTTGGTTATTCATACTGAAAAGAATTGCATTCAGGGTATCTCCTTCAAGCCAATGAATGAACTCAAAGCCGGAAACCGACGGGCTGATGACAAGCTGTTGCAGGTTTGAGCCAATAAGTTGAAACTGGAATCCTGTCAGTGTGCCATCACTATCGAAGAGAATTTGATTTGTTTCGAGGTAGGCAACAGCAGGATTGCTTTGGATGTCGGGCGTTTTCCCACCCATCACCAGGTTAACAACTCCGATGATATCCAGCAGGTTGATACTTCCGTCCTGATTGATGTCAGCAGCGGCAAGCAGGAAGGGTTGAGGATTCTGGTTGAGGATAAAGGCAACGATGGTTGTAATGTCGAGGATATTCACCGACTGATCGCCGTTAGCATCGCCGGGTGAGGCGGTAAGAACAGTAGCATTTACCACTTTTGAAAAGTCAGACTCCGAGAAGTCGGTACGTACAATCTTGTACATATAATAGTACCTTCTTAATGGATCAACGGCAAAGTCAGTGAACAAAGTGTCGTTGATCAGGTTGGTGTTGACCATCGTTGTGTCGCTGAAAGTGGTGTCAGTCAGGTGGTGAAAGCGGTACATATTGTAACCAAGCAATGTTGGCAGGTCGTCGGGTTCATGCCATTCAAGTTCTACGTTGCCAATACCTGCTGTTGCGATGAAATCTGTTGAAGCGCTACCTGCAGCATCAATCAGGAATTCGAAACGCATGTCTTCAACAGGAATTTCCCATTGCCAGCCATTGGTTTCTTTAGCTCCTGCCACTCTGATACGGTTGATGCCATCACCTGTGTAGAGCTGAATATTTTTGTAAACCGTAAAAATACGGTGGGTACTGTCCCATCTCGCAGAATCGGTGACAGCTTGTTGTGTATAGGGATATCTGACTCCGAAACTAACCTGCGGCATGAAGGTTGTATCCATTTCACGGTTGAAATACACATCAAACCGCTGAGGTCCCACACCAACAGCTTCAACATACTCATCCTGGGCATCTTTTCCATTCACGAGAACTTTCCAGACATGTGCATGACAGTTTTCTGAAGGAGAATTAAGTTTCGGCTCAATCATCAGAAACGGCAATGTTGCATCATTCCAGAAATCATAATATTTGGTCTTTATCTTATTGGAATCAATTGTGCCCCAGTAATTGTTTGGAAGGTTTTGATAGTCTGAACCGCCTGTAGACTGAATAAAATAAATTCTATCATTACTCCCAAGAAAGGAGTTGGAATCAACAATTTCTGAGGCTTTGAGTAAAATGGTTTTTCCATTGTTGGTTGAAGTATTTATCATTTTACTTAGTATCGTATTATTTACCTGGCCGCTTTCAAATGAATTGTAAAGTGCATAATTGGCTGTCGATTTCATTTCAATATTATCAAATAATGAATTCGAAATCGATGGGTTTGGATATGTTGATGAGAAATTCGTTATAAAGGAGTTTCTAATAATACAGTTGTTCAGGGTTTGATTTTGAATGTTAAAGAAGGAGTAATAATGGAAATAGGCATCTTCAAAAATACAATTCGTTGCAGATGGAAAACCGAATGGTTTATAGTTAGAGATGTGAGTATATGCATTTTGTATAATACAGTCAGAAATGGGATTATTGGTTTCAAATCCGCTTTGTCTTGTATCAATTATGCAATGTGAGTAATAGCTGTTTCCTGCAATGTTTCCATGAACATTGATCAAGCTGTCCGCGGTACCATTAAATATTGCTGTCCCTCTGTTATCAACATTTGTGTTTATTTCGATGCTTGTCCCTGGCATCACTGTTAACGTTACACCAGTACCTATTCTTAGGCTATTTTCAATTAACCAAAATCGGTCTGGGGTTAAAGTAGTATCCTGAAGTAAAATTCCGCTTAGCTCAGCACCATTTGAAACTGTCAATGTAAAATTGCTGGTGATGGTGTCATTAGAATTTGGAGAGAATAGCAATGCGGATAACCGAATTTCCCTGTTATGAGAAATGTCATCGCTAAAGAGGAGTTTGATTGTGCTGGTTTCATTAGAATTAATGGCGTAGGTGCTAGTACTGCCGATCAAAATATTGTTATCTATAAAATCAACCAGTGTTGAATCTTCAAATTCGCCCATTTTCATCATTACAGTCACGCTATCGCATTGTCCCCAAGTATTGCGGATGCTAAACCAAAACTCGATCAGCTCCCCCGCATCTACTTTACCATCATTGTCTCCGATGCCCAGGGTATCCACCATGGTTCGGTGAACAAACATCAATTTTGGCACTGGCACGGCATTAAGTGCAGCATGGCCATCGATATATGCATTAGAAGTATAAATAAAGTTCGCCCATAATAATTCCTTCGATTCAAGTGGTCTAAGCGATTGGTATATTCCTGCCAGACCAGCTACAATTGGGGTTGCCATTGAAGTGCCCTGGTAAGCTCTGTAACCGCCTCCCGGAATTAGACTTAAAATGTTACTGCCGGGTGCTTTGATTTCGTAATTTAATAGGTCATAGTAGTCGCTTTGTATAGGATCAGGATCATAGTTGGAAAAGCCAAGTCTGCATGTTGCATCATCTTGAACACCTAACACAAATGAAAAAGCTGCCGGATAGAATGGTAATCCCGCTTGTCCGATACAATCCAACTCAGGTCCTATATAGGTGTTGTCATTCCCGGCTGCAGCAACTAGAACAGCCGAAGTATAAGCGTTTACAAGTGCGGCCTCCATCGTAAAGGATTTTGCATATGTCCCAAAACTCATGTTGATGACAGTAGCACCTTTTTGGGTGGCATAAATAATGCCTTGCGTAATGTCGGCAGTATTGCCGCGTCCACTGCTTTGAAAGACCTTCAGGGGCATAATTTTTGCTCCCGGACTTACACCACTGATGCCGATACTGTTGTTGAGTTCAGCAGCTGCAATTCCAGCGACATGCGTACCATGACTGTTATCGTCAGCAGGATTGTTGTCGTTGTTAATCCAGTCCCATCCTCTGACATCGTCCACCTTCCCGTTGCCATCATCGTCCAATCCATTGTCAGGAATTTCTGCGGTATTTAGCCAGATTTTGTTTTGCAGGTCGGGGTGTAACCAATCTACACCCGTGTCGAGTATTGCAATTACTTGTGTAGTGTCTTTTCCATTGATGCTGTCCCAAACCAGATCAGCCTTTACAGCTGGAATGTACCATTGCTGACTGAACAATGGATCGTTTGGGATATAAGCTTTTGGATTCTTCGGCCCTGTTGGTCCATTTTCAATTAGCGCCTTCATTTCAATTGCTGTCATCGCCGGCCCTGAAGGAACAACACTGGTTAAACTTTGAATATAATTTGGTTCGGCATAAACAACCTCTTTTTGAAGTTTGAGTTGCTCAATGAGCTGAAAAATCTTAAAGGTGCTCTCACTTGTTTTAATTCGGTAGATGTGATGAAGGTTTGGAACCTCTATCTCTTGTCCATGAAAGGTTTTTATGTATACTTTGTTGAATTTTCTTTTTGCACCTTTAAATAAGGGTGTAATTTCGGTGATGTTTACCTCCTTCAGTATTTCATCCACAGCATCAACCCCTGTCTTGTAAAGATCATTTGTTTTTTTGACGTCCAAAAACACATCATCTCCGAATCTAATCAGAATCTCACCTTCCTCAATCATTGAAATTGAATTGCGAGGGTCTTGTCGCAATACGGAATCGGGATTATAAGGTTGATTCTGGGAAAGGGTCTCTGCCCTCGAGAAAATAGAGAGCACAAAAATCAGGAACAGCAAACGTCTCATATTGGTTTTTTTAAAGGTTTCAAACATGTTGAATTTGTATGAAGTTGTTATCAAATGTAGAGAGGTGTCTCCAATAAAAGCCTTGCTTTGAGGCTTATTTCATGAACAACCATAATTATGGTATGAATCATCTGTATTAACATTTGAATGGAAAAATTTAAATGTTCAGCCATCTTTCATTTGCCGGTTTTTCCCTACCTTTAACCCCTCAAACCAATTGAAGGATGCGGCAGCTAGTCCTTATTACGATGCTTTCTGTAATGGCTAAGTGCGCCATTACCCAATCCATCCCCCTGCAGCATTTCACCACACGCAATTCGGGTCTGGTGCAAAACCAGGTGATGAAAATCAACAGGGGAGAAGATGGCGCCTTGTGGTTGAGCACTTATGGCGGTCTTAGCCGGTTTAACGGTAAAAAGTTTACCAATTATACCATCAACGAGGGCCTGCAAACCAACATCGTGTTTGGAACCCTGGATTTCGACGACACCCTGTGGATTTCGACGCGCGATGGTATCGACATCCTGGTTAATCACAAACTCTCGAAATTCTTTGTAAGTCCTTCAAGGGCCATGTATTACGCGCAGTTCTATAGATATGACACTTTGTTTTATTTGCTCAACGTGAATGAACCTACAAATGAAAAACTAAAGAATGTTCATCAGGCTTTCGATGTGCGCAAAAGAAAGCTAACCGCAAGTTTTTATTGCCATGACAGCATTCCCATCCTGGGCGAATTGATTCCCTGGCAGGACAGCGCCCTGTGCTTGGGATCTGAAGGGCTTTGTGTGACTTCGCTCAGGGATTTCAAGGCACGTAAAAAGATTGTTCCTGTAATAAATAATGACTATAAAACCACCCAACTACTCAATGGGTTTGTAGCCTACAACCGGTTGGATGATCATGGTGTCCCTGTGGTAACAGCTGTTGACTATGTCCATCGCAATCAGGGGTTTCCGTTAACAAGGGTATTGGATGTTAAAGATCAAAAGATATTAAAAAACCTTTCTTATTCAATTCCGTTCGGCAAGCATGGTTTTAGGTTTCTCGACATGGATTTGAGGCTTTTTAAAATCAAGGATGGAGATCTTAACATTCTGGCCGACATCTCTTCGGTGCACCACGACTATTGGGTGAGCGACAATTATTGGTTGCTGGGAACCGACAATGGTTTCTATAAACTGGAAATGGGTGGTTTTGAATATTACAGGGCAAAAGATGGCTTTCCGAAAGACGTGTGGTCTGCGCTGCCCGATTCGGCCGGACGCATCTGGTTTGCGGGATTCAACAGCAGGGATGTGTTTGTCTTTGACGGAAAAAAGGTTAACCCAATTGAAACCAATCTCTTAAAGGCTTATTACAACAGTGCCGTCATGGGCTTCAACCACGACATCCTCTTCCCTTCGCACATTGGAATAAGTGTTTTTAAACAGAGTGGAAAAGCGCACAAGGAAATCAATCTTGATAAATCAACCCTTGGCCTGGCACGTGATCCCCTCAAAAAGCTCATCCTCTCCGGAACCATGGATAAAATGTACAGCATTGATACACTTTATCAAACAAAACTCCTTTTCGAAACCTCCGAGATCGGGCCTTACCAAACCATTCTCAGCATCCTTCCGCACGACGGACGCTATTACCTGGCCATGTCGAAGGGTTTTGGAGTCTATGACCCTGAATCTGATCAGGGTAACATCATCAGCCATCATCAAATGCGCGTGAGCGATCTGGTGGCTGATTCAACAGGCATTATCTGGCTGGCATCCGACCGTGGACTGTATGCTTACCGGAATGATTCGCTGGTGCAGGTGCTGCCCGATTTGGTGAATGAAAACCTTTTAACCCTCGAAATCTCACATGAAAACCAATTGTTCATCGCCGGTGTGTCATCACTTTTCTCCATCGACCTGAGGAAGTTTTACCATCATCTGCCTCATTATTTGCTTATTTACCGCGAAAGTGCCGGCTACGAGCCACTCGAACCCGGGCAAAATTCTTTCCACAAAGATGAAAACGGTTGTTTGTGGCTGCCGACAGTAGAGCATGTGGTAAAGATTGATCCCAAAGAACTGATTCAGCCAAAAGCGTTGCCAAGGGCTGCACTGGTCGGTGCATTGGCGATCAACAATTCATTTTCCGATACCACGGTGATTGATATTCGCACTCCGGTGGAGGTGAGCTATGAGTATAACAACCTCTTGTTTGAGTTTGAAGCGGTGGAGCTTGATTTTCCGGAATCACTCCGGTTCGAATATTTGATGGAAGGATTGACGGATCAGTGGCTATCCCTTAAAGATGAGACCAACCTGCACTTCGACAACCTGAGGCCGGGAAATTATATGTTGCATGTGCGGGCAACGCGAAGCGAATCGTTTGAACAAGTGCCAGTTGCTTCATTGAAAATCTCAGTCGCGGCACCTTTTTGGATGCGCTGGTGGTTTGTGTTATTGGTGGTGATTGCGTTGGTGCTCAGCACCTGGTTTGTAACACTTCTCATTATGAGGCGCAAACAGAAACAGCAGCATGATCAGATGGAGCTTAACCGACTGCGCAGCGCGGCTTTAAGTGTGCAGATTGACCACCATTTTCTGGCTAATAACATTTCCAGAATCTCGTTGCTCAACCAGCAGGGTCTGATTGAGAAGGCCGCCTCTTTTGGGATGCATTTTACGCGTTTCCTTCAGCGCAATATGCGTTTTCTGAGGGCTGAATTCATTACCCTCGCGG
>CAZBMR010000024.1:25163-47734 GCA_964492695.1 uncultured Lentimicrobiaceae bacterium
CGTTTCCTTCAGCGCAATATGCGTTTTCTGAGGGCTGAATTCATTACCCTCGCGGAAGAGTTGGAACTCGTGAAGGCTTATGTGTCCATGGAATCGCTGGCGCGAAAAAACATCCGGCTTAGCATCCATATCGCGGAAGGTGTTAAGCCCGATAAAATCAGTATCTTTCCATTCCTGATTCAACCACTCGTTGAAAATGCCGTGAAATATGGCAGCCATGCAGATGAAGAAATTCAGGTACTTATTCAGATCATCATCCAGTCCAGCGACGAGCTCCTGGAACTTTCGATCGTGAACGACCTGCCCGAAACAACTTCGACTTCTTTTCATGGGAATCATCTGGCGCTGGACATCATCCGCAACCGTCTCAAGATTATAGGCGGAAGGTCTGGCCTGATCATCAATCCAATGAACAATAAATTTCAAGCCATCGTTTTGATCGACCTTGTCAAAATCAACCAAATGAACCAAAGAAATGAAAACTTTTAAAACCATCATTGTAGAGGATGATCCCTTGCATAGGGAACATCTCATCGACTTGTTAAGTACCGGATTTCCACAAATAAAGCTGATCAAAGTCTGCAAAACGGCCAAAGAGGCACTGGAATTCATTCCGTTAATGGCTCCAGATGTAGTTTTTATGGACATTAACCTGGGCGAACACAATGCTTTTGATGTGCTCAGTACCCTTCAAACCAGTCATATTCACGTTGTTTTCACCACTGCCTACAGCGATTGGGCCATCAAAGCCTTCGAAATAAATGCCATCCATTATTTACTTAAACCAATTGATCCTGATGATCTGCGGATTGCCATTGAGCGCATCGAAAATACTGCCCACAATACCGACTTGAGCGCCATGGCTGAAGCCATTCACAAGCGCAACAACAGGATGCTCGTCATTCGTGAAAAAACAGTGATGCAATATCTTCCAATTGATCAAATCGTTTATCTGCATGCCGATGAAAGTTATACGAAAGTGTTTTGGTTCGAAGAAAATGTGAATGACCTGAAGACAACACTCAGCAGTCATAACCTAAGTTATTACGAAGCTGAGCTTCAATCGTATGGGTTCATACGTATTCATAAATCTTTTCTGATCAACAGCGCGCACCTCCGAAGGTTCGACCGTGCTGAGCAAGAAGTAATATTATCTGGCAATGTGTTGATTCCTGTGTCGCGACAGAAGCGGCATTTGTTGGGGTGAGGGCGTTTTGAAACTTGTGCATCTTATGCCTATTACAGCCGCCCTACCCCACACTTTTGGACCTTCCAGCCTTCAAACCTAAAACAAATCAATTGTTGAATACCTTCGTCACAACAAATCATCTTATAATAATAGGTGTCAAGATTGTCCTCATTCAAGACTTTCACCCGAACCAACGTCATTCACAAACAAATTTTGCTTTCTCACTTTGAGCCCTTCCTTTTTGTGGATGTTGATCGTGATAAGGATCGTAAGCGCGATGGTGATAGCCCTGAAAATGTTGACGTAAACGCCACCAAGGGCATTGTCGCTCACATCGAACAAGGTCCACGACAGGTTCATGAAAACGTGCAGAAAAATGGGAATCCACAGGCTGTTCCATTCCACATAGAGCCAGGCAAACCATACGGCTCCCATGGCCGTCACAATAAAAACACCGGTGGTCTGGCTGAAGCTTGCGCCCTGATACAAGTGGCCCATGCCAAATAAAACAGCGCCTGTGAGTGCTGCCGGCACAAATCCCCAACGTGCCATTTTAAACAAAAGCCCAAACAAAAATCCACGAAACAGAAACTCTTCGATGAAACCAGCAAAAACTGTTGATTGCAGCAAGGAAAGCAAGCTGCTGTCGCTATACGTCCCGGCAAGGGCCGAGCTTAGGAGCATGGGAAGCACTGTTGCAAAACCGAACGCAGCACCTGACCAGAATTTTTTAGTCAAACCCAACGCCTTCAACACATTGCGCCAACCCGACAGCCAGCCCGAAGCCAGCAATGGAACGAACAGCCACCAGGCATACACATAGAGGAGGCGATGCCAGGGCTGTGCAAATTCCAGGTCGAATAGGTTGATTACAATGCGGTTGCCAAAATAGGCAAGTGAAAAAGCTCCGATGATGAGCAGACTGCGAAGGATGTATCGTTTCGGCATAGGTTTATATATCCGGCGTGCAGATTCGGAATGAAAAGCCCCGGACAGCTCCAAAGATAGAAACTTTCATTTTCCATCACTTCCAAAGTTCCAAACTGATCCACACATGTGTAAACATTTTGATGCCCAATGGGCGCATGGATGTCAATTGGGCCGGGCGATTTTAGGATGCGTATAAAAATTGTTAAAGATTCAACTGATAAAAAAGTCAGAAAATATTTGGAAGTAAGAAAATTATGTGTAATTTTGCAGCCCCAATTCGATAAGAGTTGGAATGTACTGGAAACGATATAGTTAAAAGGAACCTGAAAAGCTTAACCGTTATAGGTTTCTTACACAAAGGCCAAAAAGCGACGTTCTGAGCAGGTTTTTGTGGGGTTACGAGCCTGATGAAAGGCTTTTCCCTCCTTGTGACTATCTCCCCGAACTACTTGATTTGCAAGAAATTGTTAGTAAATAATTGATATTGTTTGAACACCTTGCGGGGTTATTAAATCAAAAAAAATTAAAAAGTAAAAAATGCCTACTATTCAACAATTAGTGCGCAAGGGACGCCAGAAACTGGTGGACAAGAGCAAATCTCCTGCGCTTGATTCATGTCCTCAAAGGCGTGGTGTGTGTGTGCGTGTTTATACCACCACTCCAAAAAAACCTAACTCAGCAATGCGTAAAGTGGCCAGGGTGCGCCTCACCAATCAGAAAGAGGTGAATGCCTACATCCCCGGTGAAGGCCACAACCTGCAGGAACACTCAATCGTGATGATCCGCGGAGGCCGTGTGAAGGACCTTCCGGGTGTTAGATACCACATCATCCGCGGCGCACTCGACACCAGCGGTGTTGAAGGCAGGAAACAAAGACGTTCCAAATACGGAACAAAACGTCCAAAAGCCAAAAAGTAGTCCAATTTATTCATCAGCATTATAACTCTTAGCAATGAGAAAAGCTAAACCAAAGAAAAGAATCATTCTTCCTGATCCAAAATTCAACGATGTGCTTGTGACCAAATTTGTCAACAACATCATGAACGAAGGCAAGAAGAACGTTGCATACAAAATTTTCTACGAAGCGATGGACATCGTGGGCAAGAAAACCAATGAAGACAGCGTGGAAGTATGGAAAAAAGCCCTGGCCAATGTTACCCCGGCCGTTGAAGTACGCAGCCGTCGCATCGGTGGTGCCACCTTCCAGATTCCTTCTGAAATCAGGCCAACGCGCAAAATGTCAATCGGCATGAAAAACCTCATCGGCTATGCCCGCAAACGTCACGAAAAGACGATGGGTCAGAAACTCGCCGGTGAAATTCTTGCTGCTTACAAAGAAGAAGGTGCTGCTTTCAAGAAAAAAGAAGACACCCACAGGATGGCTGAAGCCAACAAAGCTTTCTCACATTTCAGGTTCTAATCAACAGAAAGAGGTAAAAAGCATAATGGCATCTGACCCTAAAATATCAAACAAACTCCGTTTCACGCGCAATATCGGCATCATGGCCCATATTGACGCTGGAAAAACTACCACTACCGAGCGCATCCTCTATTATACCGGC
This sequence comes from uncultured Lentimicrobiaceae bacterium, assembly GCA_964492695.1. Lineage (GTDB taxonomy): Bacteria > Bacteroidota > Bacteroidia > Bacteroidales > F082 > JALNZU01. Next base: position 28,845 of record CAZBMR010000024.1, read on the forward strand.
CGCAGTCACAAGATCGGCGAAGTTCACGAAGGTTCTGCCACCATGGACTGGATGGTTCAGGAGCAGGAACGTGGCATCACCATCACCTCTGCTGCAACCACCGTTTTCTGGGATTACAACAACGATAATTACAAAATTAACATCATCGACACCCCCGGCCACGTCGATTTCACCGTTGAGGTGGAACGCTCCTTGCGTGTGCTCGATGGTGCTGTTGCACTTTTCTGCGCCGTTGGTGGCGTTGAGCCTCAGTCGGAAACCGTGTGGCGTCAAGCCGATAAGTACAAGGTTCCGCGTTTGTGCTTTGTCAACAAAATGGATCGCAGTGGTGCCGACTTTTTCAGTGTTTTAACTCAAATCAGGGAACGCCTTGGCGCAAACCCCATTCCACTTCAAATCCCCATTGGCGAGGAAGAAACATTCCGTGGTGTGGTTGATCTTATCACCAACAAAGCCTATGTTTGGGACGACAGCTCAAAAGGCGCTGTGATGAACGAGATTGCCATTCCGGCCGACCTCGTTGACACCGTTGAAGAATACCGCCTCAAGCTGATCGAAAACGTGGCTGAGGAGAGTGACGAATTGCTCGAAAAATTTATGGACGACCCCAACTCGATCACCGAGGAGGAAATGATAGCTCAAATCCGCAAAGCTACTGTGGAAATGCGTATCAGCCCGGTGATGTGTGGTGCTTCGTTTAAAAATAAAGGTGTGCAAATGCTCCTCAATGGCATTGCACAGTATCTGCCCAGCCCGCTCGATATTGATGCTGTGAAAGGTATTAATCCTGAGTCAGAACAAGAAGAAGTGCGCATGGTGGATGCCAAACAACCTTTTGCTGCCCTTGCATTCAAGATTGCAACCGACCCATTTGTAGGTCGCATCGCTTTCTTCCGTGTTTATTCTGGGACACTGGAAGCTGGTTCATATGTTTTGAATACAGCAACAGGCAAAAAAGAACGTATCTCACGTATCATGCAGATGCATGCCAACAAGCAAAATCCGCTCGACCGCATCGAAGCTGGTGATATTGGTGCTGCTGTTGGTTTTAAAACCATTCGCACAGGCGATACACTTTGCGACGAGAACAGCCCCATCGTTCTGGAATCCATGTCGTTCCCCGAGCCGGTAATCCATGTTTCCATTGAGCCTAAAACACAGGCCGACATGGACAAAATGGGCATGGCTCTCGCAAAATTGGCTGAGGAAGACCCCACTTTCAAGGTTCATACCGACGAAAATTCGGGCCAGACCATCATCAGCGGAATGGGTGAGCTTCACCTGGAAATTCTTGTGGACCGCCTGAAACGTGAGTTCAAGGTGGAATGCAACCAGGGTCGTCCGCAGGTAGCCTACAAGGAAGCCATCATGAGCAGTGCACAGCACCGCGAGGTTTACAAGAAACAAACCGGTGGCCGTGGTAAGTTTGCCGACATCATTTTCGAACTCGGACCTGCCGACGAAGGTGTGGTTGGTTTACAGTTTGTTGATGAGGTAAAAGGCGGAAACATCCCAAGGGAGTATATTCCTGCCGTTCAAAAAGGATTCAAAGAATCAATGAGCAACGGTGTTTTGGCCGGTTATTCAATCGACAGCATGAAAGTGCGTCTGATTGACGGTTCATTCCACCCGGTTGACTCCGACAGCCTTTCGTTTGAAATGGCAGCCCGCATGGGTTTCAAGGAGGCAGCCCGCAAAGCCAAATCTGTGATTCTTGAACCCATCATGAAGGTTGAAGTGAGCACCCCCGATGATTATCTGGGCGATGTGACCGGCGACCTGAACAAGCGTCGCGCCATACTGCGCGAAGTGGCTGCCAAGATTGGCGTACAGGTGATCAAAGCCGACGTGCCGCTCTCCGAAATGTTTGGATATGTGACCTCACTCCGCACGCTTAGCTCCGGAAGGGCTGTGTCCAACATGGAATTCAGCCATTATACACAAGCTCCTGAAAACATTGCAGAAGCTGTAATCAACAAAGCAAAAGGGATTATCAAATAGGTAATAATTATAATCATCTACAAAGTGAGCCAAAGGATAAGAATTAAGTTAAAGTCATACGATCACAACCTGGTTGATAAATCAGCTGAGAAGATCGTGAAGACCGTGAAGACGACCGGTGCAGTGGTGAGCGGACCTATTCCACTTCCTACCGACAAAAAGATTTACACCGTGCTGCGTTCAACCTTCGTACACAAGAAATCGAGGGAACAGTTTGAGTTGTCTTCCTACAAAAGGATACTCGATATTTACAGCTCAACATCACAAACCATTGATGCGCTGATGAAACTTGAGTTGCCAAGTGGTGTTGAAGTTGAAATTAAAGTGTGACCGGGCATCAGTCCACAGGTTGTAGAAATTTTAAAAGAGTAGTAATATGTCAGGAATATTAGGAAAAAAGATCGGGATGACCAGCATCTACGATGGCAGCGGGAAGAACATTCCTGTGACGGTGATCGAAGCCGGCCCGTGTGTTGTGACACAGATCCGTACACTGGAAAAAGACGGTTACGAAGCTGTTCAGCTGTCATTCGGCGAGAAAAAGGAGAAGAATACACCCAAGGCCATGCAAGGTCACTTCTCAAAAGCCGGCACAACGCCAAAGCGTCATGTTTCAGAATTCACTCGTTTTGAAAACCGCAAGACTTTTGGCGAAACAGTAACCGTAGAGGTGTTCATGGAAGGTGAATTTGTAGATGTGGTTGGACTCTCGAAAGGTAAAGGATTTCAGGGTGTTGTGAAACGCCATGGATTTGGTGGTGTGGGCGACAAAACCCACGGTCAGCACGACAGGTTGAGAGCTCCCGGTTCGGTTGGTGCTTCATCCTATCCAGCCCGTGTTTTCAAGGGCATGCGCATGGCCGGCCGTATGGGTGGCAAAAATGTGAAGGTGATCAACCTGCAGATTGTGAAGATTGTTCCGGAAAAAAACCTGCTGCTTGTAAAAGGTGCAGTTCCCGGCCCGAAAAACGGATATTTAAAAATTGAGAGATGGAATTAGTAGTTCATAAGATCAACGGTGAAGCAACAGGAAAGAAAGTACTGTTGCAAGATGAAATCTTTGGAATTGAGCCCAACGACCATGCTATTTATCTGGATGCCAAGCAGTTTTTGGCCAACCAGCGTCAAGGCACACACAAATCCAAAGAGAGAAGTGAAGTTTCGGGTAGCACCAGAAAACTGAAAAGACAAAAAGGAACCGGTACAGCCCGCTCAGGTGATATCAACAGCCCCGTGTTTGTTGGTGGTGGCCGCGTGTTTGGTCCCCGTCCACGCAACTACAGCTTCAAACTCAACAAGAAAGTAAAGCGCCTTGCACGCAAATCGGCTTTGGCCTACAAAGCAAAGGACGAACAAATTGTGGTGCTCGAAGATTTTACCTTCAACGAACCTAAAACGAAGAATGTCATCAGCATGCTGAACAGCTTCAAGGTGAATGGTAAAAAGAACCTGATTGTTACTGCCGGTGTAGATGCCAATGTGGTGCTTTCGGCAAGAAACATTCCTGGAACGAAGGTGACAACAGCCGAAAACCTGAACACCTACGAAATTTTGAACGCTGGCAAGCTCTTTATTCTCGAAAGCTCGCTCAAGACCATCGAAGAAATCCTCGCTTAATAACGATTAAAACGCTAAAACGATGAATATCATTGTAAAACCGCTTATCACGGAAAAAATGACAGCCCTGGGCGAGAAGCTTCAACAATATGGTTTTATCGTTGACCGCCGTGCCAACAAAATCCAGATCAAAGAGGCCATTAAAGACCTTTATGGTGTGGAAGTGCAAACAGTCAACACGATGAACTATGACGGCAAGCGTAAATCACGCTTCACAAAAACAGGAGTATTGGCCGGAAAGACCTCTGCTTTCAAGAAAGCAGTTGTGACTTTGGCTGAAGGTGAAACTATTGATTTTTTCAGCAACATTTAGATAAATGGCTTTAAAGAAATTCAAACCCACAACCCCAGGTCAACGCTTTAAAATCATAAGTGCGTTTGACGACATCACAGCCAGCAGCCCTGAGAAATCGCTGCTTATGCCTGCCAAAAGCTCTGGTGGCCGTAATGGCAGTGGTAAAATGACCGTAAGAAATATCGGGGGTGGTCATAAACAGAAGTACAGAATCATCGACTTCAAACGTGATAAGGAAGGTATTCCTGGTGTTGTAAAAACCATCGAATACGATCCCAACCGCACTGCACGCATCGCGCTGGTAACTTATGCCGACGGCGAAAAGAGGTACATCATCGCACCCAATGGACTGAAAGTTGGTCAGGAAGTAAACAGTGGCAAAGGCATTGCTCCGAATGTTGGTAATACCTTGTTCCTGAGCGAAATTCCTTTCGGTACGATCATCCACAATGTGGAGCTGCGTCCCGGACAGGGTGCCAAAATGGCCCGCAGCGCCGGCAGCTACGCACAATTGATGTCGCGCGATGGAAAGTATGCCATTCTGAAAATGCCTTCGGGCGAAACCCGTATGGTGTTGCAAGCCTGCAAAGCTACGGTGGGTATGGTATCGAACATCGACCACAACCTCGAAAAGAGTGGTAAAGCCGGTCGCAGCCGTTGGTTGGGTCGTCGTCCACGCGTGAGGGGTGTTGTTATGAACCCTGTTGATCACCCGATGGGTGGTGGCGAAGGCCGTGCAACCGGTGGTCACCCAAGGTCGCGCAAGGGTATTCCTGCAAAAGGTTACAAGACCAGAAGCAAGAAGAATCCCTCTGACAAGTACATCATCGAGAGAAGAAAGAAGTAGTATAACCAGGTAGAAAAATCATCATACAATGAGTCGTTCGCTTAAAAAAGGTCCATACATCCATTACAAGCTCGAAAAGAGGGTGATGGACAACGTTGAATCCAACAAGAAAACAGTGATCAAAACCTGGTCGAGGGCATCCATGATAGCACCTGAGTTTGTTGGCCAAACCATTGCTGTTCACAACGGAAACAAGTTCATCCCTGTTTACGTGACAGAAAACATGGTTGGACATAAACTGGGAGAATTTGCGCCAACGCGCATCTTCAGGGGTCATGCCGGTAAAAAAGATAAAGGTAAAAAATAAAGAAAAGGTAACCCATGGGAGCTAGAAAACACCTGAGAGCTGAAGAGAACAAAGAAGCTCGCAAAACAGAATATATGGCCTCGTTGCGCAACGTGCCAACGTCGCCCCAGAAAATGCGCCTGGTGGCTGATATGATCCGCGGTAAGAATGTGGAAGTGGCCCTGTATGCCCTTCAATTTTCACCCAAGGAAGCATCGCGTGGCATGTACAAACTGCTTCGTTCGGCCATTGCCAACTGGGAATCAAAAAACGAAGGTCAGCGCGTGGATTACAACACCCTGTACGTGAAAGAGGTATTTGTTGATGGTGGTGCCATGCTGAAACGCGTGTTGCCTGCCCCACAAGGTCGTGCACACCGCATCCGCAAACGCTCGAACCATGTGACGATCATCCTCGATAGCAAAGCAAAGGCAGAATAATTAACAGAAGATCAATCCTTAAGAAGTAATTTTAATGGGACAAAAAACGAATCCAATAGGACTTAGGTTAGGAATCATCAAGGGATGGGATTCCAATTGGTACGGCGGACGTGATTTTTCTGCCAAGCTGGTTGAGGACGACCAGATTCGTAAATACCTGAATGCACGTTTGGGCAAAGCAGGAATTTCGAAGATTTCAATCGAACGCTCTCTGAAACTGGTCACAGTGACCATCTCCACGGCCCGTCCGGGTATGATCATCGGCAAAGGTGGTCAGGAAGTAGATAAATTGAAGGAAGAGTTGAAGAAACTCACCGGAAAAGAAGTACAGATCAACATCAGCGAGATCAAAAGGCCTGAGCTTGATGCCTACATCGTGGCAGCTACCATCGCCAAGCAAATCGAAGGTCGTATTTCTTTCCGCAGGGCTATCAAAACTGCCATCACCTCGAGTATGCGCATTGGTGCCGAAGGCATCAAGGTGATGATCTCTGGTCGCGTTGGTGGTGCTGAAATGGCCCGTCGTGAATCGTATAAAGAAGGTCGCATCCCGTTGCATACCCTGCGCGCTGATATCGACTATGCTTTGGTTGAGGCACATACCACCTATGGCCGTATTGGCATCAAGGTTTGGATTTGCAAGGGCGAGATCTATGGCAAGCCTGAGCTCGTTCCAAGCACTGTGGGTGGAAATGTGAAAAAGGCAACAGCACCCAAGGTGCAGGCCCCTGCTCCACGCCAGAGAGGAAGACGTAAATAAGTAGAATAAAAATTAATATCCGGTAACAATGTTACAGCCAAAAAAGACGAAGTTCAGAAGACACCAAAAGGGCAGGATGAAAGGCATCGCGCAGCGCGGCCACCAGCTCGCCTTTGGTACTTTTGGAATCAAAGCATTGGAAAACGCCTGGCTCACTGGTCGTCAGATCGAAGCAGCCCGTCAGGCCGTTACACGTCACATGAAACGTGAAGGACAAATCTGGATCAGGGTATTCCCCGACAAGCCCATTACCAAGAAACCTGCCGAAGTGCGTATGGGTAAAGGTAAGGGAGCTCCGGAATATTTTGTGGCACCGGTAACACCTGGCCGCATCATCTTCGAAGCCACAGGTGTGCCACTAGAAGTAGCGCGCGAAGCCCTGCGCCTTGCAGCCCAGAAGCTTCCTATTTTAACCAAATTTGTAGTTGCACGCGACTACGTTGAAGCAAACTAATTACAGCCATGAAACAGGAAGTAATCAAAGAGTTAAGCACAGCCGATCTGCTGGAAAGACTCGAAGAGGAAAAAAAGCAACTGGTTCGCCTTAAACTGAACCATGCGGTGTCGCCTCTGGAGAATCCCAATAAAATCAAGACCTATCGCAGGACTGTAGCCCGCATTCTCACCGAGCTGAAAAGCCGTCAGATACAGGCAGCTACTAATAAACAATAATACTTGTAAGAAGATGGAAACAAGGAATTTAAGAAAAGAAAGAATCGGTGTGGTGACCAGCAACAAGATGGAGAAATCCATTACGGTGGAAATCGAACGCCGCGTGAAGCACCCCATCTACGGCAAGTTTGTGAAGAAGACAAGCCGGTTTATGGCACACGACGAGAACAATGAATGCAACATCGGCGACACCGTGCGCATCATGGAAACCCGTCCGTTGAGCAAGAACAAAAATTGGAGATTGGTTGAAATAATCGAAAGGGCTAAGTAAAATGATACAACAGGAAACCAGATGTGCTGTTGCAGACAACAGCGGTGCCAAAGAAGTGCTCTGCATCAGGGTGCTTGGCGGCAGCGGTAAAAGATACGCCCGCATCGGCGATAAGATTGTGGTGAGCATCAAAAGCGCCATTCCCGGCGGCACCGTGAAAAAAGGTGCTGTGGTGAAGGCTGTTGTGGTTCGTACCACCAAGGAAGCACGCAGAAATGATGGCTCATACATCCGTTTCGACGACAATGCCGTGGTGTTGCTCAATAACGCCGGTGAGATGATTGGCACACGTATCTTCGGACCTGTGGCCAGAGAGCTCAGGGAGAAACAATTCATGAAAATCGTTTCATTGGCACCAGAGGTGTTATAATAAATTGCCAGGAATATGAGCAAATTGCATATCAAAAAAGGAGATAACGTAGTGGTCATCTCCGGCGATCACAAGGGCGAAAAAGGTAAAGTGATGAGCGTGAACGTTGAAAAAGAAAGTGCCATCGTTGAAGGTGTCAACTTTGTTTCGAAACATACCCGTCCAAATACCGAAAATCCCAAAGGCGGCATCGTTCAAAAAGAAGCAGGTATCCATGTTTCCAACCTCAAAATTGTTGATGGTAAAGGAAAAGCTACCCGCGTTGGCCGCAAAACCGATGAAAAAACTGGAAAATCAATCCGCTATTCAAAAAAGACAGGGGAGGTAATTAAGTAATGAGCTACAAACCCAGATTACAATCACAGTATAGCAGTGAAATCGTGCCTGCTTTAATGAAACAGTTTGAATACAAAACTGTTATGCAGGTTCCACGCCTGGTTAAAATCTCTTTGAACCAGGGTATTGGTGCTGCACTCACCGATAAAAAACTGATTGACTATGGCATTGAAGAAATGACCGCCATTTCAGGACAGAAGGCCGTTCCGACCATCTCGAAGAAAGACGTTTCAAACTTCAAACTGCGTAAAGGCAATCCAATTGGTGTGCGCGTCACCCTCAGGGGAGAAAAAATGTATGAGTTTCTTGAAAGACTCATCGCAGTGGCTCTGCCCCGTGTGCGCGATTTCAGGGGCATCAACGACAAAGGTTTCGATGGCCGTGGAAACTATAGCTTTGGTATCACCGAGCAAATTATTTTCCCGGAAATCGATATTGATAAAGTAAACAAAATCAACGGAATGGACATCACTTTTGTGACAACGGCTAAAACCGACGCCGAAGCGATGGCATTGCTCAAAGAATTTGGCCTTCCATTTAAGAATCAAAAAAAAGCATAGAGCATGGCAAAAGAGTCAATGAAAGCGCGCGAGCGTAAGAGACAAAAAATGGTTGAAAAATATGCAGCCAAACGTGCCGCCCTGAAAGAAGCAGGTGACTATGAAGCTTTACAGCGCATTCCTAAAAATGCATCACCTGTTCGTTTGCACAATCGTTGCCAGCTGACAGGTCGCCCCAAAGGCTACATGCGTCAATTCGGTATTTCCCGTATCAATTTCAGGGAAATGGCACTGAAGGGACTGATTCCCGGTGTGAAAAAAGCAAGTTGGTAATATTAATAGCAGCATAGAATGAATACGGATCCTATCGCAGATTATTTGACCAGACTCAGAAACGGAGTCATGGCTAAACATAGGGTGGTGGAAGTGCCGGCCTCAAACGTGAAGAAGGCCATCACCAAAATCCTTTTCGAAAAAGGATACATCCTCAACTATAAGTTTGAAGAAGATGACAAACAAGGCACCATCAAAATTGCCCTTAAATATCATCCGGCTACCAAAATGCCCGCTATGACACGCATCGAGCGTGTTTCACGCCCGGGCCTCCGCAAATATGTGCATGCCGAAGCGCTGCCACGCGTACTCAACGGCTTGGGAATTGCCATCATTTCTACCTCCAATGGTATTATGACCGACAAAGAAGCCCGCAGGCTCAATGTAGGTGGCGAAGTTTTGTGTTACATCAGTTAATGAAAGGAGATTAGGTTCATGTCAAGAATAGGAAAACTTCCCATTGCTTTGCCCGCAGGTGTCACAGTCGCAGTTTCTGTCGATCATGTGGTTACTGTGAAAGGCAAACTGGGTGAATTGAAACAGCAAATTGATGAATCTGTTACACTGAAGGTGGAAAACAATGAAGTAGTGCTCGAGCGCGCTTCGGATGAGAAGGACCACCGCTCCAAACACGGCCTCTACCGCGCACTGATCAGCAACATGGTGAAAGGCGTGTCAGAAGGCTTCAACACCGTACAGGAGTTGGTAGGTGTGGGTTACAAAGCCGATGCCAAAGGACAGATTCTTGAACTCGCTTTGGGTTATTCCCACAACATCTTTTTTGAAATCCCACAGGAAATCAAAGTGGAAACCATCACCGAAAGAGGTAAAAACCCCATCCTGAAGATGTCGAGTATCGACAAACAGCTTCTGGGTCAGGTGGCAGCCAAAATTCGTTCGCTCCGCAAGCCTGAGCCATACAAGGGCAAAGGTATCCGGTTCCAGGGTGAAGTGTTGAGGCGTAAAGCTGGTAAAACAGCCGGTAAGGGTAAATAATCAGTGACAAACGCTTGTAAATAAGACTAAAAAATCCAGGAAAAATGGCAATCAGTTCAAAAAAAGCTTTAAGAAGAATCAGCATCAAGAAACGCATCAGGGGTATCGTGAAAGGTACGGCCGAACGCCCTCGGTTGACTGTTTTCAGAAGCAACAAACAGATATATGCCCAATTGATTGACGACAATGCCGGTCACACACTCGTGGCAGCTTCGTCAACCGAAAAGGGAATCGAAGACAAAAAAGTAACCAAAATCGAACAGGCTAAGCTGGTTGGAACCCTTGTGGCTGAAAAAGCAAAAGCCGCCGGAATTGAAGCCGTGGTGTTCGACCGCAATGGTTACCTGTATCATGGTAGAGTGAAAATGTTGGCCGAAGCAGCACGCGAAGGAGGATTAAAATTCTAGGAAATTATGTCAGAAGTAAACGTAAAAAGAGTAAAATCCAGCGAGATCGAGTTTAAAGACAGGCTGGTAAGCATCCAAAGAGTTACCAAAGTAACAAAGGGTGGACGTACTTTCAGCTTCTCCGCAATCGTGGTGGTGGGCAACGAAAATGGGGTAGTGGGCTATGGCCTTGGCAAAGCCAAGGAAGTAACTGCTGCCATTGCAAAAGGTGTTGATGATGCCAAGAAAAACCTCATCAAAGTTCCTGTTCGCAAAGGTACCATCCCCCATGAACAATATGGCAAATACAGTGGTGCACTTGTCTTCCTGAAACCTGCTTCACATGGTACAGGCGTTATCGCCGGTGGCGCTATGCGTGCAGTACTCGAAAGCGTTGGTGTTCACGACGTTTTGGCAAAATCCAAGGGTTCATCTAACCCCCACTCTGTAGTTAAAGCCACTTTCGACGCCTTGTCGAAAATGCGTGATGCCTACACAGTATCGCAAGTGCGTGGCGTAGAACTCGATACAGTATTCAACGGTTAATCCTCATTGCAATGAAGAAAGTTAGAATCACTCAGATCAAAAGCGGTATCGGCAGGCCAAAACGCCAGAAAGATACCCTCACTGCCCTTGGTTTCAAGAAACTCAACCAAACCATTGAGGTTGAGCTCAACCCGGCCATTGCAGGAATGGTGGATGCTGTGAAGCACCTGCTGAAAGTTGAAGAATTATAAGCATTTAGTAATCAAGCTAAAATAAACTAACATGGATCTTAGTAATCTAAAACCTGCCAAAGGATCAGTAAAGCGTGAAAAACGCATCGGTCGCGGACAGGGATCAGGTCATGGTGGCACCTCCACACGTGGTCACAAAGGTGCCGGACAGCGCTCTGGTACTTCCAACAAAATTGGTTTTGAAGGAGGACAGATGCCGCTGGTTCGCCGTGTTCCTAAGTTTGGCTTCAAAAACATCAATCGCAAAGAATACCGTGCCATCAACTTATCCACCATTCAGGAAATGGTTGATGCACATCATCTCACAAGCATCACACTGGAAGATTACCAGAAATATGGTCTTGTTTCGAAAAGCGAGAAGGTGAAAGTACTTGCCAAAGGCGAGTTGAAAGCCAAACTGGAAGTGCATGCTCATGGTTTCTCTGCTGCTGCAGTGAGCGCCATCGAAGCAGCTGGTGGTAACGCTGTTAAAAAATAATGTGAATGAAGCGGTTTATCGAAACATTACGTAACATCTACAAAATTGAAGAGTTGCGTAACCGCATCACCTACACCCTGTTGATTATTTTGATTTATCGATTGGGTTCGTATGTGGTGCTCCCGGGTGTTGATCCCAATATGCTTGCCAACCTCCAAAGCCAAAGCCAGGGGGGGCTGCTCGGTCTGCTGAATATGTTCTCGGGTGGTGCATTTTCAAATGCGTCCATCTTTGCTTTGGGTATCATGCCTTACATCTCTGCATCCATCGTGATTCAGCTGCTCGGTATGGCTATCCCATATTTTCAGCGCCTGCAGCGTGAGGGAGAAAGCGGCCGCCGTAAAATCAATCAGATCACAAGGTATCTCACCGTTGTGATTGTTGCTTTGCAAGCCCCCGGCTACATTGCCAATATGATTGCACAGCTGCCCAACGAAGCCATCGCCCCTTTCGATCCCAACATCACGCATCCTTCCGCCTTTTTCTGGGTTTCTAACACCATCATCCTGATTGCTGGCACCTTGTTCGTGATGTGGATGGGTGAACGCATCACCGATAAAGGCATTGGAAACGGTATTTCGCTTATCATCATGATTGGTATCATCGCAAGGTTGCCATTCGCTCTGTTTGCAGAGTTTTTCTCACGCATGGAGCAGCAAAGCGGTGGTCTTGTGTTCTTTGTGGTTGAACTGGCTGTGCTTGTGATGGTTATCCTGCTCACCATTCTGCTCGTTCAGGGAACGCGCCGTGTGCCTGTGCAATATGCCAAGCGCATTGTTGGTAACAAACAGTATGGTGGCGTTAGGCAATACATTCCCATCAAGGTGAATGCTGCTGGTGTAATGCCCATCATTTTCGCACAGGCTATCATGTTCCTTCCGGTTACGTTGGTGGGTTTCACCTCGAGCGAAAGCTTGTCGGGAGTTGCAGCCGCCTTCACGAATATCAACGGGTTCTGGTATAATGTGGTATTCTTTATCCTGATCGTTTTGTTCACCTATTTCTACACTGCCATCACCATCAATCCAAATCAGATGGCTGAAGACATGAAGAAAAACGGTGGATTCATTCCCGGCGTGAAACCTGGCAAGAAAACTGCAGAATACCTCGACGGCATTCTCTCGAAAATCACACTGCCTGGTTCCATTTTCCTTGCCTTTGTAGCCATTATGCCTTCATTGGTTGGTCAGATGGGCGTAAGCCACGCGTTCGCAACCTTCTATGGCGGCACTTCGTTGCTGATCCTCGTGGGTGTTGCTTTGGATACCCTGCAGCAAATTGAAAGCTACCTGTTGATGCGTCATTATGATGGTTTAACCAAGTCGGGCAGAATCAAGGGACGCGGTCCTGCCATGAACATGGGTTAGGAAAATCAACTGAAATGATCTACTTCAAGACAGACGAAGAGATAGAGTTACAACGTGAAAGTTCTTTGCTTGTTGGTAAAACATTAGCCGAAGTGGCGAGGCATTTGAGGCCGGGAGTTGAAACCATTGCCCTCGACCGCATTGCCGAAACCTTCATTCTTGATCATCAGGCCGTTCCCGGTTTCAAGGGATATGGCGGTTTTCCGGGCACACTGTGCATCTCGGTCAACGACCAGATCGTTCATGGAATTCCAGGAAAAACGGTGCTGAAGGAAGGCGACATGGTGTCGATTGACTGTGGTGTTGTGAAACACGGTTTTTACGGCGACAGTGCTTACACTTTTGCCATAGGCGAGGTGTCTGAGCAGGTCAGGCTCTTAATGCAGCGCACACTCGAGTCGCTCTATAAGGGCATTGAGCAGGCTGTTGATGGAAACCGGATAGGAGATATCGGATATGCCGTACAGTCGCATGTAGAGCAATATGGCTATGGTGTTGTGCGTGAGTTGGTTGGACATGGTGTGGGGCGCAAGCTTCATGAAAAGCCGGAAGTTCCAAACTATGGACGTCGCGGCAACGGAATCCGACTCAAATCGGGAATGGTGATTGCGATCGAACCCATGGTGAACATGGGAAGCCGCAACATCTTTCAGGAAAAGGATGGTTGGACCATTCGTACAGCCGACCGTTTGCCCTCAGCACATTACGAGCACACCGTGGCCATCAGGGCTGGCAAGGCAGATGTTTTATCGAGTTTTGAAGAAATCGAAGCAGTAATTAAAAACGTGAATGTTTAACATATGGCAAAACAGTTGTCAATAGAACAAGATGGAACAGTCATCGAATCGCTGGGAAACGCCATGTTTAGGGTAGAACTTGAAAATGGACATACCCTCATCGCACACATCAGTGGGAAGATGCGTATGCATTATATAAAAATTTTACCCGGCGACCGGGTCAAGCTGGAGCTATCTCCCTACGACCTGAGTAAGGGCCGCATTACATTCAGGTATAAATAACAGAGAATCATTAACGCCGGAAGGTCTGAGAAGGTCTTCAAAAAATAAACGAATATGAAAGTTAGAGCATCCATTAAGAAGAGATCAGACGATTGCAAAATCGTGCGCCGCAAAGGCAGGTTGTATGTGATCAACAAAAAGAACCCGAAGTTCAAACAAAGACAAGGATAAGCTTCATTATTAAACAAGAAAAACTATGGCTAGGATCGCTGGTGTAGATATCCCAAACAACAAAAGGGGAGAAGTGGCACTCACATATATTTATGGTATTGGCAGGAGTGCTTCAAAAAAAATACTAACTGACGCAGGTGTTGACCTGAACAAGAAAGTACAGGACTGGAACGATGACGAACAGAACAACATTCGTACGGTTATCGCTGCCGGTTACAAAGTGGAAGGTGAGCTGAGAAGCGAAACACAGATCAACATCAAGCGTTTGATGGACATCGGGTGTTATCGTGGAATCCGCCACCGTCTGGGTCTGCCATTGCGTGGTCAAAGCACCAAAAATAATGCCCGTACACGCAAAGGCCGTAAAAAGACAGTTGCAAACAAGAAGAAGGCTACCAAGTAGCATTCGGATCATATCTAACAGTTTAGAAATTATCTATTATTATGGCAAAGACTACAAGAGTAGTAAAGAAGCGTGTTGTTAAAGTTGAAGCCACTGGAAAAGCCTATGTGAAGGCCTCCTTTAACAACATCATCATTTCTTTGACAAACAACAGCGGACAGGTTATTTCCTGGGCATCAGCCGGGAAAATGGGCTTCAGGGGATCCAAAAAGAATACCCCTTATGCTGCACAAATGGCTGCTGAAGAATGCTCAAAAACAGCTTATGACCTTGGCTTGAGAAAAGTAAAGGTGTATGTGAAAGGACCTGGTGCCGGTCGTGAATCGGCCATCCGTTCCATCCACTCCTCTGGTATTGAGGTGACCGAAATCAACGACGTGACACCATTGCCACACAATGGTTGCCGTCCACCCAAGAGAAGAAGAGTGTAACAGAACCAATTAACTTTAAACTTAAACATTATGGCAAGGTACATAGGTCCCAAATCAAAAATAGCCAGAAAATTCGGAGAACCGATTTATGGCCCAGATCGTTCGTTTGAAAAAAAGAACTACCCTCCCGGACAGCATGGCAGCTCCAAACGCAGAAAGAAACAGTCGGAGTACGGCGTGCAGCTTCAGGAGAAACAAAAAGCCAAATACACCTACGGCATTCTCGAAAGACAGTTCAGAATTCTTTTTGAACGTGCTGCCCAGAAAAAAGGCATCACCGGTGAGGTGTTGCTGCAGCTCATCGAATCACGCCTCGACAATGTGGTCTTCCGCCTGGGTATTGCCCCTTCGCGCAGCGCTGCCCGCCAACTTGTAGGTCATCGTCACATTACAGTGAACGGAAGCGTTGTGAACATCCCATCCTATTTGGTAAAGGAAGGCGACATCGTGGCCGTTCGCGAGCGCTCAAAGAGTCTTGAAGTGATTGTGAATTCCGTTCAGGGTCACAGCAACAGATTCCCCTGGCTTGAATGGGATGGCGAAAAACTCGCCGGAAAATTCATGAGCTATCCAAACAGGGAAGACATTCCTGAAACCATCAAAGAACAGCTCATCGTTGAGTTGTACTCCAAGTAGTCTTTGATTCATAACCCGATAGCATCAATTCTATCTAAACTTAAACAAAAAACATGGCAATATTAGCGTTTCAAAAACCCGAAAAGGTAATCCTGGTTGAGGCAGACAACTACAAAGGTGTGTTTGAATTCCGACCACTGGAACCTGGATTCGGTATTACAATAGGTAACTCGCTTCGCCGAATTTTGCTTTCCTCTCTCGAAGGATTTGCAATCACATCTTTGAAGATAGAAGGCGTTTTGCATGAGTTTTCTGCTATCGAAGGTGTGGTCGAAGACGTTGCTGAAATTGTGCTGAATCTCAAAAAGATTCGTTTCAAACAGCAGATTGCTTCGGAAACATCCGAAAAAGTAAACATTGTCATTGGCGATCAGGAGCAATTCAAAGCCGGCGATATCAATAAATTCCTTTCTGTTTTTCAGGTACTCAACACTGAGCAGGTGATCTGTAATATGGATCCATCTGTAAAATTGAGCCTTGAAATCACCATCAACAAGGGAAGGGGTTATGTTCCGGCCGAAGAAAACAAAGTGGCCAATGCCCCTGTTGGCACCATCGCCATCGATTCAATCCACACGCCCATCAAAAACGTAACTTATCACATCGAGAACTTCAGGGTGGAGCAGAAGACCGACTACGAAAAGCTGCTCCTGGAAGTGCTGACCGATGGTTCAATCAACCCAAAGGATGCATTGAAGGAAGCTGCAAAAATCCTCATCATGCACTTTATGCTGTTTTCTGACGAGAAGATTACGATGGATATTGAAGAGAAGTCGGTGACTGAAGAATTCGACGAAAACTCGCTGCACATCCGTCAGCTGCTGAAAACAAAACTCGTGGATATGGATCTTTCGGTTCGCGCACTCAACTGCCTCAAGGCAGCTGATGTTGAAGCACTTGGCGATCTGGTAGCTTTCAATAAAAACGATTTGTTGAAGTTCAGGAATTTTGGTAAAAAGTCCCTGACCGAGCTGGAAGAGCTGGTAAAAAGCAAAGGGCTTGAGTTCGGAATGAATATTAGTAAATATAAATTAGATAAGGAATAACAGGAATGAGACACAATAGAAAAATTAATCATTTAGGCCGTACCAGCGCCCACCGCGAGGCCATGTTCAGCAACATGGCTGCTTCGCTCATTCTGCATAAACGCATCACCACCACCCTGGCAAAGGCAAAAGCCCTCAGACCGCTTGTTGAACCGCTCATCACACGCTCGAAAGACGATTCAACACATTCGCGCCGTATGGCTTTCAGAATCCTTCAGGATAAATTTGCTGCCACAGAGCTCTTTCGTGTAGTAGCTCCAAAAGCTGCCGACAGACCCGGTGGATACACCAGAATCATCAAGCTTGGCAAACGTTTGGGCGATAATGCCGAAATGTGCATCATGGAACTCGTTGATTTCAACGAAAACCTCCTTGGTAAGAAATCATCCAAGAAAGCCAAAACCACCCGCCGCGGTGCAGGTAAAAAAGCTGCCGTTGCAGCTGCTCCTGCACCTGAAGCCGTTGTTGAAGCCCCTGTGGTTGATGACGAAGCCGAAAACAAAGAATAATCAAATAACCTTCGGTTGATAGCAACCGTTTGCATCAAAAAAGGACAGTGAATCACGTTTCATTGTCCTTTTTTTTGTTGCGATTGCTTTACCTTTGTACCAAACTATTCATTTAAAATATTTCATTATGAGTCACATTGTGAACATACATGCCAGACAGATTCTGGATTCACGCGGAAATCCAACCGTGGAAGTTGATGTAATCACCGAAAATGGTGTAATGGGCCGTGCAGCTGTGCCATCAGGCGCTTCTACAGGTGTGCACGAGGCCGTCGAGCTGCGCGATGGCGATAAAGGCGCTTACCTTGGTAAAGGTGTTTTGCAGGCCGTTCAAAACGTAAACGACATTATTGCCGATGAACTGCATGGTTATTACATCACCGATCAGGCAGAAATTGATGCCCGCATGCTCGAACTCGACGGAACACCCAACAAATCCAAACTCGGTGCAAATGCCATATTGGGTGTTTCGCTGGCCGTTGCACATGCCGCTGCTCAGGAAACCAACCAGCCATTGTTCCGCTATGTGGGAGGCGTTGGTGCCAACACCCTGCCCATCCCCATGATGAACATCATCAATGGTGGCTCGCACGCCGACAATAGCATCGACTTTCAGGAATTTATGATCATGCCCGTCGGTGCCGAAAACTTCGCCCAGGCCATTCGTATGGGTGCTGAGGTGTTTCACAACCTGAAATCTGTGCTCAAAAAAGCTGGATATTCAACCAATGTAGGAGATGAAGGTGGCTTTGCACCTAACCTTAAATCAAATGAAGAAGCCGTAAAGGTGATCCTTGAAGCCATCGAAAAAGCCGGCTACAAGCCAGGTGTTGATGTTTTTATCTCGCTCGACCCCGCTTCGTCAGAATATTATTTGCCCGAAGAAAACGTGTATCACCTGCATAAATCTACTGGTGATAAGCTCACGCCAGCCCAAATGGTTGACTATTGGAACGACTGGGTGAAAAAATACCCCATCATTTCGATTGAAGACGGGATGGCTGAGGATGATTGGGCCGGCTGGAAACTGATGACCGAAACCATGGGCAACAAAATTCAGCTGGTAGGCGACGATTTGTTCGTGACCAATGTCAACCGACTGAGCATGGGAATTGAAAAAGGCATTGCCAATTCCATCCTCGTGAAGGTAAACCAGATTGGATCGCTCACCGAAACCATTGCTGCTGTAAACATGGCCTACCGCAATGCCTACACAGCCGTGATGAGCCATCGTTCGGGAGAAACCGAAGATACCACCATTGCCGACCTTGCAGTAGCTTTGAATACCGGATTGATCAAAACCGGCTCCGCCAGCAGAACCGACAGGATTGCCAAATACAATCAGTTGATTCGCATCGAGGAGATTCTGGGCTCAACAGCAAAATACCTTGGAAAAGATTTCAAATACGCAAGATAATTTGAAATAACTCGCATCGAAATCCGGTTGGGCAATGCTTAACCGGATTTTTTTATCGTGTCGAATCGAAACATTGTTAGCCGCATTCGCAACTTGATGAAAGAAGTAATTTTTCCGGCCAGAATGTTTGTTATTTATTCTAAATTACGCGCTAATATATTAACATTGAATCAACTGCATTCATTGATGAAGCAAAACCGGTACATCAAAAAAGGCGCTATCATTACCTGTGCAATTAGAGAAGGTTTTTTCGGTTGTATGATCTTATGTGGCACGGCTATTACAAAATCTTGGGTTTCAGGAACGCATGTAGCTTTTGAGTAAATGTGGGATAAGCGGAAATTTAAGCAGTATGAAAACGTTTAAAAGCCAAGGAATAAATTGTTCCTGGAGGACAAAATTCGTCGTTTAGGCGTTTTTGAGTAGGACCAGAGCGTATTTTTAAAATAAAGACCGATTTTTTTTTATTTATATCTGATTCTATTTCAATAATTTGAAAATATTTATAAAATTTTTCTCAAAAAACATTTGGAGGAATAAAAAAAGGTTGTACTTTTGCACTCCCA
>CAZBMR010000025.1:0-45691 GCA_964492695.1 uncultured Lentimicrobiaceae bacterium
AACTGTCAGGATTGCCATCAGCAGGATTACAACCAGTCAGTAAATCCCAACCACCAGAGTCTGAATATCCCGACCGCCTGTGCGGATTGTCACAACACCCAGCCCAACTGGCAGCCGGCCACTTTTCCGATTCACAACAATTATTACATCCTGCAAGGTGCACATCTTTCGATTGCCACTGATTGTGCAGCCTGCCACAACGGCAATTATACCAACACCCCCAACAGCTGCTTTGGCTGCCACGAGCAGGATTACAACCAAACTACCAATCCGCCCCACGCCAGTGCGCAGTTTCCGACCGACTGCCTCAGCTGTCATACCGAAACAGCCTGGGAGCCATCTACCTTCAACCACGATGCCCAGTATTTCCCCATTTATTCGGGCGAGCATCAGCGAGAGTGGACGCTGTGTTCAGATTGCCATACCAACCCTACCAATTATGCTGTTTTCAGCTGCATCGACTGCCACGAGCACAACCAGGCTGATATGGCTGATGAGCATGATGATGTGCCCGGTTATGTGTGGAACTCCAATGCCTGCCTCGAATGCCATCCCAATGGTGAAGGAGACAAGGTGATGCAACATCAGCTCATGAGAGACATCAAATAGCGCTGCCATGAACACAATACGCCACTGGTTTTTAACCCTTTGCGGGATACTTCTGACACTCCTGCTGCAGGCGCAGCAATCAGAGGGAACGGTAAGCTATACATCAACAAACCAGGTTTATGTAAGGTTCCAAAGCACCGGCAACATCCGCGCCGGCGATACCCTTTTTGCTGTTTCAGATGCGCAAGTTTTTCTGCCGGCATTGCTTGTAGTCAACAAATCGTCCGTTTCAGTCGTTTGCACCCGTTTGGGCAACAGCCAGCCGCAAAAAGGCGACCGCATGCTTCATTTTTCAGCACCAGATGTGGCTGATGTTCCCGAAAATGATAAGCTCCCTGTTCCCGACAGCCTGCAGCAAAATATCGTCACCGCAGCTGAACCAGACAGTCTGGTGGCTGGAAGCGGTAAACAAGCAGGCACCATCCGCGGAAGGCTTGCCTTGTCGTCGTACACCGGCATCCGTTCGGGCGATCCGACGGTGTCGCAGCGCATGCGCTACACCCTGGCTTTCAGGGCGGAACGTATTGGCGGAACCGGCCTTTCGGCCGAGACTTACGTCACTTTCAGCCACCGTGATCATCAGTGGGACGATATCCGTGAGGACGTTTTCAACGGATTGAAGATTTACGCGCTGGCCCTTCAATATCAGATCAACAAGGCCCATCAGGTTTCTTTTGGGCGAAAAATCAACCCGCAGCTGGCCCAGATGGGTGTGAACGATGGTTTGCAGTATGCCTTCACCCACAGGCATTTTACCCTTGGCTTGCTGGCCGGTTCGCGTCCTGATCAGCAAAACTTCAGCCTCAACACTGGATTGCTGCAAGCCGGCGCCTACCTCTCGCACGCCACCAAAACAAACAGGGGCACTGTGCAAAGCACGGCAGCTTTTGTGGAACAAACCAACAAAGGAAACACCGACAGACGCTATGTTTATCTTCAACATGCCAACAGCCTGTTGCCAAAACTTTACTTTTTCGGCTCAGTCGAAATTGATCTTTACAAGAAAGTGAATGACGTTAGCCAAAGCCAGTTTCAGCTTTCCAATGCATTTGCCTCGTTGCGCTACCGGCCCATTCCGAAGCTCTCGCTTTCGTTGTCGTACAGCAACCGGCAGCCCATCATCTATTACGAAACATATAAAACCATTGTAGAACAACTGCTTGAACAAGCCTCCACGCAAGGCGTGAATTTTCATGCTGACTACCGGCCATTTCGAAAATGGGCTTTTGGTTTCAGGGCAGGTTACAGAAGCAATGCCCTTGATGCCCGGGCCTCGGGCAACCTACATGCCTATACCCAGATCAGCATGATTCCCAGGCTTGAGGCCTCAGCCTTGCTGTCGTACACCCGCATCGCAACGCCCTGGCTCGATGGAGATATCTATAGTCTGAGTCTGGCAAAAGACCTGTTCGATGCCCGCATGAACCTGAGTGCAGGCTACAGATACATTCAATATGCCTACCTGAGTGGCGAATTCACCCAAACGCAACATCTGGGCGAATTGGGGCTGAACTACCGCCTGAAGCGCAAGTTTTATATCAGTCTGAATACAGAGCATACCATCGAAAAGGCATCCAACACCCACCGCATCTACCTCGGACTGACACAAAGGTTTTAAAAAGCTTTCATAAGTTCTTTAAGCCAATCTTAAGACGAAAAAAATCAGCTTCTACAGCCCTTCTCCTACTTTTGCAGCATGAAAATCCTGATCATAGAAGACGAACCCGGCATCATTTCCTTTCTCAGGCAAGGCCTTGAAGAGGAAGGCTTTGAAGTGAAAGCCTGCACTGACGGTGAGAAAGGATTGCAGCTCATGCTCGAAGAAGCTGCCGATCTGGTGTTGCTCGACTGGATGTTGCCATCGATGCCCGGCATCGAGGTGTGCCGGCGTTTTCGACTGCAGAACAGCCTCACTCCCGTGATCTTTCTCACGGCCCGCGACACCTTGCACGACACCATTGCCGGTCTGCAATCAGGTGCCAACGACTTCATCAAAAAACCTTTCCATTTCGAAGAATTGCTTGAGCGCATCAAGGTGCAGCTCCGGCCCGTCCTTCGTGAGCCAGTCAGTTTCAGCCTGGCCGATATCCGCCTCGATGCCACAACCCGACAGGTGTTCAGGGGCAGCAACGAAGTGGTATTGACACATAAAGAATACGATTTGCTCGAATACCTCATTGCCAACAAAGGCAAGGTGTGCACCCGCCGCGAAATCATCGAAAAGGTATGGGATATTCATTTTGATTACAACACTTCGGTGATCGATGTCTTTATGAACAGCCTGCGTAAAAAGCTGGGTCTGAACCGGCAGGACGACCTTATTCACACCATCCGCGGGGTGGGTTTCATTGCCAGGGAATCATGAAAAGAAATGCCTACCACAACCGCATCGCGCTGAGCTACCTTACCGCTACGGCAGCACTGCTTGCGCTGGCCTTTATGCTCATCTACCTGGTGGTGCGCATGACCGTGTATGCCAACCTCGACAATACCCTGCACACTGTTGCCAAAAAACATGCCTGGGAAGTGCAGGTAAAAAACGGGAAGGTGTCGTTTATCAACAAGATCGAATGGGAAGAGCGCGAACACCGCGAGGTGGAAGTGAATCCGGTTTTTATCGAACTCTTTGATGCTCACGGGCAAACCATGGATAAGTCGCCCAACCTGAAAGTGGACAGCCTTGGCTTTCATCCCCATATCCTTCCCGGAGAACATTTCGACACTTTTCTGCGAAACAAGCCTATCCGGATGCTAAAAATCCCTGTGGTGCGAGGCGAAGCGGTGGTCGGCTACATTTCCACTGCCATCCCGATTGATGGTTATCTGCTGGTGCTCAAAACCTTGCGAAACATTCTCTTTCTCACTTTTCTCTTTGCCTTGTTGGTGCTGTTTTTCACCGCACGCTACCTGGCAAGCAAGAGCATCCGGCCGGTTAAGGTGATTATCGAGAAAGCACGACACATCAACTCCGATAACCTTGCCGACAGGATTCCCGTGCCGGCCACCCGCGACGAACTGCACGAGCTGGCTGTGGCCATCAATGCCTTGCTCGAACGTATTGACGAAAGCCTGCAGCGCGAAAAACAATTCACTGCCGATGCAGCCCATCAGCTCAAGACCCCGCTTGCTGTCCTCAAAGGCAGCCTTGGTGTGCTCGTCAGAAAACCCAGAAGCAACAGCGACTATGTGGCCGGCATCCACGAAAGCCTTGCAGAGATTGACCGCCTTAACCACATCGTTGACAAATTGCTGGTGATGGCACGTGTTGACAGCAACGCCGCAGAGATGCGCGTGAGCAGCTTTTCGGCCGTGGAAGCCATCGACATTGTGATTCAGCGGGCGGCACGCAAAATCGAAAACAAAAACATCAGCCTGGCTTTTGAGCCTCAGCAGGACGTTACGGTGATCACCGACCCTTTTATCTTCGACCTCATTTTGGAAAACCTGCTCTCGAATGCCATTAAATATTCAAACAGGGGCAGCCAAATAGAAATTGTATGTATTGACACAGATGAAGCGGTGGTGCTTCAACTGCATGATAAAGGCATTGGCATTGCAGCTGATGAGCTGAATAAAATATTCCTGCCCTTTTACCGGGGCAGCTCCGAAGCCATCCACCGCGAAAAGGGCTCGGGTATAGGACTTTCCATCGTTGCCAAAGCATGTAAAATAGCAGGCATCAAACTCTCTGTGCAAAGCCGTATCAACGAGGGTACGCATGTACAACTCGAATTTCCAAAACAAAAATCATGACACAAAAAAACCTTAGCACCCTGGTATGGGGTATTCCTACAAGATTATTTCACTGGCTTTTGGCTGTGAGTTTCGCTTCAGCCTATACCTTGAGCGATTTTGACGATCTGCTGTCTTTTCATTTTGCCTTTGGTGCATTTGCAGGAGGTCTTCTGGCAGGCAGGATTGTGTGGGGGTTCGCCGGTCCGCGCTATTCGCGCTTCAAAGATTTTCCCCTCTCATTTTCTAAAATCAGCCAGTTCGTACGCTCCGTTAAAAACGCCTCATTTGTTGGTCACAACCCACTGGCTTCGATGGTTATGCTTGGTATCATGGTGGTGGGTGTGGCAACAGCCCTGTCGGGGTATATGCTGTATCAATCAGACCTGCAAATCATGCCGTTTAACAAGGATTTTACAGAAGAATTGCATGAAGTGATGGCCAATCTTTTTCTGTTGTTGGTAATCCTTCACCTCACCGGTCTGATGGCAGACCTGTTGTTGCATCAAAAAAACAGTGCTTTTTTTAGTATATTTACAGGGCGAAAAACTGTGAACGCCACTCCTGCTTCCATCAATGTTTATCAAAAAATCCTGGCTGTGGGATGGTTTGCACTTGCATTATCGCTTTTCGTTCTGGCACGCAACCTGCCCGTTGACCGCCATCAGGATGATCATGAGAAAATCAGGCAGGAACAAAACGATGACTGACAGATTACAAGCGATGCAACGAAACTTTCTAAAACAAAGCATTCACGACCGAAACAAAACGCAATGATTAACAAACTGATTGAATCGAGCCTTCAAAACAAGCTGATTGTGCTGCTTGCCACCGCCACCATGGCGGGTTTTGGGTTGTTTGCCCTCTTAAACATTCCCATTGGCGCAGTGCCTGACGTGACCAACAACCAGGTGCAGGTGATCACCACCTCGCGCAACCTGAGCACGCTCGATGTGGAGCGGTTTCTCACCTATCCGGTGGAGCTTGAAATGGCCAACCTGCCCGGGCTGGTGGAAATCAGGTCGGTGTCGAAGTTTGGCCTCTCGGTGGTGACACTCGTGTTTGAAGACAAAATTGGCACTTATCTGCCGCGACAGCTCATCGCCGAGAAGCTGCAGACGGCCATGGAAAACATCCCGCAAGGCTTTGGCACGCCTTTCATGGGTCCCATCTCCACTGGCCTGGGCGAAATCTACCAATATGTGCTCGAAGTTGATCCGGCCTACAAAGACCGCTACTCCACCACCGACCTGCGAACGATACAGGATTGGCAGGTGCGGCGCCAGCTTTCGGGCATTGCCGGTGTGGTGGAGGTGAACACCTGGGGGGGCTATCTGAAACAGTATGAAGTGGCGATTGATCCCAGCAGACTCAAAGCCATGAATGTATCCATCGAAGAGGTGTTTACGGCCCTCGAGCGCAACAACAGCATTGTGGGTGGTGGCTACATCGAAAAATCGAATCAGAGTTTCTTTATTCGCAGCGAGGGGCTCATCGGTACGGTGGAAGAATTGCAGCAAGTGGCTGTGAAACAACGCGACGGACATATCATCCGCATTGCCGATGTGGCTGAAGTGGCCATTGGCAGCGCCACCCGTTTTGGGGCCATCACCGCCAACGGCGAGGGAGAAAAAGTGCTTGGGCAGGTGATGATGCTCAAAGGAGCAAACTCCAGCAAGGTGATCAATGATGTGAAACAGCGTGTGGAGGAAATCTCATCGGGTCTGCCCCCGGGCATCCGCATCAATGGATTTTTGGAGCGCAGTGCGCTGATCAAAAAAACCACTTTTACCATTGCGGAAAACCTCATTTTGGGTTGTCTCATTGTCATTTTCGTGGTGGTGCTTCTGCTTGGAAACCTGCGCTCGGGGCTGGTGATTGCCTCGGTGATACCCCTCAGCCTGTTGTTTGCCCTCTCGCTGATGTATATTTTTGGCGTGGATGCCAACCTCATGAGCCTGGGCGCCATCGACTTCGGAATTATCATTGATGGTGCGGTGATCATTGTGGAATACATCGCCTTTCAAATCACACGCAACCGTGCTGAGCTGCGCATGCTACCGCTTGCAGAACGGCAGGCCATGACGGATAAGATCACATTGAAGGGCACGCGCAAACTCACCCGATCGGCTGTGTTTGGACAGTTGATCATCATCATCGTTTTCATTCCGATTTTGTCGCTCACCGGCATCGAAGGCAAGATGTTCAGGCCCATGGCACAGGTGTTTACCTTTGCCTTGCTCGGCACCATGATTTTGGGCTTCACCTATGTGCCGGTGGTGTCGTCCATGTTTCTGCGGCCGGCTTCTGAAAAGCGTACCCTCTCAGACCGGCTGCTCACTTTTTTGAATCGGGCCTACGAACCCAGTGTTTCGTGGGCATTGCGCCACAAAACAGCTGTGGTGGTGATGGCCCTGATGCTGTTGGGAGGCAGCCTGTTCATTTTCTCCCGCATGGGAGGCGAATTTGTGCCCACACTCGACGAAGGCGATTTTGTGATTCAACCGGTCTTCAAGTCGGGCACCTCACTCAGCGAAACCATTGCACTGACCACCCGCATCGAAACGATTTTGAAAAGCTTTCCTGAGGTGGATCAGGTGGTGAGCCGCATTGGGGCAGCCGAGGTGCCCACCGATCCCATGTCGATGGAAGAAAGCGACATCATCATCACGCTGAAGCCTCCCAGGACGTGGGTTACGGCCAAAAGCAAGGACGAGCTGGCCGACAAATTCAAGGAGGCCCTGCTGGTGATTCCCGGCATCGACTACGAGTTTACGCAGCCCATCGAGATGCGCTTCAACGAGCTCATTACCGGCACACGCGCCGATGTGGCTATCAAGGTGTTTGGCGAAGACCTCGACCTGCTCAACAAATTGGCCCAGCGCATCAAATCGGCCATCGAAGGCGTGGAAGGCGCAAGCGACATTATTGTTGAAAAAACGGCTGGTCTGCCCGAGATGACCATCACCTACGACCGTGCCCGGCTGGCGCTTTATGGCCTGAGCGTGGAAGATGTGAACAGGGTGATTTCGATGGGTTTTGCCGGATTGAAATCAGGTGAAATTTTTGAAGGAGAACGCCGTTTTGATCTGGTGGTGCGATACAACAAGGCCAGCCGCAATGATATTGAAAAGCTTCGTCAAGCCCAGATACCCCTGGCCGGAGGCGGGCAGATACCTGTGTCGGAAGTGGCCGATGTGCAACTTACCAAAGGGCCGGCCAAGATCAGCCGCGACAACACCCACAGGCGGGTGGTGGTTGGCGTAAACGTCCGTGGCCGCGACCTCGAGTCGGTGGTGAACGACATCAGACAGCTTATCGCGCAGAAGGTGAACCTGCCCGAAGGCTACACCATTGATTATGGTGGTCAGTTCGAAAACCTGCGCAGTGCACGCAAGCGCCTGATGATTGCCGTGCCCATCGCCCTGGTGCTCATTTTCACCCTGCTTCACCTCGCTTTCGGATCGTTCAGAGAAGCCCTGATGGTTTATTCGGCCATTCCACTTTCGGCTGTTGGCGGGGTGCTGCTGCTGTGGATCAGGGGCATGCCTTTCAGCATTTCGGCAGGGGTGGGTTTCATCGCCCTCTTCGGCATCGCCGTGCTCAACGGCATCGTGCTCATCGAGCATTTCAAGGAATTGAAAAAACAAGGAATCGACGACCTGAGCCAACGCATCATCCGCGGCACGCGCGAAAGGCTTCGACCGGTGCTGCTCACGGCATCGGCAGCAGCACTTGGCTTCCTGCCCATGGCCATCAGCACATCAGCCGGAGCCGAAGTGCAGCGGCCACTGGCTACCGTGGTGGTGGGAGGCCTCATCACGGCAACCTTGCTCACGATGATTGTGCTGCCGGTGATGTATTGCCTTTTTGAATCGAAGGAGGATAAAAAGCGAAAGATGCGCATCCCGCCGCTTGCCAGCATGAGCGTGCTGCTGCTGCTGTTCCTCCTTCCCCTGAGACCTCTTTCGGCACAGGAGCTGAGCCGCGAAACCGCCATCGAAACAGCAGTGCGCAACAATCCCGGCCTCAGGGCCGCAGCGTTGCAAGCCGAACAAGCCAGACAATTGGGCAAAACAGCCTTTGATCCCGACAAAACAGTTGTCTATTATAATTTCGATCAGAACAATATTGCCGAAAACGGGCAACCCCTCCATGTGTGGGGCCTGCAGCAGCAGTTCAGTTTTCCGGGATGGTATGTGGCCCGCAAGCAGTTGTTTGAGCAACAGGGACGGCTCGCCACGCTTGAATATGAAGGATTGAAAATGAAGCTCATCCGTGATGTAGAGCTGGCATGGGAAGACCTGATTTTCCAGGGTGCACTGCTCAAAAACTGGATGTTGCTCGACACCACCCTGCAGCGATTTGTGGCCGCCTCCGAAAAAAGTTATGCATCAGGAGCCACCAATGAGCTCGATTTTCTGGCCGCCACCAGCAGGGCACACAGTGTGCAGATCAGACTTCTGGAAACCCGCAAGGCGGTGGATGCCGCTGCCAACCATCTGAAAACCCTGATGAATGTGCAAGAATTGCTGTTGCCTGCATTGCCGTCATATGTCCCGCTCCGGCACGACAGCCTTTGCCTGGGCGACAGTTTGACCGGCCGCATGTTTGAAACAAGCAACGAAGCAGCCAGGCAACAGCTTCGTATGGAACGCTTTCAGCAATGGCCCGACCTGCAGCTGGAGTATTTTCTGGGCAACAATCGGGGGACGGCGTCCAAACAATACAGTGGTTTTCAACTCGGCCTTGCCATTCCGCTGTGGTTTCCGCCAAAAATTGCCGCAGCAAAGGCTGCCAAACTCCATGCTGAAGCTGTTGCAGCACAAAACCTGGCATCCAGACAAGGCCGCGATGACCAAATCCGACGCAAGCGACTGAAGCTGCAAGCGTTGGCCGAAAACCTGCGATTTTATCAAACAACGGCCAATCCCCGCAATGAAGCACTGCAAAGGGCTGCCCAACGATCGCATGAAACCGCCTCCATCAACACGCTTCAATACCTGCTGCTGATGGATCAGGTGATTGAAGCAAGGAACGATTTTCTGATGGCTATTCACGACTACAATGTGCAAATGATTGAAATAAAATACTTTATCATCGAAGAATAATAGAAAACCCTATGATAACGAATCCACTTTACATCCGTTTCAAGAGCCGTCTCGTCCTGTTTTTTATGCTGAGCCTGTTGATGCTGTCGTGCTCCGAGCGTAGCGTTCAGCAGCCCGAAGATGCTGCAGCAGCCACCACAGACGATGCCATTGTGTTGACCTCAACGCAAATGCAGGCGGCGGGGCTCATCACCGGGCCACTCATCGACACGGTGTTTGCGCAAACCATCACCCTCAGCGGCTATCTGGAAGTGCCTCCGGAAAATCGCAGCCTCACAGGCACCTATTTTGCCGGCAAGGTGGTGGGCATCAGGGTGCAAACAGGACAGACTGTGCAGCGGGGAGCGGTGTTGTTTGATGTTGAGAACCCCGAATTCGTGACATTGCAGCAAGATTACCTGGCTGCAGCCGATCAGGCGGAGCTGTTGAAAAAGGAGCTGGAGCGCCAAAGCCTGCTGGCAAAGGAAAACATTGCTTCACAAAAGGACCTGCAAACGATCACCACCCAGTATCAGGCAGCAGTTGTTGCGCTGAGTGCCCTTAAGTCAAAGCTTGACTTGCTGTTCATTGATGAGGCAAAGTTGACTGCTGAGACCATTCGTGCACGCATTGGCATACGCAGCCCCATTGGCGGACAGGTATCAGAGATCAGCATCGTCAACGGACAATGGCTTGAGCCACAGATGAATGCCATAGAAGTGATTGATAAGAGCGTTTTGCAGCTTCGCCTGCAGGTATTTGAAAAGGACCTTCCGATGCTGGCCATCGGGCAATCGCTTCACTTTGCAATGCCCTACCAGGAGCAGGAGCTTGTTCGGGGGTTTATCCGGCAAATTAGTCCGGGTATGGATATGGAGAAACGCATCACCGAGGTGTTGGCGAGTGTTTCAGCGCCATTTCCACAGGCCTTGCAGCCGGGCATGTTTGTGCAGGCCACCGTGGCCACGGGCCAGAATCGGGTGCGCTGTTTGCCGGCCGCGGCTGTAGCCGAAGCCGATGACAAGTTTTATGTATTGCAACAAATGGACGCCAACGCAACCGAATCGCGCTTTCGGCGTGTGGAGGTTAAACCCGGTGAAACCATGGGCGATCTCACGCAGGTAGTATTTTCAACGGCACCTGAACCAAAAGCTAAGTTTCTTTATGGAGGCGTTTTTCAGCTGATTCAAACCGCTGAATAGCAGCATTGTATGCAGCTGTCTGGACGAGGGGTGAATCCTGAAAAAGGAACGTGCTACTTTTTTCAGCAGAGGGGCTATGCGCTCAGTCGAAAGCCCTATTTTTGCGCTTTTGTTTGAAAAAGCATGCGTAAAAACCACATATATCTCATTTTCCTTATAGTTATTTTGTTTTCAGCCGGTTGCGGAGGCGAAAAAAAGGAAACCGATCTTTTTGAGCAGGTAGCCCGCCTGCATGTGATGCCGGCATCGAAAATCTACAAGTTTTTGCCCGAAAAAAACCTCAAGCTGAAAGCCGCGAAGATTGACAGCGTATTTGAACACCTTCACAAATTGACGGCGTTTAATGGAACGGTGCTCTATGCTGAGAACGAACGCATTGTGTATCAAAAGGCTTTCGGATATGCCGACCCCGTGAAGCGGCAGCAGGCATTGACCAACGAGGGGCAGTTTGAGCTGGCGTCGGTATCGAAGATGTTCACTGCCACGGCTGTGATGATATTGTGGGAGCGTGGCAAGCTCGACATAGACAAGGATGTACGCACCTATATTGCTGAGTGGCCCTACGAGGGCATGACCTTGCGGCACCTGATGACGCACCGTTCGGGAGTGCCACGCTACGAGCATTTGGCCGATGCCCAGTGGCCCGACAAAAACAAGCCGCTGACCAATCAGGCGATGATACAGCTTTTCATTCAGCATAAGCCCGAGGTGTACTTCAAGCCTGACGGGGGATTTCATTACTGCAACACCAATTATGCCCTTTTGGCGTCGGTGGTGGAGCGTGTGAGCAAAATGCCTTTTTATGAGTTTATGCAAAAGAACGTGTTTAAACCTGCCGGAATGAAAAGCTCTTTTATCTACCATCTGCCGGCCGACAGCGTGCTTTCGGGCTACCGCAGCGAGGGCATTCCGGGCTATGATCAGCGTGGGCGCCGGCTCATCAAAGTGCCCAACGACTACCTGAACGGTGTAATGGGCGACAAAGGCATGTTTTCGACCACCTTCGACCTGTATCATTTTGACATTGCCCTGAACCATGAGGTGCTGCTGAAAAAACAGACACTCGTGGAAGCCTATTCGCCCGGCAGCCCCAACAAGCGCAAAACCAAAGATAACTATGGTTTTGGATGGCGTATCCATGCCGAGAGCGACAGTGCCGTGTATCATTATGGCTGGTGGAAAGGCTACCGTTCGTTCTTTTTGCGCGATCTGGGCCAGCACAAAACGCTCATTGTGCTCACCAACAAGTCGAAAGCCCCCGGATCAGAACACTTTTGGGACATCATCGACGATCATCGATATCCTGTGGCAGCGGCCAGGGCCTATCCGCCGGTGGAGCTGCAATGGAAGTGAGTAGTCTTTCACCTGACGCAGCAAATCAACACTTTAGTTTATTTCAAATCCCATGGTTTTGCCTTTTTTCACTGCGGGCAGGCCTTTCGTCATCCACATGGGGGCGGGTGCATCTTTGAGGTAGTGATCGAAAAACTGCTGCAGCCTGCGCGTCAGGTCCATGGCATCGGCCCTGCGGCTGAGGTTGTGCGGCGCGTTGTTGTAAACCAGCATCCATACCGGTTTTTCGAGCCGGCGCAGGGCATTGAAAAATTCGATGCCCTGATACCATGGCACAGCCCCATCGGCATCGTTCGACATGATGAGCAGGGGCGTTGTCACCTTGTCGGCGTAGAACAAGGGAGAGTTTTCGATGTAGGCAGGCAGGTTTTCCCACAGGCTGGCACCGATGCGGCTTTGACCTTCCTCATACTGAAACGTACGGCTGACGCCGCTTTCCCAGCGTATGCCGCCGTAGGCACTCGTCATATTGCTCACGGGTGCGCCTGCCATGGCTGCGCGAAACATGCCTGTGCGCGTCACCAGCCAGGCGGTTTGATAGCCTCCCCAGCTTTGGCCCTGCAATCCCAGTTTGAGCGGATTGATGGCACGCTCGCGCTCCAGCATGCTCTGCACGCCGCTCACAATGGCGTCGTAGGCGCTTTGACCGGGTTGTCCCTCGCGGTAGCGGATGTCGGGTGTAAACACAAAATAGCCCCGCGAGGTGTATTCGCTGATGTTGATGGTGCTGCGCGAAGGCCGCGGTCCAAAATAACGCATCAGGTTGTCGCTGTGGGTCTCATAGAAATAGGTAATCATCGGATAGCTGCTGTCGGCTGAAAAGCCAGCCGGATAATAAAGCAGGCCCTGCAGCGAATCACCGGCAAACGACCGCCACGAAACCAGCTTCACCGTGCCGGAGCAATAATTTTTTTGCTGTGGATTGGCATCACTGATGCGGCCCACCGTATTGAAGCCCTCCGTGGTCACATACAGGTCAGGAAAAACGGCATGGTTTTCTTTTCTGAACACAAAGATGGGAGCATTTTTAGCTTTGATGAGGGATGAATACCATGCATCGGAAGCTGTAAGAAATTGAATCGCATTGTTTTGCAGAGACAAACGGGCAAAACCCGCGCTTTTTGTTTGTTCGTCGAAAGCCGACAGGAAAAGTGTATCGGGAAGATAGAAAGCCTCTTTGTCGAGTTGCAGCCACCTGAAGCTCACCTGATCGTTGTTGGCAGGTGATGTGAGGCGGCGTGGTGCAATCTTACCGGTGAGGTTGAGCGCCCACAGGTGGTTTTTACTGTAAACCACAGCATTTGAGGCATCCAGCCAACCAGCGAAGCCATAGGCGGAAGCCACCATGGGCAGGTCGTTTTCCACATCGTAGAAAACATCGTTGATGGTTTTGGTGAGTGCTGTGGCGTTGAGCGTTGAAAGGCTGAGGCTGTACCAGTTGCTGTCGGCCGGCTGATAATACAACAGGTGGGTGGCTTCGGGCGAGAGGGTATAAAATCCATGATGCTTTTCGAGCAGCAATTGCCGACTGCCAGTGATGCGGTCCACCACATACACATCCACATAGCGTTTTTGTTCGCGGGTGCGCAACAGCTCCCAGCGCTTGTCGTCGCTGGCGAGCAGGAGCCGGCGGTGCAGTTTTTTGTCGGGCCGCACCTCATCAACCGCGCTGTCGGCCAGCTGGACGAAGCTGTTTGTGCGTGGATACCAAACTGCCAGAAAGCGTTTTTTAAGGTCGTTTTCTTTTTCCTTGAGCTGCTGTGTTTGCAGGCGTCCGTCGCGCCAGTGCCAGATGTCGAGGCTCACTTTTTCATCCTCGGTGAGGGTATCTTTCACACGGGTTTCAGGTTTGGGTGCAATGCCCAGATACAGGGCGGTTCCGTCTTCTGAAAACGAAGGCTGTTCGTGTTCGCTGCAATGCCAGCCGGCAGGAAGCCATGGCGAGAGGGTGTCGATGACGATGCGGGCGCGCTGGTCTTTTTGTGCCGCATAACCCAGCTGATACAGTTTGCGTTTGGCCGTGTCGGCGCTGTAAAGAAAAGCCAGTTGCCTGCCGGTTTGATCGAAGTTCGTTTGTATGACCTGACCTGGTGCATGGAAAATTAATTGCGTATCAGCCTGAGGATGATAGCGGTACACAAAGCAGGAATCGAGCGAGTCGGTTCGTTGCACCACAAAAGCCAGCGCATCCATGGTTTCGGAAATGCTGGCCTCGGCCACATTTTCAAAATGCTGCACCATGGCGTTGCTGAGGTTGATCAGCTGCATGATGGCAGTTTTCGGCTCTTTTTTACCTTTTTCTTTTCCCGCCGACTTTTTGGGTTTCAGGCTATCGGCTTCTGTGCTGTCTTTTTTGGGCATTTTCCAGCCGGGTTCGTGCAGCAAGGCCAGCAGGCTGCCCTGTTCTTTGGCAATTTGATAACTTTTCACCTGTGGGAAGCGCAGGATGGTGTCGCGATCGAAAAACCAAACACCCAGCGAATCTTTGAGCTGTTTTTCTTTTTTGATGCCGGCCAGTTGTTGTTTTCGCAGGCTGTCGAGCGGGGGTTTGATCCTGAACACCAGGCCGCTGCCATTGGGGAAAAAGGCCGCCGCCGCAGCCCTTGGCAAGGTGTCGTAGTGGCGTGTGGTGGTGTGAAAGAGGATGAGGCTGCCGTCGCCTTTTTGGGGATTCCATTCCCAAAACACATATGCGCCGTTGTTGGAAACTGTCACGGCCGAAAGTTCGCGCCAGCTGTCGTACATGCTGTAATTGAATGGTTTGCAGTTTTGTGCGCTGGCATTCCCCAGCAGGGCCAGCAGGGCCGTTGCAAAAAGTAATATGTGCTTCATTGCTGTAGGCTTCAGTTGAACGTTTTGTTTATTGTTCAAAAATAGGTTTTTTCCTGATCATGGCCGCACTCCACCCAATGGTATCATACAAGCCTGTTGTGAACCAAGCGGAATTGTTTCCTACAGACACAGCTATTGAGCAAATAATTTTTTGAAATGAATATGCTATTCTGATGCTTTTGACCTCAATAAAACCTGTTCTGTCAGGAACATATAAAGTGTCAGGGGCATATGCAATGGAGCAAATAAATCTTGTAAAACAAAGACTGAAAAACATAACACACAGGTGTTAATGTGCTTCTACTTTTGTTGCGTTAACATGAAGTTACATTTAAACGTTACACAAGATGAAAAAACGGATTTTAATCATGGTCACGCTCGTAGCAGCCATGATTGCAGCAACAGGCTGCAGCAAAGATGCCTCTGAAGTTCCGGCCAACGCAACAGTGCCGGTGATTACCAAAACCTCTGCCATCATTACAGAGATGGATGAAGCGCTTGCCACAGAGCTCAGCGAAGAAAGCCTTGAAACTTTGATGCAATGCGCCTACAACTGCCTGAACAGTCTGCCGGCTGAACCCCTTTCGGACGAAGAAGCCCAGGCGCTCACGTTTGTACGTGAAGAAGAGCTGCTGGCCCACGATGTGTATCAGGCGCTGTATGCAGTGTATCCTGTGCCGGTGTTCAACTTCATCAGCAACAGCGAGTCGCTGCATGCCTATGCCATGAAAGTGCTGCTCGACAAATACGGCCTTCCCGATCCGGCAGCCGATCACCAGCCGGGCGTGTTTACCAATCCCGCCATCCAGCAGCTGTATAACGACCTGACAGCCTTTGGCGTGCAAAGCATCGGAAACGCCCTCACCGTGGGTGCCACCATCGAAGATTACGACATCGCCGACATCATTCAACATACTGGAAATGGGGTTGACAATCAGGATCTGATGTATGCATTCGACCAGCTTCACAAAGGTTCGCGCAACCATATGCGGGCATTCAATGCACACCTTGTTTTCAGAAACATCACCTATACGCCCCAATACATCACACAGGAGATGTTTGATGCCATCACCGGTTCGGCATGGGAAATCGGACAAGGCTTCTGCCTGTGCCAGTGCACTGTAACAACCAGTGCTGCGGCCACCATCACTGACTAATCAATGTTGTTTTGGTTCAAATGTGTGAGGCTGTCTCTCAGGAGACAGCCTCTTTTTTTTTGTGAATGATGATCGAATGTTGAATCATTGCCAGAAAGCACCAGTCTGGCAAAGGTGCGTTGACTCCCTGATTGGGCTGCTGTGTATCCGATGCAGATGGGCTACCTCACCAGACTGATGTTACGGCTGTGCACCTTTCCATTTTTTCCGATCAGTTGCAACGCATACAATCCCGGGGCAAGGCGACTCAGATCGATTGTCTTGAGCATTTCTTCACGGACAACCACTTCGCTAACAAGTTGTCCGGTAGGCTGATACACACGCACTCGCTCGAGCTCCAAGTCGGGCTGCTCAATGGTGATGAAGCCGGTGGCCGGAATCGGATACACCTTAACAGTTTGAAACGGGTTCTCTCTGAGGTCGGAACCAATCCCAAAAATAACATTTATCATTTTCAATGGGTGAAAAGGATCGTTGCTTGAAATGTGAATATCAGCATAAAATAATAGCATCATTGCTTGCGCCGGATCAGCAGTGGCAATGATTTCCTGGCTTTGGCCCGGAGCGATGATGCCTGAATAACTGCTTAATGTTAACCAACGACATGAATCATCACGAATCTTCGCCCTGACATTCCAGTTATAGTTTAATCCATAAGTTGACAAATGTTCCCAAACGGCACCATCCGTCGAAATCCAATCACCATTTTGATTGGCAGGGCCAACATCACATCCAGCAGGAAAATTGCCGGCAGCATGCGTCATCGTATAACCAACCCAGATGTCATTACCGTTGAGGTAAAGCGGCTGATCGAGCGCAATGTACTTCCATCCTGCCCCTGAACTCGTAAATGATTGATCATGAATTAGTTGTCCGGGGCTATTGTCGTCACCTGCATTCCAGATCCTAAGGTTGGAAGCAAGCGTTGGTGCATTGATATATAATTCAACCTCTTCAAGAAGATAGCCATCATATGGAATTACCATATCTGCCGGAAAACGAGCGGCTACACTGAATGTTCCTCCATTTGTCAATCCAATGGCATCAAAATTATCATCATCATAATGAAGGATAACCACCTCGCCGTATTGCAACACAGGAGCACCACCTGCCGTACCTCCGGCAAGGCTAAAATCAAGTATCCCTGCTGGCGATGCGGTTTGCACAGTTGCTGTTTTCTGAATTTGAGCCCATCCTTCCTGAGATTCGACAACGGCTGACCATTCCAGAGGGGCACTGCCTGAGTTGGTAATGACAAATGGTGCGCTGATGGGGTCGGAAGTAAAACTCGGCACAAGGAAAAACAAGTCTGACAGATTTAGCGTAATCTCGGGATTACCTGTCTGATTGAGCTCAGTGACCAGAATGTTGTCAATATGCCATGCTTCAATGTTGGAAGTGTTTTCGCCTGTGGCTTCAAATCTGATTCTGAACAACTTGCCCTGAACAAGCTCGGTGATGTTGTATATTTCTGTTGTCCATTCAATATCTCCATTATTCACAAAGTTACCAATCAGTGCCCATTCATTTCCATCCCAAACATAAACCTTAAGGAATTCAGTATGGGAATTTGAATCATCATCAAGCTGGAGATCAAATGCCAGTTTCACAGGATGGGTGATTTGGGTGGCATCGATCACAGGGCTGAAAACAGAACGGTTATAGTCTGTGAGGGTGGGTTGCGAACCGAAGCTGGCAGACGGTTCAGGGTTGCCGGTGCTGCTGATGTTCCAGTTTCCCTGGGCGGGTTCGAAGGTCCAGCCATTGGTGCTGAAGCTACCGCTATTCCAGTTTTCGGCAAAGGGCAGGGGTGTACCGGCGGGTAATTTTCGACCCACGAAACCCGCGCGGTCGTTTGAGCCTTTGTAAGTTCCAAAAAGGACGTCTGCTTCTTCAACAGGAATGTTGAGTTCATAAACATTCACATAGGCCGAGTCGGCGGGGGTGAAGGTGAGTTCGTAAGAAAAAGCCACCAGATCGAGCAAGCCATCACCATTCACATCGCCCAGGCTGGGGCCGTTCATAAAGGTGAAGCCTGTCGGACGGAGCGGAAAGCCTTCAATTTCGCCCGAGCCATCGGTTTTGTATGCATGGATAAATCCCTGACCTTCCACCATCAGGTTGCTGCCAAAGAGCAGGTCGTGCAAGCCATCGCCAGTGATGTCGGCCACGCTGACAAAGCTTTCGAGGCCTCCCGCTTTTTCAATCGGGAAGTTGCTGATCTGGCTTCCATCAGGATGAAAACCAAAAAGCATGGGTGCAACATCTTCGCCCACAGGTCTCCCCACAAAAATTTCGAATGCGTTGTTGCCACTCCTGTCCACCACTGTTGGTGGCGCATAGGTCCAGCTGTTGTCGGGCACAGCCACCGGCCAACCTTCGCGGTATGTTCCGTTGCTGTTGCGCACATAATACTGGGGTGCATCGCCATGGGCAGCACCCACGATGCTCAGCTGTCCGTCGCCTTCAAGGTCAACAAGCAATGGCGACTGGTACGAAAAACTGTAGTTTTGCCCGGGAACAGGGAAGCCATTTTTGATGCTGCCATCGGCGCTAAAGGCATGCATGATTCCGTCGGAAGTGGCTGTAACAATGTCAATGATTCCATCATTGTCAATATCAGCCACCGATGGCGTCACAGCCGGAGTGCCGCCCAGGGGGGCTGTCCAAAGCAGGGTTCCGTCGGTTTTGATTACCTGCAGGTTGTTCGAGGTGCGGGTTTGAACGATGATTTCCCTGTTTCCGTTGCCATTCACATCGGCAAGCACAGGGGCGCAGATGATCCAATGGTTAGAAAACGACATCGGGAATCCGGCCTTGTCGTTGCCATTCACATCCAGATAATATACGCGTCCGTTGTTGGGCACACCACCTGTCACCTGCACAATACCCAGCGTTCCGCTTCCGTCCATCACAGCCACCGAGGGTGGATATATCGGTGTTCCTGTAAGCGTTTTCGTCCAAAGTAATTCGCCCGTCCAGCTAAACACCCGCAACTGATTCATCGAAGGAATCAGGATTTCCTGTTTGCCATCGCCATTGAGATCGGCCAGTGTGACATTCCTGAAATTTTTGAAGTTGGGATGAACGGGTACTTTTTTCGGAAAGCCGGCCATTTGCCCAATGTTGCTTGCCTTTTGGGAAAGATAATCCGCTATCGCTTCTGTGAGTGTTTCTGCCTGAACTATTCCGGCCTCGTCTAAAAAGGCACGCCTGACAGAGGTCTGAGACCAAATCAATGCGGGAATGAGACTACAAAACAAAATTAGGATATTTTTCTTCATTTGGCAAAAATTTTGGTTGCGTTCCAATGCAATATGCACTGTAAAGTTAAGCCGAAAGCGATACAATAGGCAAACCGAAGCATGTTTTTTTTACATGGTAGTTGCAAGTATGCAGTTGCATGAAAGGCGCATTGAATGATACATCAAGAAACGATGTATCTTGTTCTTTTCCAAAAATTTGAATAAAATTTGACACCCTCAGAGCATGGATGAAGGACCAAAAAAATCAAAAAAAGGCAGAATTGCAGGCGATGCGGGATTAGCCTGTGCTACAAAAACCCGAGTTCGAGCTTGGCTTCCTCGCTCAGCATGCTTTGGTCCCAGGCAGGCTCAAAGGTGAGTTCCACTTCCACGGCTTTCACCTGTTTCACGAGGGCCACTTTTTCGCGCACTTCTTCGGGCAGGCTGTCGGCCACCGGGCAGTTGGGTGCGGTGAGGGTCATCAGAATTTTCACATCGGCCTCGTCGCTGATGCTGATTTCATAAATGAGACCCAGCTCATAAATGTTTACCGGGATCTCCGGATCGTATATGGTGCGCAACACGGTGATGATGTCCACCTCGATGGCGCGGCGTTCTTGTGCGTTCATAATGTGTAAGTTAGCTTTATTATTGCTGTCGGACAGATGTACACAACCGCCCGAAAGCAGTGGCAAAATTAGGCAAAGTTTTGATGCAGCGTCTCAGAGCTGCATCTCTGGGATGTCGCCTTCCACGATGAGGTTTGCAGCAGTCTTGGCCACGATTTCGTCCACAGAAACACCCGGTGCTCTTTCCACCAGCCTGAAACCGTTGGGCGTGACATCCACCACGGCAAGGTCGGTCACAATTTTTTTCACGCAGGCAATGCCCGTGAGCGGCAGTGTGCAGGCTTTCAGCAGCTTGGAATTGCCTTTGGGGTCGGTATGCGTCATGGCCACAATGATGTTTTTGGCCGAAGCCACCAAGTCCATCGCGCCTCCCATGCCTTTGACCATCTTACCCGGAATTTTCCAGCTGCTCAGGTCGCCCTGCTCCGACACCTCGAAAGCGCCGAGCACGGTGAGGTCCACATGGCCGCCCCTGATCATGGCAAAGCTGGTGCTGCTGTCGAAAAAGGCCGCACCGGGCTTGTAGGTGATGGTTTGTTTGCCGGCATTGATGAGGTCGGGGTCGGCATCGCCCTCAAAAGGGAAGGGCCCGATGCCCAGCAGGCCGTTTTCCGATTGCAGGATCACCTCCATGCCATCGGGAATGAAATTGGCCACCAGCGTGGGAATGCCGATGCCCAGGTTGACGTAGTAGCCGTCGTGCAGTTCTTGCGCAATGCGTTTGGCAATGCCGTTTTTATCTAAGGCCATGGTGTTGTGTGCTTAAGGTTTTGGACGGGTGGTGACAAATTCGATGCGTTTTTCGAGGTTCGTAGCCTGAAAGATGCGCTGCACAAAGATTCCAGGGGTGTGAATCTGGTTGGGGTCGAGCGATCCGGCGGGCACGAGTTCTTCCACCTCGGCGATGGTGATGCGGCCTGCCATGGCCATGGCCTGGTTGAAGTTGTTGGCCGTGTGGCGGTAGATGAGGTTGCCGTGTGTGTCGCCTTTCCAGGCTTTGACGATGGCAAAATCGGCCGTGAGCGCATGTTCGAGCAGGTGCATCTTGCCGTTGAATGCGCGCGTTTCTTTGCCGGCGGCCACCTCGGTGCCATAGCCTGCAGGCACATAAAAAGCCGGGATGCCCGCGCCGCCTGCCCTGCAGCGCTCGGCCAGGGTGCCTTGCGGATTGAGCTCCACCTCCAGCTCGCCTGTGAGCATCTGGCGTTCGAACTCGGCATTTTCGCCCACATACGACGAGATCATTTTGCGAATCTGCCGTTTTCTGAGCAATAAGCCCAGACCAAAATCATCCACACCGGCATTGTTGGAAATGCAGGTAAGGCCTTTTACGCCGCTTTCGACCAGCGCAGCAATGCAGTTTTCGGGGATGCCGCTCAGGCCAAAACCGCCCAGCATCAGCGTCATATTGTCGGAAATGCCGGCGATGGCCGCCCGCGCATCGGGAAAAACTTTGTTCATATAGAATGG
Organism: uncultured Lentimicrobiaceae bacterium; assembly: GCA_964492695.1. GTDB lineage: Bacteria > Bacteroidota > Bacteroidia > Bacteroidales > F082 > JALNZU01. Next base: position 21,320 of record CAZBMR010000025.1, read on the forward strand.
AGGGTTTAGTCAGTGAATCCGTTGTAGTTGTGGGTGCCGTCGCAATAAGGTTTTTTGTGGGAAGCACCACAGCGACAAAGTGCAAACATGGTTTCTTTGTGCTCTGTACGGCCTTGCTGATCAATGAGTTTGACCTTTCCCAGCACCAGGGCCGGACCGTTGGGAACAATCTGAATGCGCATCTCCTGCACGTTTTCCGTTGAGGCTGATGGTGTAGTTTCCATGGAAGATCAGGTTAATATTTGGCCATAAGCGGCCATGTAAAACAGCCACTAAGGTATCAATTTTTTGGGAGAATGTGCAGCTAGAATGGAATATTGTGCGGGTAAAGAATTTTTTGGGAGTTTTTGGATGGAAGCGTACGAAAAAGTGTTACTTTTGCAGCCCTGTGTAAAAAGCAGGAGAGGCCCGGATGGCGGAATTGGTAGACGCGCTGGTCTCAAAAACCAGTGAGGTAACACTCGTGCCGGTTCGATCCCGGCTCCGGGTACATCAGAAAAAAGACAGCTGAACAAGCTGTCTTTTTTTGTTTTATTCAGGCCTCTTTCAGGATTCTGCCTGAAGTTGAAGCCATCAAAAGTGCCTGTGTGCCACCCGTCTTTTCACAAAATTTGGTCTGTTTCTGTAGTTTTACAACAAAGGTATTTGATGTGGCAGTTGTTGCCCTTTGTTTATTGTTATTTTTGTTCTTTCAATGCGCCCAGGCATCATGATTGAGAATTTGATTCACGAATTTCATCTCCCTCTGCAGAATCCGGTATTGGTATTTGCCGTGATTCTATTGATCATTCTGCTTTCGCCACTCATCCTCAAGATGTTGCGTGTGCCAGGCATTGTTGGTCTCATTCTTTCAGGGGTGTTGATCGGCCCATATGGGCTAAACATCATCGAAAACAACGCGGCCGTCAACCTCTTCTCCACCATCGGGTTGCTGTACATCATGTTTATTGCGGGGCTGGAGTTGGACTTGGGCGAGTTTCGCCTGCACCGGCACCGCAGCCTTTGGTTTGGTTTTTTCACGTTTACCCTTCCACTGGCCATTGGGTTTCCGGTTTCATACTATTTGCTTGATTATGATTTCTTTGCGAGTTTGCTCATTGCCAGTATGTTTAGCACACACACCCTGGTAGCTTATCCCATTGTGAGCCGTATGGGTGTTTCAAAGGATCAGGCGGTTGCCATCACTGTTGGGGGCACCATCCTCACCGACACAGCTGTGCTTTTGTTGCTGGCCTTCATCATGAGTGCCGGAAAAGGGCAGTCGGGGGCTGAGTTTTGGATTGGCTTGTCGGTTTCGGCGCTCCTGTTTGGTCTCATCATGTTTTGGGGAGTGCCAAAGCTCACGGCCTGGTTTTTCAGAAAAATGGAGAGTGAAAAATATTCGCACTACATCTATGTGATGGCGATTGTTTTTCTGGCGGCATTTTTGGCCGAGGTGGCTGGCGTTGAGCCCATCATCGGGGCATTTGTATCGGGACTGGTGCTCAACCGTTTTATTCCGCATGCTTCGGTGCTGATGAACCGCATCGAATTTATCGGCAGTTCGCTCTTTATCCCGTTTTTCCTCATCAGTGTGGGCATGCTGGTGGATGTGCGCGTCATTTTGCAAGGTCCGCAGGCCTTGATCATTGCGGCGGTTTTAACAGTTGTGGCCCTGCTTGGAAAATGGCTTGCTGCTGTGGCCACACGCTACAGCTTTGGATACAGCCGCGTACAGCAGCAGCTGATTTTCGGACTGAGCAGCTCCCACGCAGCTGCCACGATTGCAGTGATTTTGGTGGGTTTTCAAAATGGATTGCTCGATGAGAACGTACTGAATGGCACCATCATTTTGATATTGGTAAGTTGCATCGTGGCTTCAGTGGTTACTGAGGCGGCCTCGAAAAAAATCCTCATGGCGCGCGACACCAATCCTGCCGACCTTCAGGCCAGCAAGCTTGTCAGAGAGAAGATTCTGTTGCCGATAGCCAACATGGCCAATATGGAAAATCTGCTCGATTTTGGCATCCTGATCAAAGACAAGAAGCAGGGACAACCGGTCACCATCCTCTCGGTTGTTCCCAACGATAAAGAGGCCGACATCAATCTGGGCAAGGCACGCGAGCGCCTGCAATCATACGCCCGGCACATTGCTGCTGCCGAGTCGAAGGTGGAGGTAGTGGCCACCATCGATCACAATGCCACCGCCGGCATCATCCGTACTGTGCGCGAATCGCTGGCTACCATTGTCTTGCTGGGATGGCCCCAGGCCGAGGGCTTCATCGAAAAGCTGACAGGAAATAAGGTGGACAGCGTGGTTTACAGCATTGATAAAACGGTTTTTATTTGTCATTTTTCGCAAGCCCTTGTCAACCATCAGCGCATTGTGGTGGCGGTTCCGCCGATGGCCGAACTGGAGCAGGGTTTTTTGCTGTGGTTGTCAAAAATCATGCAACTGGCCGGCGAGCTGGGCATCGCACTTAGTTTTTTCACCACAGCCGAAACCAGAAAGTACATCGAAGAAAACAAAACGCTCCGTCTGAATGCCCGTAAGGTTGTTTTTGCTGAGTTTACCTCCTGGGACAGCATCATGCTGCTGTCGCACGATGTGCGGCGCGACGACATCCTGGTGCTGGTGTCGGCCCGCAAAGGCTCGGTGTCGTATCACAGCGGCCATGATCAATTGCCGTCGAGGCTCGAAAGGCAGTTTCAAAACAACAGCCGCATCATCATTTTTCCGCAACAATTGCCTGTTCCCTACGAAAACGAACGCTACAAAGACATTGATGCCGAGCCGATTCTCAGGGGTGTGGAAACACTCAACCGGCTGGGCAAGGGCATGGGAAGCATTTTCAAGAAAACCGAATAAGCCCGCCATGTTGTGCGTGATTTCCCGAGGCAGGGGACGCACTTTTCCTTTCAAAGGCATTGACAGAAGCTTCTGAATGCCTTATTTTTAACATCCCAAAACCACAGGATGATGCAGTCGGAATCATTTGTCACCTTGCGTGACTTAACCTACAGCAGGGCTTTGCTGCTGAAAGTGCAGCTCGAACAACAAGGTATCAACAGTTTCATCAAGCCCGGCGACCCCCTGGTTGATTTGTTGGTGGAGGCAGCCCATGTTCGTGTGGCCCAACAAGTGATGCAGGATATGCAATTTGTTTCGGGCCAGGGCAAGGAGCAAATGGTGAGCAGCTTGCGCCGCACCCGCCGCATCCTTGTTCCGGTTGATTTTTCGTCGCGGAGCATCAAGGCTGCCCACTATGCGCTCGAACTTGCGCGCGCGCTCAAGGCAGAGCTGCGGCTGCTCCACATCTGGTTTTACGGAGGTGCTGATGGATTGATATTCAACGAGATGTATGCTTTTCAAGCCGATCTCGGACCATTGATGCGCCAACAGGAGCAACAGGCGATGAATCAACTCAACGAACTGACCGAGGTGTTGCAAAGCAGGGTGAAAACCGAACGCATGCGGGGGGTGAGCATCAGTGCCGACCTGGTGCGTGGCAGCACCGTTGACAGCATTATGAGCATCAGCGATGAATTTCGGCCAGGCCTCATCGTGATGGGAACCCGGGGCAAAAACCGCGATGCCCTCAGCCTCATCGGCAGCACCACCTCCAGGCTGATGTCGCGCAGCATGGTGCCGGTGCTCGCCGTGCCCGAAGGTTACGACAGCTCAGCTTTTATCGCACCCAAAAGTGTGGCCTACATCACCCATTTCGAGGCCAACGATGTGTTTGTGTTGCATAAGCTCATCAGTTTTGTGAAGCCCTTTCGCTCAAAACTCTATTGTTTGCACCTCGAATCGGAACCGGAGGCGTTTATCGATCGCCTGCAAATGAAGCATTTACGCGAACAGTTTATGCAAAGTGCCGGTGCGGGCGACATCGAGTGTGGCCTCATCAGCGCACAGCACCCGGTGGAAGGCCTCGAAGCTTTTGTGCAGGAAAAAAACATCGATGTCATTGCCATCGTACTGCGCAAGCGCAACCTGCTCGAACAACTGTTCGAACCCAGCCTCACGCGCAAGTTGTTGTATCAGACTCACTTGCCACTTCTTGTCTTCAGAGAGATGTGAGGACCTTCTTTGGAAAACAACATACGGAAAAAGCTTTGCAGTAACGTCACAAGCCACTTGCTGCTTGCGACCTTTTAAGGCACTTTGCCCTGAATGCAAGGCTGAAGCGGCCTGTTGGCCATAGCAATAAAGCAAAGAGGGCGGCAGGAATCCAGCCCGGCGTGAACGCAGCCACGGCGATGATTTCCAGCAGGTAGATGATGGGACCAAGCAAAATCTGACTGCCAAACTTGATGGAGGAATTCCAATGATCGTCTTTTACGAATTTCTGAACGATGAGGCTGGTGAGCAGCAGCAGGGGGATGTGCGGCCAAATGCAAAGCACAAACAGCGGCCACTTCAACAGGCAAGAAAGTTGTTGACGGTTCTTTGTGGGCGGCTTGATTTGGAGATCGGGATGTGCCAACAGCTCAGCAGTTTTTTGCTGATCGCTGCTCAAGCGTGCAACCAGATCGGATGGCCGCTTTGTCTGCCAACGGATGACTGATTGAACCATGTCGTGCTTTTCGGGCTGATCGATGTGGACGATGAGCTCTTTCATGGCTGTGGCAAGATCAGCCATCAGCCTGTTGATGGCTTGCGCGGGTTGTTGCTCAAAGGCAGCCTGATAGTTTTTGGTTGCGATGGCCTTTCCAAAGTTCACGAGCACTTCGCTGTAGCTGTGCAGGTGGTCTTCGTATTGCAGCCCCACCGGCACAATGTGCAAGCCCGACTGCCATGCTGTTTCCAGCTCGAGGTCGAAAGCCATGCGGGCAATGCCTTTTTGCAGGGGTCGCAAGCGCCATTCGCGGTTGTGATTGCCCTCCGGAAAGATGAGGATGGTATGATTTTGTTTCAACAGCTGCCTGACGTTTTCCATGGCCTCATCGTTTTTTTTCATGTTTGCATGACCGTCCCTGAAGCGATAGATGGGCAGCATCTGCAATTGTCCGAGCCAGAAACGGGCCATGGCAGAGCCAAAAACACTGGCGCGTGTGATGAACCACGGATTGCGTGGAGAGGCAACGGCCACCACCAATGCATCCATGAAGGCATTCTGATGGTTGATGGCAAAAATCACCGGCCCATGATCAGGCACATTTGAAGCATTGTGAATCTGAAACTTGCGATAAAACATGCGAAAGCCCAGCGGCACATACACTTTTAAAAAACGATAGGGCAGGGGTGGAATCATCATCGTGAACTGTCGTTTGGTTTATACGGTTTTTACCACAGGGCAAGGGTACGAAAAAAAACCGCATGAAGTGCAAATGACTGCATGCCGTCGCATTAAGCTTTTTTTTGCAGTGCGAGTGTGAAGGTGCTGCCCACTTTTTCGCGGCTTTCTACGCTGATGTGCCCACCCATTTTCAAGGCCATGTCATGGCTCAATACCAGCCCAAGTCCGGTGCTGGCTTCGCCTTCCGTTCCTGGTCGCGACACTTTTTCGTGGATAAGGAATAATTTTTTTTGAAGTGCCTCGCTCATGCCGATGCCTGTATCAGCAATATTGATGAGGCAGGCATTTTCAGTTTCCTGTGTGCTGATGGTGATGCTGCCTCCGGCCGGGGTAAATTTAATGGCATTGGTGAGCAGGTTGCGCAATATCATTTCGGTCATAAAGGGGTCGGCCCAGGCATGCAAAGGTTGGGCACCGGCTTTGTTGACGAGGAGTCTTTTTTCTGACAGAGCTGGTTCGAGCAGGCTCAACACACGATTGAGGATTGGAAACAGATCTACTTCCTGCAAATGAACAGAGAGTTTGCCCATTTGCAGTTGCGCCCAGCTGAGCAGGTTTTCGAGCAATTTGCTCAGGTTTGACACCGAATGGTGCAGTGCCTGATGGAAGGCGGTCACCTCGTCGGCCGAGAGTTCGTTGAACCGGGTTGTGAGCATATTGGTTGCCATCAGGCAGCCGTTGATGGGGTTGCGCAGGTCGTGCGAGATGATGGAGAAGAATCTGTCTTTTTCGGCATTGATGCGCGATAGCTTTTCGGCATCTTGTCTGATGATCTCGCGCGATTCGGCCAGGGCGTGGTTGAGACGGCTGAGGTGATCGTTTTTTTCGGTCAGCAGCAGGCGCATTTTTCGAAGTTCCACGTGGGTTCGCACGCGGGCAATCAGTTCTTCGCTTTTAAAGGGTTTGGTGATATAGTCCACTGCACCTGTGGAAAAACCTTTTACAATGTCAGACAGCTCTGCCCTGGCCGTGAGGTAGATCACGGGCAGATCGGCAATATCAAGGTTTTCCTTTAGTTTTTCCATCACTTCGTAGCCGCTCATGCCGGGCATCATGATATCGAGCAGCATGAGGTCGGGTTGCTTGATGGAGAGGTATTTCATGGCATTTTCTCCGCTGTTGGCTACCACCACCTTGAAGCCTTCGGAAGAAAGCAGGCTCGAGATAAGCTGAAGGTTTTTAGGATTATCGTCAACAGCCAGAATGACAGGAAGTTGCTCGGATGAAGGGCTTGTCATAAAGTAGTATATTAGACCGTATTCAAGGTGTGTTCCGCAGGTGTTTCAACTGGTTCACCAAAGTTGAAAGCTGGTGAATGTGAAGGTGGTAATTGCCAAAATCGAAATTTTGCTTGTCCTCCCTGAGCAGCATGATGAGCTCAACGATTTGATGCATTGCAAATTGCCGTGCAATAAAATCGGCATCTTTCAGAAAAGCTTCGAGCAAGTCGGTATCCATAAAATTATGAAGCAATGCCAGCTTTTCATCCAGATTCCGCAACACGAAGGCATCCAGAAAACCTTCGAGCTGTTGTTGACTGAAAGGCAATTCGGTTTCGTTTGATGCGGCGGGCGCAACCTGGTTTTCGATCACCCGATGAGGCAAAAATTTTGTAAGCGTGGCCATCAATTCGTTGCGGCTGATGGGTTTTCGCACATAATCGCTGAACAGTTTTCGGATGCGAATTTCATCGTGTTTCATGGATGAAGCTGTGAAAGCGATCACGGGAATCTGACTGGTTTCGGGTTGCTTTCGCAGTATTTCGGTGGCATCGTAGCCATTCATGCGTGGCATGCGCAGGTCCATGAGCACCAGCTGTGGTTTGTGGGTGCTGCACATTTCCACGCCTTCGGTTCCTGTGGCTGCCTCCAACACCTTCAGCTGATGGTTTTTCAGAAAACTGCGCACGAGGTCGCGGTTGAATTCCACATCGTCAACCACCAGTATGGTGGCCGGCTCAAAGCTGATTTCGCCGCCTTTCCACTCAAACTCATCTTTGGGTATTGTTTTGAAGTGTGTGCGTTCGATTCCAAACAAGCGCATGGTGAAGACGGAGCCCTGGCCTTCGGTGCTGACCACATTGAGGGTGCCACCCATGGCTTGCACCAGCCTTTGGGCAATGGCAAGACCAAGCCCTGTGCCGTCGTATTTTCGGGTGTTGCTGCCTTCAACCTGAAAAAACGATTGAAATATTTTTCCCAGCGCCTTTTCCGGGATGCCGATGCCGGTGTCGGAAACTGCAAAGCTGAGGTCAACATGCAGGTCGTCATCCTCCGGGATGTGGTACGAAACATCGACGTCAACACCTCCGTGATGGGTAAATTTCACCGCATTACCAATGATGTTGAACAAAATCTGCCTGAGCCGTACCCCATCGAGGAGCAGCTGTTGGGGGCAGCCATCCTGCAGGTGGATGTTGAGATAAAGTTGTTTTTCGCTAACCTTGGGCAGAAACACCTGCTTGATTTCGTTGATGATGGCAGCCATTTCTACAGGCTGTTCGTTGATTTCGAGTTGTCCGGATTCAATTTTCGAAAGGTCGAGGATGTCGTTGATCAGCGCGAGCAGGGTTCGGCCACTGCTCAGCACGGCATTGAGATAGGTGCGGCTTTGCTCGTTTTCGCTGGTGTTGCGCAGGATCTCCGAGAAGCCGAGGATGGCATTCATCGGTGTTCGTATTTCGTGGCTCATAGTAGCCAGAAATTCCGATTTTGCGTTGTTGGCTTCTTCGGCCACCCTGCGTGCCTCGATGATTTCGGTTTCGAAGCGTCCACGGTGGATGGTTCCGGCAATGATTTCGCCTGCCAGACGCAACAGGGCAATGTGTTCTTCGCTCCACTCGCGCTGTTGCTTCACTGCGTCGAAACCAATAAATCCGTAGAGCTTGCTGCCATAAAACATCGGAAGTGCCAGCAGCGAGATGATGCCCTGCGGCTCAAGTATTTCTTTTTCGGCTGCATACTCGTCGGCAATTTCAGCAATCAGCGGGATATACACATATTCGTTGAGGGCAAATTTTTCTTTCCAGCGTGGCACAAGGTCGAAGGGAATGCCCTGCAGGTTGTCAATCTCGGGCGATGTGCCCTGGCTGCACCATTCAAAGGTGTTGTTCACCACATCGGCCACTGCATCGTGTTCAAAGATGTAAACCCTGTCAACATGGGCATATTCACCCAATTGCATCAGGGTGTTGTTGATGGCATCGTTCACCTCGTGACTGGCGGCTTTGACCAGTTGGTTTGAGAAACGGATGATCAGGCCGTGCAATTCGTTGAGCGAAGCCAGCTGTGCCTCACTGTGTTCGAGGGCAGTCATTTTTTCGCCGGCTTGAAAAATCATTCCCTTTCCGTACACATGGTTTTGTTGGTTTGCCACCATCAATCCTTTGGCTTCCATCCAGCCAGCCTCTGGCAATTTGAACGAAAATTCCCATGCAGGTTTGCTGAGCAACAATTGCATGGCCGCGGCATCCTGAGGCAGCATTTTTTCCATGAGCAGGCTTGGATTTTGCTCTAAGTCGCTGCTTATCAATCCGATGAGAGGGGCTGCGCCGGCATGAAGGCACCGGATGGCAGGTTCATGGCCTGGTTTCAGCTCGTATTCAAAGAAAAAGGCCGGAAAGCCATCCAGAAATTGGTGGGCAGGTATCACGCCTCGTATTGTTTTTTGATGAGTTCCTTGAGGTCGTCGGCTGTAAAGGGCTTGGAGATGTAATCGCTGCAGCCGGCTGCCATGCAGGCATGCCGGTCATCGTTGGCAGCGTAGGCCGTCACGGCAATGATGGGTAAAGTATCGTTGGTGAGTCTGATCAGTCGGGTGGCTTCAAGCCCGTCCATCACGGGCATCTTAATGTCCATGAGCACCAGGTTGATCTCGGGATGTTCGTGAATCAGCTTAACGGCCTCTTCGCCATTTTGTGCGAAAAGCAGGTTGTATTCGCTGTTTTTCAGAATTCGTTTAAGGTATAAGACATTCAGTACTTCATCCTCGGCAATAAGGATAGTGGGTGTTTGGTCAGATTTCACAGTTTGCATGACAATGGTTTCTTTGTGTTTTTGATCGGCTGAGGGAATGTTGATGCTGATGCTTGTGCCTTTTTGCTGTCCGCTTTCAAGGTTTATTTTTCCACCCAGCAGCTCGGTGAGGCCTTTCACGATGGTAAGACCCAGCCCGCTGCCTTCGTATTTGCGGGTGCTGGAATTGTCTTCCTGCATAAAAGGTTCAAAAATTTTATTTCTGGCATCTTTCGAAATCCCGATGCCGCTGTCTTCAACGATGAGTTGCAGGCCGGCTTCGGTGAGCTTGTAGCCATACCTGACGAAGCCTTTTTGAGTATATTTGATGGCATTGCCAACCAGTTCGTTAAGTATTTTTTGAATCATACCCAGATCGGACAGGAAGGTGTTTTTGCCTGTGGTGTTTTGTTCGATGGCCTCAAAAAGCAATCCTTTTGAGCTGGCTTCAAACTCATATTTGCGGCGAATATCGTTGATGAGCTGTCGCGGATCAATTTTTTCGGGATGGACCATCATGTTGCCCGACATGAGCAGCGATACATCCATGATGTCGTTGATGGTATCGGTGAGGCGCGACACACTGATGTTCATGGCGGCCACAAATTCTTCCTTGTCTTCAGCCGTAATTTGGTCGTCGGCCAGAAACTGGGCAAAGCCGATGATGCCATTGAGTGGCGTGCGCAGCTCGTGGCTCACATTGTTGAGGAAGGCTGTCTTGAGGCGGTCGCTGGCCTGTGCACGTTCGCGCTGCACATCGAGTTCGGTGTTTTTGGCAATGATCTCTTCGTTTTGCTGCCTTAGCAAGTTGTTGAGATTGAGCAACTGCTCGTTTTGTTTTTGCAGAATTTCCTTGTTTTGAACAAGCAATCCTTCGGCGCGCTGGCGTATTTTGAGGTTGGTGAGCAGCTCGGCAAAGATGCGCAGCAACGACAACTCGCTGTCGGTAAACGAGCGTTCGTTCTTCACGGCATCGAAGCCCACATATCCCAAACAGTTGGAAGCTTCCATAAGAGGCAGGGTGATAAGCGACTGAATATTCTGAGGGTCAAGTATTTGCCTCAGGTTATCGTCGGGAGCAAGGTCGCTCACACGGGTCACATGGGTCATGCGTCCCCTGCGGTGTGCAGCCACCCATTCGGGCAGGATGCTGTTGGGAATTTGTTGCAGTTCGTCAATGGCCGGAATGGTGCCTTCGCTGCACCATTCAAAGGTGTTCGACATGGTGTCGTTGTCCCAGTCATAGTCGAAGATATACACCCTGTCAACACCGGCAAAGCTGCCTATTTCGGCCAGGGCATTGTTGAGTTCGGTTTCTATCTGGTTGAGTGGCAGATTGATAAAGCGTGTTGCCAGCATGGTGAGCATGCGCATGAGCTCGTTGTTAAACACCAGCTCACTTTCCAGGGTGATGAGGGTGGTGGTGTCGCGCACCACCGAAACAACTTTGTCAGCACTCATCGGGCTAAGCCGGGCTTCGAAGTGGCTCACCCTGTCGCCCACAAAAAAGTCGAACGAAACCACCACCGTTTCGCGTGTCTCGAGGCTTTCGAGGATGGCATTTTCGATGTTGGCGGCCTGATCGGGGGTGAAGATGTCGCGCACATACTGACCTTTGCGTGGTTGGTAAGCAGCGTGCGGAAACAGTTTCTGGTTGATGTAGTAGTCGAGGTATTGTCCTTCGCGGTCGAGAATAAAAATCATGTCGGGCATCGAAGCCAGAATGGCCTGCAACTGTTCGCTGGTTTCGATCAGCTCGCGGGCCGCTTTTTTCTGCTGGGTGATGTCGATCATCACGCCCACGGTTCCTATCATCTCCATGGAAGAGGAGAACAAAGGAGAGGCCGAGACCGAGAAGGTATTGACACTTCCGTTGCTGTGGAAAAATTCGGCTTCGTACTGATCCACAACCCCATTGAAGCGCTGAAAGGTTTTTTCGGCCATCAGCTTGTAAGTGGCTTCAGGCACAAAGCGGCTGAACAACTCGCCAATGATGTTCTCTTTTGGATAGCCCAGCATATGGGCCAGTGTTTCGTTCGAATACACGATGCGCTCCTCCAGGTCGACGATGGCGATGCCGGCATTCGCATTTTCGGCCACAGCCCTGTAGCGCGATTCGCTTTCAAACAGGGCTTTCATGGCTTTGTTGTGGGCAGTGGTATCGATCAGGGTGAGCTGTACCAGATCCTTGTCGTAGATCGAGAGCCTGAAGGTGTGCACACGGGCATCCCAGATATCGCCGTTGCCCGCGCGAAAATGGCAGTTGAAGGTTTTATCACTGTCAGAAGAAATCAATTCAAGTTTTTCGATGATCTGCTGTCTGTTAAAATACAGATCCTCATCATTTTCCGGTGGCATGAGCTCCATAATGTTCTTGCCTTTGACCTCGGCGCTGTTGCCGAAACCAAAGGCTTCCAGTGCGGCTTTGTTCAGGTCGAACAACTGCCGGGTGTTTTCCTCGATCACCACCACCGGAACCGGCGAGTCGTAATACAGGGTGCGGATGTATTCTTCGTTTTCGAGCAGGGTGAGCTCGGCTTTTTTGGCATCTGTGATGTCTCTGTGAATGGCACCAAGGAGGTACTGATCGCCAAACTCAACCGGAAACAAGGTGGTCGAAATCAACCTGACAGCGCCGTCGTTTCTGACAATTTCCGACTCCATCGGTTGACCAAGGTAGGTAGATTGTTTTTTTTGAAGGATGTCGAGCATGCGTTTTTTGCCTTCCTCCAGCACTCCTGGGGAGGCCTTTCGTTCGGGGGTTCCCAAATCGTAGAGCACTTCCCAAATGTAGCGTCCGAGCGTATCGGCAGGTTCGAGGCCTGTGATTTCCACCTGTCGCCTGTTCCAGATCATCACCTTTCCTTCGTTGTCAATGAGCACAATGCCCTCGTTGCTCTGTTCGATCACACTGCGAAACAACACCTCGTTGTGAGCCAGCGCTTCTTCGTTGTGACGCAGGCTTGTGATGTCTTTCAACAGGGCAATGTAGCGGTATCTGGCCGAATGGGCATTGAATTTGATCGATAGAGAAAACCATTGTTTGTTGCTGTCGGGCAACAACCTGTACACTTGTGCTTCTGATGAGCCGTGTTGCAATGCATCCTCGAGTGTTTTTTGAACGATGATGCCCATTTCCTCCGGAAGGAAATGCCTGAAGTGCTTGCCTGTGAGGCTTAAACCTGCTCCGTCGGTGAGCACATCGGTAGGGCTGTGAAAGCCGGTGATGCAGCCTGTTTCGTCGAGCACAAACAGCAGGTCGGGGATGGCCGACAGCACCATTTGGTGATAGTCGCCGCTTTCAGCTGGCTTTTGGTTATGTGCCGTGGTTTCCTGAAACAGCCACAGAGGCGGCTTGTCGGCCAGTTTTTGCCGGTGCATGGTCATGCAAACCGTGCCCTTGGCAGCGCGAAATTCGATGCTTTGCGCTTCAGTTTCTGAAAGCCCGGTGGGTTGCTTCCAATCGGCATTCGGCGCAAGCAATGCATGAATGTCGGCATCAGCAAGCGTATCGGCTTTCCTGCCCAAACGTTGCGCAAAAGCTGGATTGGCATACACCATGCGGCCATTATCATCGAGCGCAAACACGGCAATGTGCAGCGCGTCGAGCATCTTGCGATGGCCTGCTGAAGAAAATGTGGTGGTAGCCCGGGCCTTCATTGTTGCAGTTGTTTAACTTTCTGTCGCTGGTTTAAGGAACTGATAACACACGCGAAACTGTTTGTTTCAAGAAGTGGGTAAAAGTACGAAAATTCAAACCTGAAACAAAATATGACGTTGTTTTATTATTGACACGAAGTGGTTAAGACCCGTGCAGATGGGAATCAGATCAGGCAGGGCGTAGCATGCCGGCCAACTGCAACAGTTTTGTTTCCAATAGCTTTATCTCGAGCACCACCACCAAAAGGCGTGTTTCGGCTTCGAGGTAATTGCGCTGTGCTTCACGAAACTCGATGCCCGACAGGTCGCCGAGACCATAGCGTTCGGTGGCAATGCGCAGGTTTTCGCTGGCCGACTCCAGGTTGTGGCGCTCCATCACACTCAGTTGGTGTTTTCGCTCAAAGCTTCTGAAGGCAGCCTGCAAGGCAGCAATCAGTTCATTTTCGAGCTCGGCCACGCGCAGCTGGCTCGATTCCAGTTGCAGCTGCAGGTTGCGTTGTTCGCGCCTGGTGTTGAAGCCGTTGAACAGGTTCATGCTGGCTGTTGCACCATAGCTCAGGCCTGCAGAGCGGTTCTCTGATAAGAATCCCGACTGGCTGTGCTGGTTTTGAAAATTGTAGCCCAGATTGAGCCCGATCTGCGGCATCAGTTTTGAGCGCACCTCCTTGAGTGCCAGGCGTGCCAGCTCTTCGTTGCTGCGGCTGAGGTTGAGGCTGGTGTTGCGACTCAGCAGCTGGAGCTCGAGGCTGTCGTAGCGCAGGCCACCCTGCAGCCTGATGCTGTCGTCAACCACAAACTGGGTAGCTGGCGAACGGCCCAGCAAGGTGTTGATGGTGATGGCATTTTGATTCATCTGGTCGAGCAGGTTGAGGTAGGCCGCACTATCGCTGTGCAGGTCAACCATGGCTTGCAGCACCTCCAGCCTGGAACCTGATCCAAAGCTCAGTTTGTCATTGGCAAGCTGAAGTCGTTCATTGCCAATGGCGAGTGTTTTTTCAAGCACTTTTTGTTGTTTTACCTGTTGCACCAGGGTAAAGTAGCGTGCATAAATGTCGCTGATCGTGTTTTCCACTGTGAGCAGCAATTGCATATCAGCTGCTTCTTCCACTTGCTGCAATTGGTCGCGTTTCACAAACATCTTCAGGCCATCAAAGATGGTCCAGTTGAGTTGCAGCGCTGCATTAAAGGCATCGGAGCGCGCCCCGCTGCGGTCGTTCACCTGTCCGGTGAGGAAGGCCTGATGCGAATTGGTGATGCTGTTGGCCTGCGATGCATTGATGTTGAGGGTGGGCAACATGCCGGCGTTTCCGGCCGAGTTGTTATTTACAGCGATGCGCTGCTCATTGCGTTCGAGGCGGATGCCATAGTTGTAGTCGAGGCCGGCCCTGATGGCCTCCTCCACGCTCAGGTGATTCTGTGCCGGCAGCGAGAGGCTGATGATCAGCCCTGCCAACAGGCTATGCAGCGGTTTCCTTTTCATGGTTTTGGTGCTGAGTGGTTTGTGGCGGCTGAAGTTTCAAGTTCATCAACCGTGCGGTTGCTGACGTTTTTTTGCCGTTCGGAGATGTAGCTGTAGATGCCCGGAATCACATAAAGTGTGAGCAGGGTGGCAAAACTCAAACCGCCCACAATGGCCGTCCCCATCGAAACACGGCTTTCTGATCCTGCTCCAAGCGCCAGTGCAATGGGCACTGCTCCGAGGATGGTGGAAAGGCTGGTCATGAGAATCGGGCGAAAACGCGATACTGAGGCATCCAGAATGGCGTCGCCTTTGCTTAATCCTGCTGCCTTGCGCTGATTGGCAAACTCAACAATCAGGATGCCGTTTTTCGACACCAGCCCAATGAGCATGATGATGCCGATCTCGCTGAAAATGTTAAGGGTTTTGTCGAAATACCACAGCGAGATCACCGCTCCGGCCAATGCCAGCGGAACCGTGAACAGGATGATGAAGGGATCGCGGAAACTCTCGAATTGTGCGGCCAGAACCAGATAGATAAGCACAAGCGCCAGCACAAAGGCAAACACCAGACTCGACGAGCTTTCTTCAAAGTCTTTGGAGGTGCCAGCCAGCGAGGTGGCAAAGGTGTCGTCGAGCACCAAGGCTGCAATGCGGTCCATTTCTGCAATGCCATCGCCAATGGTTTTGCCTTTGGCCGGGCTGGCCGATACGGTGGCAGCCACATACCTGTTGTAGCGGTAGAGGGCCGGCGGATTGGTTTGCTCTTTCATATCGACGAGGTTCGACAGCTGAATCATCTCGCCGGCGGAGTTTTTCACAAAAATGGTGGTCAGGTCGATGGGTGCCGAGCGATAGGCGCGTTCCAATTGTCCGATCACCTGGTATTGTTTGCCATTCATGATAAAATAGCCAAACCGTTGTCCGCTGAGCGAAAGCTGCAGGGTTTGGGCGATGTCCTGGGCCGAAACGCCCATGGAGCGCGCCTTTTCGCGGTTGAGCGTGATTTGCAGCTCGGGTTTGTTAAATTTCAGGTCGAGGTCGGAAAACTGAAAGACAGGGCTTTTTCTAACCTCTTCCATGAACTTTGGCAACACCTCCTTCAGCTTTTGCAGGTTGCGGGCCTGAATGACATATTGCACAGGCAAGCCACCACGCTGGGTGCTGATGGATTGTTCCTGTGTGATGAAACTGCGCACCTGGGTGAGCTGCGACAGTTGTTTGGTGAGGGCATCGGCCACATCCTGCTGCGAGCGTTCGCGCTGGTCGGGCTCAACGAGGCGCAGCCTGGCAAAAGCCGAATTCACACTGCTGGCAGCTCCGAAGCCGGGCGAGGTGATGGTGATGAGCGAATAGGTTTCGGGCACTTCACGCTGCACCATATCAATCAGCTCCTGCACATATAACTCCATGTATTCGAAGGTGTTGCCCTCGGGTGCTGTGGAAAAGATCATCATGCCCGAGCGGTCTTCCATGGGGGCAAGCTCCGAGGGCAGTGTGCGACCAAGGCCAATAATGGCTGCCACCGACAGGATGATGATGGCCAGCGACCACCAGCGGTGACGCAGAAACGCAGCCAGGCTATTGGCATAAATGCGGGTGAGCCAGTTGAAGAAGGGCTCGGTCATCTCGTAAAAGGCATTGTGCTTTTCGCGGTGTTTGAGCAGGCGTGTCGAAAGCATGGGGGTGAGCGTGAGTGCCACAAAAGAGCTGATGATCACCGACCCGGCCAGCACAATGCCGAACTCACGGAAGAGGCGTCCGGTGAGGCCTTCGAGAAAAATAACCGGCAAAAACACCGTTGCCAGCGCCACCGTGGTGGCAATCACAGCAAAGAAAATCTCGGCCGAACCTTCAAGCCCTGCCTGCAAGGGAGTCATGCCTTTTTCAATCTTCGTATAAATGTTTTCAATCACCACGATGGCATCATCCACCACCAGCCCAATGGCCAGCACCAGTCCCAGCAGGGTGAGCACATTGATCGAAAAACCCGCCACATACATGATAAAAAAGGCCCCGATGAGCGAGATGGGGATCACCACCACCGGGATGATCGAGGTGCGCCAGTCGCGCAAGAAGAAAAAGATCACCAGCACCACCAGTGCAAAAGCCAGGTAAATGGTTTGTTCCACCTCGGTGATGGCGTGCCGGATGTAGTCGGTATTGTCGAAACCAATGCCGAGTTCAATGTCGGCAGGCAGGTCTTTCTTGATTTTTTCGATGCGCCTGTAAACCTCATCTGCAATCTCCACATGGTTTGAGCCCGGTTGTGGAATGATGGCGTTGCCCACCATGGGGATGCCGTCGCGTCGCAGGATGGTGCGTTCGTTCAAGGGGGCCAGCTCGGCATAGCCGATGTCGCTCAGGCGTATGATGCCTGCCGGTGTTTCCTTGATGATGAGGTTGTTGAAGTCTTGTGGGGTTTCGAGCCGGCTGAGTGTGCGAACGGTGAGCTCCACGGTGTTGCCCTCGATGCGGCCCGAAGGCAGCTCCAGGTTTTCGCGGAGCAGGGCATTGCGCACATCGAGCGGACTGAGGCTGTAGGCCGAGAGGCGTGAGGGATCGATCCACAGGCGCATGGAATATTCCTTGGCGCCCCAGATGGCAATGGAACTCACTCCCGGAATGGTTTGAAGGCTTTCCTTGAAGGTGCGCTGGGCAATCTCGGTGAGCTCGAGCAACGACCGCTGTTCGCTGCGGATGTTAAGGAAGAGGATGGGATTGGCATTGGCATCGGCCTTGGCTACGATGGGCGGGTCAACATCGGGCGGCAGGAGCGAGAGTGCCCGCGACACACGGTCGCGCACATCGTTGGCAGCCGTTTCCAGGTCGATGGAAAGGTCAAACTCCACGGTGATGGTGCTGCGTCCGTCGCGGCTCACCGAGTTGAGCGTACGGATGCCTGCGATGCCGTTGATGGATTCTTCGAGCGGCTCGGTGATTTGCGACTCAATCACATCGGCATTGGCGCCTACGTAGTTGGTGGTCACTGTCACCACAGGGGTGTCCACGCTGGGATATTCGCGCACCCCCAGGGTATAAAGACCAATCAGTCCAAACAGTACGATGAGGATGGACATCACGGTGGCAAGCACCGGGCGGTGGATGCTGGTTGAAGCTAAACTCATGGCTGATCCACGTTTTGCAGTTGAACAGCCATGCCGTTGCGCAGCTGGAGCAAGCCACTCACGATCACCGTGTCGCCTGCCTGAAGTCCTTCGGTGATCTGAACCATCTTTTCGGTGCGGATGCCTGTGACAACCTGACGCGCTTCGGCCTTGCCGTTTTTATACACAAAGACTTTGTTTCGGCCCATCTCGGGAATCAGTGCTTCGGCCTTCACCTGCAACACCTCGCTCAGGTTCATGAGGGGCAGTTCAACACGTGCAAAAGCGCCTGGCACCAGCTCTCCCTGGCTGTTTGCATAGCGCGCCCTGGCGGTCAGGCTGCGCGACTGTTTGTCGATCACCGGCTCAACGGCATAGATGGTGGCTTTCATGGCTTCGGCCTTGTTGTCGACCCTGAACAGGATCTCAACGCCGGGGCGCACATATTCTACAAAACGCTCGGGAATGGCAAATTCGAGTTTCACGGGGCTGATGCGTGCCAGCCGCACAATTTTTGTGCCGGGACTCACATAGCTGCCCTCGCTGAGCAGGCGCAAGCCCAGCAAACCGTCGAAGGGTGCCTTGATGCGTGTTTTGTCGAGCTGTGCTTCAAGCAGGGCGGCCTCAGCCTTGAGGGCGTTGAGCTCGGTGAGCACCTGATCGTAGGTTTGCTGACTGATGCCTTGTTTTTCGAGCAGCTGCCGCTGGCGCACTTCACGCGTTTCTGCCAGGCTGAGCTGAAAAGCATTGCGCTCGGCCTGTGCC
Organism: uncultured Lentimicrobiaceae bacterium; assembly: GCA_964492695.1. Taxonomy (GTDB): domain Bacteria; phylum Bacteroidota; class Bacteroidia; order Bacteroidales; family F082; genus JALNZU01. The sequence continues at coordinate 39,606 of CAZBMR010000025.1, forward strand.
AGCAAATCGGCATTGTTGATCGTCACCAGCAAATCACCTGCTTTCACCGGCTTGCCTTCCTCAAACCGAATGCCGGTGATGCGGCCCGATGCTTCGGCAGCAATCTCCACCTGTTCGTCGGCCAGCACTGTGCCGGCAGCAACGAGCACATCGTTGAGCGGGGCCGGCTTCATCACCATGGCCTTTACAGGCAGCAAGGCATCAGATTTGCCGCTCACAAAAGCTGAACGGTCGTTGCGACGGCCCAACAAACCGTCTTTGTTGAAAATGATCAGAGCAAGCAGGGCCACCGAGGCCACAATGCCAATAATGCGTATCAGGTGCTTCTTCATGAGAGCGGGATCGTGCTTGTGTTTGATGTTGAAATAAGCGTGTTTTGAATCACGTTTCAAAGGTAGCATTTTTTGCTGCAGTGGCTCGCCAAAGCCATGCAGGGTTTTTGGTTGCAACAGTTTTTCGGATCATTCTTTGGCCTGTGGCTGACTGAGGTCAACCTGAATATCGATCCGGATGCCCGGGGAGGTATTTCGGAAGTTGAAAAAGCCACCCATCGAACGCACCCTGCTGATGATGTTTTTCACGCCCATGTGGTTGTCGCCCTTGTCGATGGCTTGCTGCAGGTCGAAACCACTGCCATTGTCATGGTAGCTGAGTGTAATTTTTTGATCTGCGGCTTTCAGACGTATGTCGATCTCAGTGGCATTGGCATGCTTAATCGTATTGTTGATAAGCTCAGTGGCGATGCGGTAGAAAATAAGTTCGGGGGTTGGGCCGATGTTGCGGTTGATGCCTTCGCAGCTAAGGTTGATTCTGAGCAGGTTGGTGGCGTTGATGGTTTCGCAAAAGGAGCTAAGCGCCTGTGCCAGACCAAAGTCGGCCAACACCTTGGGCGTGATGTTGTTGGCTACGTTGCGGGCCGAATCTACAGCTTCGTCAATCATGGCATTGATGTGGGCGATGTAGGTTGATCTTTCTTCGGTGTCGTCATTCATGCTTTCAAGCTCATTCACATAGAGCTTGATGGCAGAGAGCAGCGGGCCCAGCCCGTCGTGAATTTCTTTGGCAAAGCGCTTGCGTTCTTTTTCCTCGGTTTCGATGATGGCGATGCGTACTTTCTTGTCGAGTTCGCGGCGTCCGCTGATGTTGCGGGCCACACAGGTGACGTGTGGCTGATCGTCGATGTCAACCAGACGGCAGTTGATCTCCACCGGAAATCGTTGTCCGCTCTTACTTTGGAGCTCTGTTTCGAAGATGTGCTTGCTGTTTTTGCGGATGGTATGCATGTGGTCCATCACGCCTTCCGATGCACTTTCGGCTTTGATTTCCCTGAAATAACGGTTGACGAGTTCTTCGCGTTTCATGCCGAGTCTGTCGCATGCTGAGTGGTTCACTTCCACAATTCTACCTTCCAAAGTGAGCACAAACACCTGATCGGAGCTGCTGTTGAAGAGCAACTCAAAACGGCGTTCGATGTTCTCGTTTCGTTTTTCGGTGGCATCCAATCTTTTGAGGATGGTGCTGATGAGTGCTGTGCCCGTGAGCATGAGCAGCGACACGATCAGGCCGGCAGTGTGTGGGATGAAAGAGCCACGTGCGAGTGATGACACATTGGTAAGAGCCAATAGCTCGAACAGGCTTTCGAGGGCCAGCAATACCATGGCGGCGGCAATCAGAATCCATGCCGTTCGGTGACGCGACACTTTGTAATAGTTCATCACCACGGCAAAGGTGGCCAGACGCAACAGCATCGAGCTGATGAGAACAAATGCAGTCATCAGCTACCACTTGATGCTGCAAGCTTGATGGCGCGCAGCAGAATGGGGTCTATTTCCTGGAAGATGGGGTAGAAGCCGGCATCGTCGAGGATGTTGCGGCCCACATAGGCCTTGAACAGTGTGCGGATGTGGCGGCGGCTTTCGGAGCTGATGCTTTGGGGCCGTTCGATGCCTTTGCCGGCGGCCAGGCGCAACAGTTCGGCAAATTGGGTGTCGGTCATTGCAAAACCTTTGCTGAATGCTTCAACGGTTTTGAACTTCGCAAGTTCTGCGCGATGCAGATCGGCATAATCAAAAGCATATTGAAAAATAAGGCCGCTGTTGGCCAGTCTGTTGTAAAAATACAGGCTGCTGTCGCTTTCGAGGGGCACGAACACGTCGGGTGTGATGCCGCCACCGCCATACACGATTTTGCCTTTGGGCGTGATGTATTTGACGGTGTCGGTGTGCGGGATGCTGTCGGCATTGGTCATTTCGCCGTTTTCGTAGCGTTCCCACGATTCGTGGTGGTATTTTTCAAAGTCGCCATCGTAGGGTTTTTGGATGGAACGTCCGGTGGGGGTGTAGTAGCGGGCCACCGTGAGGCGCAGGGCCGAGCCGTCGCGCATGGCAAGTTGCTCCTGCACAAGCCCTTTGCCAAAAGAGCGTCTGCCCACAATCGTTCCGCGGTCGTTGTCCTGAATGGCTCCTGCCACAATTTCGCTGGCGCTGGCCGAGCCTTCGTCAATCAGCACGATGAGTTCTTCGTTTTCGAGCAGGCCTTCGCGGTTGGCAAAGGTGTACGACTTTGGCCGGTTGTTTCCCTGTGTGTAAACGATGAGCTTGCCTTGTGCCAGAAACTCATCCGCCAGCTCGGTGGCCGCTTTCAGGTAGCCTCCGGTGTTGCCGCGCAGGTCGAGGATCAGGCGGGTCATACCTTCTTCCTTGAGTTTGGTGGCTGCCTCAAGAAACTCTTCGTGGGTGGTGGCCGCAAATTTGTTGAGTTTGATATATCCGGTGTTGCTGTTTACCATATAGCTGATATCGAGGCTGTAGGTGGGAATCACATCGCGCGTGATGGTGAAGGGCAGCAAGCCATCCACCCCACGCCGGTGCACTTTCACGGCAACGGTGGTTCCTTTTTTCCCTTTCAGCTTGCGCATGGCATCGCGGTTGGTCACTTTCACACCGGCCACCAGCGAATCGTCGATGCGCACAATGCGGTCGCCGGCCATGATGCCTACCTTTTCCGACGGCCCGCCTTTCACCGGGTTGATCACGGTGATGGTGTCTTTTTCGATGCGAAACGACACGCCGATGCCTTCGAAGCTACCCAGCAAGGGGTCGTTCATTTCGTTAAATTCTTCTGCTGTAATGTATTGACTATGCGGATCGAGCTTCTCGAGCATGCCTTTGATGGCGTTGTTTTCCAGTTGGCTGCTATTTACAGTGTCCACATAGTCCTGCTCAATGTAATGGAGAATGTTGTCGAGCTTGCCTCCGGAGTGCACGGGCATGATAAAACTGGAAGGATCGCCGGCACTGGCGCGGTGGCCGATGCGGTAGCCCAGATAAAGCCCTGCTGCCATCACGAGCGAAAAGAGCAGGGGCAGATAGATATTGAATTTTTTCATGTTGTCAATCAGCAGAGCCAATGGTTTGAGCGGCCCAAAAAACAACGCAAAAGTAGCATTTATTGTTCAGCCGCGAAGGCCGCCGGCGGCCTGATGCTGTCTGTTGGCGGATGGAGCAAAAAAAACCTGCCGGGTTTGCCGGCAGGTTTCTGAATCATGTGTTATCGGATCACCTGTATCTTTTTCACTTTGCCATAGGTGTAGTTTCCAAGGCGGAGAATGTAAACCCCTTCATCGGCATACGACAGGTCGAGTGGATAGGTGTAGCGACCGTTGACAGCGGCAATTCTGTTTTCGAGCACTTTCTGTCCCAGGATGTTGTGCAGGCTGATTACCAGCACTTCGTTCAGTTCGGGGGCATCAAGCACCACCTCATACCGGTTGTTTCCAAGGGCATTCAGCTGCAAAACTGCTTCGTTGATCAGCCTGGTGCTCACATTGGTATAGATGCCCACATTCACTTTGTAGTCTTCGGTTTCGCCATATTCCGAAGCTTCGCAGGCATCATCAGGCACTGGTGCGTTCCATGATGTTTTGGCACGCAGCAGGTGTTCGCCCAAAGCCACCGTGTCGGGGATGCTGATATTGACGATTTGCGAAAAAGTGCCGGCACCTTGTCCGTTTCCAAGCTCGATGTTGTCAACAATCAGTTCGTTTGTTTCGAACACAAAGTTGTCGTTATAGTCGATCCAGACGCGTACAAACTGATCGCCGTAACCGGTGGCAACCTCAAGCTCATAGGTTTCGCTTTGTTCAATCACGGCCACCTGATCGGTGTAGTCGGCATAGCCGCCTTCGCTGCAGGCCGAGGGGTTGTTGATGTTGTTGAACCTGAAGAGCGACAGGCCGTCGCCATAGCTGCAGTCGGCGCCGGGCTGGCAGGTGTAGCGTGTGATGACCACTGTGCTGCTGTCGTTGGCGGTGTTGGCATCATTTGGTACCATCGTAAAGGCTTTCAGGGTATAATTGCCCAAGGCAGGAAAATCAACGGTTTGTGTAAAGCTGAAATTCAGGCTGCCTCCCGAAGGCACGGTGTCGGTCACTGTTTCAGTAACAAGTTGTCCTTCAAACAGAAAGCCGGCTTCAAAATCAAACATTTCGGCGGTGCCACTGTTGGCAATGGTCACGGTCACCGTTTCGCCCGTGCTGGTGCCTGTTCCTGATTGCGGGGATGAAATGGCTGCAACACCAAGGTCGCTTGTAAGCAGGTGCGTCACTGCTTTGGTGATGGTATCGTTGGTTCCGCCTTCATCGCCTGTCAGGGCAGAGCCTGCGGTGATGTGGTATGTTTGCCCCATGATGCTCAGGTCGGCTTTCGTGCTGAAGGTATAGGTGGCGGTGGCAGCGGGGGGCAACGTGTCGGCAAACACTTCCTGCACCCATTCGCCTTCGTCAACGCGGTAAAACACCGGAATGTCGCGCTGGCCGAGCGCTCCGTAGTTGAAAAGGCTGATGCTCACACTTTCTTCGTTGGTGAGCGAGCCGTCGTTGGGCGATGTGATGGCGGTGGCACCCACATCGTTGTTGTTGTCGGAGGCAATCTGAAAAACGCCCACCACGTCTTTGCGACCGCTCTTGAAATATTCGGCAATGTGCCAGAAGGTTTTGTCGTTGGCAGGGTCGAGGGTCAGGTGCACGTAGTCGGCCAGGCGGTTCGAGGGGTTGTTGCTCGTGCTTTGCCCAATGAGTGTTTCGTCAATGGTCATCACACCGAGGGGATCGGCGGCATATCGGCCGGTATAATAAATGGCAATCTTTTCGGTGCTGCTCACTGTGGTATAGCCCATGCCGATGTTGCCTTGTCCGTCCATGGCCATGCTGCCCGAAAAAGCGTCTTTGTTGCCATAGGGCGAAACATAGGTGCCTTCCTGATAGATTTCCCAGGGTTGTCCGTCGGCTGTTTGGCGGAGCTCATACCAACGGATGCCTGCCAGCTCACCACTGCTGCCGTCGGTGTCCACCACAAAATTGAACAACACGCTGTTGTATCCCGGAAAACGGCGATACTGTGCCTGGTTCATGATGGTGGCCTGCAACACATCCTGATCAGGACCAGCGGGTTGCGGACGGTTGGAAAACGAGCCGCCATCGAAAACCGAGATAAAGGGGGTGGTGTTGATGATCTGTGGTTGAGAAATGGTGGATTGGGCAGGTGTTTCCCAGTTGACGTTGGCGGTCCAGATTTTGAGGTGATCTTCGTTCACGCCACTCCAGGCGTCATCCTGCATGTAAACGATGCTGGCATTGCCGGCCGGAGGGAGGTCGCCGTTGGTCACGTTGAAAGCCTGCGGGCTGTAAAAGCCTGAGGTTTTGATGCCAGTGAGCGGAAACGAAACAAACCTTGCTGTTGCACCCACCAATGCCGAGTCGCGCTCAATCACAAAAAGCTTGTTGTTTGTACCGATGTTGGACGTCACATAATAGCCATCCGACCAGATGCTGAATTTGGGATAGTCCGGAAACTGACCCGTGGTGAAGCCGGTGGTGTAAACCCACCAGCCGTCGTTGAGCGGATCGGCACCTTTGCAGATGGCCACATTGAAGCCGTTGGGGCTTTGGTCGAACTCGGTGATGATGAAGCGGCCTGCGGCCACGTCATACAGCACGATAGGGTCGCCCAGGTTGTTGCCCGGAAACAGGGTTGACAACGAGGCTGTTGGAGCAAGCGGATTGCCTTGCTTGTCGAAGATACGGAATC
>CAZBMR010000026.1:0-43286 GCA_964492695.1 uncultured Lentimicrobiaceae bacterium
GGATGTCGGCGTCACTTTTAAATAATTGCTTAGTTTTGTCCTCACATTGAAAACGATCGTTTCCATCGGCTTTGTCACCTTATCACTGTTGTTCCTGCTACAGTCAGGGGCCTTTTGGGTGCTTCTGATGCAACGCAACCAGCAGCGTGCCGAGATCAAACAACGGCTTACGGAGGGCTTTCATGCCTGGGAACTGGTGTTGCTCGAGATTCCGCGCAGCGTCGAATCAGGGCATGATGGCTCGTTCAGAAGGGTGCATGACAGGGAGTTTGAATACCACAATCAACTGTATGATGTTGTTGAAGAACAGTCGGTTGGCGATGTGACCTGGTATCTTGTATATCCTGATAACAAGGAAACCAAACTGAAGGCGCAGATGAAGCGCCTGATTCGGGAACGGCAACAACAGGGCGACAAGCCGCTGCTTGAGCAATTGATCAAAGTAACGGCCAGCTGGCTTTCGGTTGACCTACCCTTTTTTAAATTCAATGTTTTTGTGCGCCTAAATGACAATGCGTACACCAAATACCTTTTTGCTTTAAAGGAGTTCAGGTTTACCTCCATTGAACATCCGCCCTGTAGTGAATGAATTTCAATGATTTAGTTAGTTATTCATTCATTTTTAAATCCATATTTTTATGAAAAAAACATGGCTTGTGCTCATGGCATGGTTCATGGCATATGGTCTTTTACAAGCACAGGAGGTTGTTGTGCTGGATGCTGTGACGCGGGATGTTCTGCCATTTGCAACGGTTAGCACTGCGCGCGACAGCTACACGGCCAACGAGCGGGGCAGGGTTACGGTTCCTGCTATGAATGGGGCAGATACGCTGTTATTTAGCATGCTCGGTTATGAAACCTACCGAGTTTCATACAATAACCTCAAAATTAAAAAGTTTCAGGTTTACCTGCAGCCTGGCTCCATCAGGCTGGACGAAGTGGTTGTTTCGGCCAGCCGGTGGGCGCAATCGCGGGGCGATATCTCTCAAAAAGTGAGCGTTATCAGGCCCGGAGAGATTGCGTTTCAAAATCCTCAGACCAGCGCCGACCTCATCGGTCAGAGTGGTGAGGTATTTATTCAGAAAAGTCAGCAGGGAGGAGGAAGCCCTATGATTCGCGGATTTGCCACCAACAGGGTGCTGATTGCCGTTGACGGAGTGCGCATGAACAATGCCATTTTCCGCAGTGGCAACCTGCAAAACATCATTTCGATCGATCCTTTCAGTGTTCAGTCGGCCGAAATTCTTTTCGGTCCGGGTTCGGTGATGTATGGCAGCGATGCCATTGGCGGGGTGATGGTGTTCAATACGCTCGAACCTACGCTCAGTGAGGGTGGAACAAAAGCACACGGGCATGCGGTAAGCCGGTTTTCGTCGGCCGGCAATGAGCTTACAACCCATATCGATGTTCAGCTTGCTGCTTCAAAGTGGGCCTCAGCAACCAGTTTCACCTACAACCACTTCGGTGATCTGAGGATGGGATCAAAGGGACCAGATTCATACCTGAAACCCTATTATGTGGAGCGCTCGGATAGTTTGGACCGTGTGGTGACCAATCCCGATCCGCTCGTTCAAACCCCTTCGGGCTATAACCAGCAAAACCTCCTGCAAAAACTCATCTATCAACCCAACGATCAGCTGCGCATGGAATACGGTTTTTACTATTCTACAACCTCCGACTATGCGCGCTACGACAGGTTGTTGCGCTTGCGAGGTGGTTTGCCCCGAAGTGCAGAATGGTACTACGGACCACAGGAGTGGACCATGCACCGCATGATGATGTCGCACGAAAGTGATAATAAAATCTATGATCGGATGCGCATCACTGCTGCATTTCAGCGTTTTGGCGAAAGCAGGCACGACCGCGATTTGAACAAAGCCATCAGATACAACCGATATGAAAAAGTAGATGCGTTTTCGCTCAATGCTGATTTTACCCGTGAATTTGGGCTTAAATCGAAGTTGTTCTATGGATTGGAGCTGATTACCAATAAGGTAGCATCAACAGGCACGGATGAGAACATCAAAACCGGCCTCGTTGTGCCCGGTCCTGCACGGTATCCTGCTTCGGATTGGGCAAGCTATGCCGCATTTGCAGGTTATCAATACAAGCCAACCGTCAAAACCACATTCCATGCAGGATTACGTTACAATTACCACCAGCTTCAGGCCGATTTTGATACTTCCCTGTTTGCGCTGCCCTACAAAACAGCTGAGATGAAGCATGGTGCACTCACCGGCAACCTGGGTTTTACGCAGAAAATTACAGCTTCGTTTTTAGCCATGGTAAACCTTTCTACCGGTTTCAGATCGCCCAATGTTGACGATATGGGAAAACTGTTCGACTCTGAGCCGGGCGCTGTGATGGTTCCAAATGCAGATCTAAAGCCAGAATATGCTTACAATGCAGAGCTGGGTTTGTCGAAGGTGTGGGGAAAGGTTTTCAAGGCTGACCTTTCCGCTTATTACACCCTACTTGCTGATGCACTTGTTCGCCGGCCGTTTTTGCTGAACGGACAAGACAGCATTGTTTATGCTGGCGAGCTTAGTCAGGTGTTGGCCATTCAAAATGCAGCCTCGGCAAAGGTGTATGGCCTGCAGGCAGCTTTGGAGCTCAAGCTTCCTGAAGGTTTCAGTATGTTGGGCAACTTTACCTGGCAGAAAGGCGAAGAAGAACTCGACAATGGATCAACCAGCCCGCTCCGCCATGCTGCCCCATTTTTTGGCATGGTCCGGCTAAGGTATGCACAGCAAAATGTGATGCTGGAACTGAATACCCATTTCTCCGACGAGGTGTCATTTGACGAGATGCCCGAAGAAGAAAAGGACAAAGGGTATATGTATGCCATTGATGCTGAAGGAAATCCTTATTCACCTTCGTGGATGACGCTCAATTTTAAAACAAGTGTCAAAGTGAGTGAAACGTTCATGGTGTCTGGCGGGGTTGAAAACCTGCTCGACAAGCGCTACCGTCCCTACTCGTCGGGATTGGTAGCCCCCGGCCGCAACCTGATTTTCTCGCTGCATTTCAATTTTTAAGCTGCATGCGCAAGCTTTACACACCTGAGGTGCCACAAAGTTCTTTCTTATTAGCTGACACTGTGGCACTTCAGGTGTTTTTTTTATGGACGGCACAAACCGTGTTTTTAATACCTTTACACCAACAAACGATTGTGCAATGAGAAAAATGTTAACCCTCGTTTTGGTGATGATCGTACTGGCGCTTCAGGCCCACATCGAACCACCCAAAACACACAAAGAGAAGCAAAAAGCCCTTCAGGCATATGCCAAAAAAGCTGCTGCTGGCATGAAATCATGTCGCATCAGCACTGTTTTGCCCGATCAATCTGTGCAGCCACTTGTTGATTATTGGTTCGACGACAAAGGAAGGGAAAGCCACATGACACTGTTCGACGAAGGGAAAGAAACAGCAAGGGTGGTGCAGGTGTATGATGCCGCCGGAAACCTGATTCTTGATGCCGACCGCGATCCGCAAGGATTGCTCATGGAGATGAATGTGCTTGAGTATGATGAAGATGGACTCATTTATAAAATAGTGAGTTACGACAGCACCTGGCATATAAGTGGTTGCCTGACCTATGAATCACGACCGGAAACCAATGAAATATATGTGACCAAGCACAGCCCCGACCAAAAACTTGAATATACCATTTCCTACCTCTATCAGGAAAATCCCGACGAGAGTGAATGTGTGGAGATTATCCAGAATGAAGCCTCCGGAGCACAAAGGATGCGGGTTGAAAATGAGTATGGAGCTGATGGGCTGCGCAGCTCTAAGTTGATTTTTGGCAGCGACAACAGCCTGAGCTATCGATTCGATTACACCTATACACCCTCCGGCGATTTTAAAGAGATTACGCAATTAAGTCCCGAGGGCGAAGTCATGCGAAAAGATTATTATACCTACAACGAAATGGGTTTCGTGGAGCGCTTCAAGTCGGTCAAAGCCAATGGACAAATATCCATCGAGCGCGTTTACACTTATCAGTTTGAATAAATTGTTTCTCGATTTTGATGAACCATCTGCAGGTTTACGTGTTTTTGAAACATCTAAAAAACATATATGGCAAAAATAACATTGAAAGGAAACGCCATCGAAACAGTTGGCAACCTGCCTGCAAACGGGAATCAGGCCCCCGATTTTAAACTAGTGAAAAGCGATCTCGGACAGCTTAGCCTTGCTGATCTGAAAGGAAAAAAAGTGGTTTTGAATATTTTCCCGAGCCTCGATACCGATGTTTGCGCCACCTCGGTGAGAAAATTCAATTCCGAGGCTTCCAAACTCAACAACACGGTGGTGGTTTGCGTATCGAAAGACCTGCCTTTTGCACACAAGCGCTTTTGTGCTGCCGAAGGTCTCGAAAATGTGGTGACTGCCAGCGACTTTCGTGAAGGGAGCTTTGGTACTGCTTACGGCGTGACCATTAGCACAGGCCCGCTTTCGGGGCTGCACTCCAGAGCAGTGGTGGTGCTCGACGAAGAAGGAGTGGTGAAATACTCTGAACAGGTTCCCGAAATAGTGCAGGAACCTGATTACAAAGCAGCCTTAGCTGCACTTTAAAAGTTTAAAACCGGGCTTGTCCCGGTTTTTTTATGTGATTTCTGAGCGGATTATCGTTAAATGATCTATGATGCGGGCCAACTCATCAGGGTGAAACCAGGTGAATGAGCTGTCTTTTCCAAACCAGGTCATCTGTCGCTTGGCATACTGTCGTGTGCTGATTTTAATTTTTTCTATTGCCTCCGGCAGGCTGATTTTTTTGTCGAAGTAGTCAAAAAGTTCTTTATAGCCTACGGTGTTCAGCGCGTTGAGGTGTCTGAATGGGAGAAGACCAAGGGCCTCAGCTTCAAGTCCGTCTGCCATCATCGCTTCAACACGGGCGTCGATCCGTTCAATCAGCTCGGATCGTTCTCTTCGAAGGCCAATCATGGCGCAGTGGAACAGGCGCGCTGCCGTTTCTCCTTTCCTGAAAGCAGAAATTGGCCTTCCGGTTGCCAGATAGGTTTCCAGCGCACGTTGCAAACGGCGCGGGTTTTTTATGTCCACGGTTGCATAAAAGGCGGGGTCGCATTGTTGCACTTTCTGCTGCAGTGCCTGCAATCCCCGGGTGGCGTACAGCTGCTGCACTTCAGCCCGAATGTGTTCGGGAACAGTTGGCAACCGATCCAAACCTTTGCACACCGCGTTGATGAATAGGCCGGAGCCGCCGGTCATCACCACAACCGGGTATTTCTGAAACAACATATCCAGCAGATTGAGGGCATCATCAGTGTAGGAGGCCACATCATAAGGTGTGTTGATGCTGATATGTTGAATGAAATGATGTTTTATGCGCTGCAACTCCAAGTGCGTGGGCACCGCAGTGCCAATGCACATCTCCTTGTAGAATTGCCGGCTGTCGGCCGAAACAATTTCTGTTTCAAAGTGTTGTGCAATCTTAATGGCAGTGCTGGTTTTGCCAACAGCCGTTGGGCCTGCCAATACAATCAGCAGCCCCTTTTTCATTCCTGACTGTTTGGCAAAGGTTTCGCAATGATGGGGATGGACTTCGAACCCAAGCCTCTAAAATGCAGTTTCATGCGTTCGCCCTCACTTTTCATGAAGGCAAAAGCTTCATCGAAGTTGTTTCCAATCTGACCGTCAAGGATGGCTTCGCGAATGGCGGTTTTGATGATGCCAACCTGGCGGCCTGGTGAAAGACCAAAGGCCTCCATGATGATTTCGCCGCTCACGGGGGGCTGCCAATTTCGGATGCGGTCACGGGATTCGATGTCTTTGAGCTTTTGTCGGACGAGTTCGAAATTGTCGCGGTATTTTTTTACCTTGTATTCGTTTTTCGAGGTAATGTCGGCATCGCACAGCATCATCAGCGCATCGATGTCATCACCTGCATCAAAAAGCAGTCGTCTAACGGCAGAATCAGTAACAATTTCCTGTGCCAGCACGATGGGTCTGAGGTGCAGCAACACCAATTTTTGAACAAATTTCATAGGGTCGCCTTGCGGGAGCTTCAGGTTTTTAAAGATGGCCGGAACCATTTTAGCTCCTCTGAACTCATGCCCGTGAAAGGTCCATCCAAGCTGCGGATCAAATCTTTTGGTGGGTGGTTTGGCGATGTCGTGAAGCAGTGCAGCCCAGCGCAACCAGAGGTCGTCGGATGTTTTGCACAGATTGTCGAGCACTTCGAGCGTGTGCAGAAAATTGTCTTTGTGACTTTTCCCATTGATTGTTTCCACGCCTTTCAGGGCTGACAGTTGGGGGAAAAAAATCGCGAGCAGGCCGGTTTCGTCGAGCAGTTTGAATCCAACGGATGGCCTGGCTGCCAGCATGATTTTATTCAGTTCATCTGTCACCCTTTCGATGGATATGATGCGGATGCGATTCTTGTTTCGTTTGATGGCCTCCAGCGAGTCGGCATGGATGCTGAAGCCAAGTTGGGTAGCGAACCTGATGGCGCGCATCATGCGCAATGGATCGTCAGAATAGGTAATATCGGGGTCGAGAGGTGTGCGAATGATTTTATTGGTGAGATCGCTAAGACCGTTGAAGGGATCGGTGAGCTGCCCATAGTCTGTTTCGTTAAGGCTGATGGCCAGTGCGTTGATGGTAAAATCGCGCCGGCGCTGATCGTCGGCAAGCGTTCCAGCGCTCACTTCAGGTTTGCGGCTCAGGTGCTGATACGATTCTTTACGTGCACCAACAAACTCTACCACATGTTCCCTGTAGCGAATCATGGCGGTTCCAAACTGTCCGTAATATTTTGCATCTTTCTGGTTGCCAAGTGCTTCGGCAACCGACTGAGCAAAGGCAATTCCGTCGCCCACCACCACAATATCCACATCTTTAGAGTGCCGGTGCAGCAGCAGATCGCGCACATATCCACCAATCACATAGGCTGCCTCGCCACGCTGTTGCGCCACCTGAGCCACCGTGCTGAAAAGTTTTCCGGAAATGTGCGTACGCATGTCTTTCATCAGGTTGCAAAAGTACGAAAAGCAGCCGATAATTGCATGTCACAGAAACAATTGATATTCAATTGTATAAGTAAAAGTAGGCGTGAATGGACAGCAGTTGTGCTCAGGCGATTTTGTATTTTTTTCCGGGCAGTGCGATGAGCACCCCATCAAACTCAAGCCCAAGGAGCAGGCCGGCAAGTTTGGAGGCCGGAAAGGCGCTTCGCAGCATGATGTCGTCGATGCCCGCCTCTTTTTCCTGACCAAAGGCATCCAGCACCTTCTGCTCGTCATCGCTGAAATCTCTGAATAAGCGCGTTTGGGCACTCAAGGTTTGTTTTGCGTCCCAGCCGAGCATGTACCTGAGGTTGCTGGCGTTTTCGATCAACGCTGCCTTATTGGTTCGGATGAGGTAGTTGCATCCCTCGCTCCAGGTATCTCCAACGCGTCCCGGCACCGCAAACACATCGCGGCTGTATGAGTTGGCAATGTCGGCTGTGATGAGTGCGCCGCCTTTTCGGGCTGATTCAACCACGATGAGTGCATCGATCATGCCAGCCACAATGCGGTTGCGTCTTGGGAAATTTTCGCGATCGGGATTGGTATCCGACATAAATTCAGTGAGCAGGCCGCCATTCAGCAACATGCGGTCGGCTAAACCTTTGTTCACAGCAGGGTAGATGCGGTCGAGGCCATGTGCCAGCACGCCAACCGTTGGAATATCGTGCTTCACAGCCGAGCGGTGAGCATAACTATCGATTCCATAAGCCAATCCACTTACAATCAGTACGTTGTCTCCTTTCAGTTCGTCCACAAAGGATTCGCACCAATGACGGCCATACTCACTGGCTTTGCGCGTTCCCACAATGCCAATCACTTTTTGCTGGTTTAGATCGGCATTTCCAAGATAATAGATCATCATGGGGCTGTCGGCACAGTGCTGAAGCCTTTTCGGATAAGCCTTGTCGAGGTAGAACAAGGGCTGAATGCCCTTTTTGCTGATGAAGTTCACTTCTTGCTCTGCGCGATGCAGCACATTTTGGTGGGTGATTTCATGAATGGTTGCAGCTCCGATGCCGGGTATTTTTTCAAGCTGTTTTTTCTTTTCCCTGAAAACAGCTTCCGGCCCGCCACAATAGGCCACGAGCTTTTTGCCCACCACATCGCCCACTCCGGGGATGAGGGTCAATCCAATTTGATAGATCAGTTGTTCCAACATGCGGGCCAAAATTAGTGGAATTATGCTAATTTTGTTCAAATTCAATAAAGTGTCAAAGGCAAAAAAGATCATTGTTGCACCACTCGATTGGGGGATTGGTCATGCCACTCGCTGTATACCACTGATTGATGCTATTTTAAGTCAGGGACATGAGCCGATTATTGCAGCCAGTGGTGCGCCTTTGACAATGTTGCGGGGCCGTTTCCCAAGGTTGCGGTGGACCGACTTTCCGGGTCACAGCCCTACCTACAGCAGGGGCAACAGTCTGATGCCGGCGCTGTTGCGGCAATCGCCGGCAATGATGCGGCAGATGTTTGCCGACCATCGTTTCATCAGTCAGTATGCGAATACCATTCAGGCAGACGGCGTGATTTCCGACAATCGGTTCGGAGCGTACAGCAATGAGGTGCCATCGGTATTCATTACGCATCAAATCAATTTATTGATGCCCAATGGATTTGTCTGGTCGCAGGCGTTGGCAAGGGCCGTTAACAGGCATATCATCCGAAAATACGATGCCTGCTGGATTCCGGATTACCCAGGTCCGGACAATCTTTCAGGGGAGCTTTCCTATCCTGTTGACAAATCGCTGCATGCGACCAATATTGGTCCGCTCAGCCGTTTTTCCGTGTCGCTTAACCAGTATGATGACAAGCAAGCACCTCCACATATACTCGTCATGCTCTCTGGCCCCGAACCGCAACGAACCTTGTTCGAGAACATCATCATCAAAAGATATTCGCTGACCGGTGAAAAAGTGGTAGTATTGCGTGGCTTGCCGGGCTATGCTTCCCGACCCTCCGCACCATCAAATATTCAATGTCTCAATCACGCTGGTGATGCCGAGGTGTCCTGGCTCATAACACATGCAGGCCATATCGTGGCGCGGGCAGGCTACAGCACCATCATGGATTTGTTTGCACTGGGCCGCAAAGCGCTGCTTGTGCCAACACCGGGACAGTCAGAACAAGCATACCTTGCCAAATGGCATGCACGCAATGGCGATTTTACAACAGTCAGGCAGGGAGATTTGGTTTCGAGCCCCCTCGTTTTTCCGGATGAAAAAAGACCTTTCGTGCCACTGTCTGAGCCTTCACTGCTTGAAGCGCGTGTGTCCGACTGGCTTCGGTCGCTTTAAGTTCGCTATCTTTGCACACCTAAAAACACAAACGATGCTCATTCACCAGGATATGAAGATGGCCGATGTGATCCATCAAAACCATCATCTTTTGCATGTTATCAACCGATTTGGAATTCAGCTTGGTTTCGGCGAAAAAACCGTAAAGCAGCTCTGTGAGGCATATCAGTTGCCGCTTTCATTTTTTCTGGAAATTGTAAACACGTTTCACGATCCAACCTATTTTCCAGTGGAAAGCATGCTGCAGTTCAAGGCAAGCATGCTCATTCAATACCTGCAGCAAACACACAGCTACTACCTTGGTTTTCGCATCCCCGAGATAGAGTCATACATCACCCGGCTTGTTTCGGAAAAGGACTACAGCGCAGAGGTGAAGCACCTGATCCAGGACTTTTTTACGCAATATACACGCGAACTCACACAGCATATCAACAAGGAGGAGCAACGTGTGTACCCTTATGTGCTTGCACTCGAACAATTTCTTGAAAGCGGCCATCATGACAAGGAATTGGTTGAAAGCTTGAGAAACTACTCCATTCATGAGTATGAGGAAGATCACGATGATGTGGAATCGAAACTTTTCGATCTGAAAAACATCATTATAAAGTACATTCCCAGTCCTCACGACAGCCGCATCCTGAATCTCATACTACACGAGCTGTTCGAGCTGGAGAAAGACCTCAACAACCACTCACACATCGAAGACCTGATTCTTGTTCCGATTGTGGATAAAATGGAACAACAGTTTTTACAAGCCACTAAACAAGCGGGTTCATGAACGATTTGATGAAGATTTTGGTGATTGAGCCTTCGTTTGTTGTACGCGAAGGGTTGAAAACCGTGCTAAGCCGTATGGGTATTGGTTTTAGGTTTGAAGAAGAAACGCAGTTGCGTCTGGGCTTTGCAAAAACGCTTGAAAAGCACCAGCCGAAATTGCTCTTCATCAACCATCGCCTGGCAACTTCGGTTTGGAACGGAAACAAGAGCGATACCCTTTTCAAAGATCTGATCATTATTGGGATGCATTTTGGACAGCTTTCGGATATTGAAAGCGCCCGCTACGACTTTATGCTGGATTTGTGTGCTGACAAGGACAGCATGATGGCCCAGCTACACCTGATTTTCGACAAGTCGGAACTGGCATCGCAGTCTGACCCATCGGAATCCATCAGCGAGCGCGAAACCGAGGTTTTGCGCCTTGTTGCGTTGGGATTTACGAATAACGAAATTGGCGAAAAGCTGTTTATCAGTGTGCATACGGTGATGACCCACCGCAAAAACATCACACGCAAGTTGGGCATAAAAACGGTTTCAGGTTTGACTGTATATGCCATTCTGAACAAGATCATTCAATCTGCCGAGGTGCGCGGAAGCCTCAAATGACAAGAATGGATCAAATAGCAGGTTTAACAGCCTTTTGAGGTTGACATCTCCTGCATCTGCCATCATTTTTTTACAATAAAAGCCACGCAGGCTGCACAAAAATGCCTACTTTTGTGCCCTAATTTAGAAATAGTTTAAATAAGCCGTACATGGAAAAAGTTGGAATTTTTTACGGATCAACTTCAGGCACCACCAAAGCTGCTGCAGAGAAGATAGCCAAAGCTTTTGGAAAAGTTGCTGAAATACACAATATTGGGGAATCGACACCTGCGATGATTGCTTCGTACAGCAACCTGGTTTTTGGCACAAGTGCCTGGGGAATCGGTGATATGCAGGACGATTGGGAGCGTTTTATCGACGAGCTGAACGAAATTAATTTCGAAGGAAAGAAAATTGCACTGTTCGGTTTGGGCGATCAGGAAGAGTATCCGGAGAGCTTTGCCGATGGTCTGGGTACGCTCTTTTGCAGGTTGCCCGAAAAAAGCGGTGTCGTAGGAAGCTGGCCTACAGAAGGTTATAAATTCTATTTTAGTTTGGCTGAAAAAGATGGCAAGTTTGTTGGTTTGGTATTGGATGCACACAATCAGAACGAACAATCCGACGCACGCATCAAAAGATGGGTGGATGATCTTAAGGCTGTTTTTAATTGATTGCCAGCGAACGAATTAGAAATAGCACTCCTGTTTGGGGTGCTTTTTTTATTTTGGCGCTTACCTAAAATCGGGTATTTCGTACCGAAAAGTGGTTGTAGTGGGTGTGCGTTGAAATTTTTGGTTTAATTTTGTGCAAATTATAAGCGTTTCATGCTAAACGAGGCCACATCCAGAACTATCAAGTTGATTATGGCGTTTGCCATTTTCTGGATGGTAATTGGCGATCTGATTACCTATCATCAGGAGAAAATTTTCGGAGCTAATTACTACGGTCATCACACCCCATTCACCAAGCCAGGAGCAAAGGACGATGGCAAAACAGCTCATTGGAAATCATCCAAGGATGTTGATAAATCGCAGTTTATTTCGTTGGTTGCGCGAGCTGGCATTGAATATTCGGGATTAAACAACAGCAACATTGCGGTGCTGTTGGAACCCAGGCCCTATCAGTTGCTTCTGCAGCTTTGTTGCGGACATCGTTGTTCGCTGCGTGGTCCGCCAGCCGAATAGTTTCAACCCATCCTGTTTATCAATCTGACCACTTTCCGCTGAAAGGGAAGCATGCGTCGGTATTTTGGTTTGTGCTTGCTTTTGCTTGCACTCCAATCAATCTTTCAACTTATTACAAATCAAATAGTTTCATTAAAATGAAGAAGTTTCTACAATCATTACTGGCAGCCATGCTGCTGCCTCTGCTGTCGAATGCAGCAAACCCGGTCAACGACACGGTAACCATGGGTGCCGGCTATGCCAATGATGTTTTTTACAGCCTTGATAATGGGGTTGTTAAAACTGAGACACGTGCCAATTGGGACATCGCTTTTTATACCAACCGCTGGAGCGCAGGCATCCAGGTGAACGATGGTGGTGGTGTGATGCTATACACCTATCCCCTGGGCGACACAAGTGCCTGGAACAACATCGATGCCAGTGGCATCGAAGGATGGACCAACCTTGTGAACAGCGACACCATTTGGGAAGATGGCGCTTTTAACCGCAACGCCCTCGGTCATCCCGATTATGGCTGGGGTGTTTACAACACCATCAGTCACGATGTTATTGGTGATTCGCTATACATTGTGAAACTGGCGAATGGTAGCCTTAAAAAATTGTTTATTCAACGAAAAAACAGCGTCACCAATACCTTCTACTTTAAGTATGCCGATATCGACGGGGCCAACGAGGTGAATCAGGTGCTTGATGTGACGCCTTATCAGGATAACCGTATGTTCATCTATTACAGCCTGATGCTCAGCATGGTGGTTGATCGTGAGCCGGATATCAACAGCTGGGACCTCGTCTTTAGCCGCTATTCAGCCATTGTTTATGACCTGACCGGCGTGCCAAGTAATTATGTGGTGGTGGGTATTGCCACCAACAACGAGGTGGGTGTGGCCAAGCATCATCCCGTGGATGTTTCGTTTTCTGACTGGACTGCCGCCCCACTTGAATATTACCGCACACCTATTGGTCACGACTGGAAAACTTTTGACATGAGTCTTTTTCAATGGACCATTACCGATTCGCTGGTGTATTTCATACAAAACCGCGATGGGGACATTTACAAGTTTTATCCCGACTATTTCAGTGGCACAAGCACCGGAAAAACAGGATTTGTGAAGGAATTGCTTTCCCTTGTTGGAACGGGTGAACAGATGGCTGGAGCAGAATCGGCTCTCACCGTTTATCCCAATCCGGCTAGCAGCAGCATCAGGTTGAGCCACAAGGATGGTTTCCGTGGTTTGGTTGATTTTAAACTTTACGACCTCAGTGGCCGCCAGGTTTTTGGTCAGCTTCTCTCTGGTGCCGGACTTGAGATTTCTGTTGAACTGCCTTTGCTGCGCAATGGCCTCTATGTGGCTGAAACCAATAGTGGCGGTATCAGCGAGCGCACCAAAATCATGATTCAACGCTAATCTTCTATGCTACACAAAGCCTTTCTTTTTCTCGCTTTTTCCTGCATCAGCCTGTGGGCCCGAAGTCAGGAATCAACGCTGACGCTGAGAGATGCGCGCGACGGCAGTGCGGTGGCATACGCCCATGTGGTGGTGAAAACCCTCACATCAACTGAAACTCAGACACTGGTCAGCGACCTTGAAGGAAGGCTCAGAATAAACAGCTCAAAGCCCATGGCATTCACTGTGAGTGCCTTGGGCTACAGGCTGTTCAGCGATACGCTGCAACCTGGCAGCGTGCGAACGGTCAAACTCGAACCATCGGTTTACAACATGGATGAAGTCGTTGTAACCGGCCAATACACACCCGAAGCTGTGGATAAATCCATCTTTAAAGTTAAGGTGATCGGCGCCCGACAGATACAACAAAAGGCCTCATCCAACCTGGGTGAGCTGATGGCAGGCGAGTTGAATATTCGCAGTTCGTTTGATGGCGCATTGGGAGCAAGAATCACTATGCAAGGGCTTGGAGGTGAGCATATTAAGTTTCTGATAGATGGCGTTCCAGTGATTGGCCGCATGAATGGTGACATCGATGTTGGTCAGCTGAATTTATACAATGTAAAACAAATCGAGGTAATCGAGGGGCCCATGTCGGTTATATACGGCAGCAATGCGCTTGCTGGCGTGATCAACGTGATTACAGGAAACAGTCAGCTTTCGCTGCTCACAGCCAATGCTTCTGCTTACCTTGAGTCGGTGGGGGTTTACAACTTTACATCCGACCTCACCTACCGAAAAAAGAAATGGATGGGCTCGTTGGCAGCTGCACGCAACTTTTTTGATGGTTTTTCGCTCGATTCCGAATCGCGTGCGCAGCGGTGGAAACCCAAACGGCAATACAATGCAGATGCATCGGTGAGCTACACCTCCGATGAACTGACAGCCAAACTCGGGGCTTCCTACTTCAACGAAAAACTCCAGGACAAAGGCGCCTTGATGAAACCCTATTTCGAGACAGCCCGCGACAGCTACTTCCTCACAAACCGCCTGACCACCAAAGCCGATTTGAAAGCGAGGGTGGCGAAAGACCGCTATTTGACCGTATTGGCTTCATACGCCTGGTATAACCGAATCAAAAACACCTACTTCATCGACCTGACCACACTCAACCAAAACCTGACAACCAACCTGGACGATCAGGATACCTCCACTTTTGGTCAATACCTGCTGCGTGCCGAGTTCAGCAAAAGTGCCCAAAACAGCAAGTTTAACTACCAGCTGGGTATCGACCTGAACCATGAAACAGGTTTCGGAAAGCGCATCCTCGACAATCAGCAACAAATAGGAGATTATGCGGCGTTTTTAAGCATGAAAATAAAGCCTGCTGTGCGTTTGATGCTTCAGCCGGGTTTGCGTTACGGATATAATACCAAGTATGCCGCCCCTTTGGTTTATTCAATCAATGTGAAATGGGACATTCAGGAAGAAACCAGCCTGAGAGCCAGTTATGCCAAGGGTTTCAGGGCACCTTCACTCAAAGAATTATACCTTGATTTTGTTGACGTAAACCACAACATCAAGGGCAACCCAAACCTGAAAGCAGAAGATTCGCAGAACCTGAACCTGGCCCTGCGCTACCACAAGGAAAAACCAAGCTATGACTACGGTGCTGAATTGAACCTTTTTTACAACGAAATTCACAACAGCATCACACTGGCAACCCTCGATCAAAATGCTGCGCTTTATACCTATCTCAATTTCAATGAGATGATCACACAGGGCTATCAGTTGAGTTTCAACAACAGATTGTATCCCTGGCTCGAAATCAAAGCAGGAGTGGGGCAAACTGGCAGAAAACAGTCAACAGAGCAAGCGCCCGAACTCGATATGGTTTACAGCACAGATGCCATGGTGACGGTGAATTATTTATGGCAGAAGGCCGATACACGTTTTGGCTTATACTATAAATACACAGGAGATTATCCTGAAGTTTTTGCTGACGAACAGGGCAATGTTTCGCGCATTATCATGGGCGATTACCATACCATGGATCTGAATGTGTCGCGTGCCTTTTTGCAGCAACGACTTCAGGTACAGCTGGGTGTGAAAAATCTTTTCAACAACACCAACATCACCGTTTCAGGCGACAGCAGCGGGGGCATCCACACCGGTGGTGGAGGGGGCAGCTCGCCGGTGGCCTGGGGCAGAACATTTTTTGTGAGGTTGACCTATCAATTCCAACAAACCGGAAACAATCATGAAAAATAAGCTTATCCTGCTGTTCATCCCGCTTTTCGGACTCACTTCGTGCTTCAAGGAGGACGAACGGATAGCGCCTTTTGATCGCGGTGAAAAAATCACAGCAACCATCGGCATGACCCAGACCTACAAATATCAGGTTTACTACAGCCTTGATGATACGTCAGCAGTGAGTCAAACCAACAAAGGCGTCTTTGACTTGATGTTTGACAATGCACCCGGCCAGTCAGGAGTGTATCCAAACAGCGCCAATTTTGCCAAGGTTGCCCGCACCGGCCAGTTCGATATCACCGCGGTGAATAGCATCAATGGGCTCGTTTTCAATTTTGATGCATCATCCGGAAACCGCGATTCGCTTGCGTTTGGCAACTGGTTTGAGCTGCAGAATGGTGATACAGTCCCAAGCGGTGAGGTGTTTGTGATTGATTTGGGATATGACGACCTTGGTAACATATTGGGCTACAGAAAATTAGTTGTTGATAGCCTGAAAGGAAACAGCTATTATTTTCGTTATGCAGCACTCAACAACAGCCAAATCAATTCGGGTGTGGCCACCAAAAGCGGGAGCAGCAATTACATCTATTTTTCGTTTACCACCCATGAGCAGGTGTTTCCTGAGCCGGCTCGCGAAGACTACGACCTGCTTTTCACCCAATACACCACCCTGCTCTATACCAACGATGGCGAGCCTTATCCTTACATTGTGACCGGTGTTTTGCTCAACCGCTTCAATACCATGTGCTACCTTGATACCACCTTTGTGTTCGATTCCATTGCGATGGATCACATTCAGGATCAAAGGTTTACGTTGCGGCCAGATGTGATTGGTTACGACTGGAAAGAAGTGAAGGGCGATGTAAACAGCGGCAATGTGTATTATGAAATCCGTCCGGAGAACAACTATTTCATTAAAAATCAGGAGGGGTTCTATTATAAACTCCGTTTTGTAAGCTTTTACAACAACAACGGTGAAAAGGGATATCCCACCATTGAGTTTCAGAAGCTCTGAGCTGCAATTTGTTTGTTGTTGAATTGCCTGTTTTTAACCACAACATATTTTTCCTGAGAGGCCTTCGGCAACATTATTCAGTGAAAGCCTGTATCTTTGCCAAAAAAAGCCCATGTTACTTTCGATTGTTTGGGATGTTTCGCCCGTGATGTTTTCGTTTCCCGACTGGTTGCCCCTGATGGGTGGTCGTGATGTGCGCTGGTATGGTTTGCTTTTTGCAGCCTCTTTCGTGGTTGGTTACTTTATCATGCAAAAGGTGTTTCGCAGAGAGCATATCCACAATGATGTGCTGGATCAGCTTTCGACCTATATGCTCATTGCAACGGTGGTGGGTGCACGTCTGGGACACTGTCTTTTTTACGAACCTGCTCATTATCTGGCCAATCCCATCGAGATTCTGAAGGTGTGGGAAGGCGGTCTTGCCAGTCATGGAGCCGCCATTGGCATCATCATAGCACTTTACTTTTTCAGTAAAAAACATCAAAAGCCCATTATCTGGATTCTCGACCGCATTGTGATTGTGGTGGCCCTGGCTGGTTTTTTCATTCGCATGGGCAACCTCATGAACTCCGAAATTTTTGGACATGCCACCACGCTCCCATGGGGCTTTTATTTTGTGCGTTACCACGATCAGGCCATGCATGCCGATCCGCGGCATCCCACACAGATTTATGAGGGACTGGTGTATCTGGCTACATTTTTCTTTTTGTTGCAGAGCTACTTCAAGGGCGGACTGGGCGAGAAACAACCCGGCTTTTTGTTTGGCTGGTTTCTAATGCTTGTGTTTGGTTCGCGCTTTTTGGTGGAGTTTCTGAAAGAGCCTCAGGTGGGTTTCGAAGCCTCCATGACCATTAATATGGGTCAATGGCTGAGCATTCCATTTGTAGTTGCCGGTTTCTACATCTGGTATCAGGGTTGGAAAAAACGCCAGTCTGTCTGAAAACGCCCTAACGATCATGCACATTTTTTACCTACCGGATGCCGCGCATGGCCCTGTGTTGCTCCCAGAGGAGGAATCAAAACACGCGGTGCGTGTGCTTCGGCTCAATAGCGGTGATAACGTGCTTGTTACAAATGGAAAAGGTAGTTTCTTCCATGCAACCTTGCTCGATGCCCATCCAAAAAGAGCGGTACTGCAACTTGGTGCACCCCAGGCTGGCAACGACCACTGGGGCTTTCATCTTCATCTGGCTGTTGCACCCACTAAAAATACCGACCGCATCGAATGGCTGGTGGAGAAAGCCACTGAGATTGGAATTGACGAAATCAGTTTTTTTCATTCCTTCCACAGCGAGCGACGGACAGTGAATATTGATCGGCTGCAAAAAATTGCCGTGGCTGCCATGAAGCAGTCGCTCAAGTCCAGACTACCCAAAATCAATGAGATCGCAAGCTTCGCAGAATTGATGAAGATGGCGCATCCTACCCATCGCTACATCGCCTGGATCGATCCCTCGGTGGAGTTGCATCTTGCGCAGGCATGCACACCGCAAGCCGACAGCCTGATCCTGATCGGGCCCGAAGGTGATTTTAGTCATGAAGAGGTGATGGAAGCCCGAAAAGCAGGATTTCAGGCTGTTAGCCTTGGAAAAGCCCGGTTAAGAACCGAAACAGCTGCTTTGTTTGCCGTGCAAACCGTGCAGCTCATCAACCAGTTAAAGAAATGAAAAAACTTCTGTTTGTCATGCTGCTGCTCAGCACACAGGCAGCATTTGCACAAGATGCGATCAGGATTGCCTTGCTCAAATACCGTGGCGGAGGGGATTGGTATGCCAACCCAACAAGCCTGCCCAATCTGGTGAAATTCTGCAACACACAGCTTCACACAAACATGAGTGCTGAAGTGGCAAATGTGGAGCCCGACAATCCCGACCTTTTCAATTTTCCATTTGTGCATATGACCGGCCATGGCAATGTAGTTTTCAATGCCTCGGAGGCAGACAACCTGAGAAAATACCTGCTTGCAGGTGGTTTCCTGCACATCGACGACAACTATGGCATGGATGTCTTTGTTCGTACACAAATGAAAAAAGTGTTTCCTGAACTTGACTTTATCGAGTTGCCAGCCAACCATCCCTTGTTTCAGGCGCCGTTCAGCTTTCCGGATGGTCTGCCCAAGATTCACATTCACGATAACAAGCCGGCACAGGCATTTGGATTGTTTCATGAAGACAGGCTTGTGTGCCTTTATACCTATGAATGCGACCTGGGCGATGGCTGGGAAGATGCCCGGGTGCACAACGATTCGGAGGAAACCCGGCTCAAAGCGCTGCAAATGGGAGCCAATATCATTCACTATGTTTTTGGCCAATAGGGTCTCAAAGGAAACCAGCTGAGCAGCCTCTTTTTTACCTCTTTTTTCAGCCATTTTTGCACTTCAACCCTGGCTATTCAGATCATTACGCTATCTTTGGCGCATTAAAAACTGCTTGCAATGAAATTTTTTCGCATCATCCTGCTGACTTTAATGTTGGCCATTCAACTGCATGTAATCAGCCAAACAGAAAGCCTGCCGCCCTTGCAACCCCTATCGAAAGCCGACCTCAAAGCTCTTTCCGAAATACCGGAACTTGTGTTGAGCCCCGAAGTGATGAAGCGAAGCCTGCCCACTTTTGTTGATAACTCAGCATTGCCCTATATGCGGCCCTTGTTTCAGCAAACCGGCCTCAGCTGCGGGCAGGCCTCCAGCATTGGGGTGATGTTTGCCTATGAAATCAATGCCGAAAGGGGAGTTCCCGGCAACCTGCCCGTAAACCAGTATGCCACACATTTTACATACAACTTTGTAAACAATGGAAGCGACGGTGGCATCAATTTCTTCGAAACCATGCAAATCGTCAGAGATGCCGGCAATCCCAATGTGGTGGATTATAGCGGAGATGCCACCGGAGGCGCCTCGCGATGGATGAGTGGTTATGACAAATATTACAATGCCATGAAAAACCGCGTGGGTGGCATCTACAGAATCCGCACCAACACCCTCGAAGGTTTGAATTCACTCAAGCAATGGATCTATGATCATGGCGACGGTTCGCCTGCCGGAGGTATGGCCACATTTTACTCTGAGTTCACCAGTCCGCCTTCCACTTTGCCACCGGGCACCCCCGAAGCAGGCAAGCACGTCATCTATCACTGGGGCAGCTCGCCAAATCATGGGATGACCATTGTAGGCTATCACGATGGCATTTGCTGGGATTACAACAACGATGGTCAATACACACGCGACATCGACCTCAACGGCGATGGACTGATTGATGTCCGCGACTGGGAAGTGGGTGGTTTCAAAATGGCCAACACCTATGGCAGTATCTCAGGCTGGGGCGATCAGGGCTTTTCATACATGATGTATAAAACCGTTGCGGACAGTTATACTGAAGGTGGCATCTGGAACGCTCAGGTGATGGTAATTGAAGCAAAAGCCGATTATCAGCCAAAGCTCACAGCCAGGGTAAGCCTCACCTATCCCTCGCGGAACAAGCTTAAAGTGATGACAGGCGTATCAACCGATCCGCTGGCCACCGAACCAGAATTTGTGTTGCAATATCCCATTTTCGATTTCCATGATGGCGATTTGCCCATGCAAGGCAGCGCTGGAGGCAATACCATCGAATTTGGTTTAGACATGAATAAGCTGCTCGAACATGTTGAACCTGGCGCACATGCTTCCTTCTTTCTGATGGTGGCCGAAAACGATGCGAACGGCAGCTACAGCGGCACGATTAATAGTTTCTCGCTGATGGATTACACGAGTGGATCGCCGGTTGAAATCCCGGCTAATATCCTTTTGCAACCGATTCAGAATAACGGTCTTACCACCATCGGTGTCACTGCCGCCATCAACTATGCACCGGTTTCGATAGCCACTTCTGAGATACCTCCTTTTGAGCTGTACCAACCAAGTGAGGTGCAACTGCAGGCCGAAGGCGGATCGCAACCCTACAACTGGTTTTTGCTCGATACCTACGACAGCCTTCAATCAACAGCCTCATTTCCGGTGATCACCGGCAACCCGCTTACCATTGTTGGGGGACAGGATGGTATGGGAACCGTTGAGCTGCCGTTCGACTTCCCTTTCTACGGGGAAACGCACAACAAGCTTTATGTTACGGTGGACGGCTTTATTATGTTTGAAGAGTCGCTCATACCATGGCCTTATTATGTGGCTGGCAAAACATACCTGATGCAGAATAAATTCATTGCACCCACGCTCAGCAGACCGTTTTATGTGAATGGCAGCAATGGCGACGGTATTTGGGCCGAGGTGCTTTCGGATCAGGCTACCATCAGGTGGAAGCTGTCGGTGAGCGGACAATCGGGCAACAGCGAGGTGAGCATGGCTGCCAGGCTTCATCAGAATGGCGAGATAGAGTTCTTTTACGGACCACACATGGCTGCATCCTATGTGGCTCGTTTCGCTGGAATTTCAAAAGGGGACAACGAGAACATGTTGCTCCTGAATAAGTTGGGCTATTTTTCTCCGCAACCGGGCGACTATTACAAGTTTACACCTCAGCCCAGATTCAACGATGTGACGCTCACCAGCAAAGGCCTCCTTCGGGCTTTGATTGATGAGCCTGTGCCCGGGATGAGCGTCGAAGTGATGGTGAACGATCAAAACAACATCCGTAACAAAGCCAGTCTGGCTCTTTCCGTTTCGGGCGTGGTGCTCAACTATAGCCTGAATGCAGGTGACGACAACGTGATTGAGTATGGCGAAAATGTGAGCTTTAACATGGCTCTGGAGAACAAAACTTCAAACAGTTTGGGAGCTGGAACACTGACACTTAGCAGCGAAGACACCTACCTTAATATTCTCAGTGGTTCAACAGAAATCGCAGCACTTGCTCCTGATCAGAGCCTGACGCTGAACGATGTGTTTGATGTGGAGGTGCGTACCGATGTCCCCAATAACCATCAGGCTGAAGCCACGCTTCACTACAGTGCTCCCGAAGGAAGCTGGTCGCGACCCATCAGGCTGACGGCATATGCACCTGTCATGAAAATGCTTACCGTGAGCATCAGTGACGGTGGTAATGGAATTCTGGAGCCAGGCGAAACAGCCGGATTGGTGATCAGGCTGCGCAATGCAGGTGGCGCAAAATTGCTCGCGCTGGAAGCAGCCGTCAGCAGCGCCGATCCCGACCTGAGTATCCTGAATGGAACAGCCTCATGGCCACAGCTTTTGCCCGGTGATATTTGGGAAGCTGTTTTTCAGGTTTCACTCGATGCGGGAGCTGAGCCGGTGCAGGTGATCGAGCTGCTGCTCAATGTGGAAGCTGCAAACGACTTCAGCTTCAATAAGACAATCCCTATCATGACTTCGCTGATCGTTGAAGGTTTCGAAAGCGGCGATTTCTCGGCATTCGACTGGGAAATGTCGGGCGATGCGCCCTGGATCATTACCGGCACAACACCCTTTGAAGGTGCTTATTCTGCCCGCAGCGGTGTGATTGGTGACGATCAAACATCTTCTATGTCAATAGCTTATGAAGTGGCTTTTGCAGATACAGTCTCATTCTTTTACAAAGTGTCCACCGAAAATAATTACGACTATCTGCGGTTTTATGTCAATGGTATTCAAAAAAACGAATGGGATGGCGAAGTTCCATGGTCGCATGCTGTTTACGACGTAGAAGCCGGAGAAAACACCTTTAGGTGGAGTTATGCGAAAGATTACAGCGTATCGAGTGGAAGCGATTGTGTGTGGGTGGATTATATCATGTTCCCGGCAATGAAAATTTACACTTCCATGCCTGAGCAAGCCGAATTACAGTTATTCGAACTCACTGTTGGCCCCAATCCTTTTGAGAGCGAACTGCAGCTGAAGGTGAAAGCCAAAACAGACGGGCCTTTTAAGCTGATGCTAACCGATGCCAGGGGCGTGCAATACCTTTCAGAAACATTTTCTGCAAAAAGGGGAGACACATTTATTCTTCAACCTGAGCACACGATGTTGCCCACCGGACTTCTCTTTGTTGTGTTGCAGTATGGCAATCAGCGCATTGTGAAACCATTGATCCACACAGGTCACTAGTCTTTGCCCATGACCTTTGAGTTTGATACCGTAATAAAACGGAGTTTGTTTGGCGCCATATTGGCTTTGCTGCTGATGCCTTTGCTGCAAAAGCACATCCGTATATTTTCGGAAAAGCCTTTGTTTGGGGCATTCAAGCAGGAAAGTGCTGTTTCGCTTGATTCATTGAGTTGGAAAAAATGGCTTGATGGGAGTTTTCAATCTGCTGTTAACAGGCAAACGGAACAAATAATCGGGTTCAGACCGGGCCTTGTCAGATTATATAACCAATTGCATTTCAGTCTGTTTAAGAAGGCGAATGCCGAAGGTGTGATCATTGGGAGAGATGGAGAATGCTACGAGGAGGACTATCTGCGGGCAGCCACGGGAGCTTTTTTTATTGGTGAAGAGGCCTGGAAACAGAAGGCTGTGCAAATGAAGGCCTTGAGCGATACACTGCAAAAACTGGGTAAGCATCTACTGGTTGTGATTGAGCCGGGAAAGGGCACCGTGTATCCTGAAAATTTTCCATCAAAATACATCAGCGCCGGTTTTGGAAGGAACAATTATCAGGCGATGCTTGATCAATTAAATGCCTCCGGTGTACCGGTGCTCGACCTGAACAGCGCTTTTCTGAGGTGGAAAGATACAGTCGCCTACAGGCTGTTTCCAAAAACGGGGACGCACTGGTCATACTATGGTGCTGCCCTTGCGGCCGACAGTCTGTTCAGGCGTGTGGAAACGCTTTTTCCGGACCGCATTGCACCCTTCAAAACGAAGGCTTTGCAGCCGGCGCTCGCACTCCGCCATCCCGACGACGATATCTGGTTGACGATGAATCTGTTACAAAAAGCCCCCGTAGAGCAAATAGCTTACCCTGACATCGTTTTTGGTCAAAAACCTGAGCATGCACTCCGCCTGCTGACCATTGGCGACAGCTTCTACTTCAACTGGCAAAACGAAAAACTTATTTTAAATGCTTTCTCAGATAGTCAGTTTTGGTATTACAATAAGCTGATATACAATCATGTGGGAGGAGAAATTGGTCAGGTGAAAGATATTGATTTCGCAAAGGAAGTGTTGAAGTTCGATCTTGTACTTATCATGATTACCGAGCGCTTTCATCAAAATTTTGCATGGGGTTTTGATACGCAGCTCTATGAACATTTTTTCCCGGGGAAGATGAGCCGCAAAGCTTTTTTTGAGAATGAAGTGCGCATTGGCAACCTCGAATTTATCCGCATATATAACGAAGCATTGGCGGCCAATATGCCACTGCAGGAGCGTTTGAAATTGGAAGCCAAATTTCGGATGTTTGGCGACTGGAACAAGCACCCTGAGCTGTATAACGATAAAAACGATGTGATCGAAATGATCATGATGGCCATCAAAGGCTCTCCTGACTGGTATGCAAAGGTGAAACAGAAAGCAGCCGAAAGGCACATCACCGATGAAGAAATGTTGCGCCTTGATGCTGCTTGGGTTTATGATCAGAAAAAGGCGAAAAACGGGTCGTAAAACAAAGAAGCGATCAGTCGATTCAAGCGACCGCAGACACCTGATTGTCAAAAAAAGAGGTCGGGACTATTGACTCACAGGCTCACAGACTAAAGCATCATTTTCTGCACCCAACTTTCCGTTCTATTGCTGATTTCCAGTATGTAAATTCCTTGCTTTAATGTTGCAAGCCTAAATATGCGCTGCAGCTCAATGCTGTTTTCGCCCTTAATCAGTGGGATGTTGCAGCTTTGTAAAACCCTGCCTTCTGTATTAACGAGCTTAATGCTGCAAATTCCGGATTCATTGCTGATGAAGCGAATAAGGCTGTTATTTTGAACAGGATTTGGGTAGATCATCGGTGGACTGATAGCCTGCAGCGTTTCATCTGTTTTTACAAAGCCCTGATATTCAAAGGCGCCCATATCAACTGTCTGATACATCATGCGGCTGTGTCCTGAAAGGTCGTTTTCAGGTAAAGCAAAAAATCCAATATCATTCAGGCCGTTGTTGATGGCAGGACTGCCGGGCAGCAGGCTGAAATCGGCATTGGCTGCATCGGCAAAGAGAGGGTCAGTCTCCACATTGGCTACGTATTCACCCTGAAAAGTACTTCCGCCAAACCATGGCACCCCACCTTCGATCACGCAATGATAAAAACCCGGTATTGAGTTCACGTCCCAGATCCACACCTGCGAACCCAGGGTGTCGTAGGCTATGTTTCCCCAAAGAATGCTGTTGAAAAGCTTTGCATGGGCGTATTCGTTGCAATAATACCCTCCACCCATCGGTGCCAGGTTGCCGGTTATGGTAGCATTCGACATCACTGTTGTGGCTGTGAGGTTGGCAATGCCACCGCCAAAAAACTTTGCCTCGTTGTTGATGATAAGCAGGTTGGCAACAGGTTTATCGGGCTGCGAACGTAAAAAACACAAGCCCCCGCCCAAAGCGCTATAGTTGTCTCTGACAATACAATCCAGAAGAATGGGTTTGGAATACTCAAACGATGCAGCGCCTCCCACACCGGTTGATACATTGCCGTAGAACAGGTTTTTTCGAACGACAGGATCCGATGACACAAAACACAGTCCACCGCCATAGCCATAAATCATCCCGTCGTTGCCTGAATAATTGCCCGATATGGTTGAATTTTCGATGACAAGGTTGCTTTTGAAGGCATAGATTCCTGCCCCTGAGTAAAAGCTGAAGTTGTTGTGGATGTGGCTGTTGCGAATGCTGATTTTGTTAAAACGTTTGATACGCATGGCACCGCCGTAGCAGTTTGCCGAATCACCAACTGCTTTGCCATAGCTCAGCCTGCAATAGGCAAACTGCGATGAGTCGTTGATATCGGGTGTATCCTCAAGCCGGATGCCGTTCCATCCACCATCGCTGCTATGGATGTTGCCAAAACCTGTGGTGTCTGCCACCGTGAAAATGATGCTGTCGTTGACTTCACCCAACGCCTTCAGCGAACCCTGCACATGCAGTGCATAGTGGCCCTGAAACTGTATCAGGGTGCCTGGCGCAATTTGCAGCGTTTGACCCGAGGGGATGACCACATCGCACTGAACAAAAACAGTATCGTAGGCCCACAGGCCGTATGCTTCGCCACATGCGTTGTAGTTCTGACTTTGGAGGGTGAGCATGCTCAGCATGAAGAAAAAAATGGAAACACAACGTTTCATATTTACTGGTTTTGGTGCTACGAAGGTAAAACAAAACCGGCTTTTGTTGAAAGCAATTTCCTTTTATGCGAGCCAATGTGAAAGGAGTCGGGCGAGTGTTTTCGTTATTTTTTGGTTAAATGACCTTCGTGATAAGTACGGCTGAAGGATAATTCATGAATTTTGTCGCTTACATTGCAAATGATCCAACTTTAAGAAACAATTAGAAAAAAAATTATGTCGAAGAACCGAATTTTTGGTGAGATAGTAAATGGTTACAGCATTCCGGTGCTCAACGAGCGGGAGGTCAGAGCAGCGGCAGGCATTTTGTTTGTGCTGATGTTTCATGCCATACTCACGGTGATTTTCAAGCAGGATTTCACCTTGCTTAAATATGCCATTGTCATTTTTTTGGCAGATATGCTTGTGCGCGTGTTGGTGCATCCGCGATATGCCCCCACACTCATCATTGGCAGGTTGATTGTGCGCAACCAAACACCTGAATATGTGGGCGCTAAACAGAAGAAATTTGCATGGATTATTGGACTTGTGCTGGCGCTTACAATGTTTGTGCTGGTGGTCGTCGTCAATTCTTTCAGCCCGATTTCAGGCCTAATCTGCATGATCTGTCTTGTGTTTCTCCTCTTCGAATCAGCCTTTGGCATCTGTTTAGGGTGCAAATTCTATGGATTGGTTTACAAGGAAAAGGCACAATATTGCCCGGGCGAGGTTTGCGAAATTAAAGACCGGCATGAGATTCAAAAAACTTCATGGGCGCAACTGCTCATCGTGTTGGCTTATGTCGTTTTTATTGTAATGCTCGTTGTGCTGTTTAAGGAATCATTCCAGGTGCCACCTTTCGATCTCTTTGGACTGGAAAAAACGATGCATGCCCAGTAGGTGCCCCCCCGATACATCACCGTCCTGACTGACACGCCTGAGCCACAAAACAAGATGAAATGTGCTGACGTGGTCTTGGTTTCGAATGAATCAAACAAGTCACTTTTCAGCGCAAGGTATCATTGTGCATCGCGCAGTTTGCGCTGAAAATCGAAAACCGATTGCTGAATTTTTTGTGCCTGATCAATCAGCTGAGGTGGATAGCGGCCACTCAGCAGCATTTTTTCACATTCATCCAACAGGCGTTCTGCTTTGGTTAATTCATCAGTGTTAAGCTGCCGCCTGCCTTTTCGTTGGTTTTCGTTGAAAGCGCTTGCCCAATTGTTGTAAGCGCCCACTGCCTCATTGAATTTATCGGAGATATGGTTGAGCAGCTGCACCATTTCGTTGTAATGGGCAATATTGATGTTTTCGATGAGAAAATTCATGCGCTCCACAACAGCCTGATAGCGGTTGTTTTGAGCTTCCAGACGCCTCAGCTCAGCACGGTATTGATTGTCGTGGCCAAGCTGCAAAAATGCCTTCAGACTGTCGGTGTGGGCTTTGAAGTAGCCAACTTGCACTTCGTCAAACTTTTGACGCTGAAATCCACTGTGTGTAAGCGGTGATGAAAGAAACTGCCACAAAGGATCGTAGGGCATATGGCTTCGAATCATTTTTTCAGGCTTGACCATCACAAAGGCGGGATTATATTCAGCCACAAAGCGGTTGTTGACCATGGCACCAGAAGCAAAAGTTGGGTCGCTCAATTTCCAGTTTCCGGACAAGCTTACAGCAACCCACACATGCGCTGTTGGGTCAAGCTGCCCCTCGATCCGGGTGTATCCGCTTACGAGGTGTGTGCGGAGTCCCATAAAGCGTGACAAGCTGTCGAGCAGTCCAGCGTATCCTTCGCATACAGCTTTACGCGTTTTGAATGCAAGCGCCGTGATTTGGGCTTGCGTCAGGTTTTTGGTTTGGCTGTTCACTTGCCTGATATCATAGCTCAGGTTTGTAGCAACCCATTGAGCAGCAGCACGAAAGCGTTCCTCATCCGAGTTGTGCAGCCGCATAATTTCAGTGGCCAGTGCAGAGATACTGCCAGCTTTAAATGTGCGCATGGCCCCTTTTGGCTCACCATCCTGTTGGGATGTGGCCAGCAGTGGCAACCATGCTAAAAATAGAAATGTCAGGTATTTCCAGCGCATGGTTCATCAACGTGTTTGTGCGCAAAAAAGTTTGATCCCGGATAAAAAAACTGCCGCCGTTGCTCCCCCCTTTCGTTGACAACGGCGGCAGTGGTGTCGCGGATGCAGGCCATTGTGCATCACTTGCTTTCTTTTTTCTTTAAATCCGTTTATGGTAGTATTTAACGGACAAAAATTGCATCTTTGCTGACAGCATGCCATACGGTGAAAGTCGTATTTGTTCAAGTGCCGCACCCTGACCCGAAAGCTGTTTTAAACCGAATGAAAATCACGAAAAAATGAAAACAAAAATAGTGGCCACCTTGGGGCCTTCTTCAGATAACGAGCAGGTGCTCAAAAGATTGATTGAAGCGGGCATGGATGTGTGTCGCTTTAACTTTTCGCACGGAAGCCATGCTTACCATCAAAAAGTGATGGACCTTGTTCGCAGTTGCAGCCGCGAGCAAAATAAATATATCACCTTATTGGCTGATTTACAGGGTCCAAAGATTCGTCTTGGTGATTTTGAGGATGAAAGCTATCAGCTTGCTCCTGGTGATAAGATCACCTTTAGTTCGAATGCCTGTGTCGGCACCCGTCATAAGGTGTATATCAGCTATGCCTCGTTCGCTGCGGATGTGAAGCCCGGCGAAACCATCCTGGCTGATGATGGAAAACTGGCCTTCAAGGTGTTGGAAACCAATGGGAAAGACGAAGCGCTTCTGGAGGCTGTGAATGGAGGCCCGCTTTATCCGCGCAAAGGTGTGAATTTGCCGGAAACATCCATCACGCTGCCCTCACTCACTGAGAAGGATCTGGAAGACCTGGCGTTTATCCTCGATCAGGAGGTGCATTGGATTGCGCTCTCGTTTGTGCGGCAGGCCGATGATATACATGCGCTTCGAAAACTGGTGGCACAGCATCCTGCAAAGAACAAACCCCGCATCATGGCAAAAATCGAAAAACCGCAGGCTGTAAAAAACATCGAGGCAATCATTGAGGCTGCAGATGGCATCATGATTGCCCGTGGCGACCTGGGCGTGGAAGTTCCCATGCAAATGGTTCCTGTATATCAAAAAAAGATCATCCGATTGTGCCAGCAGGCTGGGAAACCTGTGATTGTTGCCACTCAAATGATGGAAGCAATGATCGAGAATATTCGACCAACCCGCGCCGAGGTGAGCGACGTGGCCAATTCGGTGCTTGATGGAGCTGATGCACTGATGCTTAGTGGTGAAACTTCGGTTGGGCGCTATCCTGTTGAAACAGTTAGGATTATGGAACGTATCATCAGTCAGATGGAGATTGATGATGCTGTTTTTTACAGCCAAAGAAACAATAAGCTTGCCGGTGGTAAAAGGTTTATCACCGACGTGGTTTTGCAAAACGCCATTGATTTGGCTCAAACAGCTGACGCACAGGCGATCGTGGTGGTGACACACTCCGGCTATTCTGCTTTCCGTCTTGCAAGTCACCGGCCCAAAGCTGGACTTTATGCCTATTCGAACGATAGCCACCTGCTGCATTGCCTCAACCTTGCTTGGGGTGTGGTGCCTGCATGGGACGAAGCCACGGGCGATGCTGAAAACCTGATGCGCCGCGTCAACACGGTGTTGCTTGATAAAGAGCTTATCCGCGAAGGCCAGTTTATTGTGAATGTTTTGAGCACACCCGCCTGGAAAAACGGAACTTCAAATACTGTTCGTCTTGGTAGGGTAGGTGAGTTAAGGGCACATCTGGCGAAATGAGCCATACCTGCAGTTTACGCATTGGCGGGTGAACTGACACATGCATCGTGTTGATGGTATTCATTTAAAAATGCGCTTCATGCACGGGTGAGGGTCTTCAGATAAAATGCATCAGCATTCGCTTGTTTTTTAAAACAATCATGATGATGTCATTGGTTAACAATGAATTTAAGCGCTGTTTCGCATTTGTCTCTTTCTATACATTCGTCAGGATTTTTGGTGTCGCTGAAGAAGCGTGGTTTCAACCTGGCTGAGGTCGATTTTTTTCAAATGCAACAGCACCATGAAGTGATACATCAGGTCGGCGGCTTCATTCACGAAGCGTTCATCATCTGTGTCTTTTGCTTCGATGATAAGCTCCACAGCTTCCTCGCCAACTTTCTGCGCAACCTTGTTGATGCCTTTTTGGTAGAGTTTTTGGGTGTACGATTTTGCATCCTTTTCTTCAATCCGCTGACGGATAATGTTTTGCAGTTCATACAGAAATCCTTTGGCTTGTTGTCCACCAAAGCAGGAATGGCTTCCGGTGTGGCATACCGGCCCTGCAGGTGTCGCACGAATCAGCAGTGTGTCGGCATCGCAGTCGGTTTCAATGCGTTGCACACGAAGGTAATTTCCAGAGCTCTCGCCCTTGGTCCATAGCCGGTTTTTGCTTCGGCTGTAAAAGGTGACAATTCCCTCGGTCATGGTTTTTTCAAGCGCTTCGCGGTTCATATAGCCGAGCATGAGCACCTGTCCGGTGGCTTCATCTTGTATGATGGCCGGCACCAGACCTTCTTGTTTATCGAAGTCAATATTCATCATATCAATTATTTATAATTATTACTTGTTCATCTGAATGGTCTTACAGCTATCCCTGCTGCAAAAAGTTGTTGTTTGAGTTGCGAAACCGAAACTTCGCCGTAGTGCAATATGCTTGCCGCCAAAGCGGCATTCACCCTGGTTTGGGTGAAAAGCGCAACAAAATGCGACACATGCCCGGCACCGCCTGAGGCAATCACCGGAATATGAACCAATTGGCTAAGCATATCTGTGAGGTTGATCGCAAAGCCGCTTTTCATGCCGTCGTGTTCGATAGAGGTGAGGAGGATTTCACCTGCCCCCAGTTCCCCGGCTTTTCTGGCCCATTCAAACGTATTCAGTCCGGTGGGTTTGCTTCCACCATGCACAAACACTTGCCATTCGTCATGTACCCTTTTGGTATCGATGGCCACAACCACACACTGGCTGCCATACTGAGAAGCAATGCGGGCAATCAAGTCAGGCTCTGCAACAGCAGCGGAATTTACGCCAATCTTGTCGGCACCAGCGTTGATCACAGCTTTCACATCTTCTTCGCGACTGATGCCGCCCCCCACTGTAAATGGAATATTGATGGCGCGCGCCACTTTTTCAACCAGCGGCACAAGTGTGCTGCGCTTTTCGATGGTGGCCGAGATGTCCAAAAAAACGAGTTCATCTGCGCCCTCATCCGAATAGCGTTTGGCAAGTTCTACCGGATCGCCGGCCACCTTCAATCCCTTAAAATTGGTTCCTTTCACTGCTTTTCCATCCATGATGTCGAGGCAGGGAATGATTCTTTTCTTCAACATAAGCTGCTCAGTTCTTCGAGTGAAATCTTTCCTTCGTAGATGGCTTTGCCAACAATGGCACCCTCGCATCCGGTGGCCTTTAGCTGCAACAGCTCATCCAGGCTGGCAATGCCGCCACTGGCGATGAGCTTCACTCTGGTCTGCAGCAGAATTTCTTCGTAAAGATCGAAGGCTGGACCTGTGAGCATGCCGTCCTTGCTGATATCGGTGCAGAGCACATACATCAAGCCTTTGTCCGAAAAGGCTTTGATGAAATCTGTCACATCGAGGCCTGTTTGATTCATCCAACCAGTCGTGGCAACGAGGCGGTTGCGAGCATCGGCACCAAGCACCAGTTTTTCGCTCCCAAAAGTTTGAAGCCATTCAATGAACAGATTTGGTTGAGCAGCAGCTGCGCTTCCTGCAACCACCTGACTGGCTCCGCTGTTCAAGGCTTGCCGGATGTCGGTTTCGCTTCTTATCCCACCACCAAAGCTGATGGAAAGGGTGGTTGCCCTGGCAATTTGCTCAAGTAGTTTCAGATGAATCACATGCTGTGCTTTTGCACCGTCAAGGTCGACAAGATGCAAGTGCTCGAATCCAAAAGACTCAAACTTTTTGGCGAGCTCAAATGGTTGACGATCATATACCTTTACAGTTGCATAGTTGCCTTGCTTCAACCGCACACATTGGCCGTTGATGATGTCCATGGCGGGGATGATTCTCATAGTCTCATAAAGTTTTGAAGGATGATGTTGCCTGCAGCAGCCGATTTTTCAGGGTGAAACTGCGTGGCAAAGAAATTGTCTTTTTGCATGGCTGCACTGAATGGCAGGATGTAGTCGCAGACGGCGGAGGTGTGAACCGACAGGCTGCAGTAGTAGCTGTGAACAAAATAAAAGTCATCCACCTCAGAAAGGCCATTGAAAAGTGGTAGGCTCAGGTTTCGCAGGTTGTTCCATCCCATGTGGGGCACAACATCTTCGGGTGGAAATCTCTTTACCGTTGCGTCAAAAATACCCAGGCCTTCCACATTGCTTTCTTCGGAGTGCCGGCACATGAGTTGCTGTCCAAGACAGATGCCCAGAAAGGGCTGTGTAAGCTTTGGAATCAGTTGGTCGAGCCCTTTTTCTTTCAATATTTTCATCGACGTTCCGGCTTCTCCTACGCCGGGAAATACCACTTTATCAGCTTGTTTAATCATTGTCGCGTCGTTAGTGATGACACAGGAATAGCCTAAACGCTCGATGGCATGCTTGACAGAGAAGATATTTCCGGCCTGATAATCAATAATCGCAATCATAGGATTCCTTTCGTGCTGGGTATTGTGTTGAAGTTTGATTTGGCAACGGCCTGCCGCAGCGCACGGGCAAAGGCTTTAAACACCGACTCGATGAGGTGGTGATCGTTGTCGCCGGTGGCTCTGATATGCAGGTTGCAGCTTGCGTTTTCGGCAAATGAATGGAAAAAATGCCTGAACATCTCTGATGGTACATCGCCTATCATCGTTCGTTGCAGTGGCACTTCCCAGCTTAACCACGCGCGTCCGCCAAAGTCGATGGCCACCTGTGCCAGGCTGTCGTCCATGGGCAGCACAAATCCATAGCGTTCGATTCCAAATTTGCTGACCAGGGCGTCCTTAACCGCACTTCCGAGTGCAATGGCCACATCTTCAGTCACATGGTGATGATCGTCGGCTACCAACTCCCTGGCAATGATTTCCAGATCGAGGCCGCCATGCCTGCAAAGTTGATCAAGCATGTGATCCAGAAATGGCAATCCGGTCGAAATGTTTGCTTGCCCATGTCCATCGAGGTTTACCGACACTTTGACGTGTGTTTCGCTGGTGTTTCGGGTCATGCTGGCTTTTCGGGCTAAGAGGCTGATCTGGTTAAAAACTTGTTTCCAGCCTTTCTGTTCCCCATCAGCAAACGTGGCGAAAAGTTTAAAATTAATAAACTGACAACCAAGTTCTTGAGCTAAAAGTGAGTCGTTGTTGTCAATACCAATCAACACCGAGTTTTCAAGATCGTATTTTTTCTGCAGTGCTTTTTTGCTTTGACTGAGTTCGCCAGAAGGTCCGCCTTCAGCAGTTGGCTGATTTGGAAACTGCACCAGCTGATCGGTAAACACAATGCCTTCGCCCTCCAGCACGGCGTGAAACCATGATAACATTCCTGTTTTTGCCGCGAAGACTGTCCCATTGTCAAGAAGCCCTGTGAGCACATAGCCAAGTTCGGCCGACAAACGCCCGAGGTATTGAATAACACCGGGTTGCAGCAGTGGGAATTGGTGGGATGAGCTTGCAGATTCGTTCAGAATGCATGCTTCCAGTCTGATAATCAAGGTTTTTTTCATGGATAAATCGTTTGAAGTGCCTGAATGAGTCTTTTGTTTTCAGCGGGTTTACCAACGGTAATGCGCAGGCAGTTGCGCACCACCGAATGCCTGTTTCGTGTGATGATGCCGAGTTGGCAAAGGTTGTCATACAGCCGGTTGGCATCGTCCACCTGAACAAGCAGGAAGTTGGAATCGGATGGAAAAACCCGTTGAATGCTGCTGATTTTATTGAGTTGACGGATGAGCCATGTGCGTTGATTCAGAATCGTTCTTTTTTGGGTCTCATGTCGTTTCAGCCTTTTTAATGCCGATAATGCTGCTATTTGGTTGGGGTTGCTCACATTGTAGGGTGGTTTCACCGAGCTAAGCAGGCGGATGATTTCCGGTGTGGCAAAGGCCATGCCGATGCGTGCGCCTGCGAGACCCCATGCCTTGCTAAGTGTTTGAATCACAACTAAATTTGGATAGCGCGAAAGCAGTGAAATACCCGGGGCTTTTTGGCTGAAGTCGGCATAGGCTTCGTCAAGCACCACGATTCCATCGAACTGTTGCACGAGTGTTTCGATGTGCTCCAGGCTGTTGCCAGTTGGGTTGTTGGGAGAGCAAAGGAAAAGTACCTTTGATGGTGTTGACAGGATCTCATCCACCCTGGGCTGAAATGCTTCATCAAGCGCAACACGCACCACATCAATGCCTTGAATGTTTGCAACCACCTCATACATGCCATAAGTTGGCGGGCAAATCGTCACTGAGTCCACGGCTGGCTGGCAAAAGACTTTTAATATCATATCGATGAGCTCATCGCTGCCATTGCCAAGAATCAGCTGATTGCTGCCGATGTTTTTGATTTGCGCAATGGCCTCACGCAGTGCATTCTGCATCGGATCAGGATAGCGGTTGAGGCTTCCCCACGGATTCTCGTTAGCGTCGAGAAACACTTCAGCCTGTCCCTGGTATTCGTCGCGTGCACTGCGATAGGGTTGCAGCCGCAGGATGTTGGGCCGCACCAGTTTGTTCATATCCATCATGATTCAAGTTTTTGAAGGCGAACACTTACTGCACGTTTGTGGGCCAGCAACTGCTCTGCCTCGGCCATAATTTCGATTGAGGGGCCAATTTGCCGGATGCCTTCTGCATTGATTTGCTGAAAAGTGATTTTACGGACGAAGCTGTCGAGCGACACGCCGCTGTGGCTGCGGGCATAACCGGCTGTTGGAAGGGTGTGGTTGGTGCCGCTGGCATAATCGCCGGCACTTTCGCAGCTGTAAGGACCCAAAAAAACCGAGCCTGCATGTTCTATTTTATCAATCAGCTTTTCGGGCGCTTGTACGTTGAGAATCAGATGCTCTGGTGCGTAAAGATTGCTAAAGCGAATGCATTGCTCAAGGTTGTTGAGTATGATGGCTTTGCTGTTTTTAAGCGATTCAGCAACAATGTCTTTGCGTGGCAGCTGAGCTGATTGTGATGCGATTTCGCTCATGGTTTCCGCAATGAGTTGTGCGCTGTCCGACACAAGCATCACCTGGCTGTCGGGCCCATGCTCAGCCTGCGACAGAAGGTCTGCTGCCACAAACACGGGGTCGGCCGTGTGATCGGCAATCACCAGCAGTTCACTTGGTCCGGCTGGCATGTCAATGGCTGTTCCCAATCCTTGTGCATATTGCTTGGCAGCCGTTACATACTGGTTTCCGGGGCCAAATATTTTGTCCACTTTTGGAACCGTTTCGGTGCCAAGCGCCATTGCTGCAATGGCTTGAATTCCACCCAGTTTAAATATCTTTTTGATGCCTGCCAAACGGGCAGCAAACAGCACCATCGGATGGATGTTGCCATGTTTGTCGGGTGGTGTGCACATCACCACCTCGCGGCAACCCGCAATTTGCGCAGGAACGCCCAGCATGAGCACTGTCGAGAACAGAGGGGCCGAGCCTCCCGGAATGTACAGACCAACGCGCTCGATGGGTCTGCTTTCGCGCCAACACATCACACCGGCACTTGTTTCTATTTTTTTTATCTGCTCTTTTTGGCTGCGATGAAAGCGGCCAATGTTCCTTTTTGCAAGCATCAATGCTTCTTTTTGCACCTTACTTACCTGGCGACTAGACTGCTTCATTTCTTGCGGTGATGCTGTCAGGTGTTCGCCGCCAAAATGATCAAACTGTTTTGCATAGCTTTTGAGTGCCGGGTCGCCTTCATTTAATATCGCGTTAAATACTTCACTGACTAGCTTTTGAAGTTTTTTTCCATCCAAAGCCTGACGGCTCGAAAGTTGCGGCCAAAGGCTTTCGTCGGGGTAGTTGTAAGTGTTCATATTGTCGAATTGCTGATTTTGATGTGTTCGAATTGCGCAAGAGCCTTTATCTGGTGTCAGGACAGAGGTCTGTTTAAACGACCAATTTTCCTATCGGCATTGCAAGTATGCCCTCAGCGCCATGGTTTTTGAGCGCTTGCAAAATCTCCCAGAATTGGTCTTCGCGAATAACCGAGTGCAGGCTGCTCCAGCCTTCAATGGCAAGTGGCAGAACGGTGGGCGATTTGATGCCAGGGAGAATGTTGCATATTTTTTCGATGGCATGGTTGGGCGCATTGAGCAGGATGTACATGTTTTCGGAGGCATTGCGCACGGCACTGATGCGAAAAAGCAACTGATCGAGAATGGCGTTTTTTGCAGGACTTAGGTTTCGATGGGCAATGAGCACTGCTTCACTCGATGCAACGCGCTCCACCTCTTTCAACCCGTTCATGATGAGGGTGCTGCCTGTGCCAACAATGTCGAAAATGGCGTCGGACAGGCCCATGCCTGGAGAAATTTCAACGCTTCCCCCGATTTCCTCGATGGTTACGGGGATTTGTTGCTTCTCGAAAAACCTTCGGAGTGTTTTGGGATAGCTGGTGGCAATTTTTTTGTTCGCAAAAAAATCAATTCCGCTGTAAGGCTCGTCCTTTGGAATGGCCAGTGAAAGACGACAGCTGGCAAACCCAAGTTTTTCGACCACGCGGACGTCTTTGTCTTTTTCCCATACTTCATTTTCGCCCAGTATGCCAATATCAACTGCACCCATCTCTACGTATTGAGGGATGTCGTCGTCGCGCAAAAAAAGTAGCTCAAGGGGAAAATTTTTTGCTTCCGCCAATAGTTTGCGGTCGCTCTGGGCCAGTTTAATACCGCTTTCCTTCAGCAGGTTAAGCGAGCCTTCGCTCAAACGACCCGATTTTTGAATGGCAATTTTTAGTTTACTCATGTGCTTTTTTTGTTAAAGTCTGAGCAAACCACACGCGAAAAAAAATCCGCCTGATTCACTCAGACGGATTCTTATGTTATTGGGATTTTTGTTCCACAGTCATATCATCTCGCCCAAGCGCAAGGATGGTGATGATGACGATGATGTAGAAACGTTTGATTCATTTTATTCCAAAAATTGAGCCGCAAAAATAATTATTTCTGGTTTCAGAGAGAGATGATGGCATCATTTTAAGATTTTTTTTCATTGCGGCAACGACCAGCTTTTTGTGATATTTACAAAATCATTATTTTAACATCCTTTATATCAATTTCTTAGTATCGGTATTTCGTTTTCTTTGTTTTTTCAAAAGCCCGTATATCATCAACAATGGGATGAGCGTAAAGAAGCCCCAGCTGTTCATTACAAGGCTGTAGATGATGATGCCGGCTAGAAATCCAATAAAAAAAGCATCGATCAGGCGAGATGGTTTTGGGTTTTTTACAGTATCCTTCATGTTTTTTAAATTTATTGTTGAACCAATCTAACAGGTTTTAACTTAAAACAACTGCTAAAGATCAGGGAATAATCGCGATGATTTTGGTTTTTGGAGCTTGACCTCATGGTTTATTAGTTGAAGCACAGATACAGATGACGAAGGTTAAACCGGAATGCCTTCGTAAGTAGGTTGTAAATTATTGCCTTTCCAATTAATTCCATAAAGATAATTACTTGGCTGTTGTGTTAAATCACTTTGCTATACATAGGATGAAATGATTACGTTAAGAATTTTGACCTGACATCGGGGCTTGGCATCAAACACGACTTTGACGGTCCAAAAAACCGGTAGCGGTATTTGGC
Organism: uncultured Lentimicrobiaceae bacterium; assembly: GCA_964492695.1. Classification (GTDB taxonomy): domain Bacteria; phylum Bacteroidota; class Bacteroidia; order Bacteroidales; family F082; genus JALNZU01. The sequence goes on from CAZBMR010000026.1 coordinate 37,518, forward strand.
AACCTTGTCATAAAGTGCATCCCGAATGAAACGTGGAACAATCTTGAAAACATACATCAGCGACCATCCACCTGAAAGATTCCGTGCAATTTCCAGCGCGGCGTCGCTTTTAATTAGCAGCGAATTCTCAGTCAATAACATGACCGTGTCGGATGAAAGTGCTGATCTTGTTATATTTAAATGTTTTTGAGCATAATCCGATTGCAGCGGAGCAAACACAAACCTGTTCTTTTTGTCGTGTTTTATCACAAATTGAACAGAGCCATTGCATAAGCTGCACGTGTCGTCGTAGAGAATAATATGCAAGCTTTCGTTTGGTTTCATGGCGCATTAATGATTATTTCAATCACCTCTTGAAACACATCAAGCCGAAAGATGTTGGATAAAATTCAAAACAATTTCAAGCTGTTTCAAACAGGTAAGTATCAAGGAAAAGGCTGCGTTTTGATGTTCGCCCTCGGGAGCTTCAAGAAAAAAGCCGTGAGCCAGACGGATTGGCTGACCTTCGGGATCTTGCAACCTCTGACCTCGATTTCCAACCTTGATTTCCGATCTCAGTTTGAGCTTTGAAACCTTTGACTTTGAACTGACTTTCCGACCCCGAGACCTTCAGGCTTTCAGACCTTCAGACCTATATAATTCCCATTTCCTGCATCAGCCAGGTGGCATTGCGGTTCACAGCCACACCCTGTCGTATTTTGTAATCGAACAATAGTTGACCGTCAATAATCTGGCTTTCAAAGCAATAGTTTCCGACCCTCCCTGCGGTTTCGTGTTCGAGTGCACTGAGCTTCAGATCGTGGGTGGCCATCACCACCAGGCTGTTGTGAGCAGTCAGCTTTCTGATCAGCGCTTCCGAACCACTGTATTTGTCGTCGGAATTGGTGCCGCGAAGCACTTCATCGAGCAGCACCAGCGTGGGTTTGCTCAGCAAAGTTTGTTCCAGGATATATTTCAACTGCAGCAACTCGTGCATAAACAAGGAAGTGTTTTCGTGCAGCGAATCGGTTTGTCGGAGTGAACTCAGCACCTCCATGGGATGCCATGTGAAATGTGTGGCACACACCACTGTTCCAGCCTGAGCCAGTTTCACATTCACGCCCAGCGTTCTGAGCCATGTGCTTTTGCCCGACATATTGCTGCCTGTGACGAGCACCACGCGTGGTTCAATTTTCAGGTGCACCTCGTTTGCAATGCGCTTCGCACGGCTAATGAGGGGATGGCATAGTTGATCGGCCTGTAATTCAGTTTTTTCGCTCAAGGCAGGAAGGCAATAATCAGGGTTGTTGAATTTGAAAACTGCCAGGCTGACGAGCATCTCGAGCCGACCGGTGGTTGTAAGCCATTCGTCCATCTGCCTGTAAAACTTTGTTTTCCAATTTTCGTAGCGCAAAGCCAGGTGAAGGTCGAAGGCAAAAAGGGCGTTGCCTGCCGCATACAGCAATACATTGGAGCGTCGGTCGAACCATTCTGCAATCACACCGAGTTGCCTCAGCGCATCACCCGCCTCTGTTGCCTGCGCATGCATTTCCTGCAACACCTTGGCTTCGTTGTTGCGTCGGCTCAGCATGGAAAGCGCTTTGTTGTATGCCTTAATGCTGTGGCCTATTCCGGAGGTTTCTTCTGAAAGCAGGCTCATCTTCCGGTTCTGGGCAAAGGCAACCAGCAGGGAACCGCTTGCCGAGAGCACAAAAAAGCTTTCGATGCCTAAAAATAGCCATATGCCAAGCCCAATGAAGGTTGCAATGGGGAGAACAAAAGCAGCAATCCGGTATTTTTTTAAATCAAAAAGCTTCGTAAAATCACTGCTGAAATGGGGTTCGCGGTGGTCGCGCTGCGCATAGGCCTGCACCAAAATGGCTTGCAGTTCGTTGTTGAACTGGGCATCCTTTGAGAGTTCCACCACGGCTTGCTGAATGAGTTTTATACGCTCACCTTCTGTTGCACCATGCGTCAATGCTTCAGCCAGCAAGGCTTTTCCGTGGCTTGTGCTGCAACGGTTGAGGTGATGAAACAGCGAATGCGCTCCAAACAGGTCAAGATCATCAGCAAATGGCAAAAGCGATGCGAAGGCCTGTCCGTTATCATAAAAATTTGGGCGTTCGTTTAAAATGTCGAGCTCATTTTGATGCAACTGCAACAGCGTTGCCACACGGTCTTTTTTCGCGTAAACAGTTTGGTGCCTTACAATGAGTACCACCAGGGTGATGAAAGATAAGATGCTGATTACGAGCCATAAAGCATGCGCTTGCCAGGCGTAGATACTCAGAGCGCCCAGAAAAAGCACAAAAGTACCCAACCGCAACCAGGAAAACAAACTGATTTTGCGTTGTAGTCTGTGAATGTGGTTGTTCAGCTGAAAAACTCGTTCCTGGTAATATGCAATGATTGCTGTTAAAGCTCGATCTGATGCCATGTGATTTCCGTCATTTCCCGACAAAAATACGGATTAGCCAGCGCCTGGAATGTGCATCCGTGTCATTATTCCTTTTGTGGCCACGATTCGGCCAGGCGGCTGAGTGAAGGTGCAATCCCCTTGTTTTTCCATCTGCTGCTGTAATTCACTGCTGCACTGGCGTTTATTTCGGGAAAATAAACCACCTGTGTTCCCCAGAATCCGGTATGTGTATAGGCTTTTTGCCCTCCAATTTCTATTTCCCAAATGCCCATGCGGTAATCCATGACCGCTGCTTCTTCATAACGTTGTGGAGCGCACATGGTGTCGAGGGTAGCAGCCTGCCGAAAAACCTTGCCATTGAAAAGCTGCCAATAAAACCGGCAAAGATCGCCGGTGTTCGATAGCAATCCACCACCGCCATAATAGTCGATGGAGGGATGAAAATAATAGGTGTCCTGCCCCCTGTAATATTGATGTATGCGTTTGCCGGAAAAGTCACCATCAACCGCCTCCATTATGGTTGAATGCAATCCAAGTTTTTCAAAGTCAAGTAGTTGATCGATAGCTTCTCCCATGGTAAGTCCTGTAACCTTTTCAAGAATTTCGCCCAGAAGCACATAGCCGGTGTCGGAGTAGCTGAATTTTTCGCCGGGATTGCCAACAGGCTTTGTTTGTTCAACCAATAGCTGTAGCTGCGACGTGCGCGTCCACCTTGCCTTGATGAAGTTGGTGGTGTCGTACACCATGGTATGGGAGTGATCGGCCATGCCGGAGCTGTGTGTCAACAAATGCCTGATGGTGATGACGTTGGGTTGATAACCCCCTTGGATCAACAGCTCCTTATGCATCGGAGAAATGTATTTTGCGATGGGATCATCAAGGCCCAGGTGGCCATCTTCCCAAAGTCTGAGTATTGCAGCAGCCACAAAGGTTTTGGTTACACTTGCAATCCGAAATGTTTGCCTGGCTGTCAAAGCATCCTTTGTCACAGCATCATCGTAGCCGGCAGCCCATTGCATCGCGCAGTCTGTCGTGGTTTGAATACCCATTAAAATCCCTGGATTGGCTTCGTTTATCTCAATTTCAATAAGTTGCTGAATGGTTAGGCTGTCGGGTAGTGCCGTTTGGCAATGGAGTGCAAGGCTCAAAACCAACCAGAAAAGTACCAGGCAGCATTTGATTTTCAAGGGTTTCATAAACAGTTCTATTACACAAAAATAAATATTGTTTTAATTACTCCTTGCAGGCGAAATCCTACGGCGCTGATGGTCGTTGGAGGCGATTGCGTATCTTCGCGATGAAAATATTTCACAAATGAACGAATTAGCTTTCATGCCATGAAGGCGGTGAAATGGCGCATCGAAGGTTTGGTGCAGGGTGTCGGATTTCGTCCGTTCATACATCGCATTGCTGTGAAAAATGGGCTCAACGGCTGGGTGGAGAATGATAATATGGGCGTTTTGGTGCTTACCGAAGGCACACAGTATCAGATAGATGCATTTAGTCAAGACCTATACAGCCAAAAACCTGCGCCTGCAAACATCATAAGAGTGACCCGGGAAATGGTGAATCTGACGGGTTATTCCAACTTCTCCATTCGCAAAAGTCAGAGCCACTCTGATGAAATAACCCTCGTTAGCCCCGACATCGCTGTTTGCGACGATTGTTTGGCAGATATGTCTGTTCAGAAGCACCGCATCGACTACCCATTTATCAACTGCACCAACTGTGGTCCGCGCTTCAGCATCATCCGTGCTTTGCCCTACGATCGTGCACAAACAACCATGGATGTCTTCGACATGTGCGCACAATGCAGGAAGGAATACACGGATGTGCTCGATCGACGGTTTCATGCACAGCCCGTGGCTTGCAGCCATTGCGGACCTGCCTACAGTGTAGTGGGTGATTTTTTAAAACCTGCTGACATCGTTTCTGCTGTTTCGGGTTGGATTGATGAGGGTCAAATTATTGCACTGCAAGGTGTTGGGGGATTTCATCTGCTGTGCGATGCCATGAACGAGGAGGCTGTGCAACGGCTTCGGAAAGCCAAGAACCGCGATGGTAAACCCATGGCAGTGATGATGCCCGACATGGCAACGGTTGAACAGTTTTTTGAGGTCTCACGCTCCGAAAAACAAAGCCTCACTTCCTGGCGCAGACCCATTGTGTTGCTGCGCAACAAACTGCCGCTGAGTCCTTCGGTCAGCCGCGGACTACCAACAACCGGCATCGTTTTGCCTTATATGCCTTTTCATTATCAACTCTTCAGGCATCTGAAAACCAGTGCTATCGTGCTCACGAGTGGCAATGTCAGCGATGAGCCTGTTGCGGTGGACCACCTTTCACCCAACTTTTCTCTCGACCGCTTGGCAGACCATGTAGTTTTCTATAACCGTCTGATTCACAACAGGGCCGACGATTCGGTGGTGATGATTGCCGATGACAAAGAGCGATTGTTGCGCCGGTCCCGGGGTTATGCGCCTGAGCCGGTGCTTTTGAACTTGCAAACCGAAGGCATTTTTGCTGCCGGGGCTGAGTTGGTGAACACCTTTGCGATCGGTAAAGGAAACATGGGCATCCTTAGTCAGCACATCGGCGATTTGAAAAACGCCGAGACGCTGGCATTTTATCACGAGGCCCACCAACGGTTTGCGGCATTGTTTCGCCACGAAACGGTGCTCGTAGCAGCTGACCTGCATCCGGATTACCTTTCGAGTCGCTATGCTGCCACATTGAACATGCCGCTCATAAAAGTTCAGCACCATCATGCCCACATTGCGTCTTGCATGGCCGAACATGGCCTTGACGAAACAGTGATCGGGATTGCTTTGGATGGCACCGGCCTCGGCGATGATGGAACCATTTGGGGTGGTGAGTTTCTTCTGGCCAACCTCACCAACTATGAACGCATGTATTGGTTGCAGCCGGTTCCACTACCTGGTGGTGACAAAGTGACCGAAGAACCTTGGCGCACAGCCGTTTCGTACTTGTATCAATACTTTGGTGCTCAGATACTTGATGAGGATCTTCCTTTCATGAAATCGGTAAGCCGTGAAAAAATCAACTGGATAATAAAAGCCATCGAAAAGAACATCAACAGTCCGATAAGCAGTGGGGCCGGACGCTTGTTTGATGCGGTGGCTGCACTCACAGGCATCTGCACCCAGAGCAGCTTTCATGCCGAGGCACCCATGCGGCTCGAAGCGGCCATTACTTCGGGTTGCAAATCGAAATATCTCTATGACATTAAAGATCAGAAGGTGCATTTAATGAAGTTGTTTTATCTCATCCTTAAGGATTTACGCAGCAATGTGCCGGTGGGCGTCATTTCGGCCAGGTTTCACAACACTTTGCTTGCACTGATGCTTGAT
>CAZBMR010000027.1:0-30684 GCA_964492695.1 uncultured Lentimicrobiaceae bacterium
TACACCGAAGAAGTGCTGGCTCATATTTTCAGTAAATTTTGTATCGGAAAGTAACAATTGTCAGTTGTTCCTTCAGCCTAAGGTCTAATCATCACCTTTGTTGTGTAAACTCCCTTGTCAGTTGCGATCCTCAGGATATGTAATCCCTTGTCTGCAATGAAAATTTCCGTTTGATTCTCAGCGAGAAAAAACGTTTGAGAGCGCTGCCCCATGGCATTGAACACGCTGATTTCTTTCAGATTACCTTGCTTTACACTAAGTCTGAGATGACCTTCGGATGGATTTGGACCCAGCGAAATAAGATCCGAGTCCCACTGTTCGGGGGTGGAAATCAAGCCGCCACGATCAAATTTTCTCAAAAACTGCCAAATGGCAGTGCTGGCACTGAAATCCCTGTTTGTGATGCCAATGTTAAATGCAGACCCAGGCCAGGTATGCCCACCTCCATTCACTTTCCAAAGTTCTACCTCAACCCCGCTGTCACCATTTTTATACCGATACAATTCTGCAGTGCAACCATCACTGGGATCGCTATCGGGTACGGTGTAGGTTTCCGGAATTGCATCGCAATGATTCTGTTCCACCCAATGGCTCACAATGCCCGGGGCCGAAACAAAGAAAAAATTTCCATCATAAGGAACAGTGGCATCAGCTGTTCCGTGAACATGCATCACCGGAACCGGACGTGAAGGCATGCAGTTGGCAAGACCTGCGTTTGTAAGGGTTCCGGCTACAGCAGCAACGGCCGCAATTTTTCCACTCAGTGCACAAGCCAGTGTATGGCTCATAAAACCACCATTGCTCATCCCTGTTGAATACACCCTGTCAGCATCGATCGTATATTTTTTTGCGATGGTATCAATCAATGCAGATAAAAACGATACATCGTCCACTTCTGAGGTGCCAAAAGTGTTCCAATGCATCGTGTTCGTGTTGTCTAAACTTCCGTTGGGGTGCAGCACAAGAAAGCCTGCTGTATCGGCAATGGGTCTGAAATCTCCATAGCTTTCCTGTTCGAGCATGTTTGAGCCATAACCGTGAAGGTTGAGCAACAAGGGCGCAGCCACCGAAGGATTGTAGCTTGATGGAACATAAAGCCTGTACACCCTGTTAATTCCTTCAAATTCAAAACCATCCTGCACTGTTGTTTGCGCCTGGCTGATCAGGGCAGCAAGCGTCGAAAGCATTAGTAAAAATTGTTTCATAAAATCCATCTGTAACGAAAGCAAAGATAAGACTTGTTCAAAAGCGGAGTGCGCTTTCTGTTGATCCGGGGAATATTTGGGCAATGGCCTCCGACCTGAATCCAAAAATCTGCTTCAGTTTAGGCTTCACCAGCCATGGATGAACCAGGCGCCCCAAAAATCCAAAGGGCAGCTGATAACTCACGATATCTTCCATCAAAACACCTCCCTCCGTTGGAGTAAAATGATGCTCATGATGCCACATGCGATAGGGGCCAACACGTTGTTCATCCACAAAAAAGGCAGCTTCGCGCACATGGGTGATTTCTGTCACCCATTTTGTGGGGATGCCAGCCAATGGCCTGACGATGTATGCAATCATCTGACCCGGATACATTTTTCCCGACGATTCAGTCAGGATATCGAAACCCATCGAGGAGGGCGTGATGCGTTTCAGGTTCTCCGGTGCGCTAAAGAAATCCCAGACTTCTGCAAGGGGATATGGAATAAAAACTTTTGTCCTTAGTTGATACATGGATTAACTTTTCAGATAAACAGTTGAATACCCAAAATGTTGATTTGGACCGATTTTTTACATATAAATCCTAAATCATTGTGTTTCAGACACCAATTTGATTTAACTGACTTGCGTCCAATTCGCAATGTTTTCATAATTTTACGAACTTGATCATTTAACAAACTGAGCATATGAAAAAAAGCAAACCACGCCTGAGCTTTTGGCAAATTTGGAACATGAGTTTTGGTTTTATGGGCATTCAAATGGGCTTTGCCCTGCAAAACGCCAATGCCAGCCGCATTCTTCAAACTTTTGGAGCAGATGTGGAACACCTTTCCTGGTTTTGGCTTGTAGCACCCATCACAGGGATGATCATACAACCGATCATCGGCCACTACAGCGACCGCACCTGGAACCGGCTGGGCCGCAGACGTCCCTATTTTCTTTTTGGAGCCATCATGACCTCCATAGGTCTGATATTGATGCCAAATTCTCCGATGTTTGCTGCTTTCTTGCCTGCCTTGTGGGTTGGTGCAGGCATGTTGATGATCATGGATGCATCCGTAAACATTGCCATGGAGCCTTTTCGGGCATTGGTTGCTGACAAACTGCCCACCGATCAGCGCACATTGGGTTTTTCAGTTCAAACATTGCTGATTGGAATTGGTGCAGTTGTTGGTTCATGGTTGCCATATATGATGTCTAACATATTTGGCTTTAAAGAGTTAGGCGACGAAGGAAATGTACCTTTCAGCCTCATCCTGTCGTTTGGAATCGGTGCTGCCGTGTTGCTTGGTTCCATCATCTGGACAGTTGTAACCACCAAAGAATATTCTCCCGAGGAGCAAGCTTCCTTTGATGATCATATTGAAACTGAGTCTGAAAACTCGCAAGGCTTGTTCGATATTTTCAAAGATTTTGCACGCATGCCACTAACGATGCGACAATTAGGATTGGTCCAGTTCTTTTCGTGGTTTGCTTTGTTTTCCATGTGGGTTTTCACCACACCCGCGCTGGCACAACATGTTTGGGGTCTGTCGGCCGACGACCGCACATCGGCTGCCTTCAACGAAGCAGGTGATTATGTGGGAGTGATATTTGGCGTTTACAACCTTGTGGCAGCCTTGTTTGCCATGGCACTTCCAGTGATTGCAGCAAAAGTCGGACGCAAGCGCACCCATGCCATCAACCTGGCCATTGGAGGTTTGGGGCTTGTTTCAATGGTGTTTGTCACCTCCCCCGAAATGAAATGGATGCTCAACATCAGCATGATTGGTGTCGGCATTGCTTGGGCCAGCATCCTTGCCATGCCCTATGCCATCCTGGCCGGTTCGATCCCTGCAAGAAAAATGGGCGTTTACATGGGTATTTTCAATTTCTTCATCACCTTCCCGCAAATTGTGAATGGCCTGTTCGGCGGTCCTATTGTGAAATATTTCTATGGTGGACACGCCATCTATGCCCTGGTAGCAGCAGGTGTGATGCTTATTTTGGGTGCCATTTCGGTGGTCTTTGTTAAAGACAAAGACGATGTGGTAAACTAAAAATCGTCAATCAACCGCCTCACCGGCTTCAGAAAGACATGACCTGATTTTCTTGCACACAACAGATTCATTGCCAGCACAATAACCCTTGTGCTGGCATTTTATTTTTAATTCCTTGTCAAAAATCACGGTGTAGGGAGGTGTGATTCCCATTTGCCGCTGAAGTTCGCCATTGGGGTCAAAATAGAGCCTGGCCTGCAAATCCTGACCTTGATACCAACTGCGGGCTACATCTGCATTCATCCTGCTGTTGTTGCAAATGGCAATCATGTGCAAGTCGGCGCTTTGAATGGAATCCTGAACAGATTCCATCACCGACTTCAGGTTCATGCAACTTTGCTTGTCATCCATCCTCCAAAAAACCACCAGGAGCACTTTACCCGCGGGAGCTATGCTCCTTGCTTCAATCATTCTTCCATCTGGGGTTTGCAATTTTACATCCGGCAAGGGCTGACCATTGGCAAAATGCCCAAACAGGAGCAAAAAAGTACAGATATATAAGAACAGATTGTTCGGGAAATGCAGTAGAGACTTCATCTTGGATTGGTTTAATCAGGTTTGATTATTGCAAAGTTAATCCCATATCCAAAAAAAATCAAGCTAAATTTAGGGGTGGCAAGAAAACGATTATTGCGGCATTTTTTGCCGAATGAGTTGCTCCAGCTCCTTTATATCCAACGACTCAGCCTTGACGATAAGATGGGCCTGGCTGTAAAAAATATTGCGTTGGCGAAGATGATCCCTGATAAATTCCTTCAACTCTGTTTCGGTTTTATTAGCCACCAGCGGGCGTTTACGTTTGGATGACCTAAGGCGCTCCATGATACTATGTGGATGCATTTGCAGGTAAACGGTCAAACCATGGGCATTCATCCAGGCCATGTTGTCATAGAAACAGGCCGTACCTCCCCCGGTCGAGATGATGGCATCAGGAAAGCGAAGGGTTTCCTTGAGCAACGAGCTTTCTAATTTTCGAAACAAGGATTCATCATAACGCTCAAAAAATGAGGCGATTTCGATTTTATACTGTTCCTCAAAAAGAATATCCAGATCGTACCAGGGCATATTTAAGGCAGCTGACAACCTTTTGGCTGTGGTCGTTTTGCCCGAACCCATATAACCTGTGAGGTATATCCTCATGCGCCTTGGATAATAAACAGCTATTTTTTTCTGGCGATCGCACGCCTGGCTGCAGCAACGATGTCGGCAGCACCAAGGCCATAAGCTGTTAAAAGCTCATCAGGTGTCCCACTCTGTCCAAACGCATCATTCACGGCCACCATCTCAACAGGTAGCGGATGCTTGCGTGCAAGCAATTGTGCAATGCTATCTCCAAGCCCGCCATTCATTTGATGCTCCTCGGCCGTAACCACACAGGCTGTTTTGAGCGCCGACGCGAGAATGGCTGCATCATCGAGCGGTTTGACGGTGTGAACGTTGACAAGTTCGGCCTGAATCCCTTCCTGCCTGAGCATTACAATGGCTTCCCAGGCCTTCCAAACCATATGGCCATTGGCAAAAATACTTACATCAACACCGTCGATGAGTTTGTCTGCCTTTCCAATTACGAACGGACGGTCTTCCGGGGTGAAATTAGGCACTTTGGGTCTTCCAAAACGGAGGTAAACCGGGCCTTCAAAATCTGCAATGGCCATGGTTGCTGCCTTGGTCTGGTTATAATCGCAAGGCACAATCACCGTCATGCCGGGCAACATTTTCATCATGCCAACATCTTCCAGAATCTGGTGGGTTGCACCATCTTCACCAAGTGTCAAACCGGCATGAGAAGCACATATTTTCACATTCTTTCCTGAGTAGGCCACCGATTGTCTGATCTGGTCGTAAACCCTCCCTGTGGAAAAGTTGGCAAATGTGCCCGTAAATGGGATGTATCCACCAATGGTGAGCCCGGCAGCCATGCCAATCATTTGTGCTTCAGAGATGCCTGTTTGAAAAAAACGATCAGGAAATGCATCTATGAATGCATCCATCTTCAGCGATCCGACCAGGTCGGCACACAAGGCCACAACCTTTTCATTTTTTTTGCCAGCCTCCAGCAGGCCCGCGCCAAAGCCGGAGCGCGTGTCGTTATGATTGATAATTGTTAGTTCCATGACGTGCTATGTTAATAATCACCAAGGGTTTCCTGCAGTTGCGCCAGTGCTTTGTCCTTTTGCTCATCATTGGGTGCCGAGCCATGCCATTTGTGCGTGCCCATCATAAAGTCAACGCCCTGTCCCATCTCGGTTTTCATCAGAAGCATTTGGGGCGCACCCATCAATGCTTGCTGACGCGCCAGCTCAAGCGCAGATAAGGTTTCGGCCATGTCATTTCCATCAAAAACCATCACTGACCAGCCAAAAGCTTCATACTTTGCTTTCAGATCGCCCAATGGCATCACCTCATCCACTGGACCGTCTATTTGCTTGCCGTTGTAATCCACAATGCCAATCAGGTTATCGAGCTGACGAGCTCCTGCATGCAATGCTGCCTCCCAAATCTGTCCCTCCTGCTGCTCTCCGTCACCCATTAACACATAAACAAGGTGTGGATCGTTGTTCAGCTTTTTGGCCCAAGCCGCCCCTGTGGCCACCGACAGCCCCTGACCGAGCGATCCGCTTGCAATTCGAATGCCCGGCAGACCCTCGTGTGTGGCAGGATGACCCTGCAACCTGCTGTGTAATTTTCGGAATGTTTTCAACTCGGCCACCGGAAAATAGCCCCTCCTTGCCAACACACTGTAAAACAATGGACTAATGTGGCCATTGGACAAAAAGAAAAGGTCCTCACCAATCCCATTCATTGAAAAATTATCAGGATTGATGCGCATATGACCAAAATAAAGCGCAACCAGTAAATCGGCGCATCCGAGTGAACCGCCCGGATGCCCTGACTGACATGCGTGAACCATGCGCACAATGTCTCTTCTGACTTGGGTTGCTACAGCCTGCAATTGTTGAATATCTTTCATTAACAAGGAGTTATTTGTATCCGGTTTGAATTGATAAATTGCTTTTAACGCTTTGTTTCAAGCCGCGAAATTAATCAATCAAGACGAAAGGAAAATGTTCTGTTGAGATTTATTCTCTTAAACTGGCACAGGCTTAAAAGAGGAATGCCCTTGAGGCATTTGCAGGTCGTAAAAAACAACAAAAACGACCAGCACCTCAAGGGCATTAAGTTCGAACTTATTAAAACAACCAACCAATTGAGGCAGCAAAATTAACGCGGCCATTGAATCAAATTCATGGTGATTCAGTTTTCGGTAAAATCCAAAAAGTAAGTGGAATCAAAGCCTGAAAAGTCTTAAAAAAACCTAAATAGTTATGCGTGCATTGTATTTTTTCATATACTTAGGGAGCAGCCTTCAACCGCTACCCCGCAAAAATAATAACCATATCATACTGATTATATGTTATTTATAATCAGTTCGCCCAGCAAACCTATCCTGAAGTGAATTTGGACATTGCTTAAAACCGGGTTAAATTTGCTAAACAAGTGTGAAGTTGTGAAACAGCATTTCTCTGCTGCACCATGGCCAATAAATCAATGCCTTTGCAAGGCCACATCATTTGAAGCAAGCTTGAACAAAGAGCTACATCAGGCGGCAAGGTGCTTGATGAAACAGAGCGGAAGCGTCAACAAAAAAGGAATGCCCCTGAAGATGTTGCTGGTCGTAAAAAACAACAAAAACGACCGGCGCCTCAGGGGCATTGAGTTCGAACTTATAAAACAACCAACCAATTGAAGCACCAAAATTATGAATGCCGGAGACTTACCACGAGGCAGATTCAGTTTAAGGCACGAATGATTCAGAAATTGGAAAAGGAGCGCACTTTGATCAACATGGAGTGTTCGACGGCCAAACAAGAACTATCTAATATTGTGATAACTCTATATGAATCAATTACTTGATAATTTCAAGAAATCACTGGGTGTAAAACAAAGGAAGGTAATAAAAAGAGGAATGCCCTTGGGGTAAGATAGAATTGACAAAACAACAAAATCAATTCAACCCCAAGGGCATTAAGTTCGAACTTATAAAACAACCAACCAATTAGGAATGCGAAAGTAGTTTACCATGAATGACTAGTCATCATCAAACAAGTTAACGGTTATTTTTACAAAGTTAACGGTAATTACTCCGCATTTAAAATAGCCTGATTCAGGAAGAGATTGAAGACAGTCATCATTTTAAAAGTCTGTAGTGCCAGGCTAACTACCTCATCCACAGATATGAATTCTGGTGAAAAAGGCCTCGAAACGACGTAATGCTTATATTTAAGCAGTTCAGCCTCTGGAAAGTCGGCGGGAAATCCTTTGGGCACATTTACCAACTTTTCATCCATCATTTCTCCGAAAGTTTCCACAAAAGAAGCGTCGCTGATGATTTGCCTGAAAGTTTCAGCATGAAAGTAAATCTCGTTTCGAATGGCTTTGAGCTCGGGAGGCTGAGGGGCATAGACACCTCCACCAATAAAGGAAGCTCCGGGTTCAAAATGCATATAATAGCCGGCATTGCCGGCATTTTTACCACCCTTCGCAATAAAGGCACCCATGTTAATCTTGTATGGATCTTTATTTTTTGAGAATCGTACATCGCGGTTTTGCCTGAATACACATTTTTTTGCATCCATGCCGGCTATGGATGGATCGAAGGGTGCCAAACCATCCACCACCCCGCGTACAACATCAAATAGCTCGGCTTTTGCATGTTCATAGCGCGGACGATTGGCATCGAACCATGCTTTGTTGTTGTTCAGGGCGAGGTCTTGCAAAAACGGTATGATTGAATTAGCCATAAATAAAGGGTTTGAAAGCAAAAATAACCTAAATTCGTAGCACCATTCAGCAAGCTTCATGAAAAAGACATTATTCGTTTCCATTTTTTTCACCCTGGCACTCTCACCCCTGATTACCAACGCTTTCGAAGGCCTTGGCAGAAGTGGATCGCGACAGGCCGGGATGGGAGGCGCCGCTGTGATGCTGCAAGACCAGTGGGCCATTCATAACAATCCTGCAGGCATTGCTGGTTTGCGGCAATTTGGAGCAAACATCGGGTATGAAAACCGCTTTGGCATGAAGGAACTTAGCCTGAAAAGTGCAGGCATGGTGGCTCCTGTTAATTTTGGAGTTTTTGGCCTCAGCTTCAACCAGTTTGGTTATAAGCTCTATCACGAAAATAAAGTTGGACTTGCCTATGCGCGCAGCTTTGGGCCAGCACTGCGCCTCGGTTTGCAACTCGATTACCTGTCGAGCAGGTTTGCCGAGGGTTATGAGGGAGGTGATCATGTAACTTTTGAGCTGGGCGCACAATACGATATCACCAAAAAACTGAGTGTAGCCGCACTGGTTTTTAACCCCATCGGTGTAAAAAGATCATCGCTCACCAACGAAAGAATCCCGATGGCAATGCGTTTTGGGCTGGGTTTCCATTTCACTGAAAGCCTGCTTGCCACCGCAGAAATTGAAAAATACTCTGATGCTGAGGCAGATGCACATTTGGGCCTTGAGTATGATTTGCACCACAAGTTTTTCCTGCGCACAGGAGTGAGCGTCAACCCGGGGGTGTTTTCATTTGGTGCGGGCTACCGGCTGGGACCACTTCAGCTCGATCTTGCAGGAAGCATACATCAATTGATCGGGAGCCGGTTGCAGGCCAGTTTAACCTATACCCTTGGTAAAAAAGCCGGCGAATGAAGCAAAGCCTGATAGTTTTTACCATGTTGTGTTTCATCATGGTATCGGCCCTGAACAGCATTGCCCAGGTGACAGATTCGTCGAACAGGGTGCTTTCTGACCGTATCGCTCAGCAAATGGAAACCATCGCTGAGTCACTTGATGCAACCCTCGACTTTTCCGATCTGATCGACTCCTATTATTATTACGCTGAGAATAAAATAAACCTCAACAGCCCGCAGGTGACGGAGCTGCGAAACCTTTACCTGATCAACGATTTTCAGCTGAATCAGTTGCAACAGTACCAAAAAACCTACGGTCGCATTACAAGTGTTTATGAACTTGCAATGATGGAGGGTTTTGACGAACAAACGCTGGCTGTGATTTTACCTGTAGTCGATGTGCTGGATGCGGAACCACCGAAAATAAAACCCAAAAATGTGCTGCGGTACGGACGGCATCAGTTGCTGATGCGTATGGAGCGTAATCTGAACGAACAGACTGGCTACCAGAATATTGAAGACAGTGTGCTATGGAGCAAACCAAATGCACGCTATCTCGGGACGAAGGAAAAACTTTATGCCAAATACACCTTTAATTACCGCGACAAAGTGCGTGCAGGACTCACGATGGATAAAGATGCGGGAGAAGTTTTTTTGAAGCAGACTGTGAATGATTCGCTACAAACCTTGCTTGGTGAGAAGTTGAAAAGCGGATTTGATTTTTATTCGGCACATGCCTGGATTGCGGATATTGGCGTGTTAAAACGCTTAGCTTTGGGCGATTATCACCTCTCTTTTGGACAAGGATTGACAATGTGGTCAGGCTTGTCATTTGGCAAATCGACCACCCCCACACAGGTGATGCGCTATGCTTCCGGCGTAAAGCCGAACACCTCGGTAAATGAAAGTTTTTTTCTGCGCGGAGCTGCCGCCACATTCGAATGGAAAGGCATTGCCTTGAGCACTTTCTACTCCAACAAGAAAATTGATGCCAATCTTGAAACAGATAACGATTCCGGCGAAAACGACTACTATGTGACAAGTTTACAGGAAAGCGGACTACATCGCACTGTGAATGAGCTACTTGACAAAGGAGTTATCAAACAGGAACTGATAGGAGGACATATTTCCTACCAAGGCAAGCGCTTCGAGATAGGATACACCGCGCATCAAACCACCCTCGAAAGCAAACTGCTGCCCCGCGAAGAATTGTACAGCATGTTTCGTTTCAGGTCGGACAAGCTGTTTAACCAGGGTATTCACTGGAAATGGGTGAACCCGCACTGGGTGTTTTTTGGCGAGGTGGCGCAAAGCGACAATGCAGGCAAAGCAGGTATTGCCGGTTTACAATTGCAGCCTGCAGGCTTTTTATCGTTGACGCTCGCCTACCGTCACTACGACAGAACCTATCAAAACTTGTTCTCGAATGCCTTTTCGGAGAGCAATGCCACCAACAACGAATCGGGATTGTATGCCGGAATCACTGCAGCGCTGGCCCCCCGCTGGAAGATTTCAGCCTACGCCGACCAATTTCGGTTTGATTGGCTGCGGTTCTCCACCGACGCACCCAGCCAGGGATTCGATTATTTTTTGCAAAGCGACTACCGCATCAGCCGCCATGCAGATATGTATTTCCGTTTTCGCATCAAGCAAAAGATGACCAATGACAGAGACCCCTGGAATGCGATTGACTTTGTTGTTCCGGAGCGCAGAAACACCTGGCGGTTTCACATCAACTACCGGATCAGCCCCTCGATCATGCTGAAGAATCGTGCAGAATTGATCACCTACCGCCTTCACAATCAGGATATTGAAACAGGTTTTCTCATCTATCAGGATGTGGTTTACCGTCCTGAGGAAATGCCTTATGAGTTTTCGTTTCGCTTTGCAATGTTTGATTCGGAAAGTTACGACGCCCGCTTGTATGCCTACGAAAGTGATGTGCTTTATGCCTTTTCAATTCCATCTTTCTCTGGAAAAGGCAGCCGCGTTTACCTTGTTGCCAAATACAGCATAACCGACAACCTTGACCTTCAGGCCCGGATTTCAAACACCTGGTATGCCAACAAAAGTGAAATTGGGAGCGGATTAGAACTCATCGAGGGTTCAGCTAAAACCGACCTGAAAGTTCAACTCAGGTGGAAATTTTAACCCTATCAAATCATCCTATTCAACAAACATGAAAATGACACTTTACCTGCTCATATTAACAGCTTTGATTCACACATCCTGTGAGAAAGCCGAAAGTCCTGAAACAACCGGACAATTATCATTTCAATTTGCGACAGCCCACTCGTTGCTTCAACGCATGGATTCGCTTGCTGCATTGTCGGACAGCGCGATGCGCGTCAATTTGATGAACGCAGTTTACGACACCCTGAAACATCGTCAGGAGCTGCCTTTTACGCGGCATGACACAGTTGTTTTCATTTACAAAGGCCTCAGCCAACCCACCTGGGCTGGCGACTTCAATGGGTGGAATCCGGATAGTCAGGGCTGGAAGGGAAATCGAATTGGGCAAACTAACTTTTGGATGCTGCTTAAACAGTTTCCGACCGACGCACGCCTTGATTACAAAGTGGTTGTTGGATACAATTGGAATACCGATCCATCCAATCCGCGTATTCAATATTCCGGATGGGGACCCAACAGTTTTTTCGCTATGCCAGACTGGCAGTTTCCGGAAGAAACCAAATTGCGTGAAGGTGTAGTTCAAGGAACGCTGAGCAACAATATTCAGATTCAGAGCATTGCGGCTAATTTGGGATACAAGGTCAACTATCGGGTGTATCTTCCATGGAATTATCAGGCCAATGAAGCCATGCCGGTGATCTATGTGACCGACGGGCATGAATACGCCGATCCGCTGCTGGGCGCAATGACCGTCATCTTGGACAACCTCATTTACAGTGGCGAAATTGTTCCGGTGATAGCTGTCTTTATCGATCCGCGTGATCCGGTCACAGGCCAAAACCGGAGGATGGATGAATACCGTGCAAATGTGAAATTTGCAAATTTTGTGGCTGATGAGTTGACCGCTGCCATCGACACACAGTATAAAACACTGGCTGATGCGGCACATCGCGCCATTCTTGGAACCTCGCTTGGAGGATGGAATTCGGCATGGATTGGCGCCAAACGTCCCGACAAATTTCACCTAATTGGAATCCACTCACCGGCCTTCGATCAAGCAATTATTAATCAATATACTGAAAATGATCTACTTCCGCTTAAACTGTTTATGAGCACCGGAACGATTTTCGATACACAGGACCGGGCGCGCAACATGAAAACGGTGCTTGAACAAAAAGGCTATCCGCTTCAGTATATCGAGGTCAACGAAGGACATTCCTGGGGAAACTGGCGTGCAGTTACCGACCTGCCCCTGCTATACTTCTTTGGCTCCACATCAAAGCCATGAATGTTTTCAAACACCCTTGATTTGAGGATCAAAACAAGCAAACACAATTGACTCAAAATTTGTATTTTTGACATCCTAAATTTGTCATTTTTCTATGTACATCCCATTACTAAAAAGTCACTCCGGATTACGCTGGCTGTTGTTGCTCAGCTTTATTCTCACGCTCATCTACTTGTTTCGGCATGTCAGTCAAACAAATGGTCAGTCGAAAACAAGATTTCTGGCCTTAACGACACTCATTATTACACACTTGCAATTTATACTTGGCCTTGCATTGTATTTCATCAGTCCGAAAGTTATTTTTAGTGCTTCCTCAATGAGCGATAAGGTTCACCGGTTTTTTTTGGTTGAGCACATCAGCCTGATGGTGATTGCCATTGCCCTGGTCACCATTGGCTACAGCAAATGGAAAAGAAGCACCACCTTGCAACGCAACAAGCAACTGCTTCGTTATTATCTCATTGCATTTCTAATCATACTGATTTCCATTCCCTGGCCATTCCGCATCGCAGGGTCAAATTGGTTTTAATATTCGTTTCAACCCGCTCAAACAACATTCAAATGGAACAACATTACACCTTCTTTAAAAACATTCTGATCCTCATTGCGATTGGTATTTGGGTGATTGTACTTCAAAACGCAGGCCTGGTGCCACAACTCAGGCCCATCATGATTCAGTCGGATCAGCCTGTGAACATCAAAGGCCTTGTTGAGGTTGAAAACACAGTTTATATCAAAGGCAAGGTGGATGCCAATCTTGAAAGCATCAATGGTCACAGTAAATTTTACAAAGATCCGCGTACCGGCGATTATTATGTGATTCCGGTGACCGATCCCTATGAATAGGCCAGTCCGTTTTTTGGCTCTTATTCTGGTACTAACAGTTGGAGTGTGCAATCATTCCAGCTTGTTGGCACAAGGCACTGCCAGAGAAGACAGCCTCGAACGATTGCTCCTTTCGCTTGACGAGAACGAGCAACGGATAGCGATTTTAAACGAGCTGGCCTCAAGCTTACGTGAAACCAATCCTGAAAAGGCGCTGAATTACAGCAGGCAAGCACTGGCCATCGCAACCAAACTGCAATCCGTATCGTCGTGTGCTGTCACCAACAAAGTGATGGGTGAGATTTTTGAATTCAGGCATAATTTTCAACCATCCATCAATTATTACCTGATCAGCATCAAACACTATAAATCACTGGACGACAAAGACGAACTGGCGCGCATATACAACAAACTGGGCCACATCTACATTACCAACCAATATGATTATGATCAGGGCATGGAATACATCAACACTGCTATGGATTATGCCCGGAAAGCAAATAATCAAAAAGAGATGGCTGCATCGCTCAACTCATTGGGAGGTATTTTCTACTACCGCAACGACCTGGAGCAAGCATTTTCCTATTTCACCGAGGCCCTGAAGATAAGACAGGAGATTGGTGATGAAAGTGGCCTTGCAGCCTCGCTCAACAATGTAGGAGAAATTTATCGGCTCAAAGGCGACCTTGCTACCGCACTCGGCTATTACCAACAAGCCATACGCATCAACCAACGAATAAAGCACACCAAATACTTAAGCATCAACTACTTAAATCTTGGGCTTATATACAGTGCAAATAAGCTGAATGACAAGGCCATCGAATATTTCAACAAAAGCATTGCCCTCAACCGCGAAGACCGCGACACGGCAGCCATGATGAGTGGAATGCTCGAGATTGGTAATTTTTACCTCAGACTCGCGCAATTTGATGAAGCATTCAGCACTTTCGACGAGGTGCTGAGGCTTGCCGAGAAGGTAAACGACCTGAACGGACAACGCGATGCGAGCCTCGGCCTTAGCAGGGCCTATGAAGCAAAAGGTGAAACGAGAAAGGCCTTCGACCTGTATAAGAGGTACACAGCCCTGCACGACTCACTGTTTCTGAGGGCAAAAGCCGACCAGCTCGGTGAACTCCACTCCCGCTTCGACCTCAACCTGAAAGAGAAAGAAATAGCGCTGAAGGACAATGAAATAGCATTGCTCCAGAAAGAACAAAAGCTGGCTCAATCCCGTCAACTGTTGCTCTTGCTGACACTCGCCGCCGTAATCATCATTACAGTGCTTCTGTATCAGAACCAGCGGTCGCGACACCGCAAAAACAAGGTGATGATGGAGCAGGAAGCTGCACTCAGTAAAGCACGGCAAGCCCTGATGGAAGTGGAACTTAAAAACAAATCCAACGACCTGACCAATGTTGCACTGCATCTGGTTGAAAAAAACAAGTTTTTACACGAACTGAAAACCGAACTGAAAAAACTGCGTGAAGTGCCGCCAGAACAACGTGAGGAGCGTATTAAGGAACTGTCGCTCAATGTGCAACAAAACATTAACCTTCAAAAGGATGTGCAGGAATTCTTATCACATATCGACGAGGTAAACACCGCTTTTTACAGCAAATTGAAGGCCCGGTTTCCAAACCTGACCAAAAACGAGGAACACCTTTGTGCCATGCTTCGGCTCGATCTTTCTTCGAAAGAAATTGCCGCCCTCAACAACATCACGGTGCGGGCGGTGGAAATGGGGCGCTACAGAATGCGTAAAAAATTCAAGATTCCATCAGACTATCCCATTTCGGATTTTCTAAAGGAATTATAAAAAAAAGACAGGCGTGGCCTGTCTTTTTTCAATATACATTGCTGAAGGGCTTAGGCCATATTGGTATAAACAGCCTGAACATCATCGTCTTCCTCTATTTTATCGAGCATTTTTTCAATGTCCACTTTCTGTTCGTCGGTAAAATGCATCGGATTGTTGGCAAACCGCTGCAAATTTGATTTAATAATTTCCAGCTTCTGATCTTCGATGGCATGATGCAGCTGGCCGTAATTTGTAAAGTCAGCGTATAAATAAAGCACATCATCAACAAGTTCGATTTCTTCCAAGCCTGCGTCGATCAATTCAAGCTCAAGTGATTCTATATCAATACCTTCCTTTGCTTTGCACTCAAACACGGCCTTGCGCGAAAACATAAATTCAAACGAACCAATCGGCACAAAAGAGCCTCCGGCTTTGTTGAAATACGACTTTACGTTGGCAACGGTGCGGGTGGTATTGTCGGTGGCACACTCCACATACACCAGCACGCCATGGGGGCCTTTGCCTTCATAAACTATTTCTACCATCGATTCGGCATCCTTTCCAGCGGCACGTTTGATGGCATTATCAATGTTTTCCTTCGGCATGTTTTCGGCCTTTGCATTCAGGATGGCATTGCGCAGGCGCGGATTCATATCAGGATCAGGACCACCTTCTTTTGCAGCAATGGTGATGAGTTTGCCCAATTTTGGGAACACCTTCGACATCTTGTCCCATCTTTTTTCCTTCGCAGCACGGCGGTATTCAAATGCTCTGCCCATAGTATTAGCTTTCTAAATTTTATTTTTTTTAAAGCTGCAAAGTTACACAAAGCAGTGGTTTGTGCCACAGCAAGATGTAAAAAAAGCAAAAGCAGTTGTTTAAAAAATCCCCTAAAAACGGCATTCTATGCATTAATCTACCATTGTAAAAATGCATCTTTGTAATGAAAATTAATCATCATTTTAAAGCATGGAAACCGCCATCCTTATCTTTTCATCATTCACTTTCATTCTCATCATTTGGTTATTAGCCCGAATAATTAGCCTTTCGCGACAAGTTTCGTCAGGTGAAGATTTCAGCGGACGTTTTGAGCAAATCGAGAAATATCTTCAACGACTTGAGCAAAGTGTGCGCGACGATGCCCGTCAAAACCGGGAAGAACTTTCAAACAGTTTGTCAAAGTTTCAGCAGAGTTTTCTCGATACCCTACGCGAAATATCAGGCAACCAACGTGAAGACCTCAAACAATCGCAGGAAAACAGCCGGTTGATTCTGGCCGACCTCAATAAAACCACCGACGAAAAACTCAGCCGCCTGACATCCGGAAATGAAGAAGCCAACAAGCAAAACCGTGAAGAGTTGCGGCAAAATCTTTTGCTGCTCAACGAACAAATCAAAAACCGCCTGGAAGAAAATAGCAACCTGCAAAAAACAACAGCAGAGCAAAACCTTCAGCGTCTGCAATTTATGCAAACCCAGCTCGATGAAAAACTGACCCAGCTCAACGAACAATTCAAACGAAATGCCGCTGACATCAGGGAAAACATGCAAAAGTCGCTGTTCGACTTTCAACAGGTCTTCAGTCAAAACGTGAAAGATTTCAACGAACTACAAAAACAAAAGTTTGGTGACCTTGAACTGAAACAGCAGGAGCTGATCAGGTCAACCGAAGGAAAACTGGAGCAAATGCGTGTGACGGTGGACGAGAAGCTGCAAAAGACGCTTGAAACCCGTCTCGGACAGTCGTTTGAGCTGGTGAGCAAGCAATTGGAAAGTGTTCAGAAAGGTTTGGGCGAAATGCAAAGCCTGGCGAGCGATGTTGGAGGATTGAAGCGTGTGCTTTCTAACGTGAAAACCCGCGGTGTGATGGGCGAGATTCAACTGGGCAACATCCTGGAGCAAATTCTTGCTCCGGGCCAATACGAAACCAACGTAAAGACCAAACGCAACAGTGCTGATTTGGTGGAATTTGCCATCAAACTACCCGGACGCGACGACACCAATAGTCAGGTGTATCTGCCAGTGGATGCCAAGTTTCCACAAGAAGCCTATCATCTGCTTCAAACAGCATATGACGAGGCAAGCAGCGCCAAAGCCGAGGAAGCCAACAGAGCCCTCGTGGTAAGCATTCGCAAATTTGCCAAAGACATCCGCGATAAATACCTCGATCCGCCCTACACCACCGACTTTGCCATCATGTTTCTGCCCATCGAAGGGCTTTACGCCGAAGTGGTTCGAAATACCGATCTGGTGGAGCAGCTCCAGCGCGAGTTTAAGGTTATCATCACCGGCCCTACCACCCTGGCAGCCATCCTCAACAGCCTGCAGATGGGATTTCGCACACTCGCCATTCAGCAGCGCAGCAGCGAGGTTTGGCAAATTTTGGGTGCGGTAAAAACCGAATTCAGCAAGTTCGGAGGCATTCTCGACAAGGCCAGAAAGAAAATTGATGAAGCAGGCAACGACATTGATGCACTGGTGGGAACGCGCACCCGTGCCATCGAACGCAAACTCAGACAGGTGCAGGAACTTCCAGCATCAGAATCCGGACTTCTGCTCGAAGGCGAAAGTCTGGATGATGAAGAATAATACAAATGGTCGCCCCTTCTCATGTCTGCCGCGGGTCGGGTTGCAGGGGCATTCGGGCCATTTTTTCCACTTCCAGCATGGGATAGCCAAACTCTTCTACAATCTTGCCCAGCAGCAGGTAGATGCCCGGACCTTGAAAGGGAAAGGCTTTGAGCGATGGAGGAAAGTGCACGGTATCAAACAGTTCTCCCGTAACATCGACAAACGTACCGAAATGCATCAGCTCGCCCCTCACGGTTTTCACATACTTCACCGTGACGAGTTTTCCCAGCATTCGTCGTTTTTTGCCGGTATGTTCCAGCATCTGCTCCGCCATCACTTCGCCCCTGAAGCTGGTAATGAGCATGTCGAATTCCGACATGCTCACCGGAAAACCGATCAGTTCAATTTCGTCGTAAGCATCTTCCACGCGATGATGCGCGAGCGTCGGCAGCTGGTAGCGGCGCGCCTCTTCCCTGAAAAGCATGGATGCTGCGTCGGCTTGATGGCTTTTTTTGCGGTAAAGGTGAGCCTCCCAGAGCAAGCCTGATTTGGGTTGACCGGTGAAGGCAAACGCTCCGGCACGGATGAGCAGGATCAACTGCTCCATGCCCGGCTTCAGGCGATCGATGAAATCGTGCAGGTTTTGATAATTTCCGGCCCGTTCACGTTCCGACACAATGAGCCTGGCCAGATTCTCTTCAAGACCGGCAACGTGAATGAAACCGATATGCGCGGTTGACCCACGTAAAGAGGTGTGGTAGTGGCTGTTGTTCACGCATGGAAGATGCAGCCCCCCCCCCTGCCTGCGCAGTTCGTTGAAGTAAACCCAACTGTGGTAGAAGCCCCCAAAGTTGTTGATCACCGCCACCTGAAACTCGAGCGGATAGTGGGCTTTGAGGTAAAGACTCTGGAAACTCTCCACGGCATAGGAAGCCGAATGCGCCTTGCTGAACGAATAACCGGCAAACGATTCAATCTGCCGCCACACTTCTTTGGTCACCTCCTCTGAATAGCCGCGTTCGCGGCAATTGCTGAAAAAACGTCCTACAATCTCCTCAAACTCGTTCTTTTTCCGCTTCTTACCACTCATGATGCGGCGCAGCACATCGGCGTCGGCCAGGTCGAGACCGGCAAAATGGTGGCACACCTTGAGCACATCTTCCTGATACACCATCACACCAAAGGTTTCCTTCAGCTGCTGTTCCATCACGGGATGGATGTAGCTGAACTGGTTTGGATGATGAAAGCGGTAGATGTATTCGCGCATCATGCCCGACTTGGCTACACCCGGACGGATGATGGAGCTGGCAGCCACCAGGGTAAGGTAGTTGTCGCAACGCAGTTTGCGCAGTAAGCCACGCATGGCAGGGCTTTCGATATAAAAGCAACCGTTTGTTTCGGCCCGCCGGAGTTGATCTTTTACCTTCACATCCTGCTTAAACAGCTGAACCTGATGTACATCCACACTCACACCCCTGTTGGCCAGGATGATATCTGCTGCTTCGCGGATGTGTCCGATGCCACGCTGGCTCAGGATATCCAGCTTTTCAAACCCAAGCTCCTCCGACACATACATGTCCCATTGGGTGGTGAGAAAACCTTTCGGCGGCATGTCGAGGGCCACATAGCTGGTGATGGGTTCTTCCGAAATGAGGATGCCGCCTGCATGGATGCTGCGCTGATTGGGAAAATCGAGGATGTGCTGTGCCAGCTCGTGAATGTGGCGGGTGTGCTCGTTGAGCTTGTGATAAAAATTAGGGTTGCTCACCAGCTCGTCGATCTCAGCTTTGGGAAGGCCATGCACCTTACCCAGCTCGCGATAGATTGACTTACCACGAAAGGTAGAAATCGTACCCAGCAAAGCCGTATGCTGATGGCCATAGCGTTTGAAGATATAGTCGATCACCTCGTCGCGCTCTTTCCAGGAATAGTCAATGTCGAAGTCGGGCGGGCTGGTACGCTTAGGGTTGAGAAACCGTTCAAAATAAAGGTCGAGTTCGATGGGATCGACATCGGTGATGCGCAGGCAAAAAGCCACGATGCTGTTGGCGCCACTCCCACGCCCCACGTGGTAAAATCCGCGCGACATGGAGTAGCGAATCACATCCCAGGTGATGAGGAAATAGGCCGAAAATCCAAGCCTGTCAATGATGGCCAGCTCGTCTTCCACACGTTTTTGTGCCAGCGCATTGTTTGCTCCATAACGGTATTGCATGCCGTCGAAAGCCAGCTTGCGCAGCAGTTTGCGATCGTTGTCAGCATTGCCGGTAAAGGTTTTGCGGTTTTTGATGGTCGAGAAATCGAAGTCAATGTCGCACATCGCTTCGATGCGGCTTGTGTTTTCGAGCAGACCGGGATAAAGCACAAAAGCCGCTCTGAGTCTTTCGGGAGGCAGCATCATTTCGTCGGGCGCTGCATGCTGCTCGGGCTGCAGCCGGCTGAGGAGGATGTTGTGATCCACTGCACGCAGGTTTTTGTGGATGTACCAACCCTGCTCATCGGCAAATGTAACAGGTTGCATCAGCAACAACTTTTCCTGATGCAAGCGCCACTCCGAAGTGAGCAAACGCGCCACCTGCGAAAGGCGCACGCCCATAAACTCATTTTGCCTCAGTTGTGCCCGTTTTTTCGTCCCCAGCGGATACACCACAATCACATCCGCCAAGGCAGGTGCTGCTTCGGGATAAGGCGTAGCGTCGAGGTTGTGTTGTGTAATCAGCTCGTTCAACGCACGAAAACCTGCATTGTTCATTGCCAGCCCTACAAACATCAGCCGGTCCTCGTTGCGAAACTCCACCCCTGCAATGGGCTTGATTCCATTTTTGCGGCAAGCCTTTACAAAATCGATCATCCCCATGGTGTTGTTGATATCAGTGAGCGCCAGACTTCCGATCCCCAACGCCAAAGCCCTGTCAACCAGTTCCTCCACGGGAATGGTGCCATATCTCAAACTGTAATAACTATGATTGTTCAAATACATCCCGACCACTAAAAGCTGTTATCTCACCCAATGAATTCCTATTTTGATTAGTTTTTAATCATTTTTTACGACGTTAAATTAATCATTCCTAAAAACATGTCAAGAAAAAAAACGCTCTTCATCTCATATCTTCCATCCCGACCTTGCTTAGGTCATCGATCTCGCTGATAACACCCAAAAAAAATATTTACTTTTACCTTGTTTTCCATTCATTTTATGATGACATCAAGGATACTGGCATTCATTTTCGTGCTACTACTGCAACCTGCATTGAGGCCTATGCCTGCAACTTTGCAGGTATTGTTTCGCTCCGACAGCCTGAATGGAGGCGTTTGCTACCGGATTCCTGCACTCATCACTGCTGCAGACGGCACACTGATAGCGGCTGCAGACCAGCGTGTTGGATCATGTGCCGACCTGCGCACTCACAACAACATCAACATTGTCATTCGCCGAAGTACTGACGGAGGGGATCGTTGGTCGGCACCAATCGCAGTGCTTGACTATCCGGAGGGATTGTCAGCATCTGACCCGTCGCTGATTCTGGATCGTTCGACCGGCACATTGTTCCTCTTTTTCAACTTCATGGATCACCACAAAGAAAAAGGAGGTTATCGTTTATGTTATATTACCAGCAATGATCATGGGCTGACCTGGAGCGAATCGACTGACATTACCGAACAGATTAGCCCGGCAGCGTGGAAGCACGACTTTATGTTTATCAGCTCCGGGAGGGGCATCCAAACTCAGGATGGTACGTTGCTGCACACACTCGTGAATCTGGAACGAGGCCTGCATCTTTTTGCCAGCTTTGATCACGGAAAGCATTGGCAGCTGCTTCCGGCCGTCCTGATTCCGGGTGATGAATCAAAGGTGGTTGAATTGCAGGATGGCAGCTGGCTGGTCAACAGCCGCGTAAACGGTTTAGGTCACCGTTATGTGCACCGCTCATTTGATAAAGGAGTAAGCTGGCAATCGCAACCCGACACAACACTCCACGATCCAGGATGCAATGCCAGCCAGCTGATTTATCCAATGGAAGACGGAAGCACTGCGTTGCTGTTTGCCAACGCAGCAGATCGCCATGAAAGGCGCAACATGACGCTGCACATCAGTCGGGATGAAGGCAAAAGCTGGCCCGGAAAGCTGAGCATATGGAAAGGCGCAGCAGCCTATGTTGACATGACACTGCTTCAGGATGGTGGCGTTGGTCTTCTCTTTGAAAAGGACGAGTACCGCGAGATTGTTTTCATAAGGCTTGATAAAGTAATATAGATCAATGATTTAGTAAGTTATCCGCCATTGTGCTTCCCATTGCTTTGTTCTACTTATTGCACCGCCCCCACAATTAACTGTCTTTTTTTGTAAAAAAAACTAAAAACCGTATTGCACACTTCATTTTTAGATTAACTTTGCATCACAAAGTACTTTCAAATGAAAAAAGAACAGGATTATTTCAATGACATCGCCACCATCCGCTCGATGATGGAGCGCTCATCGAAGTTTCTTTCATTGTCAGGATGGGCGGGAGTTATGGCAGGTGTTTTTGCTTTATCGGGCGCTTACATAGTCTGGTCGCTTTTTGGTTTTACCCCGCCTGCATCGCTCACAGAACTTTACATAGCTGACGGTTCAAACCTTCAGCAGGTGGTTTTGCTGGCAATCGTTGTGCTTGTGCTGTCCGTGGGCACCGCGGGCTATCTGTCGTATAAACGGGCTATAAAACGTGGCGAATCAGTGCTCAACAGCACTTCGAAACGGCTGATGCTGCACATGGCAGCGCCACTGGTTTCGGGAGGTATCCTGATTTTAATATTGTTAGCAAATGGATTGGCTGCTTTTCTTGCGCCGCTCACATTGTTGTTTTATGGCTTAGCACTTTTTAGTGCCGGACAATTTACATACACCGAAGTGCGATATCTGGGACTTTTCATGATTGTTTTCGGTCTTTTAGCCACCATGTTTCCGTTGTGGGGACTTCTCTTCTGGGCAGCGGGTTTTGGCTTACTGCACATCGTTTATGGTGTGTACATTTACATGAAATACGAACGCTGAGCATGATTGGCACGGGATTCCATAAGGCATTTGAAAACCGCATCCGGTTGGGTATTATGTCAGTGCTTTCTGTCAATGAAAAGATGGACTTCAACGCACTGAAAGATTATTTGCGCGTGACAGACGGAAATCTGGCAAGTCATCTCAAGGCACTTGAAAAAGAGAACTTTATACAAGTTGAGAAGCAGTTTGTAGGGCGCAAACCAAACACCACTTTCAAGCTTACCCAAGCGGGAAAAGACGCATTTGCGCTGCACATCAGGGCACTGGAACAGTTTGTTCAATCACAGAGAAATCGATAAGTTTTTTTTCGAATCATTGACTTTGAATTTCAAAGTACTTTAAATATAAATAAACACTTCAGAATCAATTAAAAATGGAAAAAATAGAAAAATTGATCCAAAACAATCTGGACAACCCACAACAGCTGGAGCAGCTGTATCGTCAGGACAAGACCGGCTTTAAGCGGGCATTTGAACAGCTATGGCCAGATTTGCAAGCACATGCGGTTGCCAAGATTTGGAACGAGCGCCTCAACTACAGCGCCGAGGCGTTGCGATGGGGCAGCAGGTCTGATCTGGCAATGGTCATTGTCTTGTCACTCTTTGCCGGTCTGATTGCCAAAATACCTGATTTTACAGGCATTGATCCGGATTACTTCTATCCCCGGCATCTGGGTCTGATCGTTTTCCCAGCCCTGTCAGCCTACTTTGCCTGGAAACAATCCCTTTCCATCAGGCAAATCGCTTTGATTGCAACAGTTTTTATTTTGTCAGCCACATATATTAACATGCTGCCGAATAATGAGACAAGCGACACCATGATTCTGGCAAGCATTCACCTGCCCCTTATGCTTTGGGCCACAACCGCTTATGCATTTTCCGGAAAAGATTTTAACAACAAGCAAAAACGCATTGACTATTTGCGCTACAACGGAGATCTGATCGTTATGACTGCGGTCATTCTTCTGGCAGGGGGGCTATTGTCGGCAGTTACGGTCGGATTGTTTGAAATCATTGACCTGTCGATTAAAGAATATTATTTCCAATATGTTGCCATCTGGGGCCTGTCAGCTGCCCCGATCGTAGCCACATGGCTGGTGCAAACCAATCCGCAGCTCGTAAAAAATGTATCCCCTGTGATCGCAAAAGTGTTTACACCTTTGGTGATGGTGATGCTGGCAACCTACCTGATTGCCATTGTTTACACCGGAAAAGACCCGTACAACGACCGGGAGTTTTTGTTCATCTTTAATATTTTGCTGATCGGTGTCATGGCACTTATCCTTTTTTCATTGGCTGAAGCACGGCAATCCAACACCTCAAATGTGAGCCTGATCATGTTGTTTACCCTCGCCCTGCTTACCATTCTCGTCAACAGCATCGCCTTGTCAGCCATTGTATTTCGCATCACTGAGTTTGGCATCACACCCAACAGACTTGCTGTGTTAGCTGCCAATTTACTCATTCTCATCAATTTGATGATAGTATCGTGGCGTCTGTTTCAATCGCTCAGGCAGCCCGAACAGCTCGAGGCAGTCAACCTCAGCATCGCTGCATTTCTGCCTTACTATGCCGTGTGGACGGCCATTGTGGTATTCCTGTTTCCGGTACTGTTTGGGTTCAGGTAGAATCTTGCAGGAAAGCAGGGAATTCCAATATTGATGAGGATCTTCTGAATTCCATTCGGCATGAGAAGCACCCGATTAAGCTTAGCAATCAAAGAATCTTACGACAACCAAAATCAGACGAATAATTGACCTATTTTTGCTGCTGGAGGATGGATGAATCAAGATTGATTCTTCTTCAGTAAGGTGCTTGAAATGAAGCTTTTCATCTCATCCCATCCCTCAGGCAATAAATCAATTCAATATCAATCCGGCGTGAGGCAGAGGTTTAAGGGCAAAGCTATTTGGATCACGGGTGCATCCTCGGGTATTGGGGAGGCCACCTCAAGACTTCTGGCGAAGGAAGGTGCCTGCCTGATTCTAACGAGTCGTTCACTTGAAAAACTCACGCAATTAAAAAAGGAATGCGAAGCCCTTGGAGCCAAAGCAGAGGTGCTTGTTTATGACCTGGCTGACATGGATCAGCTTCCTGATCTTGTTAAGCAAGCCACTGGCATTTACGGGTTTATTGATATGTTTTTCAGTAATGCCGGCATCAGTCAGCGGGCAATGGCTGCCAACACCCTTGATATTGTTGAGGATCAGATACTCACCGTAAATTACCGCTCTGCGGCGCGAATCGCCAAATTGCTTCTCCCCTCCATGATTGCTCACGGAGGTGGCATCATCGCCGTGAACACCAGCATCACCGGAAGATTCGGTTTTCCACTCCGCTCTACCTACAGTGCATCAAAACATGCACTTTACGGCTATTTTGAATCATTGCAGGCAGAGTATTTTGATCGGAAAATCCGGGTTGTTTTTGTTTGTCCGGGGCGTGTAAAAACCGAAATATCCATGCATGCGCTTGCATCAGACGGACAGAAACACGGTCTGCTGGATGAGGGGCAAGCTACAGGCATCAGTGCTGAAGCGGCAGCA
The DNA here is from genome assembly GCA_964492695.1 of uncultured Lentimicrobiaceae bacterium. GTDB lineage: Bacteria > Bacteroidota > Bacteroidia > Bacteroidales > F082 > JALNZU01. The sequence goes on from CAZBMR010000027.1 coordinate 25,125, forward strand.
AAAAAAATTGTACGAGCCATCCACCTGCAAAAATCAGAGGTTTTGATTGGAGGCAGGGAATTGCTGATGGTTTACCTTAAAAGGTTTCTGCCTGGGCTTGCCCGACGCATCATCAGAAAAATAAAAAAGACATAATTATGGAAAACTACCTCATCAGTGGGATTCAGCAAGTTGGCATTGGCGTTGAAGACCTTAAGGCAGCGTGGAATTACTATATCGCGCATTTTGGCATGGACATCCGCATCCTTGAGGATGATACGGTTGCCGAACTCATGCTGCCCTATACGGGAGGACAGCCACAACAGCGGCATGCGGCCATTGCCATCAACATGCAGGGAGGCGGGGGCTTTGAAATCTGGCAATATTCCAACCGAAAACCCCTTCGTGCAGGTTTTACGATTCAGGTGGGTGACCTCGGCATTTTTGCTGCCAGAATGAAAAGCCGCAACATCTCTCAGACATACAGCGAGTTTGCCTCAAACCCTGCAATTCAAATCGTTGGCGAATTGACAGATGGCGTCGATGGACAGAAGACTTTTTTTGTTCAAGACCCATTTGGAAATTTCTTCCAGTTTGTTCATGATGATCAAGTATTTACCGATGAGAAGCGAACCACTTCCGGAGCTGCAGGCGTCATGATCGGTGTCAGCGACATCGATAGGGCTTTGCCGGTGTACCGTGACATACTGGGTTATGACAAGGTGGTGGCCGACAAGCGCGGGAATTTTGAAGATTTATCGGCCCTCCCTGGCGGGAAGAACAGTTTCCGCAGGATGGTACTCACACATTCTCAGGCTCGCAAGGGCAAATTCAGCCAATTGTTTGGCAATTCGAGCATCGAACTCATTCAGGTGCTCGACCGCCAGCCGGCCAAAATCTATGAAAACCGCTTCTGGGGCGATCCCGGCTTCATTCATCTCTGCTTTGATGTGAGCAATATGGAAGCCCTGAAAAAGCGCTGCACAGCGAAAGGTTTAGATTTCACGGTGGATTCCTCCGTGAAGCACAACGCAGTGAATTCATTTGACATGGGCGAAGCTGCCGGTCATTTTTCCTACATCGAAGATCCCGATGGCAACCTGATTGAATTTGTGGAAACCCATAAGATTCCATTGGTCAAGCAGTTGGGAATCAACATCAACCTGCGAAAAGGCAATCCTGAAAAACCATTGCCAAGGTGGATGCTGAAGTTTCTTCGATTTGGAAGGGTGAAAAATCGATAAGACCTGGCAGACTCCTCGAACGATTGCTTCAATGGTTATCTCGATCGCGTCCTGTTTTGAAGTTTTTTTCTTATCCGGGCACCATCAGTCGCAAAAAATAAAGCTGCAATTGAATTGCAGCTTTATTTTTTTGATACAGAGCACCATAGACTATTTTTGGCGCAAAATTGGCATGTACTGTTTTTAATCTTAACAGGAAGATCAGAAACCGATAAATACCTTTTGTGATTTTGTAAACCCGTCGATATCGGTCATTCTCACGATATAAACACCCGTTGAATAGTCAGCTACAGAGACAATTGGCATTCGGATATTAGTGTCCATCATCACCGTTCCCTTGATATCCACGATGCTCATGTGCGCGATTTTCCCTTCCATCAAAAGATAACCACCTTTCACAATCGCTTTCATATCACCCTGTGCATGAGGCGTTTCATTGTTTCCAACCACTTCAGGCAGTTTGAGCACCCAATTATTGGTATGGATTCCGTTTACGCCAACAATCGTTCTTCCGTCGGCTGAGACGCTGAAAACATTACTGAGTTTATCATAACCGGTTTCATCCTGAACATCGAGACCGTAGGTTTCAAGAATTTCCTGGTCAAGCGACACCCACTCCCCATCTTTGAGAATCAGGGCATCACGTAAAGGGTAGTTCAATGGTGTGGCACCGTACAAGTTTCCAGCATTGTCAACAGCGAATGAGGCCACTTCGATATCATCCAAAAACAACTCAGTAACGTCATTTTCAACGTCATACCTGAAGGGACAAAAATATTCAGAGACCCAAACCTCTTCAACCCAATAAATATCTCCGGTCACATATTTACCATCGGAACTCATACTTAACACATCGTAGAAATTATAGGGCGAGCCACCCTGAAGCGGGTCATAATTGTGTGCACCAAACATAAAGTACTCCCCATTTTTCATCAGGAAGGCCGTGCGATTGGGCAGGACTACATAGTTTAAGCAACCCAGCATGGTGTTACCGTCAGCTGAAACTGCAACCATTTCATTGAAATAGGCATTGCTACCCGTCCGGTCAACAGCGGCATGATTCACTTCAACCAATTGCCCATTCTCCCAAACGCAGGCATAACCGGCAGTCCAGTTGGACGCAAATACGCGACCGGCCATTTTTGTACCATCAGGTGTGACTGAATGCACCTCCCCTATTCCGTTTTCCACGGGCATGGGAAGCATGGTCCAGGCACCATTTTGCCAATAGGCAGGCTGGTCATCGTAGCAACCCACAGCCATTTCTCCGTTATCCGTAACATCAAAAGCAGCAGCACTTTGGCCATTGGGTACGAGTTGAATGCGTTCGTAGGTTTCGAGGTTCCAAACAGAAGCGTTCTTGTAGCTTGGGGGATCAGAAACATAGCCTGCTGCCCACTGACCATTGTCGGAAACTTTGATCATAAAGGCACCATCTTGTTCAACAACAGCAACAAGACTGGCGTTTTGAGCGTAAACGCCGGAAAAAACAAGCAATTGCAACATTGCCATGAAGAGAGTGAAAGTAAAACTGCGCATGTTTTGAGTTAATTTTGAAAATAAGTAAATAAACATTTCAGCAACTTTAATTAATTTCTAAAGGGTTCGTAATCTTGAGATTTACAGAAAAAAACACACAACCATTCAAAGAAAATAATTGTTTTTGCCGGCCGCAAAATTACTGTTATGATTCAATACATGACAAGATTCGAGCCCTAAAAAGAAAAATTTTTATTTTTAAATAAATCAACCGAGCTTACAACATGTTATATTACTCATCATCCAGAGGTTAATCTGATTTTTTCTGGATAAAAAAAGGCCAGCTTCTCAAAGCCGGCCTCTTCAATTTCATAGCAAGAATTCTCAAAAGCTATCTTGCGTGATCACTTCCTTTTCCAAAACAAATTCCGGCTATTTCAACCATCTGTCGAGCCAGTTGAAAAAGGTTCTTTGCCACAGCACCCCATTCTGCGGCTTCAGAACCCAGTGATTCTCGTCAGGAAAGTAAAGGTATTCGGCCGGAATTCCGCGTAATACTGCAGCATTATAGGCCGCCATGCCCTGTGAAGCCACAATGCGGTAGTCGCGTTCACCATGAATCACAAGAATGGGTGTATCCCAGTTTTGAACAAATTTATGTGGGGAATTTTCATATGACCACAATGCATCTTTATTGGATTTGTCCCAAAACGGACCACCTAAATCCCAGTTGGTAAACCAATTCTCCTCGGTTTCAAGGTATTGCTGCTCAAGATTAAACATCCCATCGTGGGCGATAAAGGCTTTGAAACGCTTGTTGTGATTGCCCGCCATCCAATAAACTGAGAATCCGCCATAAGAAGCGCCAACAGCACCAAGCCGCTCTGAATCAATAAATGGTTCTTTTGAAACAGCATCGATGGCACTCAAATAGTCTTTCATATTTTGTCCGCCATAATCCCCGCTGATTTGTTCGAGCCATTCCTGCCCAAAGCCAGGCAAACCACGCCTGTTAGGCGCAACAATGATATAGTCGTTGGCGGCCATCATCTGGAAATTCCAGCGGTAGGACCAGAACTGGCTGACAGTGCTTTGTGGTCCGCCCTGACAGTAAAGCAAGGCAGGATACTTTTTATTTGCGTCAAAATGAGGGGGATAAATCACCCAAACCAGCATTTGCTTGCCATCGGTAGTGGGAATCCAGCGTTCCTCCACTTTACCAAAACTCAGCTGTTTCAGCAATTCAGAATTGATGCTGGTGATTTGTTCCTGTTTTCCTGTTTGCTCATCCACCCTGAAAAGCTCAGATGGTGCTGACATGGACATGCGCCCTCCAATGAGGTATTTTCCGGCAACCATCACGCTTGTGAAATCGTGTACACCCTCGGTGATTTTATTGATTTTGCCAGAGGCCAACTCGATGCTGTACATCTGGTCGAGCGCATGCCAATTGCTGATGAAATAAATCTTCTTTCCATCGGCGCTCCAGTTAAGACCCTGAACGTTCTGATCAAAGTTTTCGGTCAGGTAAGTTTTGTTTCCTGTTTTCAAATCCATCACGAAAAGGCGAATCTTATCTGCCTCGTAGCCATCACGTTCCATGCTTTCCCATGCTATTTTTTGTCCATCAGGCGAGAAAACCGGATTCATGTCGTAGCCCATCATTCCTTCGGTGAGGTTCACCGTCACGCCCTTAGCAAGATCGTACTGATAGAGGTCGGTATTGGTTGATAAGCTGTATTCCTTGCCCTTTTTCTTGCGGCTGGTGTACACCACCGACTTGCTGTCGGTACTCCAGCTGATTTGTTCCATTCCGCCGAAAGGGCGCACGGGTGATTCCCATTCTTCACCAGCCATGATATCCTTTCCATTGCTTAGTTGCTTGCCATCATAGTCAGCGATCCAAATATGCGTGAACGCATCAACCCATTGGTCCCAGTGCCGGTACATCAGGTCGTTGTTGATTCGGCCAGATGTTTTGGTCAGGTCGGGATAGCGGGATTGCACAAGGGAGGTTTTTTCAACATCAGCCAAATAGAGCACTTTCTTTTGATCGGGCGCATAAGCAAATCCACCGATTCCGCCATCGATGTTGCTTATCTGCACTTTTTCCGATCCATCGGGTTTCATTTCCCACATTTGCATGGCGCCTGATTCAGCCGACATGAAAGCGATTTTTTTTCCATCGGGGGTCCACCTCGGATTATACTCTCCCCAGGTTGTGAATGTAAGTCGTTTCAAATCAGAACCATCCATATTCATCACGTATAATTCTGAATTGCCCTTGTTCTCTTCCACATCATAATAGGTGATGGTGAGTGCCAGATTTTTACCATCAGGCGAAACGACCACTTCGCCCAGGCGCCCCATAGCCCACAACACCTCAGGCGTGATGCGATCGCTTTCGAGCTTCAATTCTTTTGGTCCGATCACAGGCTTTGAAGCAGCTTGTGCCACAACTTCTTGATAACCAACAACAATCATCATGATGATTGCCAACATGTTTAAGATTCTTTTCATAGCGTAACATTCAAATTAGCTTCCAAATTAAAGGAAAAATTCAAAGTTGACACAAATAAAAAAAGCCATCGGCATCAAAACCAAAATGAAAGGCATCATGATGTTACGTGTCGATGTCTGTTAAGGAAAAACCAGAATTCCCATTGCAAACTTACAATTGAGCAGAGAGGTTTAAATCGCCGGCGGGCGTGAAATAAATCTGATAAAAAACTTCTCCGCCGCTATCCAGTTCGAGCGGGCAGGTGTAGTGTAATTCATTGGAGGCCGCATTGGGCTCATAAACGCCATCGGAAGAGAATAACATCGCAGGCGAAGAGGGCCAGATGTTCGATTCGGCC
>CAZBMR010000027.1:30784-40472 GCA_964492695.1 uncultured Lentimicrobiaceae bacterium
GCCATCGGAAGAGAATAACATCGCAGGCGAAGAGGGCCAGATGTTCGATTCGGCCGATTCAGCCACATGCCCTCCAATGATAAAATGATGACGTCCGCCAGGAAAGGGATTCATCCCGGGTCGGCCTAAGTACCTGTACATCAACATCAAGGCATCCAGGGCTGATATGGTGCTGCTGTTGTTGATGTCGGCCACCAACTTCATATATGGCGTTGGGTTTTCAACATTTGCCAAATGTGGCAAAGCACCGATTGCAGGATGCTGTATGGCAAGATAACTGATAATCAACGCGTCCACTGCAGTGATTCCAGTCCAGTTGTTCCACAGCCATGTGTCAGCCAACAGATTTGAGGGTGGTTGTTCCCAAAGCCGGATAAACGCGAGGCTGTCTGGATTCACAGGATCGAAAGAGAAAACCCAGCTGTTCTGCTCAAATTGCGGCTGAACAGGTCCTGCAAGGGTTTGAGATTCAGAATCAAGTAGTTCGATCCAGAAATCATTGGCATTTTCCGGGAGTGGGCTGGCTTCCTGATTGAAAAATCGCAAATCTCCGGTGATTTTGATTTTTCTGTTTCCGGTGGTTCGCACAAAAACGGGCCGCTCAGTAACTCTGAAGTTCACCTTCCCCCCACGCGGAATGAGGTTGCCAACCACGCCATTTTCAATCCCAAAGGTTGGTGTGATCATCTGAATTTGGGTGGCCCAGTCAATATCCAGTGAGAAATTTTCGACAACGGTATTGTTTGAGGATGGACACCAGACAGCGTAAACGATTGTATCAGATGTTGCTGATTGAAAGGCATATACATTCACCTGGGCATGCTGAGAGTCTTTCAGCCCTGCAAAACGGGTGTTTTGCAAATGGTGGCTCATGGTATTCACATAATACCATGACTTTTTAGGTTGATGCCCGTTCCATATCTCATTTGTAAGGCCGGAGCTGTTGTATTTGTTCGGATTGGGTGCGTTGGCATCGCGCAACATATACACAAAAGCTTTATCAACACCAGCAGCTGCTGCAGCCAGAAAAGACCGCATAATCCACTGACCCTGAACTTCATATATATCATTCGTATCAATAGCAACCGCAGCCTGGGTGCTTTCCGGATTGGTATCATAACCAAATTCCGAAAGCCAGATTTCTTTTTCAGGCAGGAAGGTATTTCGGTAGGCAACAATGTTCTGGAGCTTTTGCATCAGACCGTCTTCCTCCGGGCTGATGCCATGTGTGCCGTTTTCAGAATAATGATGAAAGTTCAGCACATCAGCCGGGAAGCCCCCGCTGCGGTTGTAATCACTCCAAAGTTTCATACAACGCACATATTCGAGGTTTAAACTCGCCAACCCTCCCATCACCATCTTGATTTGAGGGTCAGCGTTTTTCATTCCTTTCCCTGCGCCGAGACTGTTGTTATGCCCGTCATAATCAGCACTGCACATTGCCGCGTACTCGTCAGGACTAAAATAGCCACCACGTGTAAACCACCATTTATCCGGTTCGTTCCAGTTTTCGAGGTAATTAACCAACGAAAGTCCTGTAAGGGCTTGCTGATCGGCTTTGAGTTTGAGCATTCCTGTTTCAACCGTCGATTGCCCATAACGAGCAGCAAACTGGAACATATAATCAGCATGCTCCGTGTAGGCTGCGGGCGATAAGGCATTTTCACCGAAACTGATCGGTTTATGCTGGGTGAGTGAATCGTTGAAGCCAGTGATATACGGTGCAGCGCCCTGAAGGTCAGGACTGACGCCTATTCCAAAACTTTGCAAGTCGCCATAAAATGTATCAAAATAAAAACCCCAGCCTGGTCCGCTTACCCAGCTTGGATTCCAGGCATACTGATTGTTGGGATAACCCGGGTAGCTTGTGTCGGTATTGCCTTCATCCCAACCCCAATTGTGATATTCACGCAGGTTCCCGACGCAGCTCAGCCTGTTGAGCGGATCATCTATAAAACCATTCACCCCTAGAAAGTGTTGCATCAAGGGGCGAGCAGGAGATACGGGAGTTGGCGGATCGTCGGTGCTGCCGATCGCACTGCCATACAATACGATTTCGGAAACCCTGGTGGAGGGACTGCGTAACCGAAACATCAGGAAACGGCTGTTTTTGTTGAGGGTGAGCACACGCCAACTGTTGTAATTATTCAGCAAAAGTGCAGCTGCCGGCTGCCATTGGGCCGGTGTTCCTGTGTAAACGTACAAACTGTCGCTGTCGTTCACATCAAAAAACCACAGTGAGGAAAGGTTGTAGTCCCGGCCCAGATCGAGCACCACCATGGCAGGGTAATAAATATCGGCATTCACCCAACCCGGACTGAAAACCGTGACAGGCTGACCTCCGCCTCCGGAAGCCGGATCGCCTGCGAGCGATTGCTCGTCAACCCAAAGACCGGCATCGCCTTTTGTGCTGAAATTGTAGAGCATAGCACTGTTAAGCGGTATTTTCTGCTGTGCATGCACACTGCACTGAAAAATCAGCAGAAAAAAAAGTAATCCTGTGGTTTTTCTATTCATGAGCGAAACGATGATCCTTAAATTATTTGTTATTGATAATGAGCGCAGCAAGCACACCGGGAATCCAGCCAGCAATGGTAAGGAGGATAACGATGAGTACCGAACCGCAACCCTTGTCAACCACCGCAAGCGGCGGAAAAATGATGCACAGAATAACACGCCAGAGTGACATAAGCAATGATTTTTACGCATGACAAAGGTATGCAAGCCGGCGATACAGGCATGCCATGCCGATTGAATATCTGACAGAAATTGTATCTTAGCCGATGCAATGTTATAAAACAGGCCTTGTTGTTTTAGCAATTAATATTTTAACTAATTGGATATGAGAATTTTATTTATAGCAGTTTTGTTACTCGCCGGACGCATTTATGCACAGGACACTTTTTCGATTGCAGCAGTTGACACGCTCACGGGCGAGGTTGGAAGTGCCGGTGCCAGCTGCATCGACAACACTGCCATCGCCGGTGGTGCAAAAATCATCAGCGATGTGATCCCGGGAAGAGGCGTCATCCACACCCAATCCTACTGGCTTGCTGCCAATCAGCAAAATGCACACGCCCATATGATGGCCGGTGAATCACCGCAGCAGATCATCGATTGGCTGATTGCCAACGATGCGCAAAACCTCCCCGGAAGACGGCAATATGGCATTGTGGATTTCGACGAGTCTGGCAAGGCCAGGTCGGCCGCCTTCACCGGTGACCAATGTATGAACTGGAAAGGACATATTGCCGGAATCAATTATTCCATACAGGGCAACATTCTGCTGAACGAGGGAATTATCGATTCGATGGAAGCCCGCTTTCTGCGTGCTGAAGGAGGCCTGAGTGACAAGCTGATGGCGGCTCTGCAAGGGGCCAATGTTCCAGGCGCCGATTCGCGGTGCCTCAACGAAGGCGTCTCTTCCTTGTCGGCTTTCATCAGGTTGGCGCGCCCGACAGACCATCCTGACACCTTGTACCTCGACTTAAATGTACCCCAAACACCTTATGGTGTTGAGCCAATAGATTCGCTACAAGTGCTTTATGATAACTGGAAAATGATCACTTCTGTTCCTGGCCAGCACCAGCGGGAAGATCTCAGGTGGAAGGTATATCCCAATCCCGCACAAGGTGAATTCACTGTGGACCTGAGCGGAATGAAGCAGGAGATTAGCTGCCTCGAAGTGATAAATCAACAAGGCATGCGATTGCAACACATTGAACCACAAAGAGAAACATACAATGTTCGATTAACAAACCTCCCGTCAGGAGCTTTTTATCTTATTGTGCGAACAACCGATGGCAAACAATCCTCCAAAGCGATTGTTGTACCTTAGTAAACAATAAACTTTAAGTTTAAAAGGCTGGCAATAAAACCTGCCCCAAACCGTTTGAAGAACGTAAAAGCAATACATTTCGATGACCAGAATTTTACGCATTTCCATTTTCATTTGCACTGTGGTTTGCAGCTTATCACTTCACGCACAGGTTGGAGGCCGGGGCACCTACGATTTTCTCAACATTGCTGTTTCGCCGCGCATTGCAGCACTTGGAGGAACCGCAGTGCCGATTGATGATGACGACATCCAGCTGGTAAGTTTCAATCCTGCTTTGATCAATCCCGAAATGCACAACAAACTGAGTCTTTCTTATGTGGATTATTATGCCGATCTGGGTTTCAGTAATGTTTCCTATGGAAGGAATATAGGAGCATTGGGCAGTTTTGTGGGCAATTTGCACTACTATAACTATGGCACATTTGATTATGCCGATGAGGCAGGAAACCGCAGCAACACTTTTCGTGCGGCTGATTATGCACTAAGTTTGGGATGGGGCAGGCAGCTCGATTCTAACTTTAGTATTGGCGCCAATGCCAAGTTCATTGCATCGCAATATGAGAGCTATAACTCCTTTGGTTTGGCGGTGGATGTGGCAGGCACGTACCTCAGCAAAAGCGGGTGGCTTTTTTCGCTCACGGCCCGCAATATAGGGTCGGAACTGAAATCCTATTTGCCCGGCGAAGCCTCAGCTGTGCCATTTTCGATGCAATTTGGCGTATCAAAAAGGCTCGACCATGTTCCTTTTCGGCTGATGATTGTGTATGATCACCTCCAAAAATGGGACCTGACCTACGACGACCCCATCGACCTCAAAGGCAGAATCGACCCCATCACAGGCGTGAAATCTGAGCTCAATGGAGCCGAAAAGTTTGCCGATCAGCTGATGCGGCACTTTGTAATTGGCGGAGAGTTTTACATTGGCAAAGGGCTGGTTCTCAGAGGCAGTTATAATTACAAACGACGTCAGGAAATGCAGATTCCCGACAAACTAGGCATGATTGGCTTTGCCTGGGGAATTGGGCTGAAGATTTCAAAATTTCAAATTAACTACGCCCGCTCCACCTTTCATGTGGTAGGTTCTCCCAACTTTATCTCCATTTCTACAGATTTCGACAGTTTCAGGCGATAGGGAGGTATTCTGCTGAACAAACGCTTATCTTTGTGTGCACAAACGCAAAGCAAAATGTTTTTAGAGCAGCTGAAACTCACTGATTTCAAAAATTATCCGGAAGCTGACCTTCAGTTTTCGGAAAAAATCAACTGCTTTATCGGAAACAATGGAACAGGCAAGACTAACCTGCTCGACGCCATTTACTATTTGTCCTTTTGTAAGAGCTACTTCAACCTGCTCGATCAGCAAAACATTCGCCATGGATGTGATTTTTTTGCAGTCCACGGTTTTTATCAGCGCAATGGCGATCGCGATTCGGTGAGCTGCGTGCAACGTAAAAACCATAAAAAGTCATTCAAATTCAACAAGAAGGAATATGACCGCCTGGCCGATCACATCGGCAAGGTACCGCTCGTCATGATATCGCCTTACGACCGCGACCTGATCAACGAGGGTAGCGAGCTACGCCGCAAATTCATCGATGGGGTATTGTCGCAGTTCGACCATATTTACCTTGACAATTTGCTCCAATACAACAAGGTTTTGCTGCAGCGCAATGTGCTGCTGAGGCAGTTTGCCGAATCAGGTCGCTTCGATGCAGTCCTGCTTGGAATGTACGATCAGCAGCTCAGTGATTTTGGTGCGCACATTTATGAAAAAAGAGCCCTTTTCCTGCAGACCTTTATTCCCATTTTTCAGCATTATTATGGCCTTGTGGCGGGTACGGACGAAAAAGTTGATGTGTTGTACGACAGCAGCCTGAAAACCACACCCCTCAGCGAAAGCCTGAAGCAAAACATCGACCGCGACCGCATGCTTCGTTTCACCAGTGCGGGCATACACAAAGATGATCTTGACTTCCGCATTGGCGGCTTTCCACTGAAGAAATTTGGCTCGCAGGGGCAACAAAAGTCGTTTGTGATCGGCATCAAACTGGCGCAATTCGACTTTACCAAAAACATCCTTGGTTTCAAACCCATTCTGCTGTTCGATGATATTTTTGACAAACTTGACGATCAAAGGGTCGGAAGTCTGATTCAGCTGGTTGGACAAGACAGTTTCGGGCAAGTGTTCATTACTGATACACAGGAACAACGCATTCGCAGACTCTTTGAATCGAGCAACATCGACCATCGCATCTTCCAGGTGACGCACGGTGTGGCCCAAGCAGTTATAAATGATTAAACCATGAGCGATCCAAATACCCAATCTCTTGGCAGCGCCATCGAACAGGTGCTGAAGACATACAACCTGCAAGGGAAAATTGATGGTATTCGCATCGTTCAAGCCTGGGAATCGGTGGTGGGCAGCATGATTGCCCGGCATACTACCGATCTTTACATTCAGAAAGATGTGCTTTTCGTTTACATCGACTCTGCTGCCATTCGGCATGAGCTTTCTTTTGCACGCAGTCAAATTGTCCAAAACCTGAATAAGAGCGTGGGCAAAGATGTGATTCGGGATGTCGTTCTGAGATAGCACCACTTCTATCTTTTAACAATTACTTCTGGTTTTTTTTACTTATTTCAACAATAGTCACCTCAGCCTCAACGGATATTTATTTCCTTTTCGGTAACAGTTTTGATATTTTGTCTGTCCGCTAAGTTTTTAGCTTATATGGAGGTTGACAAAAACGAGCTGAAAACATATCTTTGTATAACTACGGTTTTTATACACAGACACTACCACACTTCCAGTTAAAACGCATCCCTTTTCGAACAAAATTTGAAGAAATATACGTATTTTTTCTTATTGCCTAATGGAACTTTACGTATTTATATATATAACTTAATTTGTTTAATATCAGTAGTTTTGCATCGGCTAGCCTAATGTACGACGGCCACTTTCCATGATTTGTCAAATAAGTATGATTATCTTATTTTGACTGTCAGAAGGCAGCAGGCAGCGCAGAGGGCAAAAACCAAACACCAAGGACAGGACGATGAAAGAAATCATGAAAGCAATGCTGGATGCCATCAAGCTTCCTGCGTTCATCATACAACAAGGTAGCGGGGCATGGTATCTCTACAATGCTGCTGCTGCTGATTTGTTTGGAATTGAAGCAAGCAAGAAATCGATTCTTGAGACCATTCCTTTCGGTGAGGAGCGTCATTACACAGCATTCAAACAATCACTTTCCAATCCTGAGCTGCCAACAACGCTGAGCAGCATTTCGCTGCAACCAGCCGGTACGCCCCATGTGGGTTCGTTCGACTTTCAGATCAGCCCCATTGATTTTGAGGGAAAGATTCATCAATTTGTTTTGCTTCATCCATTACAAAATGAAACCACATTCACACCTGAAATTGAGCGGCTTAACAATATACTCGATACCCAATCGGACATTATTTTCCGATTTACGCCAGATACGAAATTGATTTATGTAAATGATGCGTATTGTAAAACATTCCAATTAAGCAACAAGGACGTATTGGGACGTAGCTTTCTTGAGTTCACACAAGAGACAGAACACGCCCGCATTCGGCAACATTTGGAACAATTGATTGCAAATCCACAACCTGTGAGTTATCAGTATCAGGAGTATTTCCCTGACAAAAGCTTTGTGTGGTGGGAATGGAGTGATTATCCCATCACCGACAGCAATGGAAAGGTGATTGAATTCCAAACAGTTGGCCGAATCATCACTGAAAAAAAGATCCTCGAAGAGAAACTCAGGCAAAGTGAGCAAACCACGCTGGGTTTGCTAAACACAATGCCTGATCTTGTGTTCCGAATTGCAGCAGACGGGACCTATCTCGATTCATTTACGGATCAAGAATCAAGCTACTACGTGCCACCAGAAGTGTTTATTGGTAAGCAAATCAATGAAATTCTTCCTCCAAAGCTGGCTGAGATTTCCATGTCAGCGATCACCAAGTCAATTCAATCAAATCAAAAAGTATCCTACGAATACCCTTTGCCCATGCAAGAGGGGGAACAATGGTTTGAAAACAGAATTGTGCCACTCAATGACAATGAGGTTTTATCCGTCATACGTAACGTAACCAGCACCAAACGTTCGGAGGAGGCCATTCGCAACAATGAGCGCTTTTTGCGGCGCTTATTTGCGTTGCTTAATGGCGCACTTAGTGTGACAAAAATTCAGGAGCTGCATGAGTATGTGCTTCCACAAGCCAAAGACATGTTCCAGGCCGACATTGGCTGTTTGGTTCAATGGCAGGAGAACTCCAAAACTTGCACAGTTACAGCAATATCGGACCCAGATTCATTATCAGATAAACGAAAGGCAACAAAATTATATCAGACTTTTCTTCATCAAATGATGGATGAAGGGCAGCCTTTTATGATTGATGATATGCGCAACAGTCCATTATTTGACCAGGCATTGTTAAAAGAACTTCCGGATAAATCCGTTCTTGGAATCCCGCTCATCAGCAATGATAACAAATATGGCGCAATTGTGCTCACTTATAATGAGCAGCATGAATTTACCATCACCGAAATCGAACGGGCCAACCTGGCGGCCGGCATTCTCTCACTGATCATCAGTAAGAATCAAATATATAACGAGTTGCATGAAAATGAACGACTCATGCGGTCTTTCATTGAGCATGCACCCATCGGCATCATGGCTACAAATTCTGAGGGCAAATATGTAATCGTGAATGATGCTGCAGCCGAAATGTTGGGCTATAACAGGTATGAGTTGCTCGGTATGCATGTTTTAAATATCGTCCATCCTGAATTCCATCAGGCGGGATTGGCCCATTTTGAAAAACTCAGCCATGATGAACCTGCTAAGCTCGATGCACGCCTATTAAAAAAAGGAGGTGCAGCTTTTTGGGGATCGGTTCACGGCATAAAAATTCATGACGATCTCTATCTGGCTTTTCATTTTGACATTTCTGACATTTTGGAGTCGCGTATGCAGCTTGCACACGAGAAAGCCCTTTTGACAGGTTTGCTCAGATCGATCCCAGACTTGGTGTATTATAAAGATCTGGAGGGCACATATATAGGATGCAACGACCATATAGAGCAAATTACTGGCTTTAAAGCAGAGCAAGTGATTGGGAAAAAAGATCATGAGATTCTCCCTGCCCAATATGCAGAGGCTTGTCTGGAACAAGACCGGTTGGTGCTGCGCAGTGGTCAAAGCCAGCTTTTCGAAGAAACGGTTGAAAATACCGATATGCAGGCAATTCCGCTGGAGACGCTCAAAGCTCCTTTCTACAGCATGGAAGGAGAACTCATTGGCATTGTTGCTTTAAGCCGTGATGTGAGCCTGCGAAAACAACAAGAGCACATCATTCGAAAAAACGATCTGCTGCTTCAGGAGCTCACTCAAAACCTACCCGGGGTACTTTTCCAGCTATACCTTGATCAATCAGGCAGTTTCAGATTTCACTATATCAGCCAAAGGGTATATGATTATCTTGAGCTGACCATTGATCAACTGAACGAAAATCCCCGTATACTTTTTGAAAGAATTCATCCGGAAGATATGCCAATGCTACTTGATCGATTTCTGGTTTCTTACCAAAAGGTCGAACGCTTTGATGTGGAATTAAGGGTTATCCTTCCGACAGATGGCGAGCGTTGGATGCGTGCAAATGCCGTTCCTCAGAAAAATGATGACCATAGCGTAATTTGGCATGGATTCTTTTCAGATATCACAGAACGCAAGCTCATTGCCGAACAACTGCAAAAAAGTGAAGATCGGTTACAGTCCATTTTCAATTCTTTGCATGAAGTTATTTGGTCGGTCGAAATGC
>CAZBMR010000028.1:0-38799 GCA_964492695.1 uncultured Lentimicrobiaceae bacterium
GACCTGATGTTTGTTCTGCTGGGGCCAGTACCCGACAGGGCTTTGTGGGCTGCCGAATTGTATCACAACGGAACGGCAAAACAAATATTGATGGCCAACGAATATCAGGCCGGGCTGGATGCCGCCATGGCAAAGCGGTTGCAGATTGATAAAACCGCTGAGGTATTTTTCAAGGCGTTGCAAAGTCTTGGCGTTCCTGCCACACAGGTTCACATGTTACCCGATGTGGCTGGAAGCACGCGCGACGAAGCCATCATTTTGCGCAATTACCTCGAACAACACCCTGAAATTCGCAGCGTGATCATCGTAACCTCATCGTATCATGCTGCCAGGGCACAAAAACTCATTTCAAAGTCGCTCAACAAGTTGGATCATCAGGTGACCGTTTGTGTTCCTAACAACCCACATACTGTTTTTGACGCTAAAAAATGGTGGAGAGATCGCTTCAGCGCTACGATGGTGGCTTTGGAATATCTTAAACTTGGCAATTACTACCTGAGCGATCAGTTTACGTTGTAAAAACAGTCAGACATCAATTTCCATACTTGCGATCAAGTCCCCTGTATTCTGAAAGACAGCGTTCGATATCGGCCCACTCCAACGCATTAAACAAGGCATCGAAAAAATAAAGGCGTGCATAAGCCGATTGCAAGGGCAAAAAATTACTCATCACATTGGCACCACCGCTCCTGATCACCAGGTCGAGCGGATTATCCACCCACAGTTTTTCCCAAAAGTGCTGCCGGCTTTGAGCGGCTCTTTCAAACGCCTGCTCAATTTCCTCCAGTGGATCGTAGTTGATGAGCAGGTGGATGCTGCCCGAACCGCCATTTTTGGTTTGCTGCACCACATCGTCAATGGTGTTTTTCATGAATGAGCCAAGTGAAGAGGTATCGCCGGCAACAGTGATGCGCAAACCGAAAGCGGCACCCATGTGGCCAAAGTCATGCATAAATGCATCTACTACTTCTTTGTTAAATGCCTCAATTTCTTTATCTTCGCGTTGAAAATTGAGTTTGCTCGACAGGTAAACACTCAACTCATTTACTCCGGAGTCGAGCAACAGCGGCACATATGTTTTGAGTTTCGATCGTGTGAGGGAGTAGGCTTGCTGCAAGCTACATTCGTTTTGAACTGCCCATCGGCGGCCACCATCGGGAATGATGCCAACGTGTCGGGCAGTTTTTTTTTGATCTGGATGAAAATGGTACATGAATTTAAAATCAATTGCGTATCAAAGATAAAAAAAGGTATCTCCCCTGCGGGAAATACCTTTTTCATAAAAATTGAAAAAACAATTAATTCCCTCTCTGATAGAGGATTGACTCATTCCGGTAGCCTTGTTTATCCTCATACCAGTCCATATAGCTAAATCCGCTGCTTTGCACCCATTGTCCGAATACGAGGTGACCCTCAAGGATGACCTTCTTTTCCTGCGGGTAGTCGAATTGCTTGGGTAAATGCATCCCCCAGGGCAGGTTGCTGTTTGATTTGTAATATTTTCCGGTGCTTAGGTCGGTGTCGTCGTCTTCGGTTCCAAAATAAACAGGATTGGCCAGTGCAGTTGGCGCATAACCTGGCAAATGCACCTCTTTTCCACGTTCTTTATTGATGAAAATAAAAGGATTGTATGGAGGCAAACCAATAGTGGCCTGCGTTTGAGCATTTACAAAAGTGGTCTTGACCTCGATTGATTCGGGTTGCACATAGGCCATTTCGGGTCGGGTATTCACAAAGCCTGAACCAATGGTAGCAAACAAGTTATAGGTGTTGTCGAATGGGATGATGACTGCCTTTGTATGCCCAGCTTCAGTTTGATTTGCATTCAGGGTGAGGATGTTTTCCTTGTGATTCATACCGCTCACGCTTTCAACCAGATTGGCTGGAGCATTCAGCTCAAAACCAAAGCCATTCTTATAGCCAGCTCCGATGGCTTCGATGGTGAAGTTGGCCACGATGTCTTTTACTTTGTTGTCGCCATCCGTCACCTGATTGATTTGATACGTCATCACCAGGTCGTTGAAATCGTAGTCGCCTTTGAGTGGCCACAAGTCTTCATACGCCAGTGAGCCGCGCTGTGTTCGCCCCGGGTAATAGTTGTTGAAAGCCCTCTGTGCATCGTTCGGATAGTCGTCCATCACATCAAACACGCCATCGCCGTCAGAATCAATCAGATTGGGGTCAACAAAGGGCATATTCGAATTATCGATGGCTTCAACAGGGTTTGAAGTGATGTAGAATATGGCATCATTAAAATCGTTGTCGCAGCCCGATGCAGTTCTGGTAATATCCTCAAATCCGATTAGATATAGTTGTCGTTCGGCATCATACATCAGCACATTGTGCTGTTTTTTTGTAGGATCAGTTTCAGGATTGAAGGCAGGATTGGAATAAAAATGGACAGCATTCGTATTTACCGCCGAGCCATTGTATCCATTGGCAATCAGCACCCAGCCAATTCCTGTTCCAGCAGGAAAAGTACCAATCTGCACCTTGTCGCCGCTGTACAATCCTCCCCCACTGTTGTAGAAGGACAAGTTTGGGAAAATGATGTGAATGGTATCGATGTCGTTTTTTGACTGGGGTGGGTTGTTGAGGTCGTAGGTGTAGAATGCGATCGTGTTTTTGTAACCTGCACCCTCGTGAACAAAGGTAATCCACACATCGGCATCCTCGATGATGCGGGTGTCGGTTTGATTGTCATCAGCCAAATATTCCGGATGGTATTGAGGCACAGGCGCGCGTTCGGGCAAAGCAGCATTGATGTCGGCCAACATAGCGGCATCAATCACATCGCGGGGAGTGATCAGACATGCCGGAACACCATTGGCATTGTAGGCACACAGATAATCGTAGCCTGCGGCAATATCTTTCATGCCGTATGAGCCTTTGAAGATGGCATTTCCATTGTCAGCACCGCCAATCGTCACATTGAAAGCATTGTTCTGAACATCGACTTCTGTAACGGTAGGCAGTCCAACATAACGTGTTACAATGAATAATTTGGTTGTTACGAAATCGAGCGGGAAGTCAGTTTCAAACACACCGCTGGCATTGGTTCTGCCAGTCAACATTAAATCGCCATCGTAGGTTTCCTCATCAAAGGTGCGGTAAACATACACAATGGCATTTGCGATGGGATTGTTGTAAATATCATTTGTCACAATGCGCATGTTGAATGGCTGCACCATTTCGTAGTTGAAATCGTCGCTCACCACCAACTGATCGATGGAGGTTATTGGTTCAGGATCGTCGGGATTGTCCTTCTCTTTGTTGCAGGAAACAAGCCCAAAGCCGAGCATCATTGCTGTGAACAGCAGCAGGTATTTAAAATGTGATTTCATAGATTTAAGGGATTAATCTATTATTGTCAAACCTTGTGCCAGAATTCATATACGTTTAATATACAGGAATTTGTATATATTTCATCTTTGAGAATTTTGTCTATGATCAGGACTTTTTCCTAATTCGGAAAAATTATTTTGTTGTTTCTTTCTTTTTGGTGTAAACAAGTTTCTTCGACCAGTTTAGCGCAGGCTTTTCTACAAGCTGAAAGAAAACCCAGGCAGCAAACACACTGAAAGCCATTGCCACAAAAACAGCGATGCTTCTGTGGAACTCTGAGGTGAAAAAATTCTCCGAAAGGTTGATCATTCTTCCGCCAATTGGAATGTGAACCAGGTAGAGCGAATAGGAAATATCGCCCAGAAACTTTGATACTTTATCACTGAAATCTAAATACATGATAAAAAAATAGGGCAACAAGGCAGCAATGAGGTAGCGTTTATCGAAGCGGACGAAAATGAGGATGAGTGTTGCCAGCAATAACAAACCGAATGTTTGTTTATTGATGTAGCCTACCCGAAACTGAAACATCAGAATGCCGGCCACAAACAGCAATCCATAATTGAGGATGAGGCTATGTTTATCAATCCAGAATCCAGAAAACGCGAGCAGAAAAATCACCATATAACTCCATAACTTATTGGGATGCAACAACAACGGAAATACAAGGGCGATAATCAGGTAATATTGAAACTCGATTGCGAGGGTCCAATAAACATCGTTGTACCAGGGATAATCGAAAAAGGCATTCAAATAGCCAAGGTGCAAGGCCAATGCAGTAAAGTCGATTTGAAATCCTGCCCCACGATAGTAAGGCGAAAGCGTGCTTACAAAATTGAGCATCAACACCATGAGGATGCTCACAAGGTAAGGGGGTTCAATACGCAGAAACCTTTTCGACAAAAATTTCCAGAAGTTGGAAATTTGGTACCTGCCGCGATACATGGCATAAGGAATGACGAAACCCGAAATGACAAAGAAAACGTCCACCCCTAAAAAGCCATATCTGCCCGAGATATAAAGCGGATTACTCTTACTCAGAAAATCGGGATTGCCATGTGTAAAATGGAAGTACACCACAGCAAGTGAGGCCAGGCCACGCAATAAATCGAGCGAACCTAAATAACCCAATGAATTGTCCTTATGTGTCATGACACAGGATTTTGATTGACGATTTGAAAATATTCCTTTGCAGCACCCAGGTCGGTGCTAAAGATGTAATTTCCTGATTTATAGATGGCCTCGAAAAACGAACCAGCCACCGACAAGCGAAATTCTTCATGTTGCCTCACGTGCTCCGTCAGCTGTTTGGCTAGTCCCTCCCTGTCAAACGGTAAAAGTGCGTGCAACAGCCCTTCCAATTCTTCGGAGCGCGTATAATATTCGTCCCTAACAGGATATGTGGGCGGCATTGAAACAAATCCGGGCATCACACCTTTCATCAGTTGTTGAAGCAAGATGCTGTAAATCACCTCAAAACCAAAAGCACCACCAAGTTTTGGCCACCCTCCATTGCGTCGAATAGCCCTAAAACCACAGGCTGCATCAGGCAGTTTGCAACCTGCAATAAATTCAATCAGTTTCACCGCAAAAAAGTTAGAAGCTATTTTAGCATCCGGAACGCCTTCCGGATTGCTGAACCTGCTGCCACAAACCAGTCCATGCCCGTCTAATTGATTTATGAATTGATCTATGTAGGCCGGGTCGTGCTGTCCGTCACCATCCATAAACACAATGCCATCAAAACCTTTCGAGTCGGCATAGGCAAATGCTGCCCTGTAAACAGCGCTCAAACCCATATTCTTCGGGAAATCAACAAGCTCAAATTCGGACCTGTTTGCAATCAGCGCGCTGCCATCCTTGCTTCCATCGTTCACCACCAACACCTGTTTGCGGTAAGCTTCGAGCTTTTGAAGCAGCGCACCCAGATGGGCTTCTTCGTTGAGAACAGGAATGACAATGAGGTTTTTCATGAACTATATTGCTATTTTACAATGAATTGCGTCACTTTCCTCAAATTTTTGAAAGCCAATGTAAACACCGATCCAAACTGATTATCGCGGATGGCCTGCATATCTTCCTTTGTTTTTTTGATGATGTTTTTCAGGCTTCGGTTGCTGGCTCCCCCAACGCGCATCTTTACCATCACCTCAGGAAGATAAGCTGTGCTGATGCGGTATTTTCCCAGAAAGCGCAACATGGTATCGTAATCAGCGGCAATGCGAAAATCGGTATTAAACAAACCGTATTGATCATAGACCTTTTTTTTGACATAAAAAGTTGGGTGAGGCGGCATCCATCCCATTTTGAGCCTTCTGATACTAAATTTTCCTGATTTCCAATACCTTAAAACTCTATTCGTATCATTTTTAAACACATATTGGAGGTCGCCGTACACACTGTCCACATCTTTTTCGAGAAAAACGGCAGCCACTTTCGAAATGATTTGATTGTTGGCAAACAGGTCGTCGCTGTGCATAAACCCAATCACATCGCCGGTAGCCATGCGGATGCCTTTGTTGAGTGCATCATAAATGCCCTTATCAGGCTCACTGACAAACTTGCTGATTCGGCTACCGAATGATTTTACCACTTCCACAGTATTGTCTTTCGATTTTCCGTCAACAATAATGTATTCAATATCAGCATAATCCTGATTTAGCACTGATTGAATGGCATCAGCAATGGAGTGGCCGCTGTTGTAGGCAATGGTGATGATTGAGATTTTCATATGTTGGAGGGTTTAGTTGATAATACGTTCTTTGACTTTGGTGGCTGGATTACCCTGATAAATGGCATAGGGTTCCAGGTTTTTAGTTGCTACTGAGTTCACAGCCAGCACACTGTGCGAGGCACAGGTAACGCCGGGGCAAACCACACTGTGTGCACCCACCCATGCGCCTTCTTGGAGAATGATGGGCAGGGTGATGAGATCGAATGTCGTTTTACGAAAATTATGGTTTCCACACAACAGCATGGCTCCCTGCGAAATGCAGCAATTGTCGGCAATGGATACCTGCGCCAGGTTGTCGATCCAGGCTTTTTCACCCACCCAAACATGATTGCCGATACTGAGTTTCCATGGATATTTGATGTTAACTGCAGGTTTGATAACCACACCTTTGCCCACCCTGGCACCAAAAGCCCTGAGCAGGGCCACCTTTAATCCACTAATGGGATTGAGCGGACTGATAAAAAATAAGATGTTGACATAATACCAAAGCAAGCGTTTCAAAGGGCCTGCCCCGGTGCTAAAATTACCGGTGGTATATACTGAAAGGTCAGTTTTCTTATTCATCTTCAAAGAGTTTGATGTTTTGTTCGCGGATTTCGCTGTTTTGCATGAATCGCCTGGCATGCTCAAAAGCACCCTGCGACCATCGGTCGTATTCTTCTTGATGCATGCCTGCCAGTTGCTGAATCACTCCAAGGAAGGCTTGCGGGTCGTCCAAGGGCAAATCCCAGCCGGCATAGCGTTCTGCCAATGATTTCCAGGGGGTGTTTTGGCTGATGATCACCGGCGTGGCAGCCATCAGGCTCTCGAGAATGGTGTGGCCAAAATTTTCGCCATTGGTAGGCATAAACATGGCATGGTATTCACCGATGGTGTCCAACACGGCATGGCCGGGTAAACTTCCTTTGTAGCGAACCACCACCTGCGGTGGCAATTGAGCAATAATCTGCTGACATTCAGCCCAATATTCCTGATTGTATACAGGACCATAGATATCGTATTCAATTTCTGCATCCTGAACATCCCTCAAACGTTCGAGGGCATAGCGTGTATTTTTTTCGGGCGAGATGCGTGCCACTGAGCACAGTTTCACCTTACCCCCTACTTTCTGTCGTGGTGATGGTTCGCTCAGATCCACCTTCATGGGAAGTTCCTCAGCCACCTGCACCTTAACATCAGGGCCAAGCGCATTTTTCACATCCGCAGCTTCGGCATCGTTGGCAGCATGAAAAACAACACGACGATAGAATCCTGCTGCTTTTACCACCTTTAAAAACAGCCGCTTTTTGCCTGACTTCACCTCCAACGCATGCCCACCCAACATTCCGTGGGCACTGATAACGGTATGTTTCCGCTTCCCTGATGTCAGAACGACAGGTAAAATACTGAAATAGAATGAATAAACACCGTGAATAAACACTGCGTCAAAAGCAGTTTGATTCACGATTTTGCGAAATGTACCCACCCTGAGTTGGTCGGACGAGATGTAATACACTTCGGCATTGGGTGCCACCCTGATCCATGTATTGCTTTCAATCTCAGCATAAGGTGTTGTTTCGCAATAGTCTGTGTCGCGTGTCACAATCTTGAAATGGTAAACACCCTCAAGGTGAGCCACCTGATTGGCAAAAGCTTTCAAGGTTCCACCCGCACGATAGCCAGGCAAATACCAGTCGATGAAAGATAAGATGGTTTTCATGGTCTTTGTTTGTTATTTTCCAGCATAATTTGTTCATACAAAGCCACATATTTAGCTGCAACAGCGGCGGCTGTAAACCGCTGAACATTTTTCAACCCTTTAGCAACGAGCTCATTGCGAAGATTTTCATTCAAAATCAATTGATTGATGGCAGTATGAATTTCGTCCACATTTTCAGGGTCAACAATCAGTGCGGCATCGCCGGCAACTTCGGGCATGCTGGTTCGGTTTGAGGTGATCACAGGCCGTCCGGTGGCATTGGCTTCGATGATGGGCATGCCAAAACCCTCATAGAGCGAAACAAAAGATACAATATCCGCTTCCTTGTATCGCAACAACACATGTTCGTAGGGAAGGTTAAAATAATTCTCATAGTCGATGCCATGCTTTTGCAGCAAGGATTTGTGGTGCTCCCTCAGGTGGCCCAATATTGTTAGTTTCACATGCATGCCAGAAACAGCTTCGATGAGCCGTTCAAGATTTTTGTTGTGAGCAGTGCCAATATGCAGAATATTAGGCTTTTCTGAATTAAAAACAGGCTCATGGTATTTTACCAGGGGCGAAATGCAATTGTGAACCACCACCACTTTTTCGGGATTCACCTTTACCACCTTGAGCAGTTCGTCACGCGTAAAGGCCGATATCACGGTAATGAAACGCACCCTGGAAGCCGGCATCGTAAACCAGAAATATTTCACGATGCGCCGCGACCAGCCTGTCAGCCGTTTTAGCACCTCCAGGTCGTGGATGGTGAGAATGGTCTTGCGTTTTTGCATCAACAGTGCAATAAAATGTACATCGCCCGTGATGTGATTGATTTCACCCTGTTGCGGAACAACCTCGAAGCAGCTTTTCAGTCTGTCAACAAACCCTTTACTGGCACGGCTGAGGTAATAATTACTATATTGAACCCGCTCAGGCAAACCTGACTGGATAAAACCAAAAAGCTCTTCAATGCTGAAATAATCTGTGAAAGGCTTTCGAAAAAAATACACAACATTGATTTTCATGGCCCTGGATTTTACATTTTAATTTTAAGAACCTTCGTCATCCCAAAAAATACAAGGTAAGCTACCAATGCGGCTTTGGTGAAATGATTGAACACTGTTGCAAAGTCAGTTTCGGCTTTGATCACCTGAAAAAACAAAACCGGTAGCCACAGCAGAAGGGTCGGATAAGTCTTTGAAAGTGATATCACCTTGATTATAATGATATTGTAGAATAAGCCAATGATAAACAAGAATACGATGCCGCCAAAACGCCCATAATTGGCATAACCCTCCCCCACCAGCGAAATATCCATCGAGGTGGTTTCGGGCAATTCCGTTCCGGTAAATCTTTCAAAATTGGCACGGCCACCTGCCTTTGCTTTGGTGGGGGCGAGCACTCGGGGCAACAATCCGGCATAAAGTGCTGTTTCGATCGTTTCACCTTTGACGAATGGATATTTTTCAGGCATGTGCTCCAGAATGCGGGCAATGATCCACCCCTGGTTGAGACGCGCTCCAATGTTTTGCAGGGCACTGGTTTCGAACAAAACAGAGGGGTTCTCTAACCGGCTCATGATCACTTCTTTATAAATTTCCTGATTGCTTTTGTCACTATCGCTGTACCAGGTGGCCATGCGGTATTCCTCTTTGGTTGATTGAATGAGCATGACCAGCATGAAACCAAAAGCAAGAATGGCAATTTTACCGGCCATGGGAATCTTTAGCACAAATGCCACAATGAGCAGCGAAAACATCATCCACAGTACCAGCTCGCCAAACATGCCCATCAAAACGGCCTGAAAAATAACCAGGCCCATCACTGCACCAAAGGCAATCCATTTTAGTTTTGATTTGGTAAACAGGATGATGTAAACACCCACAAACTGCATCCCCGAAAGGAGAAAGAAGAGAAAAGAAAGACTTTTTGGCAGAAACTTACCTGCAAATCCCGCTGCCAGTCCGATGACAGCAATCAGATAGCCAAGGTATTGCTTATTGCTGATGAACTCTTTGATTTTTTGAATATCCTCCTCATTTATAATCCTTTCATCGGTCAATGGAAAGTAAAGCCCGATCATCAAAGCGGCACAGGCAGGCACCACATAATTCATGTAGGAGGCCTCATCAACAGCCATATAATACAATTCATCGTAAGGAAGAATGTTGTATGCCATCACAGGACCAACGATCCATTGCATAAGGGCGAGAAAACCAATCAGGTCGCGCACTTCGATGCGTCTGCCAAGGTCCTGAACAAATTTTACAACCACACCTGCCGAGAGCACCAAACCCAGAGCCGACACATAATAAAGTTCGGTAAACAGCTGAAGCCAGGCAAATAACAAAATGCCCAAGGCAATAAGTCCCAAACTTCGTTTTGTCAGGTACATCTTCAGATATTTTCTTCTATCGACTTTACAATATGTTCAAAAGACCATTGTTTGATATGCTGACCAGCCCATTCACCCATTTCGTCCAGCTTCTGTTTATCAGATAGCAAGCGTTTTAAAATTGAGGTACAAGCGTCCATGTTGCCCGATGGAAAAACGAAACCATTTTCGCCCGGCACAACCAAATCAGGCGCACAGCCCACTTTATCGCTCACCAGCACTGCTTTGCCGCATGCCATGGCTTCGTTTACGGCCAAACCCCAGGTTTCGCCCGGACCTTGTGATGGCAAGGCCAGCACATCGCCCAGATGATAGACCACCGGCATTTGTTGCTGATTTTGAAAAGGTAAAAAGTGGATATTAATTTGACCTTCGGCGATTTGCTTCATTTCTGCTTCGAGCTGACCATTGCCAACAAATATCAGGTGACTGTCAGTTTGATTCAGGTGTCTGAATGCCTTCAACAACAGCAACGGATTTTTTTTAGGTTCAAACTTGCCAACGAATAAAACCACCGCATCGCCATCCGAAATTCCCAACTGTTTCCGCCATAACAGGGCATCGGCTGCGTTTTTCTCGTGATTGGATGCAAATCGTTCGTTATCAATGGCATGCGGAGCATAAAACAGTTCCTTTTCGTTAAAGCCGTGCTTTAAAAAGTAAGCTTTATTGTGTTTTCCAACATAGAAGGCACCATTGCAGCTGCGATAAACCCAGCTCAGCACGGCACGCCGGACCAGATCGCGCAAGCCGCCAGATTCGTCGATCAAGGTGCTGTCGCCGCGAAAATAAACCGGAATCTTGCCATGAAAATGTTTCATGGCCTTGTAATGCGCCTTGTAATTCCAGCCATAAACCAACAAGGCTTCTGCAGCCCAATTTTCAATCTCAGCATTGAGTGTGGGGCAGTCAATTCCCTTGTAGCCATGTGGGCCGGGATAAGTGGAAACATTGTTAACAAATTGATAGTCATATCCCTCCAGCAATGGTATATCCCACTTTATTTCCTTACCAAAGTCTTTGTCAAAAAGTTTTTCATTGCTTTGACTCCAGGTATAGAACACCTTTGGCTCGACCTTTTGCGATTTTGCAAGCAAAGCAAACATGGGAGCGTTGTATTGAATTGGATGTGAGCTGATGATGGCCAGGCGTTTCTTTTTCATGCTTCAAGGATTTTATTAAAAAAATCAACCTGTCTGTGTGTTGCTTCGCGGGCGGAATAGGGCTCAAACTCCTGCCAGTTGGTATCAGGTGTGAAAGGCAAACGTTCAAAGATACTTTTCATGCTTTGCAACACCCTTTCGCCGATGAGGTTGGCAGCTTCTTCGTTGCTGAAACTCACCGTTTCGCCTGCTCTGGTACTGTTCAGGATGCTCACCACACTGCTGTTTTCGTTGAAAACTGCTAAAATGGGACGTTTCGATAAAATGTATGGATAAAGTTTGGAGGCGGTGTAGTTGGTATCTGTCGAACCCGGAACAACGAGTAGGTCGGCCTCGCTTAGCACGTTCATGGCTTCAAAATATGGCAAACGATCGGTTATTTCCGTAACATAATCACCTACACCATAGCGGGTTGCCACAGGATGAATGGTTTTCACTCCCTGTCCGTCGGCAGCATAACTCGTACCGACAAAATAGAAGTGTACCTTTGAAAAGAGGGTGTTGTGGGTTTCAAGTCCTTTTGCGAATGCTGAAAAGATAGCGCCCAGGGCCAGCTGCATATCATGCCCTCCCCTGCCAATGTAAACCAGGTGGAGGCGGCCATCATCCTTGCTAAACAGTTTATTGGGCAGTTTCATACGATCGAGCACCTCAAAGTCGATTCCTGCGCCCCCAAAAGGAATCACAACGCAATGTTCCGGCTTGATGTTGCTGTATCTCTCCATCAACATTTTAGGGTACCCTTCCGAAACAGATATAATCCCGTCCACCTTACGCATGGCAAATGCCTCAAGGTATTTATCGAGTCTGTATGCAATCCAGAATTTTGGCGGGCGTTCGTTTTTGGGTTTGTCAAGGTAAAAGTCATTTCGCCATGGGTCTTGCATATCGATGATGTATGGAACCCCGAACATGCGTTTCCAGATGCGGCCGAGTATCATGACAGGAAATGCTGTAGTGGAAAAGTAAACCAAATCAAACTTTTCTTTTTTAAGTAGTTGTTTTCCAATACGGTAATAAAACAACAACGAACGATAGCCTGAATTACCCAAACCAAATTTACGGGTGGTGCGGGCTTTGAAGGCACGAATGCGAATAATCCGCGCGTCTTCCGGCAATGTATGGAGAAGCAGTGGATCTTCGCTCATTTCGATGTATTGCGGCTCAACGGCAACAACGGTGGCATCCCAGCCAAAGCTTTTAAAATAGCTCAAACTTTGCCTGATGCGGTGCATATCCGCCGCGTTCACCGGAGGAAAATTGGGAGATATCACTAAAACCTTCTTCATAGCACTATGATTTAATCGCTTTTTGAACCCATTCAACCAGCTTTTGTTCCTGTTTTTCCCAGCAAAAGACCGCTTGAGCGCGCTCAAGTGCTTCAGCTTTAGCTTTTTCAAGATCAGCGGGATTATTGAGCAGTTGCGTCAGGGTAGCGACGAGGCTTGCCCGATTTTTGTTTTCGAACAGATGCACCGCCGGGGTAAGCGCAGCAACTTCTTTTTGACCTTCGGTGTCGGTAGCCACCACAGCAATGCCTGCAAGCAGGTATTGCAGGATTTTATTCGTGATGGTCAGGTTTCTGCTGTCGGGTTGGTATTCCTCCACCGCCAGACCGATGTCGTGCTCGGCAATGCGGCTTAGCAGTTCGAGGTGTGGCACGAGTGGGTGAAAATAAAGTGTATGACCCTTGTGAAAAGGAAATCCGGCTTTCAGTTTTTCGCCGAAATCGCCGAAAAGATTGCCCCTCAAATGCATTTCAACAGGAATGTCCACATCGGCCAGCGACTCGGTTAGAAACTCAAGTCCTCTGCCCGGACCAATGGTTTGCGAGTACCAATGGATAGAGGGCCTGTCAAACGAAATTCTGTCCAACTGCTTACCATCCAAATAACTACGCTCTTTCCACGGAAACACGTTGTGCAATACGCCAGGCTTTTGCCCTCCGGAAAAGTTGGCCAACGCATCGGCTAAACTGTTGGAGGTGGTGTAGCAAAATGCAGCATTCTTGAGGGCAAACTTTTCGTAGTGCGCCAATAATCTGAGCGGACGTGTGCGGTTTGCTTCAGGTAATAAATCGTGCGAGTACCAGTCTTCGAAGTCGAATGCCACTTTGAACCCTTTTTTGATGAGCTTGCAGCCAATCACCGTGCTCATTTCCTGATGACAGGTGTAGAGATCGGCCTTTTCGCGCAATGCTGCCTTCAGGTTGGCGTGGTAATCATATCCAAGTGCATGTACATTTTCAAGCCCAAAGCGGCCAATTGCTTCACCTGCCAACCTTCTTTTGATACGTTCTTTCAACCTGTACCATTTGCCTGCTTCACCAGGAATCATGTTGATAACCCCCTTGTAGTCGATTGACTGGGTATCAATCAGTTTAAGGTCTTCCTCAAGCAGGTCGGCATAGGTAAATGTGGTGATGATGCAAACTTTGTATCCTGCTTTGGAAAGGGTATTGGCCTCTTTCACAACCCGGGGATTGCGACACAAATGGCTTTGAGTAAGAATACATATCTTTTTCATAATCAACTCTTTTGTGTGATTTTGTGAACCAATAGCCGCAACTTTTTTGCATTTTTCCAACCCAGATAGGCTTTGGTAAGCTCTACCATTTTGCCGCCCATCACAGGGAGTGCAGGTTTCATGTTAGTGGCCCTCACCTGCTCCTCACATCGTTTAACCAAATCAGGAAACATGGGGTAAGCATTGATGGCGATTTCCTGATATAAAGTGCTCATTGCCTGCCTGTAAGCACCCGAGTCGGTGTAGGCACCCAGGTAGCGGGCCTTGGCATCGAGTGCACGCAGGGCACTTTCGAGGTTTTCACGCTTGTTGTATTTCGAGGAAATATTGCCTCCGCCCACAAAACGCCGATAATAATTGATACCACCCGTTGTTCGGATGCCTTTTGATGCAAGCACAGCACGTGCAAAATATTCACCATCCTGGTCCAAAAGCAGGCGCTCGTCCCAGGGGCCAATTTTCCGCGCAATGTCCATCGGTGTGAGCCAGGCGCTTGTTTGCACCATCCAGCGCTCGCCATAACCACCATAGAGGCGCACCAAAAAATCAACCGGATCGTCGGTATCGAAGATCCAGGCCGATTCTTCACGCGGAGGCATGCTGCGGTAGTTTTCGCCATCCATGAAATGCACAGAAGGACTAATACCCAGATAACCAGGATTTTGCATGAGTACAAGCATCTGCGCCTCAATTTTATCCCCGCTCAGCACATCATCTGCATCAAGAAATTGAACATAATCACCCTTGCTGAGACTCAGACCTTTGTTGCGCGCCACACAAGCACCGCTGTTGGGCTGTTCGAGCACATGAATGCGCGCCGACTCAAATGTTCGGGCGATACGCACTGTGTCATCTTTCGAGCCGTCATCAACCACAAAAGCCTCCACATTGGGCCAGGTTTGATCCCGCACCGATGTCAAAGTTTCGGCAATAAAACGTGCTGCATTGTATGCCGGAATAACAACAGAAACCAATGGTATTGAGGATGTTGACATACTTTATTTAAATTAAACTGAAAGATGCTTTTTACGAAAGGCTTCAAATTTCTCGGCTTTGATATAGCCGCGGTATTTGTGCTGATAGTTGAGTTTCACCAATTTTTCAGGATCGAGTTTTTTGATAAGGCGGGCGGGGTTTCCAGCAATCACACAATTACCTTCCGGAAAAGATTTGGTGACAACGGAACCAGCACCAACCACTGTAAAATCACCCAGCACCACACCCGGCAGGATCATTGAATTCATGCCAATCCAGCAATAGCTGCCAATGTGCGTCTCGCTCGAAAACTGCTTCATGTGATCGTAGATTTCGTGTCCACCGCTCAAAATACCAACGTTTTGAGCAATAAAAGTATAATCACCAAAAGTGAGTTTTCCTGATCCCTGAATGTAGCATCCCGGAATAAAGCCCGGATTGGTTCCAACTCCAACAAGGATGTTGTGCGCACCCAGAATGCGGCTGGTGAAATGTGTTGGCCAGTATGCTTCACGGTTGTAGCCCACCACCTTTTGTTTGTACCATCGCGAAAAAGTGTAGCGGTCGTTTTGGTTTTGGGTTTCCCTGATGAAACGAAAATAAGGGAGGCGTGTGATCATCCAAACGAAAATTTTAAAAGGATTTCCGAGGAGATCGTTTATTTTTTCTCTGGTGATCTTCATTGTATTTATTTAACTGAATGATAATTAATTATAATATTTTATTTAGTTCTAAGGTTTAGCTAAAACCCTGCGGATAATCTCGGCATAGCCCATGCCCGATTCTTTCTGAAGTTGTTTCATAACGGCCATGGAATGGTTCTTGCCAACACCCATGATGTACCTGGCCTGATTCCATTTCACTTTTTCGAGGGCTTTTTCACGTTGTAACGTATCTAACGGACATTCAGCTTTTTGCAGCATCTCTTCTGAACACTTAATGTATTTAAAGGGTACCGTATAATCTGTGCGGTTGTGCTGCATTTCCTGCTCTTCGTGCTCGCGGTACCACACCACCCCCTGCTGCATCAGCACCACGGGGAAACGGGCTGCAAGCATATGCCACATTTCGAAGTCGCCCAGATAGCGCCTTCCACTGAACCCCCCGACTGCTTCAAAGGCCGATTTGCGAATAATGGCCGAAAGCGGGGCCTTGTGAAAAAGCTGCTGTTGAAAATAATGTCGCTCGTAGGCTTCCTGAGGGCTCAAAACAAAGGGATACATACGGGCTTTATCCTGTGGCAGCGACGACAATCCAAATCCAGCCTCAGGGAATTGCTCCATACTTTCCACCATCACCTGAAGCCCGAAAGGGTAGATCATATCATCGGCATCCACATACTTGAGGTATTTGCCTTTTGCCAGACTCGCTGCCTTGTTTCGGTTTGGATAGTCGCCCAGGTTTTTTTCGTTCAAAATCGATTTCACACGCGGGTCGCGCGCCTGGTATTCACGGGCTATCTCAAGGCTGCGGTCTTTTGATTGATCGTCAACCACCAGCAGTTCAAAATATGGGTAGGTAGAAGCCAAAACACTTTCGATGGCCTGAGCGAGGTATTTTTCGCGGTTGTAAGTGGTCATGAGCACACTTACCAAAGGTTTTTCTGAATTTTCCATATCCATGATGTTAGATTTTTTTTGCCTGAACTCCCTGCGGAGGAAAACCAACGTATTTTTTTTGAGAAGCTTCCACGCCATCCATTCCTTTGAACCGGGCATTGAAAGCAAAAATGAGTGCAGCTGTCCACGAAGCCCTCACAAGCTGATAGTTATACCACAGCCAGCGCCATTTTTCAGCCATCGTTAGTTCATTCATACGCAACAAGCGCAGTTTGATTTCTGCCATCCTGATGAATGGGTTTCGCGGATATTTGATATAGTTATAAAACTTATAGTTTTGATATAGAATAATATAACTACGTTTAAAGTAAAACGAATAGTTTTGATGGTGGTAGTGATACACCCTGGCGCGGTAGTCATAAACAATCTTAAATCCAGCCTCAAGGGCATCTTTTGCCCACAGTGTATCTTCGCTGAACATCAATTTTCGAAATGGAATTTTCTCTTTGATTTGCTTTCGGTACATGGCATTTACATCATCCCAATTGCAAAACTGGTGTTGTTCGCGGCCGCTTAGCCGTGTAAACTCAGATACATCTTTAAATTGATAGCTGAATGGCTTTGCTTCTGAGGCTGGTTTGAACCATTGAAGCGGGTTTTTAGTGTGGTCTTTTTGCACAATCTGTTGTCCGCAAACACCTGCCACTTCCGGGTCTTCAAAATGAGCATACATGCGTTCAATCCACCTTTCATCTGCTGGTGCGGCATCCTGAACAGTCATCACAACAAATTCGCCTTGAGATAGTTGCACTCCAAGATTTCGGGTTTCGCCGTGGTTAAACTCCTTGGGATTGAGGTGATGAACCCTGACGGGGTATTGCTCCAAAAGCTGCAGCGTTCCGTCAGTCGAACCGGAATCAATCACGATAACCTCCAACTGGTCTTTCACTGTCTGGCTATAAATACCATCCAAACAGGCCTTCAATGTGTCAGCACCGTTTTTAACCGGAATGACTACCGAGAACAAAGGTTTTGATGATGCCTCCATGTCAATCGTTATTTGGTTTGAAAAGATATTTCCCAATGGATGATGGCTTTCGCTCTTTTGCAAGCATTTTCTGTATCTGGCTGTTGATTGGGCTGATTCGGTTCAGACGCAATGCAAACAGCAGTTGCAGGAATTTCACCCGTCTTACAAACGCCCAATCGAAAATGCCTGCTTGTTTTCCAAATTTCAGACATTCGTTGGCTACGGTGTTGTTGTGTGCTTTTACGGCACCCAATGTCACATTGCTGCCCAGCACTTTCAGCGATTGGTTCACCTCAGCAAGATTGCGTGGTGCAAGCACTTTGGTGTGCGTAAAAAAAATCTCTTTTCTGCTCTGCATTTTGGCAGGCGAGTTGATTTCGCCCTGACTGATGCTGCCGCTTTCGTGCATTCGATACAGCACGTCGGGTGGAAGGTCTTCCAATAGTTTGAATTTCAACGATCTGGATAAAGCCTTCAAATGAAAATCAACATCCTGCCAGCAGGCGAGTGATTCGGTAAATCCACCGATGGATATTACTGCACTGCGGCGCCAAAGTGGACCGGAGGTTTGCCAAACTGCATCGAGCTCAAGAAACCGCAACAAGGCAGAACGTTCGTTGCTTTTGTTCCACAAGATATTTGCATTGGCAGGCTGATCGCGAAACATCAGCATTGGGAACACCCAAAAATCCACATCGGGAAACTGTGATGTTGCATCGATGCGCTGTTGCAGACAGTGTTCCAGCAACAAGTCGTCGGCATCGAGAAACATGACAAACTCAGCTGTAGCATTCTCAAATGCGATGTTTCGGCATGTTGGCGCACCACGGGCTTGTCTGTTTCGCTTGATGTAACGAATGCGGTTGTCGCGCGCTGCAAAGTCAGCACCCACCGCATCGCTGTTGTCGGTAGAACCGTCGTCAACCACAATGGCCTCCCAACGGGGATAGCTTTGCCCGATGAGGGATGTGAGTGTCTCGGCCAGCAGGCGGCCCCTGTTGTAGCTGGGAATCAATACAGAAATCGAAGGCTCCGATTGCATGAGACATGATTTAACGGTCTGAAAAACAGTGTTATCTGAACATTTTTTTGATGGCAACGCCTTTGGCTACCAGGCCATCACCAAGAATTGGGAAGAGCAGCATTTTCCATGTCCGCAGGTCCATCCACCCATCACGAATGATCTGGGATGCCAGTTTGTTTCGGGCTTTGCTATCTCCGGCATTGATCACAAGGCCATACATATACCTCAGGTCTTCGCGGAAAAAGCGTCCTTTTGGAGGTTTTTTGGCACTTCCCTGCTCATCCGCAACTGCAGGGGGTGGTGGTGGCGGAACAGTTTCGCCGCGCATGATGGGGTCGCTTCCTGTTTCACGTCGTTGTCGCGAATATTCAACAAGTAAGTTTCTGAAATGCTGTATTTTGTGGGCATGCATATGGGTGGCCGAACCAGGATGGATACGCATATAATAATTGCACACATTGAGCACACCAATCTTATATTTCTCGAGCAACCGAAGCCAGAGGTCGTTGTCTTCCGACACGATAAATTGGGTGCGGTAGCAACCCAGATCGATCACCTCCTGCCTGCGAAAACAGGCGGTTCCATGAACAACGGGACTGGAGCGGTCGGTGGCAAAATCATCGAAACTGAGGTCTTTCAATGGCTTGCCCTCGAAAAATTTGTTGTTCGGAACCCGGTATTTGTATGCAATATGACCACTCATCGTCATGAATGCCTGCTGGTTGCAAACCATCACATAGTCGGGATGAGATTCGAGAAAATCAACCTGAATTTTCAAACTGTCGGGGGTTGAAATATCGTCGGCATCGTGTCGTCTGACATATTTGCCCCTGGCAATCTTCAGTCCGTTATTGAGCGATCGGGCCACTCCCTGGTTTTCTTGCTCGATGGCAACGATGCGCGGATCGGTGTATGAGCGGATGATCTCCTGTGAATCGTCTTTGGAGCCGTCGTTGATGATCAGCAGCTCAAAATCGGTAAATGTTTGGTTCAGAATACTTTCAATTGCCGGACGAAGATAATCCCGCCCGTTGTAAACCGGCATCAAAACCGTTACCATGGGTTGTTTTTCCATTGCAATACATTTTATTCAGCAAACCAGGCAGATCTCAGTACAGTTTTTGCCCTTTTGTCGAAAGGGAAAGGACGGCGGATGAAAGCATCACCCTGCTTGATCGTAAAACGGATGCAGTTTTCAATATAGTCGAAAGTGCCATATTTGTTTCCCAGCCACAAGGAGATGTAGTAAGTGCCGGGTGCAAATGACATTTCTTTGACCTCAACGCTGATTTTGCGTGATTCTCCCTTTCCGATGTTCTTGATTTCGAAAAGGTCGTCGGCATTGGTTACATGGCCGATAAACTCGTTGGCATCGTTGCGGATATCGAGTGTAAAGTCGGTATAATCGGTCGCTTCGCGCGCCGTGAATTGGGCAGTCACTTTAAAATTTTCGCCCAAAAACACCTCATCTATTTCTTTTCCATTCAGGTTGGTCATGGCGTATTTGTTGATTTCGACCAGCCTTGTTCCGCTGCGTTTGAGTTCGTTCTCATTCACAGAAGCTTTCTTGTAGGCAGAGGTGATGTCGTGAATTGGACCTTCCATCTTCAGCATTCCGTTTTGCAGCAATATGCCTTTGTTGCACAACTGCTCCACAGCAGTGAGGTTGTGGCTTACAAAAAGCACCGTGCGGCCACTGCGCGAAACCGACTGCATTTTGCCAATGGCCTTTTTCTGGAACTCGGCGTCGCCCACTGCCAGCACTTCGTCAACAATAAGAATCTCTGGCTCGAGGTGCGCGGCAACAGCAAAAGCAAGCCTGACATACATACCTGAAGAATAACGCTTTACAGGCGTATCGACATACTTGCTCACACCTGAGAAATCAACTATTTCGTCAAATTTTGAGGTGATTTCGCGTTTTGTCATTCCCAGGATGGCGCCATTCAGAAAAATGTTTTCACGGCCTGTAAGCTCAGGATGAAATCCTGTTCCCACTTCGAGAAGGCTCGCGATACGGCCTTTCACCTTGATGAGGCCGGTTGTTGGGGCCGTAACACGCGAAAGTAATTTCAACAGGGTTGATTTACCCGCACCGTTTTTTCCCACAACACCCAGTACGTCGCCATCGTCGAGCGTAAAACTCACATTGCGCAAAGCCCAAACATAATCGCCCTCGCGAACGTCGAGCCTGTTGGCAACTCCAACCTTCCGGGTTGGATCTTCCTTACCGCGCATTTTGGCTAAAAACCTGTTTAAATCATGGCTAAGTGTGCCTGTTCCAACCACACCCAACCGGTATTGCTTGGAAACATCTTCGAATTTTATGACTGTGTTTGACATTTTTCTCAATTGAAGCGTGAATAAAGTAGTTTCATGCGCAATGCTAAACCGTATCCATGAAGGTGCGTTCCACCTTGTTGAAAATGAGTATTCCAACAGCAAGGAGCACAATGGTGAACACAAGACTATAAAGCAGGCTGAGGTAATCTACCGTCCCCACCCCGAGCAGGGCTGTTTTGAAGGTTTCCACGATGGGTGTCATCGGATTGGCCATCACATACACGCGATATTTCTCAGGAATCCCCGACATGGGGTAGATTATGGGTGTAGCATACATCCACAACGTGACACCAAACGTAACCAGATGCACGAGATCGCGGTATTTTGTTGTCAGGGATGAAATGATGATACCAAATCCAAGGCCAAGACCGGCGATAAGCAACACCAGAAAGGGAATCAGCAACACCTCTATTCCCGGCATCACATCAGTTCCTTTCAGTATAAAATACACCAGAAAGCCCAGCAAAAAGACAAACTGAATTACAAAGCTCACCAGGTTTGAAATGACGATAGAAATGGGCATGGCGAGGCGCGGAAAGTAAACTTTTCCAAAAATGCTGGCGTTCTTGATAAATGTTTGCGAAGTGTCGTTGAGGCAGGTGCTGAAATAGTTCCAGCCGACAATACCCGTCATGTAAAACAGCACTTGCGGAATGCCATCGGTTGGAATACCGGCAATGTTGCCAAACACTACAACAAACATCAGGGTGGTCAGCAACGGTTGAATGATGAACCAAAGCGGACCAAGAATGGTTTGTTTGAACTTGGCCACAAAATCACGTTTGACAAACATTCCGATGAGGTCGCGGTATTGCCAGAGTTCCATCAGGTTGATCTCAAAAAGGCTCTTTTTAGGCCTGAGGATCATGGTCCATTGTGCTTCTGCGCTTTGAGTTTTTGTGCTCATGGTTTAGATGTTGGATTGGGTTTGCAATCAGGTAAACTTTTTAAGAAAATCGTTGTATGCATCAGCGATGCCTTCGCGCAGGCCTATCATTGGCTGAAAGCCAAGCGAATTTAACAGACTCACATCGAGCAGTTTACGTGGAGTTCCGTCGGGTTTGGAGGTATCAAAAACAAGTTCGCCCTCAAATCCTGTGACTTCCTTCACCAACAAAGCCAGGTCTTTGATGGAAATATCCTTGCCCCAGCCGATGTTTACAAACTGATTTTCGTTGTAGTGCTCCATCAAAAACACACAGGCGGCAGCCAAATCGTCAACATGCATAAACTCTCTCAAGGGAGAGCCTGTGCCCCAGATAGTTACATTGGGCAAACCAGCCGCTTTGGCTTCATGAAATTTTCGAATCAAAGCTGGTAGCACATGGCTGTTCTGCAGGTCGTAATTGTCTTCAGGTCCATACAAATTGGTGGGCATCGCAGCAATAAAATTGACGCCATACTGTATGTTGTAGTTCTCACACATTTTAAGTCCGGCAATTTTGGCAATGGCATAAGGCTCATTGGTGTATTCCAGGGTGTCGGTTAACAAATAGGATTCCTTGATGGGTTGCGGTGCCATTTTTGGGTAGATGCAGGAGCTTCCGAGAAAAAGCAGTTTTTTAACCTTGTGCACATATGCCTGATGAATGATGTTGTTCTGTATGACAAGGTTTTCATATAAAAACTGCGCCCGGTAAAGGTTGTTCGCAACAATGCCTCCCACTTTGGCAGCAGCATCAAAAACGTAGACTGGTTTTTGATCAGCATAAAAGCCAGCAACCTGCGTGGTATCCATCAAATCAAGCGGAAAAAACTTCACGGATGGATGATCGTAACCAGGCTTTCGGTTGCGATAGGTACCCACGATGTCGCTAAAACCCATCGCAACCAGTTTACGGATGATGGCGCTTCCAACCATGCCGGTGGAGCCGGCAACGAAAATTTTATCGTTTTTATTCATAATAATTTTTAATTTCGAAACCTCCGTCCTTGAGGTATTTGTCTTTTTGCATCAGTTTCACATCGCTTGTCATCATGTCGTGCACAAGGCCGGCAAGATCATATTCAGGATACCAGCCAAGCTTGGTGTTGGCCTTGGTCGGGTCGCCGATGAGCAAGTCAACTTCTGTCGGCCTGAAATAGCGCGGGTCGATGCGCACTACCACGCTGCCAGGTTCAACAAAAAACTCCTTGTGATGACACTTTTCAACCACTCCAATTTCGTCAACTCCCTCGCCTTTGAATGCGATTTCGATGCCCACTTCGGAAAATGCCATGCGAACAAACTCGCGCACTTCGGTGGTTACACCGGTGGCAATCACGTAATCATCCGGCTTATCTTGTTGCAGGATGAGGTGCATGGCTTTGATATAGTCTTTGGCATGACCCCAGTCGCGACGGGCCGAAAGATTCCCCAGATGGAGTGTTTTTTCCATTCCCAATGCAATTTTGGCAACAGCACGCGTGATTTTACGTGTGACAAAGGTTTCGCCGCGCACAGGAGATTCGTGGTTAAACAGGATGCCGTTACAAGCATACATGTTATAGGCTTCGCGGTAATTCACCATGATCCAGTAAGCATAAAGTTTTGCTACTGCATAAGGCGATCTCGGATAAAAAGGTGTTTTCTCACTTTGTGGCACCTCCTGCACCAGCCCATAAAGCTCGGATGTAGAGGCCTGATAGATGCGGGTTTTGTGCGTCATATTCAAGAGCCTGACAGCTTCGAGCAAACGTAAAGCTCCCAATGCGTCGGCATTGCCGGTATATTCAGCCGTATCGAAACTCACCTTGACATGCGACATGGCTGCAAGGTTGTAGATTTCGTCGGGCTGCGTTTCCTGCACAATACGGATCAGGTTGGTCGAGTCGGTCATGTCGCCATAGTGCAGCATGAAATTCTTCGAATCGAGGAATGGATCCTGATAAAGATGGTCGATGCGGTCGGTGTTGAACAGCGACGATCTGCGTTTGATGCCATGCACCACATAACCTTTTTTCAATAAATACTCCGACAGGTAGGCGCCATCCTGGCCTGTTACACCTGTAATTAAAGCTACTTTACTCATAATGTGTCTTTTATGTTATAGTTTCCTCAAAATGTCAATGACAAATCTTCTCATTTTCAATATCCATTTCACCAGGAAAAAGCGCCTGGGAGCTTCTTCCCCATAAGCGATGATGTCGCGGTCTTTGATGCGTATGTTGGCTTCGTTGTATATGATGAACACCTGTTTCATACCATTTGCTTCCACCTCCTGCAGCGCGGTAATCATTTCTTTTTTACGTGTAAAATTGTGACGCACAACAAAGGCTGTGGCATCGCAGTATTTGTTGAGTAGTACCGCATCGCCAAAAAGGTTCATCGGTGGCGTGTCCATCACAATAAAATCGTATCGCTTGCGCAACTCTTCAAACAACAGCACAGTGCGGGGCGATTCGATCAATTCGTCAGGGTTGGGAGGAACAGGTCCGCTCAACAAGATGTCGAGGTTCTTTGTGTTGGTTTTCTGAATCACCTGTTCCAGCGGTAGCTGATGCAGAAGGCAGGGAGTGATGCCCATATGGTCATCAAGGCCCAATTCCTTCGCAATTGCGGGCCGGCGCAGGTCGAAGCCTATAAGAAGGGTCTTTTTTCCCGTGAGGGCATATACCGAGGCCAGGTTGAGTGCAATAAAGGTTTTACCCTCTTCAAGCACCGCCGAGGTAACGAGGACCACCTGTCCATGCTGGGATGGCTGTAAGTTGATTTTGATCCGGATGATTCTGAATAATTCGGTGTAATAACTTGAGGGTGCCTTTAAAACAGCATCGAAATGTCGTGAAGGGTTGACCGAAACACTGCCAGCAACGGGGTATTCGGTTTGGTTGGTGATGTCTTCCAGGGCCATCACCCTGTTGTTGAGAAACACAATCAGGAACAAAAAAACAGCAGGAAGCAACACTGCCCAAATGATGGCATTCATATAGGCTGTTTTCGGACTGGCAGAAACGTTCATGATGCCACTATCTCCTGCATAATCAACCACTTCGTGATCGGGACTGTTGGCTGCCATCTGAATTTCAACTTCCGATTTTCGCTTCAGCAAGAAATCGTAGAGGTTGTTGATGATTTTGTATTCTCTTTCAATGCCAAGATACTCCCTCTCGATGGCAGGCAAAGCGCTGAACTCCTCGTTTAATCCAAACATACGTTGTTCGGTGTCGGCCAGTTTTTTTTCGGTGGTTTCGATGGTGCTCCGCATACTTTCGATCAGATGTTGCTTCATATTGGCGATGTCGGCCTCAATGATCTGAATATAAGGATTGTCCTTGGTTGAATTTGTGAGCAAGGCTTCTTTTTCCAATACCCTGATCGAGAGTTTGCCCACCAATGCATTGAACATAGGCAAGTTGACCCCCATGGAACTGGGCATCACGATGTCTTCGAAATCGTCGCGTGTTTTCACATAATCGAGCAGATAGCGGTAGTAGGTTAAATCAATGCGCAGGTTTTTGGCATCTTTCGATTCTGTGTCCAGGTTTTTCACCAGCGTCCCTATTTTTTCTTCGATGAACATAAACTGGTGCTTTTGTCTAAAGTCTTCGAGACGGGTTTCTGTGGCCTTCAGATCGGCCCCAACTGTTTTTAACTGCTTGTTGATGAATGCGATCGTATTTTCGAGGATGTGGTTCTTTTTTTCGAGGTTGGTCAACAGAAACTCGGAGGTGAGTTGATTCAGGTAGTCTTTTTCCTTCTGTTTGTTTTGCCCTTTGGTGGTGACGACGAGCATCGATGTTCCACGTTCGACATATACACCTGTTTTGCCTGAATACTGCCCGATCAATCCATTAAGATCGTTGATGATGAATGCATACTTTTTTTTGAGTGCTGCGCTTCTGTCGGCATCAGCTTTCCAGTTAACACTGAACTTGTAGGCAGATGATTGGACGGTGTCGCCCATTTGGTAGCGTTGCGGAACCTTCAGCCTGGTTGATTCGGGGCATGAAACCTCAAACTCCTGCTCAGAGAGGAATTTGATGTACATCTTTTTATAGCGTATCTGTGCATGCTCGTCATCAAAGCTAACGACAAAGGGGCTGTCTTTATAAATCTCCAAATCAATGTATTCGCCTGCTTCATAGTATGAAACCATAAAATCGAGCTTCTCGATGATGCGCTTGATTTGCGCGAACGACTTCAGCAAAGCAATCTGATTATCAATCAGTTTCGAGTTTAAAAAAGTGGGTGAGGCTGAGATTTGTCCACGTTCCTGAAGCACCGATGTGTTGCTCTTGTCTTCAATCAAGACGGTTGCTTTCAAACTGTAAACAGGCACGATGTATTTGTTTTTGTTTTGAGCAAAGAGCACTGCAATGATCAGTGCGATGACAAAAAAATACCAGTTTGAGGCATATTTGCTCAAAATCCTTTTCACATCGAGGTCTTGCTTCAACGAATTGACTGTTTTGCCCATATCAGTTGTTTAGTGCACCAAATTGTTGAATTAAAAGTATCACGGTGAGGCTGGTGGTGAGTAAGGTTGTAAAGAGCGTGAGAGAAAATGTGGGAGTAATGCCGATGGATTTGGCCCGCATGGGTTCGATGTAGATAACGTCGTTTGGGAAGACATAAAACATTTGATCTCCAATAAGTTGACCGCTTGTAACGTCCACCAAATAAACCTTGCGTACTCCTTGAACCGTTCTAAAAACCTTCACTTCCTGCCTGCGGGCATATTCGGTGAGCCCACCGGCAAGCGTTAAAGCCTCGTAAATGGTGATGCGGTTTTTGGTCATGTTGTAAATGCCCTCTTTTCGCACCTCACCTAATACATTAATATAGTTGTTGATCAGTTTCACCTCTACCCGAATGCGATCGCCCAGGATTTTGCCGGCAGCCTCACGCACATTTTGCTGTGCCTGTTTAACGGTGACGCCCCCAACGCTGATTTTTCCCAGGTAAGGAAAATCAACAAAACCTTCGTCATCCACGTAGTAGCCAATGAGTGCCTGATTGGTTTCGTTTAAAAAGTTGATGCCGCCCATCGGTTCCATGAAACTGGAGAGTTCCTTCTCGAGCGATGTGACAGCAATATACAGATAATCATTGGGTTGGATGAGGTAAGCCTGCAAAATTGTGTCTTCGTGAACAAAAGGGCCGGCATAGCTTGAATCGTTGATTTGCTCGTATTGCATCAACAAAATTTTCTTTTGTGGGATGCAGGACATCATGAATAAAATCAAAACCACCGCCTGGAGGATGAAGGTTGTTTTTTGCCAGAATTGCCGTTCAGTTGTCATGAGTGGCATTTTTTTTAAAGAGAAACAAATATACTTTATAATGGCGCTTTTGATACCGAGGTCAACAAAAAAAATACTGTTAATAATACCTATGCCCGGGCATGCGGGCATTCCGACACATTATCCCGAATTTAGGAGTCTTTTCATCATGTATAGCAGGTCGAGGCGAGGAATGGGTTTGACCAGGCATCCGGCGAAACTACCCGACTCGATAAGGTCGGCCCAATCTTGGTGGGCGTAAGCCGTTTGCGCCACGAAAGGCACTTCGGCATAGTGCTTCCAGCTGCGCTGAATATGCGATTTGAGCGAAACACCATTCCATGGTTCGGGCAGGCCGATATCCATAAGAATAAAGTTGAACGATACACCTTTTGATTCTTGCCTGCTGATGATGTTCATGGCCTCGTTGCCTGTGTAGGCCAGCTCCACCTCACCGAGGTCTTTGAGATAAACCCGCAGTACCTGTGCATTGATTCTGTCGTCTTCTACAATCAGAATTTTGGGGCTTTGCTGGCGGATGTCGTGCATCAGATCAAGTTCGATATCCGTGGAATTTTCGTGGAGAAGTGTGCTAAGTCGGATGGAAACCACCACGCCATCATCGCCTGCTTCATCAAAAAAGATTTTGCCGTGAATGCGGTTCAACTGATTCAACACCGGCTTGATGGCCGGCTCCTCGTCAAGCAGTGCTGCTTTAAGCGCGTATTTGTCTGATCCAGCCTGACCACTGATCCACCGGCGAAGCTCAGCCGGAAAATCATAACCAATGTTGTCGATCCGAACTTCCAGCACCTCGTTGCCCATGGCTTTCATGCCAATTTTGATCCGATCTGACCGACAAAACCTCACTGCACGCTCAAAAAAATATTGGAGCACAAACTCAAAAACTGCTGCATCTGTTAATACCCTGTAGTCATGATGTTTGTCATGTTCAAAAACAAGGTCGTTCAGCAATGCTTCGTCCTTCAGCTTAAAAACAAGCCTTTCAATCACCTCGCCCGCATGCACCACACTCAGGTTTACGGTTGCATTGCTGAAGCCTGTGTTGGTGTTGCTTTCAACCACCTTAATAAGTTTCTGGCCATTTTTTTGTATGCCCGCCAAATATCCTGCAAGACGCTCGTCTCCGGTTAGCTGCTTTTCTTTGAGCAACATCGAAGCAAAACCCATGATGCCATTCAATGCCGTTCTCACTTCGTGTTGCTGGTTGGCTGTCCAGGCCGCATTGGCAACAGTGGGGCCAGCCATCACCTGTGTGGCTCCGGCATCCGCTTTGATTGTTTCCTTTTTCATGATGTCGGCCGGCGATTCGGCAGCCGGCGTTGTGGGAGCCGGGCGCATGGCACAAAGAAATTTTTGGCCCTCAATTTCCGAAAGCTCCACCTCTACCCTGATGAGTTGGTGAGCGGCTGTGAGTAAAAACAGCTGCGCTTTAAACTCGCGCAACTGTTTCATCTCAAAAGGATTTGACTGATCTTGCAGTTGAAGCAGCAGTTGACGGGCCACCATCTCGGTGAGCGCATTTTCATCGAATCCACTCAATGTTTCAAATGCAGCATTGGCCAGCAGCAACGAACCCTCTGCATCAATAAGCAGGGCTGCATCAGGCTTGTAGTCGATCATCGACTTGTAGTACTGCCTGTTGCTGAGTTGTTTCCTGGGATGTTTTTCCCTGTTGCTGAATGCTGAAAAAATGGCTGCCTCCGATTTTGACCGATTATACGACGGGTTTATTCATTTGTTTCTATTGTCTGCTGCCTTTCCTTTTTAAACTTTTCAAACTCCGTCTCTTTCAAGCAATGCCCTAACTTTATCAGTGAAGGC
Organism: uncultured Lentimicrobiaceae bacterium; assembly: GCA_964492695.1. Taxonomy (GTDB): domain Bacteria; phylum Bacteroidota; class Bacteroidia; order Bacteroidales; family F082; genus JALNZU01. Next base: position 28,828 of record CAZBMR010000028.1, read on the forward strand.
ATCCCAATTGAGTGTTTGTTCGAAAAAGTTGCGCGACGACATGGAGAGGGGAAGGTATTTTCCTTCATAATCCGACCATAGATCCATGATTTGCTTTGCAAACGCATCGCCTCTGGCACTGAGCGGGAGGCGATAACCATTCACGCCATTTACAACAGCATCGGGGATGCCACCAGTATCGGTTGTAACTGAGGGCATTGCGTAGGCACTTGCTTCGGTAAACACCACCCCAAAACACTCGGCTCGGGTGGGAAGAATCAAAAAATGATGCTCATACAAAAGCGCTTCAAAGCGTTTGTATTCATCAAAATTATTCTTGTTGACGAACGGAATCACCTGCATCTGGTCATCATACACGCCTTCGGGTGGCCGGCAACCGCAAACCGTAAGCGACACCTTCAAGCCTGCCTGCTGCATGATTTTAAACGCTTCGAAGGCAATGTCGCCCCCCTTGCGTTGCCATTCCACACCGAGAAACAGCAACTTACATACCTCGTTCTGCCTGGGCACCAACACTTTGTCACGGGGTGGTATTTCGTCCAGATTTGGTCCGAAAGGGATGATGTGCACCTTTTCAGCCGGCGTTCGGTAATGTTCGATGGCTGACTGGGCAGCCCATTGCGAGGTAAACACCACCCAACGCGAGCGCTTGTGTGCAAGCTTTTCAATGAGATTGCCCTCATACACCGACAGGCTCATGAAATTGGAAAACCACTCATAATAATTATACAAACTTGCAAAAGTGGTATCCGAATAATAGAGCACAGGAATATTGGTTTTGAGCAAAGCGATTTCGGTTGATGACCTTGGTGCAATAATCAGATCGAAGTGCTTGTTTTTCAATTTTTTGTTGAAATATCCAGCATAACGCATGGCCATATACAAGCTGTGGTCGAGGTTGTAGCGATGTTTAAATTTTTTTCCGATGCGATTGAGCAGGCCACTAAGCAGCCGCCGGGTAGTCATGGGTCCTAATAGTTCAACATCACCCAGGTTGCGCTCGACAGCCCTCAGCAAATGGTAAGTAATTCCCGAAAGTTTGCGTTTGTCGAGTGGGTCGAAAGATGTTAGAAATCCGATTTGATACCGTCGCGTTGTCAATTTCTTATTGTTTTAGCATGTAAAGATAAAAAAGTTCAATCCAAAAAAAACAGCGACGATTTTAATTCGCCAAAACGCTGGCTGGTATCTTGATCCATTTCGTTGAGAAATGAATAAAAAAAAGTTACAAACGACGTGTGATCTACGTATATTTGTGTCAAGTAAAATGTGTGACTTTTTTTAGGATTCGATTATAAACACCTCAAATTCAATTTTATGCAAACTGAGGCCTATTCATCAGTTGACACTTTCCTGCCCTATGTCATCAGCTTTATCACAGCCCTCACGCTCACCTTGTTGCTCATTCCGGTGATTATACGGCTGAGCCACAAATATCAGCTTGTTGACAAACCTGATCAACGAAAAGTGCACAAAGCACCCATTCCAACCCTGGGAGGCATTGGATTTTTTGCCGGATTTATTGGTGTGGCCATCATTTGGATGGTCTTGCGCGGACAGCTTTCTGATTTTGTTTTGCTGCTTGGGCTGGTTGTGTTGTTTACGATGGGTATTTTCGACGACCTGCTTGATTTAAGGGCCTCGCTGAAATTTCTCATACAAATAGGTGTTGCCCTCACGATATCCTATTTCGGCATTCGCATCACCTCTCTCAATGGCGTTTTTGGCATATATGAAATGCCGGTTTGGGCGCAATACGCCTTTTCGGTGTTGCTCATCACAGGTTTGATCAATGCCTTTAACCTCATCGACGGGATCGACGGTTTGGCAGGAGGACTGGCTTTTATTAATTCGATCGTGCTTGGAATCATTTTATTCAGTCAGGGAAATGTGCTCTATGCACTGCTGGCCTTCACATTTGGTGGTGCATTGCTGGGTTTCCTCTATTACAACTTCAATCCGGCGAAAATTTTCATGGGAGATACCGGTTCGCTGGTCATTGGTTTTTTGATGGCCTTGTTTGGTATTGTTGTCATCAAAGGCGATTTGCTGCCAGAAAACAGCCTGTCAGAAGGTCACTCGGGTATCACAGTGGTGGTGGTTGGCATTTTGTTGTTGCCGGTTTATGATACGCTGCGCGTTTTTACCGAAAGAATTCTCAAAAAGTCATCACCATTTAAACCTGACAGGACACATGTGCACCACCTGCTCATCGAGACAGGAGCGCGTCATAAAAGGGCTTCCATAATACTTTACATCGCCAACATTACCATTATTACCCTTGCGTTTTTACTGCGCGAGGCCAACCCCACCTTCAGCGTTTTGCTGCTCTTTGTGATTGCGGCAGCCATGTCGGAAAGCATCAACCTGAAGCGGTTGTTTATGGAGCTTGCGATGGGGCGCAAGGCTCAGGAAAAAACCAGTAAAATTGTCGAAGAAAACCGTTTTCTGGAAGATATGCTGGACAATGATAAAAACCTAACGAATTAACAAAGAATTATGCAAAAGAAAGAAATGATCTTCCTGGTGGAAGACAACGTGGGATTTGCGCTTTCAACCAAGAAAGGCCTTGAAAATGAGCTTGGGTTCGATGTGATGCACTTTGATTCGGGCGAAAAAATGCTCGATTTTGTCGAAAAAAATCCGGAGATTATTCCGGTGGCCATCGTGCTCGATTATTACCTCGACAGCATGGATGCCAAGGCACAAAACGGAGGCGAAATCATGTTTAAGCTTAAAAGCCCTGAAAAGAGGGTGAATCCATTCAGGAAGGTTCCGGTGATCATGCTCACTTCTGCCAATGAACTCACTACGGCAATTACCCTGCTTAAAAAAGGCGCCATGGATTACATCCTGAAGGATGAAGCCTTTTTTGAAAACCTCCTGAAAACAATCAACAACATCATCAATATCCGAAACTACCAATCAGAAATTCAGCTGCATAAGGCAAAAGCCGAAACCTATCGCAAAAGACTTGTTGGCATGTCGGTGGCATTTCTCATCATCATTGCAGCGCTGGTAGCCGGATTTCTTTTAAAATAAAAGTTATTCATCTACAACAACATACAGCTGGTTGATAGTGAGTCGGCCAACCAACAGCTGCCTAAAAAAACAATACCATGAAAACTGAACAATTGATTTATACCACTGCCGGAGGTTGGAAAAGCGATCGTGACCTTCAATTGCGAAACAGTGCCCAACTCGTATTCATTTTTGGAAACCGCGACCTTCTGAAAAACGAAGAATTGATTGCGCACATCAAAACAACCTACCCCGGGGCCGATCTGGCCGGATGTTCAACATCAGGTGAGATATGCCAGGAGAATGTGTTTGATGACCACCTCATTTGCACTGCTGTTGAATTCGAAAACACGCATATTGAGGTTGTTGCTCACGAAGTGTTATCAATGGACCAAAGTTATAATGCAGGTTCCAGTCTTGCAGCCCGGCTTAAAAAAGACAATTTGCGGCATGTGCTGGTGATCTCAGAAGGGCTGAATATCAACGGTTCGGAACTCACCAAAGGATTCAATGCAGTGCTCGAAAACAAGGTAGCTGTTTCGGGCGGGCTCGCGGGTGATCAGGCTTACTTTTCCGAAACCGTGATTGTTCACAATACAACAGGACGTCCAAACCTGGTGCTGGCCATAGGTTTTTATGGCGAGACCATCAAGGTGGGATACGGCTCTATGGGGGGCTGGGATGCTTTTGGCGTGGACCGTGAAGTGACCCGTTCGGAAAAAAACATTCTGTACGAACTGGATGGGCAGCCGGCATTGGGCCTTTATAAAAAATACCTTGGCGATTATGCCAGTCAGCTCCCCTCTTCGGCACTGCTTTTTCCTATCAGCCTCACCCTTGAAGATGGCATTTCGAGCGTGGTTCGCACCATTCTCTCGGTAAACGAAGCCAACGGAAGCATGGTCTTCGCCGGCGACATACCTCAGGGATCAAATGTCAGGCTGATGAAAGCCAGCTTCGACCGTCTGATCGACGGAGCCAGCGATGCCGCAGAGATGTCGTCAATGAGCCTGCGTGATTCCAATCCCGATCTGGCCATTCTGATCAGTTGTGTGGGCCGAAAACTCGTGCTCAAACAGCGTGTTGAGGAAGAGCTCGAAGCCATCCGAACCGTGCTGGGCCCTCAGGCCGTGATGACGGGCTTCTATTCATACGGCGAAATATGCCCGATGAAACCATTTGAACAACATTGTGAGCTACACAACCAAACCATGACGATCACCGTCTTCAAAGAATAGGAGACGACAGGCATGGAAATTAAAAACAAACTGTTGCTCAGGCAGATAAGGCGACATTTCGGCTCGGTCGAAAACATACCACCTGCCTTAATGGGCATGTTAGCCGATGTGGAACAATCATACAAGGGATTTGAAGACGACGCAAAATTACTTGTAAACTCACTGGATATCAGCTCGCTGGAATTAAGGGAAGCCTACAAAAGAAGCAAGAGGGAGGCAGAAACCAACCAGCAGATTTTGAATAAAATCAGAAAAGCTGTTACAGAGCTCAAGCGATACCGGCTCGACGAGCAACACGAAGGACAAACGGGTTCAAGCGATGAAAAACTGCTCGACGATTTGATCGACCTGATCAAACGGCACAAAGCCACCCTTGATGAAAACCTGAAGCTCACCAAGGCTGTGGAGCAAAATCCGGCATCGATCGTCATCACCGATCCTTCGGGAAACATCGAATATGTGAACCGCAAGTTTTGCGAATTAACAGGATACAGTTTTGAAGAGGTATTGGGCAAAAACCCGCGCATTTTAAAGTCCGACACCACACGCAGGGAGTATGCCGAAGTACTGTGGAAGACCATTCTGCAAGGCAGGGAATGGCGCGGCAGGTTGAGAAATGTAAAGAAAAACGGCGACTTTTTCTGGGAATCAGCCGTGATCGCTCCCATCATCAACGAGGACAACCAGATTACACATTTTCTGGCAGTAAAGGAAGACATCACCGAGCGCATGCGGATGGATGCAGCACTTGAAGCCATGTCGGGATTGCAAAACCTGCTGATGAACATCGCCTCAAAATATATCAACCTTCCCCTCTCTGAAATGGAGCCGGGCATCAACGATTCCCTCGCCGAAATAGGAACCTTTGTGGAGGCTGACCGAGCTAACATTTTTATTTACGATGAGGCCTCGCAAACATGCCGCAACACCCATGAATGGTGCGCACCTGGAATTCCGCCCCGCGAAGAAAGCAGCAAAGTGGTGGCTGTCAAACACATGCAAGACTGGGTTGAGACGCATCAAAAAGGACAGTCGTTTCTGGTTGAAGACACCTCGCACCTGCCAGAGGGTAAGCTGAGGCAAATGATTCAGGCTTGTGCCATCCGCAGCTTGCTCACCGTTCCAATGATGCGCAGGGGTAAGTGCATTGGCTTTGTGGGATTCGACTACCTTACAAAGCTTCGTAAATCAACCGAAAACGAGAAGCAGCTCCTTTATGTTTTCAGTCAGATGATCGTGAACCTGCATGTGCGCGCAGAACTTGAACAAAACCTGCTCATCGAAAAAGAAAAAGCCCAGGCAGCCAACAAAGCAAAGTCCGAATTTCTGGCCAATATGAGCCACGAAATCCGGACACCCATGAACTCCATCCTCGGTTTCAGCGAGGTGATGCTCAACACCACACAGGATGCCCGGTCGAAAGACTTTTTGAAAACGATACTCGACAGCGGCAAAGCTTTGCTGTCTTTAATCAACGACATCCTTGACCTCTCGAAAATTGAAGCAGGCCGCATGGAAATCTCTCCCGAAGCTGCAGATTTAAGGCTGATATTGAAAGAAATCATGCAGCTTTTTGAACAGAAAGCACGCGAGAAGCAACTCGATATGGAAGCACATGTGGATGCAAGGTTTCCCGAAACAATCATCATTGATGAAATCAGGCTGCGGCAGGTGCTCCTCAACCTCGTTGGAAATGCCGTGAAATTTACGCACGAAGGGAAAGTCAGCATCCGCGTAGAACTTATCAACAACAATGAGGATAGCATCGATTTCAGCATCAGCATTCAGGACACGGGCATCGGCATATCGGAACAATACATCCATTCTGTTTTCGACTCGTTCAGTCAACAGTCGGGACAGGATTACCGGAAATACGGCGGAACGGGTTTGGGACTTGCCATCAGTAAACGTCTGACTGAACTGATGAATGGCCGTATCAGTGCCGAGAGCATACAGGGAAAAGGCAGCACCTTTAAAGTGGAGTTTAATGATGTCAGGGTCGGATTTGAATCGCTGGCGGAAGATAAAAACTACATTTGGGCCGATGAACAGGTGAGTTTTATGGGGTCGCGCCTGCTCATTGTAGACGATATCCCCTATAACCGTCAGTTGCTGAACGCTTACCTTGAAGATATCAATGTGCAGGTGGCAGAAGCTGAAAATGGGGAAATGGCCGTTGAAATGGCCAAAACCTATCTTCCCGAGCTCATTTTTATGGACATCAGAATGCCCGGAATGAATGGCTTTGAGGCTACTACCCGCATCAAAAACATGCCTCAAACCAGCCATATCCCGGTGGTGGCGCTCACTGCATCTACCATGCAGAGTGAGGTGGAGAAGTTGCTCAACCTTTTTGACGGATACCTGCGGAAACCCGTTCAAAAGAAATCCTTCATCAGCGAAATGATGCGTTTTCTGCCACATCAGCTATCTGCACAGAAACCACCTGAAGCGGCGCAGGCTGCTGAGGACATGAATGTAAATAACCTCAGTTCCGAAGTGAAACAGCTGTTTTTGGAGCTATTCTCACAAAAAATCAACGACCAGTTGCTCTTTATGATGCCCGACGAGATAACGGTACTCGGTATTGATCTTGAGGCATTTGCGAATGAAAACCATCTGGATTTTTTGCACGGGGAGATAAAAACCCTGCAGCAGGCCGTAGATGCCTTCGATTTCGACCTCATTCAGTCACAGTTGAAGGTTATTCATCATATTTTTAAACACGATTGAAGCCATGGACAACCACCCAACAAAAAAATTGATCCTCGTGGTGGACGATCAAGCCAACAACCTGAAAGTTATTTCGAGCGTGTTGGGCGACAACTATACACTCAGTTTTGCCAACAATGGCACGAATGCACTCAAAATTTTAAGCAACCTGACACCTGATCTGGTGTTGCTTGATGTGATGATGCCCGAAATGGACGGTTATGAAGTGTGCCGGCACATCAAAAGCAACGAAAAAACCAAAGACATCCCAGTGATTTTCCTCACTGCCAAAACCGACATCGAAGACATCGTAAAAGCTTTTTCAGCCGGTGCAGTGGACTACATCACCAAACCTTTCAACATCATGGAGTTAAAGGTTAGGGTGAGCAATCACATCCTGCTGCGTCAGGCGCATCAGGCGCTCGAAATTTCAAACGAACAACTCCTGAAGGCCAATCAGGAAAAAGACAAATTTTTCTCCATCATTGCACACGACCTTCGCAATCCTTTTATCGGCATTGCCAGTCTGAGCAAAATCATGAAAGACCAGCTGAAGGAACTGGGACAGCCTGAGCTGGAGGAGTTTGCCGATGAAATCAACAAAGCAGCCAGCAATGCCTATAACCTGTTGAAAAACCTGTTGAACTGGGCGCGTTCGGCCACAGGACGCATGGAATTTGATCCTGCTCCTGTCGGACTGTACGAAACGGTGGACGAAGCCATGGCACTGCAGCGTGAGATAGCTGCCTCAAAAGGAATACAACTGATCAACAACACAGATGCAAAGGCGATGGCCACTGCCGACCGCGAAATGCTGAATGTGGTTGTGAGAAACCTGCTTTCGAACGCCGTTAAATTTACAAAGAGTGGTGGATCGGTAACTGCTTCCAGCACAATGGGTAAGAATGAAATTTGTTTGCACATCAGCGACACAGGCATCGGCATGAATGAAAAAATGATTGCCGATCTTTTCCGTCTCGATGCAAGCACAGGCCGCAAAGGCACCGGCGGTGAACCAAGCTCGGGATTAGGCCTCATTTTGTGCAAAGAGTTTGTGGAGCGCAACGCAGGCACCATCCATGTGCAAAGTGAAGTTGGAAAAGGCAGCACCTTCTCCATTTGTTTGCCTCTCGCCTGACAATTGTTGATAACAGCTTCGGCTGCCTTTCCCATAGAAAGCGCAGAAATTTTACCTTTGTGCAATTATTCTCCTGAACATGTCAGAAAACTACACCGACGACAGCATTCGCACGCTCGACTGGAAAGAACACATCCGGCTGAGGCCGGGTATGTATATCGGCAAACTTGGCGATGGCACATCGCATGACGATGGTATTTATGTGTTGCTCAAAGAAATCATCGACAACAGCATCGACGAGTTTGTGATGGGCAACGGCAAAACGATTGAAGTGACGGTGCAGGAAAACCTTGTGACGGTGAGAGACTATGGCCGTGGAATGCCACTTGGAAAAGTGATTGATTGCGTGAGCAGGATCAATACCGGAGCGAAATACGATTCCAATGTGTTTAAAAAATCGGTCGGCCTAAATGGCGTCGGCTCCAAAGCTGTGAATGCCCTTTCAGGTTATTTCAAGGCGCAATCCATCCGCGAGGGCATGACCAAGGTGGTCGAATACCGTCAGGGCGACATTGTGCATGATGCTGCCGTGGAACCATCAGCCGAAAAGTCAGGAACGCTCATCAGTTTTGTGCCCGACGAAGAAATTTTTGGAAACTACCGCTATCTGCACGAATATGTGGAGGAGATGTTGTGGAACTATGTGTTTCTGAACAATGGCCTGACCATTGTTTACAACGGGCAAAAATTCCATGCCAAAAACGGTTTGCTCGACCTGCTGGAGCGCAATATGGCCGGGCCGGAAACCATGACCTATCCCATCATCCACATACGGGAAGAGGATTTTGAGTGCGCCTTCACACACAGCAACAACACTTACAACGAGGAATATTACAGCTTTGTGAACGGGCAGCACACCACGCAGGGCGGAACACACCAAAATGCCTTCCGCGAAGCCATCGTCAAGACCATTAGGGAGTTTTACAACAAGGACTACGACACGGCCGACATCCGCAATTCGCTCGTGGCTGCCATCAGCATCAAGGTGCAAGAGCCTGTGTTTGAGTCGCAAACAAAAACAAAACTGGGTTCGCAAAACATGGAACCCAACGGCAGGAGCATCCGCACATTCATCGGAGATATCATCAAGAAGCACCTCGATAACTACCTGCATATCAATCCGGATACGGCAGAAGCACTCCACCGGAAGATTTTACAAAGCGAACGCGAACGCAAAGACATGGCCAACATCAAAAAACTGGCCCGCGAAAGCGTGAAAAAGGTGAGCCTTCACAACAAAAAACTGCGCGACTGCCGCATCCATTTCAACACCAACCACGAAAAACGACTCGAGACCACCCTTTTCATCACCGAGGGCGATTCGGCCTCAGGCAGCATCACCAAAAGTCGTGATGTGCAAACACAAGCCGTTTTCAGCCTGAAGGGCAAGCCCTTGAACAGCTTTGGATTGTCGAAAAAAATCGTGTACGAAAACGAAGAGTTCAACCTGCTGCAGGCAGCCATCAACATTGATGAAAGCTTCGAAAACCTGCGCTACAACAACATTGTGATTGCCACCGACGCCGATGTGGATGGCATGCACATCAGGCTGTTGCTGCTCACCTTTTTCCTGCAGTTCTATCCCGACCTTGTCAGGTCAGGACACGTTTACATTTTGCAAACACCGCTCTTCAGGGTGCGCAACAAAAAAGAAACCATCTACTGCTATTCGGAGGAAGAACGCCAGGCTGCACTCAAAAAACTGGGTGCAAACCCTGAAATCACGCGATTTAAAGGACTCGGAGAAATTTCGCCGGATGAATTCAGGCACTTCATTGGACCCACCATGCGCCTCGACCCTGTAATACTCAGGCGCGATATGTCGATCCACGAACTGCTGGAATACTACATGGGAAAAAACAC
>CAZBMR010000029.1:0-38555 GCA_964492695.1 uncultured Lentimicrobiaceae bacterium
ACGCACCAAACCCGGAACACCCCAGTGCAGCGGGCTCATGAATAAGCCAGGCTAGTCTGACGTCCTTTTGCCGCGGGTGCATTTGGGTAACGTTCGGCGAGACCGTCAATCTCCGCAAAGGCGCGATCGACTTCTTCGCAGATACGATCGATTACCGCCATGTTGGGCAGCTCCTCCCCTCCGCCGATGTTGTAGGTTTCGCCCGGCTGTCCTTTATGTAGCGCTGCTTCTATGCCCCGGCAGTGATCCTCGACATAGAGCCAGTCTCGTACGTTCATGCCATCGCCGTAGATCGGCAGCGGCTTCCCCGAGAGCGCGTTCAGCACGAACAGCGGGATGAGTTTCTCTGGGTAATGGTAGGGTCCGTAATTGTTCGAGCAGTTTGTTGTTGTCGTGCGCAGCCCATAGGTATGGTGATAGGCGCGTACGAGGTGGTCGGACGCGGCCTTCGAGGCCGAATAGGGCGAGTTCGGCTGATATTGTGTGGTCTCGCTAAACGCGGGATCGTCGGGGCCGAGAGAGCCATAGACCTCGTCGGTCGAGATGTGGTGGAAGCGGTGATCGCGGCCTGACCCTTGGTCGAGCCATATATTGCGAGCAGCTTTGAGCAGACTGTTGGTGCCGAGGATGTTTGTATCGATGAAGGCGTCGGGGCCAGTGATTGAACGATCGACATGGCTTTCAGCGGCAAAGTGAACCAGCGTGGAAATGCAACGTTCACGCAGGAGCTTTTCAACTAGATCAGTATCGCGAATGTCTCCTATCACGAGCTCGACCTGCTCAACATCAGCGATCGTCGATCGGTTGCCGGCGTAGGTAAGGCAATCGAGCACGGTTATCGTATCGCTCGGGTGCTGCTTCGCCCAGTAATGAACGAAGTTGCCGCCGATGAAGCCGGCGCCGCCGGTGACGAGCAGGTTAGCCAAGAGCCTCTTCCTCTTTTAGCATAGTCTTCAGATTAGTGCGCCAGTGCACGTTGGCATCGCCAAGCAGGGCACGGGTGGCCGAGACATCGAGAACCGATGATGATGGTCGCTTTGCAGGCGTAGGATAATCCACCGCGGCAATCGGGGTGATGGTGGGCATGCGTGAGATCAAGTTTAGAGTATGAGCTTCCTCGGCGATTGCGACTGCGAAGTCATACCAGCTGGCAACGCCCGCATCGCGATGATGCCAGATGCCGGGTTGGTCCTTTTCTGCAATGGCCCAAATGGTCCGTGCAAGGTCGGTGGCCCAGCTTGGTGAGCCGATCTGATCGGCAACGACACGAAGCTCGTTACGTTCACGCATCAAGCGTAGCATAGTGCGCACGAAGTTCATCCCGCCGGTGGCATAGACCCAACTGGTACGAACAATGATCGCTTCAGGTCCAGCAGCATCCTCGCCAGCTGCCTTGGTGGTGCCGTAAACGGACAGTGGGTTTCTGGTATCGTGCGGTTGGTAGCCTCGGCCGCTCGCTCCATCGAAGACGAAGTCAGTGGAAACTTGAACCAAGCGCTTGCCCGATCCAGCTAGCGCCTTGGCGAATGCGCCAGGTGCTACAGCGTTGATCGCATGGGCAAGCTCCGGCTCGCTCTCGGCTCGATCAACAGCGGTATAGGCTGCGGCATTGAGCACGAGATCAGGCTCTTCGGCATTAACGAGCCGCGCGATCGCATCGGCGTCAGCGAAATCAAGTCTAGTGCGATCAACCGCAACGCAGGTCCACCCTTCCGGCCTCGTCGCCAGTAGGGCCTTGCCAACTTGGCCGCTGACTCCGGTAACCAGCGCCTTCAAGTGAATGCCTTTACGTCTGCGAGCGCCACGCCTGCAGCATCCTTGGGGGAGAGAATTGGTTGTATCCCTTCAAGTGGCCACTCGATGTCAACAGCAGGATCGTCCCATGCGAGGCTGACCTCGTGTTGCGGTGCATAAGGCGCAGTACACTTGTAGAGAAAGTCGGTGTCGTCCTCGAGAGTTAGAAAGCCATGAGCAAAGCCTTCGGGAACCCAAAACATGCGTTTGTTTTCTGCCGATAGGAGGACACCGGTCCAGTCTCCAAACGTAGGTGAGGAGCGGCGCAGGTCGACAACGGCATCGAACACTGCGCCGCGTACGACGCGAACAAGCTTGCCCTGAGGGCCGGGGTTCTGAAAATGCATCCCGCGCAGCACGCCTTTCTGCGAGCGGCTATGGTTGTCTTGCACGAAGGTCAGATCCAAGCCCGCCTCGGCAAAAGCGGCTGCATTCCAGCTTTCTATAAAGAACCCCCTATCATCGCCGAACACTCTCGGTTCGATGATCAGAGGTCCGGGAATGTTGCACTCGATGATGTTCACAGCGGGCGCTTCTGGGTCAGCATTTGCAGAAGATATTCGCCGTAGCCAGACTTGCGTAGCGGCTGGGCAATGGCTTCGAGTTCGGCATTGGTGATGAAGCCCTGCCGCCAGGCAATTTCTTCAGGGCAACAGATCTTCAGGCCCTGCCGCTCTTCCATGACGCGCACATAGGTGGCGGCATCGAGCAGCGAGCCGTGCGTGCCGGTATCGAGCCAGGCATAGCCCCGCCCCATGATTTCGACCGAGAGCTGGTCTTCGTCCATGTAAAGGCGATTGAGATCGGTGATCTCAAGCTCCCCACGCGGCGAGGGCTTCAGGCTGCGGGCCCGATCGACAACGGTTTCGTCGTAGAAGTAGAGTCCGGTCACTGCGTAGTTCGACTTGGGCCGCGCTGGCTTCTCCTCGATCGAGCTGGCCCGGCCATCGGCATCGAAAGCAACGACGCCGTAGGCTTCAGGATTATTGACGCGGTAGGCGAAGACGCTGGCGCCTTCGGTCCGCTCGTTCGCGCTGCGCAGCAGTTGCGGCAGGCCGTGGCCATAGAAGATATTGTCGCCGAGTACGAGGGCGCTGGGGCTGCCAGAAACGAAGTCTGCGCCGATATGAAAGGCCTGGGCTAGGCCGTCCGGGCTGGGCTGTACGGCGTAGGAGATTGACACGCCAAAAGCAGAACCGTCACCGAGCACGCGCTTGAACTGATCGGCATCCTCGGGCGTGGTAATGATTAGGTTTTCGCGGATCCCGGCCAGCATCAGCGTGCTCAGCGGGTAGTAGATCATCGGCTTGTCATAGACCGGCATGAGCTGCTTGGAGACTCCACGGGTCAACGGATAGAGCCGCGTCCCTGATCCCCCCGCCAAAATGATTCCCTTGCGTGTCACTCGAGATATCCCTTCTGCATTGCGTCGATTGGCTTTGAGAGCGTTTCCTCCGCGGCGGGGATGGGGGCAGATACTAGTACCCTAGGAGTTTGAAGTAAGCGGTGCCCACGCTTCGCCACGTGTATCGGTTGCTTGCAATCTCAGCCATGTGATGGCCGTCGTTCACAAATAATTGCAAGCCTTCGCGATCCTCCAACAGAGCATGTAACTCTGCGGCGTCACTAAAATAACGCGCGCGTTCCTCAGTCGTATATCGGTTGAAGGAGCAATCGAAAGCGATTATCGGTAGGCCGAAATACATCATTTCGACCAGAGAGGGATTGGTTCCGCCTGCCGAATGTCCGTGTATATAAAGCGATGCGCCATCGCGCACAGCACGCAACTGGCCGGGATCATAGATCGCGTCAAGCAGGTACAGATTCGGCACGCCGTCATATTTGGAGCGCAATTCTCGACCGTAGTCACTGGCAGCCCAGTTCCCTACGAAAACCAGCGGTTCAGTCGGAACTCGTCGAAACGCTTCTAGAATCATCTCGACATTGTTTTCCCGAACGATACGGCAAAGGCCGAGCGCATATCTCCGAGGTAAGCCAAGATCTCCTATATCGCCGGGCGATGTCGCGAGGGCATGGTCCCCACCATAGGCGATCAGCTCGCATTTCTGCCCATAGTTTTCGAAAACGTAATCTACGATCGCCTGGTTGTCAGCGATGACCACGTGCGAATAACGCACAGCCAACCGTTCCGAGAAGCGGAGAAACCACCTTGCGGCTGCGTTCCACTTTTCGCGGCGCCATTCGATTCCGTCGATGTTAGTCAGGATACGCACTCGACTGAACCGACGGAGTAGCGGTAGCGCGATGCAACCCGAAACGCCGAGGACAAGCAGTTGTTCATGACCCGATCGTACTGCTGAGAGCATAGACAGAATATCGTAGATGATACTCTGTGGCCCGTTGGCGCTGACAGGAAGATAGGTCAGGTGCGCGCCCATATAGGTGTCGGGCCGCTGCTCGTATGCATTTGCGCTACAATATATAGTAAGGCATGGAGGTTTCCTGCGCTCGGAAGCGAAGCGTACCAAATTCTCAGCGAGCGTTTCGAAGCCGCCATATTTCCCTGGTACGCCCACGGTGCCAATAATTGCCGTTTTGACCCCCTCAAACATGGATCGCCTCCAGAAGTGTGGCTGCTGCTGTTTTCCACGAGAATGCGCTTGCAGCCCTAGCCTGCTTTTCCCCGGAGATCTCGGCATTGCGACCTGCGGCAATTTGTAAGAGTGTGTCGCGAATTTGTTCGGCGCTTCCAGCGTCGAACATGCCATGAACATGAGCGCCCAGTTCCGACATGGCTGTGTTGTCGGCGCAATAAGACACTCCTCCAGCGGCCACAGCTTCGATCACTGGCATCCCGAAGCCCTCTGCGCGGGAGGGATAGATCGAGCCCGCAGCATGCCTGTAAAGCCAAGTGAGTTGCGCATCGGAGACATCGCTGAGCACTCTGACACGGCCCCCAACTGCAGCTAGAGCGGCCTCCAGCTCGGGGTAAGGCAGCGCCGGATAGCCGACTAGGACAAGCCGGAAACTCCGGGGCAGTTCGTCTTGCAGGTTGGCAAAAGCACGGACGAGCATATGCTGGTTCTTACGAGGCTCGAAGCGACTTACGTATACGATAAAGTGCCCAGCCTGAAGCCCCTCTACTGCCTCTTCGGGCGCACCGACAAATCGATCGAGCGAATTTCGTGTAACATGGATCTGCGCCTTGTCGATGCCGAAATGACGAATAATGGAGTTGCGAGAGTATTCCGATACCGTAAGAATTAAATCGCTTCTCTTTGCGCTAATCCTGAACAAACGCCCATTTCGAAATCTGTAATCTAGGGGGAAATACTGAGGGTAATCAAGAAAAAGTAGGTCGTGTATTGTATTTATCCATCGGCAGAGCTTAAAAATAGGGGTAATATACTGGAAATGGGCAAAATCAGGGGCTATGCGCGCCTGAATTCTAGCCATATCGATGCCGAGACGATAGTACTTGTTGTGCGCTGCAATCGGCACCCAGTCGATACTGGGACCCTCAAGTTTCCAGCGAGTAAGGCTCTCGGCCGAATGGGTCGCGATTTTCAGATCTACGGTGCCGGTTTCGGCAACTGCGCGATAGAGCCCCGCGACATAAGCGCTACTGCCCTGCGGTTTGCCATCCAGCACGTGGCCGTCGACCAGGATAACAGGTCTGCTCACTCCGACGTCTCCGGGGCAAAGCGGTTGCGAAGCAATCGCGCCGGATTTCCCGCGATTATGCTGCCAGACGGGTAGGACTTTGTTACCACGGAGCCTGCACCGATTACGACGTCATCGCCGATCTCGACACCCCCGAGTAGGATTACATTACTGCCGATCCAGCACCGTGCGCCGATACGAACGGGCATGCCCGTAGTACCTTGACGGCGGATTGCGGTGTCTTGATCAGCGAAATCGTGATTGTCGCTATGAACGGTGAAGCGTTCGCCGACTATCGTCTCGTCCCCGATCTCGATGCCCCCGAACGCACCGAGATAAAAAAAATCGCCCATGCCAACGAAATTTCCTATGCGCACACCGACGCCTAGTTCGGCCAGCGTTCCAGTAGCACGGATCCGGCCCAATCGCCCCATCGAGACACCGTTACCGATCACGATGCCTTCGCATGATAGTCCCTCGATCAGGCAATTTTCCTCGATCTTGCAGAAGCGCCCGAAATGAACCTTCCTGGGGCTCCGGATAGTAACCCCGCGAGCCAAGAATACCGGCTTGCGCAACCGTAACAGCCCTCGCGACAGCATAAGGCCCTGACGGAAAGCCATTCGTGCTATTTCGCTCATAGAAATGTTGTCATGGACCTTATAATCGAGGCCTTTAGCGTGACTGATTGCTCTCTCTATAATTCTTCTGTACACGAACGCGGTTCCTCTGCTCGATTATTGAATAAACGCCGAAAATTAGAAAGAGATAAGATCCTATTCCAGTATTGAGGAAAACCAAAATCATCAAGAAAAAGTATATTATTCTATCGAACATTTCGTTAGGTCGGTTCCAAAAAAATAAAGGGGCTACTGCCGCGATGCCATAATCATATATTATAGCCGCCATATGCCCTGATAATTGGTCGTTCTTTGTGTAGTATTGCCCGATCGCTATGAAAAATTCATCCTGAAAAGATCCTGCCCCAGCACCAATAATTATCGCTAACGGATTCTGGGTAATTGCTTCGAAAAGGTAAGCTAAGGGCAATATTCGGATCGTTCCGCTGCCCATTCCCATGAAGCCAGAAGACGTGTCGATGCCTTCCACTCGCTGAGAAAAATATCCAGAGGCGGCGAAAGCCGAAAGCAGGAGACATGCCCCTATAATCGTCCAACCAAGGGAGTAGCGCATGCGACGCTGGAGCATTGCCAGCAGCAGGAGTGCAGACAAGAAGGAAATGAATGATTGCGTCAAGTACATCGCTATGAGAATTAGAGCCTGCCGATACTTGGTCATCCAGGCTGGATCGTGCATCAGGACGAACCGACTCATGATAAGCATGACAAGCCCCGCGAAGGCCGGTTCCGTGGCGAAGGCTGCTATGCGACGCGCTCCGGAATTCACTTCAGTTATGATTGAAAAACTAGCCACTACATCGGGCAAATTTAGCAATATTATTGCTTCTGAAAAAAATATTAAAATAACGTAGGAGGTTAATACAATTTTTGCCGAATTCAAAGACTGCTTAAACCAGTATGATGAAAGTGTTGATACTGCAGCAAGGTGAAATAAGTGAAAAGCCGCAACCTGAAGCGACGTATTTCCCGCATTTGCGATTGTGGATATAAAAATCATTGCGGTCGTTGGGAGTATTGGAGCTATAAAGATCTTTCCCTGGGCAATCATGACTGGAACAGTCATTAATAGGACGATGTAGTGTGCAAATATAATTTGGTCATCGATGTTGATCAAGAATGGGGACGGAAGCGCGATAGAAAAAATCGAAAGGTAGAAGAGCCAATCTGATCTATGATTGGTCGTCGATTGCATGTTCGCTGTTTCGTGCCATGCCCTGATCATGGTGTTTGCCTAACATGAATTTGTTCAATATGACTCAATGCGAACTCAAATGCATTCGCGACACGGCTAAGGTTGCGTGGCCGCCATGAATCGTAGTTGGCGATGCGGTCTCCCTCGGGGTCGCCAAGGAAAGCATGACGTTTAAGATGCTGAAGATACTCATCGACCGACCAGGCGGTAGTCTTCCTGGACCGCAACGTTTCGTAAAGGTCATCGATATTGCGTGCAGCACGGAAGTCTGCGATCGTTGGAGATACGACATTTTCGAGCCGATCATAGGAGGTAGGCGCTAGGCAAAAGACCCTGCTTCCTTTTAGCGCCGCCTCGAGTCCCATTGTCCCGCTGATGGTAAAAATGTAGTCAATTTTATTAAGCAAATCTTCAATTGGAACAGAATGATCCAGCAATTTCAAATTAGGGTACTCCGTCAGTCGCTGATACCAGCGAGCGCCTCGATTGCCAATCGCGACGGGATGCTCCTTAACGAACAATTGGTCGTCGGGGCCAAGCTGGCGCCAGATCTTTAAAATCGTTTCAAATTGATTGTCCCAATAGCGGCCACAAGTATCGATATTCAGTTCGGGCTCAAGGTGTAATGGGAAGATTACTGATCGACCCTTGCAGCAGCTAATTGCCTCGATCCCCACTTTCTTCACAAAATGATACGATATTCGATTGGCCATATAGATCACGTTTCTCCTCAGCCTCTCGGCGCGAGTATTGCTGTTCCAGCTAGGATCTACCGCGTCGTAGCGCGCCTTAGATAGGAAACTGTGGATCTTGCCCGCAAAGAAATACGCGCTACTTTGGCGTTCGATGTGTTTGCGGTTCATCTGTCGGTAGTCGACGGCTTCGTCTTCCTCTTCGTCTGAGAGTTCCTCACTCAGAGAGGGCAGGGCCTCGCGCGAAAAGGCTTCATCGGAGAAGAATGCGAACCGGCCGGTCGGAACCCGGGTCAGAAAAGGCGATATCCAGTAGCAATTAGCCAATAGCTGATCGGTCAGCCGATAGGTCAGCACCTCATGTCCATAGGTCAGTTCACCAACTACCAGCGTAGGCAAGTCGCCATTCAGGAAGTCGAAGATCGGTTTTTGGATGGCTCTCAGATAATGCAGTCCCTGTGGTTTGATTTGCTTCAGTCGCCGGTCAGCAAATAAGAGGTCATTGATCTTGATATTGAAAGGCTCACAGAGTTCTGGTGTCGAGAGGGGAAGGTATAGAATGTCTTCTTTGTCGAATAATTGTAGAAGTTCATCATATTGAACTGAATTTACGACGATCCAACTGACGCGAGTTCGCTCTCTATCTATGTATTCGGAGACTTTTTGATAGAATTCGGTCTTTGTATTGTTTCCTAAAAAGCAGATCCTATTTGTATGGGACATCGATATGCGCTCGCTCAAATATAGATACCATGATAATGACCAAAACGACGCCAACTGAGCATCTTAACCAAATTGGCGGCAACTGCAGCTCCCATAGGCACGGCCCACACGAAGCCTCCCCGGTGGAGCGCGAATGCCACGAAAAGAAAAACGAGAATGCCAACGCCATTATAGGCTATCAAACGCATTGTCTGGTGCGTCTGCACAAGCAACATATTGGACGGACCGAACATTGCTTGAAGCCAAGAAGAAAGAGCAACAATGAGAAAATAGGGCCAAAGCTTGGCAAAGGGGATACTTAGAGCCCAAGCATATAAAGGGAGCGTGGCGCAGAGTGCCGCAAGCAATGACGTCGCCATTATTCGCACCAACTTCACTTGCTTGCGCAACTGTTCAACGCTTACGACATCGTCCTTACCCTTGTCGGCGACGCGCGCCACCTGCAGCACCATCTGAGCGTTACCAGCAAGGAGCGCTACATTGATCAGCATTGCGAAGCGGCTTGCGGCACCGTAGGCGCCTGTTTCGGCTTGGTCATAGAGCAGGCCGAATAGAATTATGTCAATTGAACTGACGACTAACCCAGTTACATTCAGGAGAACCAACGTTCTCATGTCCCTACCGCGGTTCGCCACATAGTCTTCTAACTTGACGCGATCCCTGGGATCCATGCTAAATTGGCCTGGAGGTAACCGGGAATAACCTGCCAGCGCGATGCTGAGGGTGCCCAGTATGCTTGCGAGGACGGCCCAGCCGATGTCGACGCTCGAAAGCAAAAGGACCAGTAACAGTACCGGTCGTGCGACATTACGCAAGGTCTCCGACAGCAGTGTCCCCCGAGAGATTCGGATCGTTTCCAGCAATACTAAAAAGAGTGCGAAGCTAAATGCCGAAAGCCCCAACTGCCCACCAGAAAACAGCGTCAGCCGCTGATCTTTGTTGAGCATCAGAATTGTGAAACTGCCCACTCCGGCGATGCCGATCATATTCAGCCATTGGCGTCGCACCATTATCCATGTCGCAATTTGGATCTGAGTGCCATTCAGCTGTGCCCCGAGCCGCTGCACGATGGTGGGCAGCCCCATTGAGGCTAACGTTCCTAATATGATGACCGAATTCAGATGAAATAGGTACTCCCCAAGCACGTCCAGTCCCTGCCAGCGCGCCAGGTAGGCAATGGTCAAATAACCAAGGCCCATCCCTCCGATCTGGAGGGCGTTAAGAGTCAAAAATGACTTGATCACGGTATAAGAATGGCCATAATTACAGGCGCCAGTTCCTCGCAAAATCTATGCCTAGCCTACTCGTCAGCAAAGCGACGTCATTATGGTAGATCGATGCCAAAGCCGCACGGTCTGCTCGTGCCATTTCTGCGGTCTTGATATTGAAATTCTTGACAAACTCTGAAAGTGCGATGCGCTTCGATGCGTCTCGAACAATAGTGCGAAAAAGCGGGCGTGCTGCCTTTTTCAGCAAGGATTCTCGACGAATGAACTCATGCAGTAAGTGCGAGCGGGGTGAGCCGGACTTGTTCAACCTTATCGCTTTGTGCGGCAGAAAGCTGGGCTCAATGCCAAGGAAAGTAGCAATTTCGTTCAACACCCCGCTCGGGTCCCGCTTCACGTCATCGTAGTCAACGATCTTCACTCGGTTGAAGGCCCGTGTATAGGCAGCGACCTGTTCGAAGTAGAATCCGGCGCGGACATAATGGAAGAACGGATGTAGCGGCAGATGCTCGGTTTCTTCCCAGCTCGAGATGCACTCGGCAAAACTGCGTGTCTCATAGCCGTCTTTGACATTATGCATGTAATTTGAATAGGCGCGGTCGATTGGGTTGCGCAGCAGCATGATGATCCGCGTGTCGGGATTGTCGGCCTGGATCGCCGGAATCGCATGTTCGTGGCAATACAGGTACATGGGTGTCGCTTCTCCCTTGAGCCTTGGCACGCCATCGTGCCGAAACAGCGCCTCGAAAGTCGCGCGATCATAGACCGAGTAGGCATCTTGCTCTTCGACGAAGCCATCTGGTCCAATTAAGCCTTTGCACATCTGCGCGAGATAGAAGTATGGATCCTTGGGCTTCGGAATATCGATGCGAGGATGTTTGCCCAGTTCGTACGCGATGGTTGAGGAAGCTGACTTAAACGTGCCAACAATGAGAAAATCGATCATCTTTGTTTAATCTCTCTGATCTTGCGAGCAGGAACTCCACCATAAACTGTGTAAGGTTCCACCGATTTGGTAACAACGCTGCCGGCAGCGATCACGGAATGACGGCCTACGCGGACTCCGGGCAGAATAACGACATTGGCTCCTATCCAGACATCGTCTTCAATTACTACATCCTTGGACTCGTAATAGCCCTGCTGGGCGATGGGAATGTCGATCCGATCGAACCGATGGTTGTTTACGTAAATATGGACTCCGGCGCCAATTAAAACGTCGTCGCAGATCAAGATACGCGCGTGATTATCGGCCATGAGCATTGAATTGGGACGGATAACCACACGGTTGCCAATTTCAATCTGATGTGTTTCCACAAGGTAGCAGAATGGGCGTAGCACACTGTCCTGGCCGAAACGGTGTAACTTACGGGAGGCCAGCCAGCGCCCAAGGCTGGGGAAATGGAGCATCCAGTGCGTGAGCGGGATGTCTGGTCCGATGCGCCTTGTTGTTACCCAAAAGCGAATGCGGTATAAAAAATGTTTCATTTTCAGTTTCTTACATTAGAGCGCATTTCGATTATTCCGGGTCATAGTCGCATGAAATGAAAAAGTTGGCGCATTCACTGGGCTGGAAGATAGTCCTCTGAACGCTCTCGTCCTGATCAAGTGCAACTTCGCCTGAAGGTTTCAGCCCGTATCGCCCGCAACAACCTAGATATGCGAGGCGACATCACTGAACGCTTGGTTCAGCCAGCCCCTTTCTGTCAAAGGAGTTGTATAATACGAAATCACATACGTTACAATCTTCTCGTACCAGTGCTTTCAGCAAATGTGGCCGATGAAAACGTCCGCTCCGACAGAAAGTAGCGCTCTCTCATTTCAATTCTCGTAATTGTTGATGGTGCACAATTGCAGACTGATAAACGTTAAGCCATTCGATGCTGCGTTGGCTCCACAGATGCTGCTTGCGGCATTCAACGACGCCACTCATCAGTTGCTCCAATCTTCCTTGATGTTCCAGAAGAGTTCTAATTTCTGATGCGATCTTATCGCACGTTTCCTCATACACTGTCGGTTGCACTAGCACACCGCAGCGCGCGCAAATGACATCATGCATTCCACTGTGATCGAGACTAAGCGTCGGGACGCCGGCCGCCATTGCCTCCCAAAGGGTTGTTGGATTACCCTCGTTCATGCTGGTTATGAGATGAAGGTCGGCCCGCTCCAGAAGGGCCATGACTTCGTCCCTTGGAATTACGCCGTGAAAGGTGATCTTTCCTTTCAATCCTTTAGCGGCAACCATCGATTTAATCTTTGAGGCCAACGGTCCATCCCCGACAACGTCTAGATGCCAGCTATTAGATTGAACCCGTTCCATTGCATCAATAAGAAGATCGGGCGATTTTCGATGATCAAGCGAGCCAATCCAAATTATTTTGATTGTTTTACATCTATCGCGATTTACTGCGACGAGGGGGGTCTTAATTGATTCGTCGGGTATTGCATTTTCTGGGATGCGTTGTGAGACTTTTCTAAAACGCCTGAAAATGACTTCAAGATTTTCGCTAGTAGCAGCAACAACCCTGTCCGCGCGAGCAAGTGCTTTGGGTAGGCGTCGAGACGTCGCCAACTGAAGTGAGTTGAGAAGATTCTTCATAACGACCTTGATTGTAACCTGTATCGGTCGTGGCATACCTTTTAGTCTAAGTGCAGGCACCATCCCGCCAATAGGCCCCCAAACATAGGGGATTGCCAGCTTCCAAAGGAAGCCCGGTTCTCGATAACCTATCGGACACAGATAATGCACCAAGTCGAACGGTTGCTTGGCGAGCAGTTCGTGGGCCTTGCGAGCGGCCTGCGCATGCCAGACTCGGTATGCTAAATAAAATGAGTATACTAAAACTCCCCTTCGGTTTAGATAGTTTAGCACGCGAGCCAATTTATTAGGCATAATTGGAACGAAGCGAACTCCCTCCAATCCGCCATTCCTGCTTAAAAAATTTTCAATCTCTTCAATATCCCCCATATGGGGGCCGGCCAACCCATAAAGAACTACTATGTCGCAGTATTTTGAAAGATTATTAACATGATTCCAGCCAACAGAATATTCGGAACCACGTATAGGCGAAATGCTATAAGCGAGAATTAATATTTTGAGACGCAAGTTAAGTACATTTCTAAGATCATGATCCGAAGCTTGCGCAAGCAGCTTATGACTTTTTTGTGACACCGGCTGTAGGTCAGTCAAGTGATATCGCGCCGGGGCTGGCGCCCCAACCGCAGGAATGACTGGCGCTACTTGACCCCTTGCTGTCTGACCAATCGGCTCAGTCACTCGAGACCGGGAATCACCAGATGGTTGGCGATGGGATGGGCCACCGCTTTGGTCTGCACGGTCGTATCCAGCGTAACACGTTCGCAAGCTTGCGTGGTCTCCACCACCGAGCCTGCGCTTGGCTAGGCGTTTCGCCAAGGAGGAAAGGTACGCTTTCCAATTCATCGGCTGAGTATCGGGGCTGATTTGCATGGTGCGAAACCGGAACTGAAGGCGTGCGAGCAATTTCATCG
This sequence comes from uncultured Lentimicrobiaceae bacterium, assembly GCA_964492695.1. Classification (GTDB taxonomy): domain Bacteria; phylum Bacteroidota; class Bacteroidia; order Bacteroidales; family F082; genus JALNZU01. The sequence continues at coordinate 13,400 of CAZBMR010000029.1, forward strand.
GCTATCGCTCCTCACCACGCACCCCAGCCACCATCGACGGCTATAATTTGACCCGTCACATAAGCCGACAAATCGCTAGCCAAATATGCGACAGCCCCCCGGAAATCGTCTTCAGTGGCCATTCGTCGCAGCGGAGTACGCGCGGCATATCGACTGCCGAAGGTTTCAGGTTGGCTCCGCGCAATGCCACCCGGAGAAATGGCATTGACCCGTACTTCTGGACCAAGCGTGGTTGCGAGCCAGCGTGTGAACTGGATTACCCCTCCCTTCGATGCACCATAGGCCGCGGGGTTTGCCATTTCGGTACCTTCGTACAGCGACCAGTCGGGACCCCATTGCCCATAGATCGAAGCGATATTGATTATGCTTCCGCCCGGACCCGCCTTCAATGCAGGTGTGAGCAGTTGTGACAGGTGGAAGACCGCGGTGAGGTTGACTTCCAACGCGCGACGCCAAGTCTCGACGCTCTGCTTCTCGAACGGCTCGGCCCAACCGGACAACCCCGATGTACCCACGAAGGCAGCGTTGTTCACCAGGACATTCACCCCGCCACTGCCCAACACCATGTCCGCAAGAGCCGAGCGTTGCTCGGCTTGTTCAAGGTCGCAAGCCATCGGGGTGGCTGCAACACCGTGACGATTAACCAGTTCGGTCGCCAGAGTGGATGTCGTCACTCCCTCCAGATCGACAAGCAGGAGGTCGGCCCCCATTTCAGCAAGGCTGTCAGCAATCACCCGACCAAGCCCTCCTGCAGCGCCAGTAATCACGACCCGGCGGCCTGACATGTCCATGAGTTGTCGTAAACTGGTCATTTGCCTTGCAGCCTTCGGGTCAGGAGGAATTCGGCAATGGCGAAGTCGTGAGGTGTGTCGATATCGATCGATCGTTCGACCGGAACCTCGACCGCACGAACCCTGCCCGAGAAGACGCTGTTCGAACGCAGAATATGCCGAGGATCGGCCACGTAAGCGACGGTGGTCATGTCGTGAACCGTCGGGGCATCCTGACGTCGAACAACCTTGCCGTCGGGATTATTGACCGGCAATACTGTGCCATCTTCGCGGGTGCGGACCATGTTGAACCAAGGATTTCGGTGCGCCTCGGTTACCGCCACCACCATGTCCGCGTCGCCCTCGAAATAACGACCGAGACAGGCCTCGATATCTTCCGAAAGCCGCAAGGGCGAGGTGGTGGGCACCGAAATGAAGGGATCGGGTAGTTCCCCTTCCGTATCGCGCATGGTCTCCAGCGCATGGCGCCAGGCATCCCACTCAGATGCGGTATCACCTGCAAAGCAATCGGGCCGCATGAACGGCACTTCTGCACCGTACCAGCGGGCTACCTCCGCGATCCCGGCATCGTCAGTCGAAACCACGACACGTTCGATCCGCTCGACACCGAGTGCCTGCTCGATCGCCCAGCCGATAAGTGGCTTGCCCGCCAGTGGCTTAATGTTCTTGCCCGGCAACCCTTTCGAACCACCTCGTGCAAAAACAAAAGCGGTCAGCACGGCAAGGATCCATCAATCTTGACGCGGCGGCCGTTCTCATCATCCGAAATGCGTGCCGCTTCGACAAGTCGCACAACCTCCAGTCCGTCACCGCCCTGAGCAGCGACTTCGGCCGATTCACCAGTCTCGATCGCGCCGAGAAAAGCGGCGATCTGCGCGGCATATGTCGCATCCCGCTGTGCCGGTTCGGTCTCGATTACAGCCCACGCTTTGCATCGCGGATCGAACAGGGACACCGTACCCGCGACCGCATCCCAGCGGAGGCTGCCCTCCTCGCCGATCGCTGTGCAAACACGCGTCGTGTCACGTCGCAAGAAGTCAATGCCCAGCTGACCGACGGCGCCATCTTCGAAGCCCATCTGTATCATCGCGCTGTCTTCGACATCAATGTCGAGCGAGCTCTGCCGGCCCAACCAAGCTGAAAGCCAGGAGACATCACCGAAGACCCACCTCAGCATGTCGAGTTCATGGCTGAGCTCCAAGAGAGCTCCCCCACCAAGCGCGCGCTGAGCTGAGACCGCGTTACGGTAGTCCGCATTGGGCCGCCAACTGGGCAAATACTGCCCGATCTCGCAGCGCACCCCGAGTACACGGCCGATCCGCCTTGTCCCCAGTGCCTGCTTAAATGCCTGCAGCGTGCTCATAAACCGCAGATTGTACCCGACCTGCAGTTGCAACTGCTGCCTTCGGCACTGCGAAATTAGTCCGCTAATACCTTCCACACGATCGGACAGTGGCTTTTCCAACAACAAATGACTGCCTACATCGGCTAGCGCCCGCGCAACGGGTAAATGAAACGGAGCGGGGTTTGCGACGATCGCCAGATTAGGTGCGAACGCTCTGGCGGCCTCGATACGGTCGAAACAGCCATTGGCGAATTCGATCGGATCCTCACAAGGCGAATGACGCAGCACACGGATGTCGGCCTCAGGTAATGCGCGGCGTAGCAGACGCAGGTGTCGCTTGCCGATACTGCCGAGGCCGACGACCAGAGCGCGGTCGATCATGACGACTCTCGCTGATGAGCGCATAGGTCGATCGTGCTGAGATCGGGCCACTCGGCTAATTTGACGCCGCTGTCGTGCAGAGCAAGACGGGCCTTTCTCAATCCGTCGCCGACAAAATTGAACAAATGGGCCGTGGCTACGGCATCGACCCTATCATCGGCAAGACCGGCCACGAGGTGCGTGGCGTTGCCGACACCGCCGGCTATGATCACGGGCTGCGTCCAGTCATTAGACAATAGATCTAGTGTCGCCAAATCATAGCCCTGGCCTGTGCCGTCGCGATCGATGCAGTTAAGGTACAGCTCGCCCACATACCCTTCTGCATGCCTGCTGAGCAATTTGTCGACCGGCACATCGATGCGTTCGCTGCCATTGTGCGAGTAGGCGGCATAACTGCCCCCGCCCTCGTGCTTGACGTCCACCGCGCCGACTACGCACTGCTGACCGAACTGCTTAGCGATCGCCTGGACAAGAGCCGCATCATCGGAAAGAGCGGAATTGAGCACGACTTTGTCCGCGCCAGAACGGAGCAGCCGTTTGGCATGGTCGACGCTTGTGATACCACCCCCAGCGGCGATTGGCGCGAAGCAACCGGCGGAGATCCGTTCCAGCGCGGCACAGAAGACATCCGGATCGCGTTCGTTTCGGCTGACATCGAGAACAATCAATTCGTCAATAAAGAATGCCACGTCGGCGAAGTTATAGTTGCGCTGCAACCAGCTGAGATCGCCAACTTTCTGTAACCGGAAATTCCGGCTGAGCATGAACTGCCCGCTGTCGAATAGCAGCGTAAAAATAATGCGTTTCTTTAGCATCGTCGTTACTGAGCCAGGAAATTGTATAAGAGGCGCAATCCGTTGGTTTGGCTTTTCTCGGGATGAAACTGCGTCGCGAAGACATTCTCGTGCTCGTAGGCCGCGACGAAATCGCCACCATGATCGCAAAGCGCTGCAAGGCCTGGCCGGGAGTTGACGTTAAGACAATACGAGTGGACGAAGTAGAAGTCTACCGTCTCTCCCAGCCCGGTAGCCAATCGGCTCCCCCGCGGGAAATTGACGATATTGAAGCCCACATGCGGCACCTTGATTCCTTGGCTCGCATGTAGTCTCGTAACCTTCCCGGTGATGAAACCGAGCCCTTCGTGTCCGCCATCCTCCTCGCCATATTCGGCCATGATCTGCTGCCCTAGACAGATGCCGAGAATCTTGCGCTGGCGGATCGTTACAGCCTCTTGCAAGGCATCGGCCAAGCCGGTTTCGGTAAGCCGCTCCATGGCCTTGCGAAAGGAACCGACTCCCGGCAGTAGCAACTCATCAGCCGCCGCAACGATCTTGGGATCGGCACTGAGTTCAGGCTCGCAGCCAAGGTAGCGCAGCGCCCCGATGACGGAGTGCACGTTCCCCATGCCGTAATCGACGACAACCAGCCGGCCCATTATTTAGGTGACCCTGAACATCGGCCGCCAGCGGCCGTCGACCTTTTCGAAAAGATCCCGGTTCGCCCAACGATCGAGGGACGCATCGAATTCTTCTTGGCTCATCTGGTAATAGTCGAGATAAGTCTCGAGATATTCTTCTGGATAATGACCATCGTACAGCCGAACCAGGTTGACGGCCTGATCACGATCCATCGCTCCACGCCGGATTTCGATCGAGGCATCCTGATTGGCGCGTCCGAAGCCGAACTTCAGGAACATAAGATAGGTGTGCAGCGCGTACAACGCCTGATCGTTCTGGGAGAAATTGGTGAATGTGCCTGCATTGCTGCCATCGGCTTCCTGCAGACCACAATGCTCTTTAGCGACGAGATAATTGCGGTACGGATCCCAATTCTCGAAGTACGACCAGTGTGTGATTTCCACAGGACAGCGAGCAACTTCTTCGTCGCTCGGGAAACGAAAGAAATTGAGGTCGGCGGCCGGGATGTCGTGTGCACGCTCTACGATCTTCTCGTAGCCCCCCTCCAGGTAGACCTTCTTCATGTATGCTACGCCGTAGACCGGGTTCTTGTCGGTTTCCGTCGTTCCCCCATACTCTACCTCACCGTCTTCGCCATAGAAGATCAGGCCTATCCCGAGTCGCGCGGCCATGCGAACCGGGGCTGCTTGCATGGCGGTCAACCAACCGAAATAGGGGAAGCCAAGGTCTTCGAGACCGCGGCGATTCAGCTTGCGCACTGCTTCATGGGCGACATTGATGCTGATGTGATTGTAGCCTGATTCTACAAAGTTGCGCAGGTTCCTATCACCAAGCTCCAGTGGCAAGGGCGGTGTCACGGTCACGCAAAGAGGATGCATACCGTATTTATGTTTGAGGTTGTACGCGACATACGACCCGTCTTTTCCGCCCGAAACGGGGACAAGCACGTCGAATTCGCCGTCGTCGCGGCGGTGCTTGTTGAGCAGGGCTTCCAACTCTTTTTCGCGGCTGTCCCAGTCGAGGGTCTGCTTTTTTTCCATCCATTGGCACGCGTTGCACCAGCCACGCTCATCAAAGCCGATACGTGGTCGCGTAGACATGGCTAGGCAATTGGAGCACCAACGAACCCGGTTCATTGCGCTGCTTGTCATAGTCTTATCCTAAGTTCGGGTTTGCGTGTTTGCTGAGTTCATTATTGGCGCGTTCGAGGTCGTCGGGACGCCCCACATCGAGCCAGGGTTCATGCATCGGATAGGCTACAGTGCGGCACCCTGAACTGCGCAAGCGATCGAACAGCGTTGGCATATCGCAATGCTCGAGTGCCCCCAGATGGTCAAGTGCGTCGGGTGTAAAGGCATAGACTCCGGCATTGATATGGCTGCGCGTGACCGGTTTCTCGACGAAGCCCGTGATATCGACGCCCTTCATCTCCACAACCCCATAGGGATTCGTCCAGTCGTAGAGCCTCACGGCCATAACCGCTTCGGCGTCGAGCAGTTCGCGGAAATCGAGCAGTTCGCGGTAGTCGATGTCGGTCAGCACATCGCCGTTGGTCACCACGAATGGCTTATCGGGTCGCGGATCAATGATCGAAAGAGAACCTGCGGTCCCCAGTGGTTCGTTCTCGGTTACATAGGCGATCGTCACGCCGAACGCTGAGCCATCGCCGAAATAGTTGCGAATGATTTCGCCAAGGTAGTTGAGTGACAGCAAGAAACGGGAAAAGCCCTGGCTCTTGGCACGCTCGATGATGTGTTGCAGCATCGGCTTGCCGGCTACCGGAAGCATCGGTTTGGGACAATTCTCGGTATAAGGACGTAGCCGCGTTCCCTCTCCGCCAGCCATGATGACCATGAGATGGTCATGGTCGAGTGGTGGGTGGATTTCGTCCCACAGGTGCATGCCGACCACCCGCCCCTCCGCATCAACGACGGGGACCTGCTGAACCTTGTTGGCCCGCATCAACGCGCGCATGGTGTCGCGTGTTGTGCCTTCGGGAACGACCAGGGGGGTTACATTGATAACTTCGCGGACCGAATCGGCCATGGTCAAGCCACGCAGCAGGCCGCGGCGCAGGTCGCCATCGCTGACCGAGCCCAACAGGCGGTTGTCGGCCCCGACACAAAGCGCGAGCTTGATGCCAACCTCGGTCAGGTTCTCGATGGTTTGCCCAAGCGTGGCATCGGCAGGCAGAAGCGCCCGGCGCCATCGGTCATCTGTCTCACTTGTCATGCGGTACGCTCCCCTTGCCAGGCGGAAGCCTGAAAAGGAAGATCAAAGAATTGCTTGGCCGCGGCAGGTGGTTTCCAGGCCTCGATCACGGCCACCGTCCTAGCGCTGGCCCCTCCATTGCCATAGGGATTGGTTTGCCCCTTTACGCGCTCGTAGAAAGCAGGGTCCAGGACCTGCACGATGGCCGCTTCGATGTCGGCGCGGGCGGCTGAACAATCGACCACGCTCGCGGCTCTCAAACGCCCGTCCTGCCGCGCGCCGATATTGACCGTCCCCTTGCCGAACGCTGGAGCCTCGATCAGCCCGGAGGAGGAATTGCCCACGACCGCATCGACATGAGCGAGCGCGGACAAATAGAGTCTCTGCCCAAGCGAGACATGGGCACAGGCTCGCCCATGATGGCGGGCAACAAAATCTTCGATCATGGAAAAAAGCGCGCGGCTCTCATTGTCGGCATTGGGCATCGTGAAAACCAACTGCTCGGACCGATTTTCGAGCGCGGCGAGCAATTCGCTCATCTGCGCACGCGGATCAGCACCGTTGGCGGTCTCGGGATGGAAAGTGATCAGAAGGCTGGCTTTACCGAGCTTGATACCGAGACTGTCTTCGAGTTCGTGACGGCTCAGGCGATCGAGATTGACGATTCCGTCCAGGCCAAAGCCTCCGACATTCCATACGCGTCGCGGATTTTCGCCCATCTGGATGACTCGCTCGCGATAGGGTTCTGCGGCGGTGAAATGGAGATAAGCCATCTTGGTCAGCGCATGACGGATGGCATCGTCATATGCGCCCTCGGTCAACTCGCCTCCATGGAGGTGAGCGATTGGGATTCCCGCGATCAGCGCCGCTGAAGCAGCCGCTAGAATTTCGAATCGGTCGCCGAGCACGACCACCAAGTCGGGGGCGAGTTGGTTGAAGGCTTCGGCGAAGCCGATCATCGCAAGACCCATGGATTTTGTAACTGCCGCCGCGCTGTCCGAGTCAAGCAGCATGTCGACCTTCCAGTCGATCACGAAGCCATCCGCCTCGATCGCCTCCCACGTCGAACCGAATTTGGGCGACAGATGCATGCCGGTGACTACCGTCTGCAATTCACAAGCTGGCGAATCCTTGAGGCCCTGCATGACCCAGCGCAGCAAACCGTATTCGGCGCGCGACCCGGTGACGACGCAGACGCGTTTCACAACTCGATCTCCTCATCGGCAGCAAAGTCGCGGGTTGCGGCGCGACCGATCACCTCGTCCCATCGCATCGGCGACAATCCGGTCCCAGGCCGCTTGGCAGTAAGGTTATAGTCGTCGAAAATCTCGCCTTTGCTAATGGGACGGGCGGCAACTATAGACTTGCGGGCGACCACGACATTTCGCGCTTCGGAGGGTGTACGACGCTTCTGCGCCGAACCTAGCGCCACCTCGATCCTGCGGATCCCGCTCACCATTTTCGCCAACTCGTTTGGTTCGAGGCTGGCCGCATGGTCTGGCCCCGGCAAGCCGCGATCAAGCGTGAAGTGTTTTTCGATCACTCTAGCGCCCAACGCAACCGCCGCCAGAGCCACCTCGATCCCGGTTGTATGATCCGAATAGCCGACTGGCACACCGAAGGCCGTTGCTATGCTCGTCATCGCACGAAGATTCACCTCGCCGATCGGAGCTGGATATTCCGTTGTGCAGTGCAACACGGTGACCCTAGAACGGCAAAGACCAGCCGCCTCGAGAGCATCGATAGCTGCTTCGATCTCACCCAAAGTCGCCATGCCGGTCGAAAGGATCAGATTACGCCCGAAGCCCGCTAGCTTGCGCAGGTACGGCAGGTTAGTGATCTCGCCCGAGGGAACCTTGAACTGGTCGAAACCGAGTGTCTGGAGATAATCTAGACTGGCCAGATCGAAGCCGGTCGAAAAGAAGCCAATGCCGCGGTCTGAGCAGTGGGCGACCAGAGCATCATGGTCGGCAGCGCTCAGCTCCAGACGCTCAAGCATCGTCAATTGGCCGTCTTCGGGCAGACCCCCATCGTTGCGCGTCTGATAATCCGCTCTCTTCGCCGCGCCCGATGCAATCTCGCGCGCCTTGAAAGTCTGGAATTTGACGAGATCAGCGCCCGCTTCCGCGGCGACATCGACCAGTCGTTTCGCCAACTCGAGACTGCCATTATGGTTCACGCCTGCTTCAGCGATGATCAGTACGCCGGGCTTGTCATTCATGTTATCGGTCTCGCCGGAGTTTCGGGAACATAGCTGTTCCGGGGAAGATCATGGCGGATCACGCAACCAGCACCGATCACGCTCCCGGCACCGATCTTGATCCCGTTTTTCAGCACCGTGCCCGAGCCGACAAAGCACCCGTCGCCGATCTCGACATCGCCATTGACGCGCGCACCAGTCGAGATGTGGCAATGGTCGCCGATACGCGCATCATGCTCTACAAGACTTTGCGAATTCAGAATACAGTTCTCACCCACCGTAGCTCCTGCGTTCACCACTGCGCCATGCATCGCTAGCGTGCCGGCCCCGATCTGACCGTGGCGCGAGATATGTGCGTGGGGCGAAACAATCGCCGGCAGTACGGCGCCGGCTTCCCGTGCCGCCACGAAAGCGCGGATCCGCGCCCCTGGGCTCTTGATCTGGCCGATCGTGACCAGCGCAGCAGGGATGCCGCACAAAAGCTCCGCAATCGCCGAGTCGCTGCCAAGAACCGAGTAGCCTAGTACCTCTTTCACCAAGGATCCGGCTTGGTCGACGATGCCGGCGATTGTGAAACGCCCCTCGCTCTCGATCACGTCGATAGCGGCCCTGCAATGTCCGCCGCCGCCGATGAGAAGAATTTCCGTCACTTTACGCGGTCCGCCAGCAGCGCAGAGGAGGGCAGGTTGACGATCCGCCGCTCAAGGTCTTCCGCCACGGGCAGCGGCGCTCGCGGGCAATTGGTGTGGAATGGCAGCCTATGCATCAGCGTCCAGACCGGGCGAACCATGTAGCCCGCGGCGTTTAGCCCGCCGAGCAAAGCGTTGCGCACGGCCTCGGTGGTGCCCGGCGCAAGCAACAGCGCATTGAGCCAGTAGTTACTTTCGGCGCCTTCGGGCTCGACGAAGATTGTCCCGCCGTTGAAGTCCGCGAAACTATCGATATATCGCTGCGCCAACCGGCGTTTCTTTTCCAGACGCTCGCCAAGCTGCGCCATCTGCGCGACGCCGAGCGCGGCATTTAGGTTGGGCAAGCGGTAATTGTAACCCGGTTCGTCATGCTCAAAGGCCCAAGGGTGCGGGATCTTGGCGGTAGTCGACAGGTGTTTGGCATGGCGCGCCAGAGCTTCGTCGTCGGTCACGATCACCCCGCCGCCGCCAGTGGTAACGATCTTGTTTCCGTTGAAGCTGACCGCGCCTACACGCCCAAAACTGCCGCAAGCGCGTCCTTTGTAACGGCTGCCGAGGGACTCAGCCGCGTCTTCGACGATCTCCAGGTCGAATTCGTCAGCCACGGCGGCGAGCCTATCGAGGTCGACGGGGTGGCCGAAGGCATGCATCGGGATGACACAGGAAATCCTCCGCCCGGTCTCACGGTTGTAAAGTCCGTCGCGGCGAGCTTCGCCGATCCGGCACAGATGTGCGCTAAGCGCAACCGGGTCGAGCCCAAGCGTTCCTTCGGCGCTATCAACGAAATGCGGGATTGCGCCAAGGTGATGTGCGGCGTTCGCGGTGGCTACGAAAGTGAGCGTTGGCATCAGCACTTCGTCTCCTGGCAAAACGCCCGCGACTTTCATCGCCAGTTCTAGCGCTGCGGTGCCGTTGACTACCGCGACTCCAAAGGCGGCATCACAGGCCGCCGCCACATCGCGTTCGAACTGGTCGACATAGCTGCCGACAGACGAGACCCAACCGGTGTCGATGCAGTCGGCCACCAGCACCCGCTCGTCGCCCAGAAACTCAGGGACGTGCAGAGGGATGAACTCGTCGGCTTGGCCCAGCACGCGACTGAGACGTTCGAGTACCGAGTCGAGCGGTGCAATTTCTGTTTGAAACCCGGCCATGACCCGACCTCAGATGTTATACCGGTCGGTCTTGTATGCGGCGAGGTTGGTCGGGTTCTGAAACCATGCAGCGGTCTCGGCAAGCCCGCGCACGAAGCCATCGCGCCCGCCAAACTCCGGCGACCAGGAGAAGAGCTTTTTGGCCTTTTCGGTGCCTGCAAACAGCCGCTCCACCTCGCTAGCTTGTGGGCGCAGGCGCGCGTCGTCCTGCACCACCTCGACCTGGACGCCCATCGCCTCGGCGACGGCACTCACAGTTTCGCTAATGGAAATCTCGAAGCCCGAACCAATGTTGGTTACCAGGCCAATCGCAGCGTCGCATTGCATTGCCTGGATGAAGCCGCGCGCGGTATCGCGCACGAAGGTAAAATCGCGGGTGGGCGAAAGCGAGCCCAGCTTGATCTCTCGCAACCCAGAGGCAATCTGGCTAATAATGGTCGGAATTACCGCACGAGCCGATTGCCTTGGTCCATAGGTGTTGAAGGGACGCAAAACAGCTACCGGTGTCTCGAAGGAGCGATGGAATGACAGAGCCATTTGGTCTGCCCCTACCTTTGTGGCAGCGTAGGGCGACTGCGCATTGAGCGGGTGCTCCTCTGTGATGGGAACAAATTGAGCGGTGCCATAAACTTCCGACGTGGAGGTGCATACCACTCGGGACGTGCCCAGCCGACGCGCCGCCTGTAGCACGTTGAGCGTGCCAGTAACATTCGTCTGCACATATGCATCGGGCGAATGGTAACTGAACGGAATCGCTATCAGCGCTGCGAGATGCAAAACGATGTCGACGTCTTTCATCGCCTCGGCTATGCCATGCGGATCGCGGATATCGCCGGCAACAACCTCAAAATGCCCGGCAACGTCTTTGGGCGTGCGATCGAGCCAACCCCAACTATTGAGTGAATTATACATGACGAAGGCACGTGTATCGTAACCATCGCGGACCAACATTTCGGTAAGATGTGACCCGATGAAACCATCTGCACCGGTAACTAGGACTTTTGGATTTTCCATCATTCAATCCGAAAATTATAATTTATTTTCAATCATTCGATTAGCTTCTGCTCGCCTTGCAATCGCGACTGGCCAATAACATCTTCCTCAAACTCGCCGCGGAGCTGCTCAAGCTAAGCCTGGATCGCCTCAAACTCGCTCATCTTGCGCTTGATGAACCCAGCTGCGAGCTGGGTGCGATGCGCAATGCCTTCAGGAGTTAGAACGAAGACATAGTCAAGCTTGTTCTTCGAGGCCTTGAAGTTGGCGAGCTTGATGTGCCCCTTGTGGATTGGTGGCTTGACGCAAAAAATTGATCGCCCCAAGACTTAGCCCCAGTTCCTCGGCGATCTCGCGCTGCGATGCATCAGGCGGGCTTTCGCAGAGGCGCAGAACCCGGAAATTCTCTCTTTCGCGCTAGTGAGCGATTTTTGTAACTCTCCAAGAGATCAACCGTACGGCAGGTATCTCCTTCCCTTCGATGATTTGCGTGAACGAAGAGCAGGCCGAATTATCTATCCACGACTTAACGTCTAATCGATCTCATCACATTTGAAGAGACTTTCTAATGCCTGCTGGTCACGTTATTATTATCTCAATTAGCTAGCGTCTTGTGGCAGCGGGGGCTGAAAATAATTTGGTTCAGCGCCGCCGGCTCGCAAACTGCCGATAACGCATATCACAGCAGTGTCTGAAGACGCAGCTTTGGCTGGCTTACAATCAGCTCACTTGGGAAGGGAGAGTGAATAATCACTGATCGTCGACCCTCAGTTTTGCTCGACGGGTAGCGATCGAACAGATGTCGGGCACGTTGCCTCGGGTCCTGCAACTGTCCCAATATCCTCATGTCTTAGCCCGTAGCGCCGCATCAGCAGGCGAATTCTGGCAATCGCCCGCTCGCGTTCGTAGGCTTCTGCCTCCGCAACAGCCAAGGCCCGCTCGGCCTCCCATTTGGCGTTGAAATTCATCTCTTGCGGGGATGATGTCATTGCCATCCTTGCCGGCTGTAAGATTCGAGCGATGCTCCATGAATGCACTGCATTGGGGGCAGGGCAGCGAGTTGGCAGGCGTGGAGATCCATGGCGAACATGAGCGGGATTAGATCCACTTGGGTCAGCTTTGGGTCAAAGGTTCAAGCGCCAGTTCGCTAATCCGCAAGCTCGCACCGAGTTGACCTTCCGCTGGGCCGGCTTTTAGCCGCCAGCGCTGTGCGGTGCAGGCAGCGGTCCAGTTGGGAGTCATGGCGTACCGTTGCAGATCGGCTCCCGCCGGGATCGACTGATCCCAGCGCTTCTGCCACGTTCCGCCCTCAAGGCACTCAAGCTCCCAGCGAAGTTGAGGTCTTTCCGCGAGACTGTCACTCGAGACGGTGACGCTGAGGCGATAGGCACCTGGTAGGTAGGTTGTCACCCGTTCAAGCAGAACCGCACTGATGCCTGGCATGAGTTCTGCGCTAACAGTTGCCTGCTTGCCCGAACCCACGATTGTTGCCGGTGCGCTAATGCGCCATGCCAGCGGGGCAAAGCGCTGGTCACTGGCTGGTCCACCCAAGCCGAAGGCCGCAGGCTCCGGCGAAAGGCTGGTTCCCATCTTGGCAGCCAGCACTTGCGCGCCGTGCACATCTCCAGTCGCCACCAAACGGTCGAGGAGGGCCGTAAGCAGCCCTGGCGCCAGCTCATTGACGCTTAGTCCGGAGCCTGCCAGCAACATCGCCGCGCCGCCCGGATTTCCCTTCTCGCTCGCCGCGCTTCGCAGCAGCGCAGCAAACCACGGCCGTCGGGCGTAAGGCGCGAGCGCCTCGCGCAAGTCTGCATCGCCAAGCTGGCCGGCCAGCAAGTCAAGCTGAGCGCGGTGTTCAGGGTGAACGAGTAGCAAGCGGTCGAGCGCGACCAGGCTCGGCTCAAGATTTCCGCTCTGCGCGGCGCTTCGCAGCTCTTCGAGTGCAATACCGCCGTGCCGCCGGGAGAGCGCGCTTCCCGCTGAAAACAGCTGATCAGCTTGAGCTGGCTGGAGCTCACCTTTCGGGGACTGTGCCGAGCCTTCTCTGGCCAGATGGCCCAGCACCCAGAAAGCCTGAGCGTTGAGTGGGCGCTCCTTGAGCGCGCTGCGCGCAAGGGCGAGAAGTTCCTCCTGGCCCGCAGGGCTAGCGAGGCGCTGACGCACCTCGTCTTCGCTCAAAAGTGCCAGCCTGGTGGTCGGCGAATTGGACGCAGCCGCGCCGCTTCGGCCGCTTTCCGCGTTGTCCAGTGCCAGCGCATCGTAAGCCGTGCCTGCTGCCTGAAGGGTAAGCGGCAGGCCCAATAAGGCGGCGAACAGAATACGGGTGTGGGGCACGGATGATGAGGTGGTTCGGGGCAGGCGGGTGAGGGCGCGCTGCGAAGGATATTCTGGTGAAGTTTCCTGCGGGCCGTCAGGTCAAGGCGTTGTGGTTTCCTGGGCCTTGTCGCCATAGCGATAGCCGTATCCATAGCCGTATCCATAGCCGTACCCATAGCCATAGCTGTGGCGGCTGAAGTCAATCTTGGTCACGACAACGCCGAACAGATGGTCGGAAAGTGCCATGAGTCGCTGGAGCGCTGAGCGGATGGCCCGGCGCGAGGTACGCTCGGCCTCGATCACGAATACCACGCCTTCGACCGCGCGGCCCATCAACGGCGCATCGGCGAGGCCGAGCACCGGCGGTGCGTCAATCACGATGTGATCAAACCGCTGCCCGAGCTCGGCGACCACTTCCGCGAGCCGGTTACCGCTTAGAAGTTCCGCGGGACTTGGGGGCAGGGGACCGGTCGTAATGACCGAGAGACCGCGCTTGCCGCTCTGATGGATCGTGGTAGCCGAAATGTCTTCTCCGGCGAGGAGGTTGGCGAGGCCAGTTTCGTTACCAACACCAATAAACCGGTGCAGCGAAGGGGAGCGCATGTCGCCGTCAATCAACACGACGCGCTTGCCGGTGCGGCCAATAATCTCCGCAAGCGCAAAGGCCGTGGTCGACTTGCCTTCACCGGGCTGCGAACTCGTGATCGCAAAAGCCTTGGGCAGGCCGTGGTTGGTCGCGAACGCCAAGGTCGAATGGATCGAGAAGTATGCTTCAGAGAAGTGTGACTTGGGATCCATGATGTCTTCGAGCGGGGTGTCGGCTGCCAAGGGAACATTCCCCAGCAGCGGCACCTTCAGGAAGCTCCGCACGTCGTCCGGATTGCGGATCCCTTCGTCTATCTGCTCGAGGCCGAGCACCACCATTGCAGCGAGGCCAAGACCGGCCAGCAGGGCCAGCGCCATGTTGACCACGAGGTTTGGCGCGGAAGGCTGATTGGGCACTTTCGCCGCGTCAACGATGGCAATGTTGCTGGCGCCAACCGTTCCGGCGACACCGATCTCCTTGTAGCGCTGGAGCAGGGCATCGTAGAGCTGCCGGTTGGTGTCGGCCTCACGCTGGTAGATGTTGTACTGGATCGAGGATTGGCGCTGGCGGTCGAGTTCGCTCTTGAGCGCGCTGACCTTGGCCTCCAGTTCCTTTTCGCGCTGCAGCGCCTCGGCATAGGCTTGCTGTCGGCTCGATGCGACGCGGCTGGTCTCCCGGCCTATTGCCGTGTCAATCGTGTCAATCTGCTGCTTGAGCGCGCGGGCCGCCGGATAGCCGGGCTCGAACTGCACCAGCATGCGCGCATAGTCGCCAGCAAGTTCGGCACGCCGCGCCCGCAACTGGGTAATGGCGCTGTTGCTCAGTACTTCCGGGCTGGAGTCGGCTCGGCCGGACTTCGCTCTCGCTTGCGCCGCAATCCGCTCGGCCCTCGCTTGCGCCAGGGCTTGATTGAGAGCTTCAAGATCAGCCGAAGCCAGCGTGCGCTGCGTAAACGTTTTGCCCTCGGCATCCCGAATTGTATCGAGGGTCACGATATCCTGACTGGACGCATAAGTGACAACATCGCGTTCGGATTGCTCGACCTTTTCCCGCAGCTGCGCGAGCCGCTCTTCCAGGAATTTGCGGGCGTCAGCCGTCGAGGCGAAGCCGCGGTCCATGGTCGAGCCAATGAATTCCTGAACCCAGGCATTCGCGATCCTCGAGGACATCTCGGGCGAGCGGCTGGTGTACTTGATGTCGATGAGGCGGGAGGTTCGGATCGGGGCAATTTCCACATTGCGCAGCAGCAGCGAGACAGCCTGGCGCTGGCGCGCCTTCATGGCCGCGCTGTCCATCTTTGCTTTTGTCGGGTCGGTGATCGGGCCGCCGGTCGGGCGCGCGCCATGCGCTTCGAAAAACTCGTCGGATGCGGCCAGGTTCAAACGCCTGGAAACACGCTCGGCAAGCGACTCTGCTTTCAGCAAGGCATATTGCGTCGCATAAAATTCAAGGTCCCGGCCTTCCTGCTGGGATTCGAGCCCCTCGACGTTCGTGACGTTCTTTTGCTCGCGGCTCACTTCGATCTGTGCCCGCGCCGTGAACAGCGGAGCGGTCAGCAGAGTGACGACCAGGCCCGCAATCAGGCAGCCCGCGACGATCCCGAGAATGACCCACCGCCAGCGCAGAACGGCTTGCCAATACTGAAGCAGGATCGGCGATAGCGAGAACTGCTCCTCGTTTCCGCTTGTTGCCGACGGGAAATAAGCCGGCTCGTTCGGTCTGGCGGTGATATCGTTCACAGTGTCAGCCTGTTCTTGCTCTGGGCGCGCGCGCTGCAATTGCGGCGCGGCATCGGGTCAATTGGTGAAGCGGTCAACTGCAATGACCAGAGGGGTCGCAATCGCCGGAACGACGGCAAGCAGGTCCTTGAACAGGTGCCTGGCGCGCGAGTCCCCGACCATGATCACATCGCTCGCAAAGATCTCCGGGTCGCCGTAGGCACCGTGGCGGATCGCCTCGAGATCGTAGAGGGCGGCATAACGCTGACCGTTGACCGTCCTGAAGATGACCACGTCGTCGAGCTTGGAAAATTCGTCGGTACCTTCCGCAGTCGCGACGGCGCCCATCAGGGTCATGCGCCCGACGACCGGATAGCGGCCGGGTTTGCGAACCTGGCCATCGACGGTCACCACCCGGCTCACCGTCTCCTTCATGTTGACGGTCACTTGGGGGTTGCGGACAAAACCTTGCCGCAGCCGCAGGGCGATCTCGCTTTCGATTTCTCCCGGGGTCTTGCCGGCGGCGTCGATCACGCCCGCGAGCGGAAACGAAAGCCGACCTGCCGCGTCCACCTGGACTTCGCGGTTGGACAGCTCGGTGATGCCGTAAACGTCGATCAGGAGCTTGTCGTAGGGACCGACGTAGTAGGGGCTGGTGTTGGCAGCAAGGTCTTCGCGTACCGGAACCGGAAGTTCGTTGCTCGGCAAGACCTGAAGCTTCGGATCACCGCCGAGTTTCGGTGTGGTTTCGCAGCCCGCCAGAACCAGGGCAACAGCCGCAAGCGGCACTAAACGCGCGGGTTTAACCATATGATGCCTTGCTTTAGTTCGCATAGTTGAAGCTCTAATGGTGCCTGCGCGCATACCGGTCAATCCTGAACGACCGGGATCGGGCGTCTGGAAACGGGTCCGAGAACCCAGACAAGCGCGAGCGCGAACACGCACTGGATTATCGGCACCCTGAGCGGGTAATCGCCCAGCGAGCCGAGGGCGACGTAGGCGAGGATAACACAGCCGAGGATCGCCAGCCCGACGCCGGCACTATCCGAATCCCTGCTTCGCGCGAGCCGGGTCAGCCGAATGGCAACCGCGGCTCCCATCCATGCAATCAGGACGGCGCCAGGCAGGCCTCCGGTTATCAGAAGTTCGAGCCAGTCGTTGTGGGCATGGTTGACATAGGCCGGGCCGAGCAGGGCATCGGGTTCGTGGATCAGGTAAACTGCCTCGAATGTTCCGAAACCAGTACCCCAGGGGAAATACCTCTCGACCATCTCCTTGAGAACCGGGAGGATTGCGACTCGAAGCTCGGCAGCGGGATCAGTGCTGTACAGCAGCCTGTTCAATGCCTCGTCCCGATCCAGCAGAACCGCGCTTGCGAGGATAAGCCCCAGGAGCGCGAATGCCCCGAAGCTCAGCGCGCGCACCATCGTACGCTCTTTCGATGCAGCCGCGCGATCTGACCGGTGCAGCGACAACACGAGCGGGCCGCTGACGATACTCATGACGCCCAGCAGCAATCCCGCGCGCGACCCCGTAACCAGCAGGAGCGGGGCGAGGAAAATCGCTGCCCCGATCGCAGTCCATCGCCTGGCATGCTTGCGCCGGGCCGCGTTTCCCGGGTCACCGTGACCCGGTCTTGCATCCTCATGGCGGCCGCTGGCGGATGCCCAGAAGGCGAGCATCGGCAAAGCGGCGGCCAGCAGCAGGGCCTGATGGTTACGGTTGGCAAAAAGACCAACCGCGGCCCCATTGTTCGTCATGGCGTAGAAGTAGAGCGGTCCTTCGGGGTCACCGAGGATCTGCAGCAAGCCGAGCAAAGCGCTGGCCAGGGTGCCGACGAGGACCAGATCGACCGTTTTCATGAGGTCCACAGCCCTGAGCTGAATCGCGAACAGCAGAGCCGCACCAGGCAACAGGAGTGAAAACAAGGTGTTCCATGTGGCAGCAGGATCGAGACTGAGCGGCCGCCATTGTCCGGCAAGGCCAACAAGGCGGTCATTCGCCACGATGAGCTCTCTGCCTGGCAGGCCGTGCCAGATAGCCGGGGGGAGCGGCACCAGTTGCGCGGCGACAAGGCCTAATGTCGCGGCCACAAGTGCCAGCAAGTTCGCCGAGGCCTTGATCTGCTCGCCGGTCAGGCTGGCCAGCGCAATCGCAAAGAGCAGCGCCGATAGCGGACGCAGGACAAGCAGCGAAGCGATCGCCGGATTGGATCCACCGCCTCCAGCGAATGCAGCGGCCAGAGTGACCAGGACCCCGATCCATGCAAGGCGGCGTCGGCGCCGCGGTGCCGTCCCGCGTTCCAAACTGGAGCGAAGGACCTTTCTGGAAAAGGATATGTCCGAATGCATCTGTCTGGATGTCTGCCTGGAGACGGCTCGTCAGCTGAATCAAAAGCGTGTGCGAAGTGATCAACGCCGCCCTGGCGGGCAAGGGAAGGGAGACAGGGGCGGCAACCTGCCCCATCTCCATAGCTACCGCAGTGCGGGTGCAGCGCACCCACACTCAATCGACTCGTAATAGGGCAGCGATTTAAGCGCCGCCCGGCTTAACCAGACGCTTGCCGCCCTGGAGCAGGCAAGGCATCGTGGTGATGCACAGTCACCCTCATTCGAGGCCGCGCAATCAGCGCGCTCCGAACCCGGTCAGGACCGTGCGGGCCGTCTTTATCACAATCAGGAGGTCGAGCCAGACAGAGAAGTACTTGATATAAAAAAAGTCGTAGGCAAGCTTCTCTTTCGCAGCATCGACATTCGCGACATTGCCCTGGTGAACCGCGGCCCAGCCCGAAATGCCCGGGCGTACCGCATGCCGGTAATCATAAAAAGGCACGTGCGCGGAGTATTCTTCAGCAAGCGACACGGCTTCGGGACGAGGGCCAATCCAGCTCATCTCGCCTCTGATGATGTTGAAAAGCTGGGGAAGTTCGTCAATCCGGAGCCTGCGCAGGAGGGCTCCGACCCGAGTGATCCGGGGATCGTCCTCCTTGGTGAACGCAGGGCCCGCATGGCCATGCGTCATCGTGCGCAGCTTGTAGCAAAGGAACGTCTTGCCGCGAAAGCCGGTTCTTGGCTGCTTGAACAACACTGGCCCGGGACTGTCCAGCCTGATGGCGAGGGCGGCCGCTGCCAGAATGCCGATTGCGAATGGCAGCGCGATTATGCAGCCCAGAAGGTCCAGGCCGCGCTTGAACCGGAGATAAAGCAGCGATGGCAGCAGCGCGCCAAAATTGTTGTCAGCGTGATGCGTGAAGTAGACCTTGCCGGTAAGCGTCTCTTCGAACTGCGAGAGATGATAAACCGGCACGCCGCCAAGCACCAGATTCGCGATGAATTTTGACCAGGTCAGGTCGATCTCGCCATGCGGATCGACCACGGCGGCCGCGATAGGCTTGTCGAGCTTCGGCTTGTCGATCCGCTGCCACAGGATCGTTGAAGGCAAGCTTGCGAGCAGCCCGGGCGGCACGCCGATCATGCCCACAACGGGGCGCAGGTAACGACCTCGCAGCACCACGATTGCCAGATACCAGACGAACGAAATGGTAAAGGACGTCCAGATGTGAAACGCCGAATAAACCAGTTCCAGGACCGCGGCCGCCAGCATCGCGCAGCCGAATGCGACCAGCAACGTCGGGAGTATCAGGCTGCGGGCAGTCACGAGTGGCAGCATCCCCATGCGCCGCAAACTCAGGTGCGCGGCCGTGATCGCCGCTGCTGACAGGAGGTGGCCAGGTTCGATCGTGATGCTGCGAGATACATCGATAAGTGACTTGCCAACCTGCGCAAGGGACAGGCGAAGCAGGTCGGGAAGCGCGACCGCCAGGATAAGGCCAAGACCGAGCACATAGCGATTGGACGAAACAAGCCGGCCAACCAGACCCATCCGCCGCAGCGGGTCGCTGGCCATGGGCGCGGATTGCGCTAGCACAATGGACTGGTGCCTGGTCATGCAGGCGCCAGGCTCGCCTGGTCGATCATCACAGGCGTGCTGAGCCCGAGGATTTGAAGCAGGACCCGAACTCGCCCGGCCGCATTGAGTGACACGACCTCGGCGACGGCGTCGGCAAGCGGACCATCAATGATCCGCACCTTCGTCCCGGGGGCGAGGTCGTCGACCAGCCTTGTCATCAGCCCGTTCTCGCAGCGCGCGAGAATCTGCTTCATGACATTTTCAGGCATCGGGACCGGGTTGTAAGGATCAGTGGTGAGGAGCCGTTTCACGCCAAGCGTGCCGTTGATGGCCCGCCATGGATCCCTCTTGGGATCAAAGCGTACAAAGACATATCCCGGAAAGAGCGGGGCGAGCACACTTTCCGTGCGGCGGGCGTGGCGGCGCGTGGAACGAAATCGCGGACAAAGGTTGGTGAACGACTGCCGGTGCAGGTTTGCTTCTGCAATCCGTTCCTTGCGCGGCTGAGTTTCGGCTACAAACCATTGCGATTGCACGACGGTACCTCTTGAAATGGCCGCACTGAGGAAAATTGCTTATACACGTCGACTATTCAATTGTAAGAATGGGCCACGCCATTATTAGCCCTATTCATCGCAGAATGCTCTCATCCTGCCGCTACGACTGTTGGGATTTGGTGTTTGACCCTGCCAATTCATGCCGCCTTGATACCAAGGGTCAGGCAAGCCTGGCGCCCCCTTCCTCCTTATGATGAGGCGCGCTGCGTCGCACAAGATGTTTTCATATTTGAAGGGATTCTGGGAGCGCTTGCAAGCTGGCCCGGACTCTGATTATCTCCGCTTAGTGCCGAGTGTTCGCCCAGGGGGCGGTGCAAGGTCAACGTGAAGGTGCCATGAACTCGAAAGCGCCATCGCATATCAGGCTGCTGAACCTGCTGGCCGCTCTCAGGGAGCTTTCGCCGTTCCACGCGATGTCTGCCGAAGAAGACGAGTTGCTGCGAAGTCTTCTGGTTCGCTGGCATGAGAGCGCCAACATATCGGTCACCGACGTGCTGAGCCGTGTCAACGGCGTCTCGCCAGCCACTGCCTACCGGCGGCTGCTGGGGTTAAGGACAAAGGGCTTTGTCCAATTGAGAACGAAGGTCGGCGACAAGCGCATCAAATTCGTCGACCCCACCGCGCTCTCGATTGACTACGCCAACCGGGTCGGGCTTGCCCTCGAGCAGCTCTCCGGAGAGACAGGGCCGCGATGAACCGGGACCTTCGGGCTGTCTTTGGGGAGATGGTAGCCGTCGCTGCAATCGGCCTGTCCTGGTCCCTGCTGTCGCAGTTGAATGCCTGGCTGTTTGCAGGTCTTGAACATACCTCGAGAGCTCATTGGATCTTCTTGCCTGCCGCGTTTCGTCCCCTCGCAATCCTGTTGTTCGGGCGAACCGGGATGTTGGGCCTGGTCCTTGGCTCCTGCCTGACGATCAGCGGAACAACCGACGCGTTTGCCGCAGTCACCCTTTCGCTCATCCTCGGGATCTCGCCTTGGGCCGCAGTGAAGTTCGGAAAGGCGATCCTCGATATTCCCCAATCACTTGCCGGCCTGAAGGCGAGGCATATCGTCCTGCTTTGCTTCCTTTGTGCCGGAACCAACGCCATTACCCTCAATGGCTACCTTTGGCTCCTCGGCCAGCTCGATGGCGGTGCAATCCAGGTGGTGACTGTCTTCGTCGGCGATATGGCAGGATCGACCATCGTCCTTTTCTTGATATCCGTTCTGCTCGCGCAGATCCGCCCGCATAGGCTGCAAGCCTAGGGGGCCTGGCGATCCTCGCTCGGGGGAGGGGCGCTCATCCACGTGGCAGGCGCCCGAGAATTGGCAAACGCGCCAGGCAAGCGTAGCCGCTGCCCCGCCTTGCGGGCGTGAGCCAAAGCGATGAGTCCTTTGCGCCCTGATCGCGCGGCAGGACCCTGCGGCCATGACAATGTTGCGCGATGCCCCCGTCAGCAAGGGCGCCCGGCGCTTCAAGGCGTCCATGGGCTTCCAGGCGGTGGCCGCTCGAGCCCACGCCGAAGCGGATTGATCCCTGGCCCATTCCAGAGGTCTAATCTGGAGCGGCCGGGCCTGCTCCATTTGCCACTCTTGCAAGGATCTCGCTCTCGATAATGGCCATCCGCTCCTTGCGCGATGGATAGGCGCGGCTGCGGAAAAGATCCGGCGCAATGGTGCGACCGGGGCCTTGCCAGAATTCCAGCAGAAGGTTCGGGTCCATCCCGGCATTGGTCAGCAGGTGGACGCTCAGGCGGTCCGCCTCGATCTCTGCATGCCGTCTGGCCCGGCGGCTGCTTCCGAATTCACCCAGCAGCCCTGTGTGAACCCGCATGGCCTCAAGCCGGCGGCGATGCTCGAGGATCACATGCGCGAGCTCGTGAGCGGCGAGGGCCGCCAATCCCTGCGCGTCGAGGCCCTTCAGCACCCGGTCGCCAAACTGCATGATGTCTCCGTCAGTCTGGCCCGCCACCGCGTTTCCGGAGAGGATTTCAGATCGCACCCGGCAGGCGGCGACCGGCATTAGCCTCGCAGCTCCCCGCGTTCCCGCGCGCAAATAGGCAATATCGATAAGCTGGGTTGGCGGGAGGGATGCCAGGAGCTTTTCGGCCTGATCGCGCGGCGCGGAGGTCCGACCTGTTTGCGCTGCAATTGGTTGCACCGGGATGCCGGAAATGGTGACGATAGAGTCATTTTCCCTGAGTCCGGCGTCATCGGCCGGGCTGTCCGGGACGATTCCCGCGACCGCAACTGCCGTCTCGAACTGCAGGCTGGCGCCCGCTGCAGCCCGCACTTCGGCGCTGTACTGGTCGCGGCCGTGCAGGACCAGCCCGGTTGCCGGCATGACATTCCCGCATAGCCTGCGGTTGGCGACCGCAAGGCGGTTGATCGTCGCTGCCAGCCGTAAATCCTGCGCTTTAAGCTCGGCGACCTGCATCGGGATGGTGGATGCGCCTGGCGCTGCACGCGCCGGTTGCTGGGCCATGATCGCAAGCGCCAGCGCGCATGCCGCGATTGTCCTCGAAGGCAAGCTTCCACGTGGCGAGGGCCATCTGGTAAAAATGCGCACTTCAATCATGGGGGATTCGTCATTGATGCACTGTAACGGGCGGGGATGTCGGCGAGCAGAGCGGCGGAGGCTGGTTTTTCCCTTGCGATTGCAGGCAGTTTCATTTAATTGGAAATTGGAATCAAGAGGAGTTGGCGATGCTTACCGCAAAGAAAACGATGGCAGCGGCCCTGGCTGGAGCGATGGCGCTTTCGTCGACTGTAGCGGTCGCTCAGACGGCTCCCGTCTCTGCCCCGCTTCGTGTTGGCGCTCCGGTGAAGAAGGCGGAAAAGATCAGTGGCCGTACGCTTGGGATCGTTCTGCTGATCGGTGGTTCGATCGGCACGGCGATTGCGCTGGGTGGCAAGAAGAAGCCGGTCAGCCCCTGATCGGTATTGCCTGGTCGGAGTTCAAAAGGGCGCCTTGGGCGCCCTTTTCTGTTTGAGGTCACGGTGCTGCGAGGATGCGCCGGGCGCTGCGTGACAAGGTAGTTCGGTCGATTGCCGGGAAACTCCCGATCGCTGCCTCGAACGGACACAGCCCGCGTTTGCGCGCGTTGTACCGGAACGCGTGCTCAGCGAGATAGCCGGGCAGGTTGCCTTCCTTCGGGTGCCGGTTATTGCTCCGCATATAATACTTGAGATTTGCCCAGTAACCCTCGATGCCAAGCATGGAATATCCGTCGGCGTTCACCCATTCGCCCCGGGAGTGATTGAGGCGAATATGATTGTATCCCCTGCTGGCGAGTACGTCATAGCTCTTGAACTGGTCCGAAACGATCGTTGCCCCAGGCGGCACCAACCGCTCGATTATCGGCAGCAAGGTTCGCCGCGATCGGTCAGGTACCAGGAAAGTCTGAACGCCCCGGGCATCGTACAGGCCGAACACGATTACCCCGTCCACTGCTGGGGCACTCGTTTCCTTGATTCCCGGGAGCCAGGTTTCGTCGATCTGCACATAGCTTCCGTCGGTCCCCATCAAGCGCGGAGGCATCAACGCCGCCATGTGCGCCCGCACCATGCTCAAGACACGGAAAGCATTCTGGGGGTGAAAGCCGAGATGACGGCGCACGAATGTGGTTGAAAGTCCGGTCGTGCGATTGGCGCACATCAGCAACAGGTAGAACCAGGTCTTCAAGGGGATGATCGAGGCTGCAAAGGCGGTGTTCGCTCTGGTCGAGATCACCGACTGGCAGCGCCTGCAATACAGCTGATGTGGCCGCTTGTAGCCGCTGAGCTTGGCATCCGTCCCGCAACGCGGACAAGCCGGTGGATCCCCAAATCGCGCATGGGCGACATGTCTGAGGCACGCTTCTTCATCCGGAAAGCGGCGCTCAAACTCGAACACGCTTGTGCTGCTGAACCTGCGTTTCAACGCTGTTGACCGACCGGGTTCTGCTCGAGGCTGGGAAACCGGGATATCGCGTCCCAGAACACTGTCTCGCCCCGGTGCCGCCTGCGGAAAAGGAACGCGAAATGGGCGATGTAGTTGTCGATCTGCCCGCAGCTTGCCCAGATATGATTGCGCAGAATGAAGGTCTTGAGAGCCCCGAGCATTGAGGAGCCAGCACCATATGGCTGCTTGTAAGGATTGTCCGTCACGCGCCAGGCACTGCTTTCAACCCATTTCGATCTGCGGTGATGGGTCATTTTCCGCATGGTCTCTTCCTCGCGGAACTCGAGCAAGGATTCCGGATGCAGACACCTGCGGATGGACGGCAGGGAGTTGTGGAACTTGCCCTTTCTGATCGGGATGACCGCGAAATCTGCGCTATCCGACAGCGCCACGACCCTTAATCTGCCGCAGCGTCCTGTGTCGTCGGAGCGAATGTTGACCAGTTCGTCTTCCTGCAGATAGACCCGCGCCCCGGGGCCTCCAAGCTTTCGCTCCCGGTCCAGGGCTGCCAGATGCATCCTGATCCGCACGCCCATGCGATAGGCCGCCTTGTGCGAAATGCCCAGGTGTATCGCGAGGTTCTCCGTGGTGAGACCGGTGCTCGTGTTGCAGAAATGCAGAATGGCGTAGAACCACATTCCGAGCGGAAGATTGCTGTTGCCGAATACCGTGCCAGGCAGCGGGTGAATGGCGCTGCCTCCGCAGCAATTGCTGCTGTAGCGATTGGTGCTACGGATCCGAAACCATCGCACGGTGCGTCCACATTTCGGGCACGGTCCCGGATTGGGATGGTTGCGCTCAAAAACGTGATCGAGGCATGCGCTCGAGTCCGAAAATCTCGAAAGAAACTCGGAGATCGAGGTCCCCTGGCGTGGCCCGCGTTTCAGCCGACCGAATCCGGGTTCCATGACTGTTGATTGCCACTGAGATCTGACCCGGGAGGGGCATAAATTTCCACTGAGAAG
>CAZBMR010000030.1:0-37332 GCA_964492695.1 uncultured Lentimicrobiaceae bacterium
GTTGCCCGATTAGGTCTCGAACCTAAACTCTTCTGATCCAGAGTCAGACGTGTTGCCAATTACACCATCGGGCATTGAGGGCGCAAAGGTAAAACAATGTGATGAATTATCAAGCGCCACTGATGGTTTTTTTATCGAAAAAGCAACAGCTGCTGCCTTATTTCGTGCTCATCTTTGCCCAGTTATCCTTGAGCGAAACGGTGCGGTTAAATACCAGCATGTCCGGTTTGCTGTCTTTGTCCACGCAGAAATAACCGATGCGCTGAAACTGAAACTTGTCTCCCGGTTTGGCCATTGCCAACGATGGCTCGAGCTGTCCCTTCACAACTTTCAGCGAGTCGGGATTGAGAAACTCCAGCGGATCGCGGTCTTTGTGGCCTGCAGGGTCTTCGTCCATAAACAGGCGGTCGTATAGCCGCACTTCGGCTTCGATGGCGCTGCTTGCTTCAACCCAGTGCAGTGTTCCTTTCACCTTGGGCTGTTTGGGCCCTGTGCCACTTTTGGTTTCTTCGTCATAAGTGCAGTAGATGGTTTGAACAACACCTTGTTCATCAACATCATACGATTCGCATTTCACCACATAGGCACCTTTGAGGCGGACTTCCTTACCAGGCGCCAGACGGAAATATTTATTGGGTGGATCAACCATAAAGTCGTCGCGTTCAATATATATTTCGCGTCCGAAAGGCAACATCCTGCTGCCACTTGTGGCGTCTTCGGGATTGTTCTCGAGCTCCACCTGCTCAGTTTTTCCTTCGGGGTAGTTGGAAATGACCACTTTCACAGGATCGAGCACAGCCATCACACGGGGGGCAATTTTATTGAGGTCTTCGCGCAGGGTGAATTCAAGCAAACCCACATCAATCACATTGTCGCGTTTGGCCACGCCGATGCGGTCGGCAAACTCCCGGATGGATGCGGGCGTATAGCCCCTGCGGCGCAGGCCTGCAATGGTGGGCATGCGCGGGTCGTCCCAGCCACTCACATAATTGTTTTTCACCAGCTCGAGTAGTTTGCGTTTGCTCATCACCGTATAGCTGAGGTTGAGGCGTGCAAACTCAATCTGTCTGGGCCGGTAGGCCGTGTCGGTTATTTGATCCAGAAACCAGTCGTAGAGCGGCCGGTGCACTTCAAATTCGAGTGTGCACAGCGAATGGGTGATGCCTTCGAGGTAGTCGCTTTGCCCATGGGCATAGTCGTACATGGGATAAATCTTCCACTGATCGCCTGTGCGGTGATGCTCTGCATGCAGGATGCGATACATCACCGGGTCGCGCATGTGCATATTGGGCGAAGTCATATCTATTTTTGCCCTCAGCACACGGCTGCCGTTAGGAAATTCTCCCTTCTTCATCCGATCGAACAGGTCGAGATTTTCTTCGATGCTTCGGTTTCTGAAGGGGCTTTCGATGCCCGGACGTGTGGGGGTGCCGCGTTGCTGACTGATTACTTCCTGTGGCTGATCGTCAACATATGCAAGGCCTTTTTTGATGAGCAAAACCGCCCATTCATACAATTGTCCGAAATAATCTGAAGCATAATATGGCTCTTTATCCCATTGGAATCCAAGCCACTGCACATCTTCCATGATGGATTCCACATATTCTGTGTCTTCCTTTTCGGGATTGGTATCATCAAAACGCAAATTGCATTTTCCCTGGTATTTGCCAGCCATACCAAAATTCAAACAAATGGACTTGGCGTGGCCAATGTGCAGATAGCCATTCGGTTCGGGGGGGAAGCGGGTGTGCACCCTGGCATCATTTTTTCCTGATGAGAGGTCCTCTTCAATGATGGTTTCGATGAAATTGAGCGAACGCTTTTCTTCCGGAAGCAGCTCTTCGGTGTGGGACATATGCCGGCAATATTAAGTTTTTGATTTTAAGGCCGCAAAAATAAGCAGAATTGGCCGAATAACGAATACCAAAGCTGAGAGTTGTATGCGGTCTTTCGCAGCAGCATGGGCTTATTCGTTTCAACAACTTGACAGATGGTACGTAAAAAGTTTATTTTTGTTTTTCGAACCATCAAATATTGATTTACCAATCTGATTGTTATGAAAAAAACCATACGCAAAACCATCCTCATCCTGGCTGGCTTTTTTCTTTTTGCAACCGCCGGAGCACAAGTGGTTCAGGAAGAATCTCAAACGATCGAAACTCCAAAAGCCTCCAGTGATTTTGGCCTGGCCCTGGGCGTCAAAACCAATACGCTGGGCTTTGGCGGCGAAGTGATTGCTCAAATCAAGCCAAAGATTCACCTGCGCTTGGGAGCTACCTATTTCAACTATAAGGTGAACATGGCACCCTACGAAGAATTTGTATCCGGAACCGGCACCGTGAATACGGGGGGCATCAGCTTGCTTGCCAATTTTCATCTGGGGCGTGTCTTTTTCCTCTCGGCCGGCGCCATCTACAACCTTACCGAAGCACGTGTGCAGGGTGTTTCAGCCAAATCGGTATTTGTTGGCTCCATTGAGGTGCAACCTGAAGATGTTGGACATGTTGACCTGTCAATCAAACCGCAGCTTGGTATATCGCCTTATGCCGGCATCGGCATCGGCAGGGCCATCTCAAAAAACAAAGTGGTGTCGTTTGCCTTCGAACTTGGCACTTTATACATCAAACAGCCGGAGGCACAGCTAACTACAACCGGAATGCTGAAACCCACCTCTTCACAAGAACAGGTTGATCAGCTGAATGAAAATCTTTCCTGGATCAATCTTTATCCCATGCTGAGCTTTCAACTCAGTTTCCGTATCCTTTAAACTCAAAAAAAACACAACATGAAAACTTTAAAAAATATTTACACCTCTTTCCTGATCCTGTTGCTGGCAGCCGCGGTGCTCTTGCCTGTCAACTCCTGCAAAAAACCTGTTAATCCGCTCGAGGGCGTGGAGCTCATTATCGACTACAACATCATCGAAACCACCATCGACGTGCAGCTTGTGGATGCATCCACCGGACACATTTTAAGCAGCCAGGCCAGTCAGGGTGCTTATATTCAATATGGTGGTGTTGATGAGTTGGCTGTGGTGGACGTGTTGGGCGTGCGCCCCGAAAACAAACAATTTGGTGTCAGCCGCGGTATCACCACACTCGCACTTGTGCCAAATGCACCCTACGAACCAAGTGCCGAAAATCCTGTAAATTTCAACATCATGGCCCATGTCCCGGGCTATTTGACCTCGTCCAAGGAGGTTAGTATCACTCAAACAGGCCGTAACTTCGTTAGCATTAGTTTGTTGCCATTGGCAAATCCTCCATCAGGCGTTTATGTTCGCGAAGTGCCGGGTGCCACCACAGCTCAAAACGGGCGTGTGATTGTGCCCACCACCGTTACAGTTCCAGGTGAAGGAGCATCGGTGACCATTCCCGAAAACATCATCATTCGCGATGCCGGCGGCACCCCCCTCGATGGCAATATCAATGTAACCATTGTGCGTTTTGACAATACAGATCCTGAAGCACTTGAAGCTTTCCCCGGCGGACTCACGCCCACCGTCACGCGCCTCGACGGCAGCACCCAAAGCGGCACTTTTTATTCGGCCGGCTTTGTGGCCATCCAAATGACAGATGCAAGCGGAAACGTGGCTTCCACTTTTGAAGGTGGAACGCTCGAGCTTAAAAGCATCGTCAGTCCGCAAACCTACAACCCCATCACAAAAACCAATATCGCTGCAGGTGATGAGGTGCCTTACTGGAGCCTGAACGAAAATACAGGTGTCTGGAAAGAAGAGGGAATAGCCGTGGCCGAGGCAGTGGGTGGAAACCTGCAGTTTACAGTGCAACTTACCCACCTCTCCTATTACAATTTTGATTGGCTCATCGGCACATTATGTCCCAATGGTGTGCCTTTCAGGTTTCTGCTCAATGCCGCACTGCCTGGGCCTTTCCTGATCAAAGGGAAGGTGTTCAGACAGGATGACAATGCTTACATTAACACGATTTTGCTTTGGATTGAAAATGATGGACTGGTTTACAC
Source organism: uncultured Lentimicrobiaceae bacterium (assembly GCA_964492695.1). Classification (GTDB taxonomy): domain Bacteria; phylum Bacteroidota; class Bacteroidia; order Bacteroidales; family F082; genus JALNZU01. The sequence continues at coordinate 3,985 of CAZBMR010000030.1, forward strand.
CACCTATGCTCCTTCAGGCATTCCGGTTTACATCGAATGGGACACAGAAGGCTCACCATTTATCACCGTTGCGCCAGAATCGCAACCCACCTATGTGGAGGACCTTTGCAGTTCAAACCCGGTGGATGTCAACCTGCTGATCAACAACGACCCGGGATTGAAAACCATTACCATCGAAGTCTCGTTGGTTTGTCCCGATGATGAAGGGGGTAATAATGTAGTTATAAAACCTACATTTACAGCTTATTATGTTAATGCTGATGAAGGTGGTTTGCCTATTCCACTCAATATGGTGGAGGGTGTTGCAGTTATTCCCGGGATCATATTGGGTCAGGCATACTATGTTTGGTTCAACTATCAGAATGAAGAATATGGCACAGAGGTGGTTCCTACTCAGGAAAACTACACCTACATCAACTATGAAATACCTGCAGATGTTTGTGACGAAGTGATGGGTGCGCTGAACTAACTGTTTAAACTGAATGAAAAAGAATCCTCCCAAAAGGAGGATTTTTTTTGGAGGAAGATGTAAAACCAATTACTTTTGTTTAAATCCAAACCAACATCAGTTGAAACAGATTAGAAAATTGAATTGGCTGTATTTGATGCTTGTTTGTAGCATCATTTTTACCTACAAAGAGTCAAGAGCAGACGAGCTGAGGTCGTTTACTGATGATCCGACAGCTTTGCGGGAATTGAAGCGGGTGAAAAAAGCACTTCCAAAAAACCTCGATTCCGCCTTGATGTTGTTGCAGCAGATGGAGCCGCATTTGTTGGAGTATAACAACAAGGTGAAAGCAGTTTTTTTTAATACTTACGGATTATACTATTGGTACACAAGAGATCACGAAACCTCTATACAGCAATTCAAAAGAACCCTGGCGCTCGTTCAGGATTCTTCCATCATTGATTTTCAGGCAGAAGCGGCAAACAATGCTGGATCATTGTTCTCGAGTTTGGGTATGCAGGATAGTTCTATCGCCTATCTTGAAGTTGCTCTGAAAATTGATGAAGCAAGGGGTTTTCACGAAGGACTGGCAAAAACCTATTATGATATTGGTTCTACCTACAAGCGAAAAGGACAATACGAGCTCGCTTTGCGCTATATGCTTCAATCCAGGGATATCAACGAGCAGATAGGCGACAAGCCTCAACGCATCATCGGTAACTACAATGTGCTGGGCATCCTGTATCAAAACACAGGCGACACGGCTGCCTCTCTGGCCAGTTACAGGAAAGCAGTCGATTTGGCCTTAAAAAATGCTGACAGCTCGAACCTGTGCATGTTGTATGGCAATATTTCTGCATTGTATATGAATGCGGGGGAATCGGGCAAGGGACTTTCTTTTGCGCTTAAAAGCAGGCAGTTGATGCCATCAACAGCAAATCTGGGAACACACTGTGTGGTCTTAATCAACATCGCTGGTGCATACTCCTTGATGAATCAGCTTGATTCTGCCACCTATTATTTTCGAAAAGCCAAACCCTTGTTCAATGCGCTGAGCATTGGTCATCAGGCTGAAGCTTTTATCGACTATGCCGACCTTCTTTTAAAGGTCAGGATGCCCGACTCTGCTGAGTATTACATCAATCAGGGCTACGAAATCGCACAACGTATTCAATCGCCAATGACACTGGCCGATTGCTATGGGGCTTTTTACAAGCTGGATAGCCTGCGTGGCAATTACAAATCAGCATTAACCTTCTTTCACAAACAAAGCCATATCCGCGACAGCATCCTTGATTTTGAACACAAAGCGCGGGTGGCTGAGTTGCGCATCATCCATGAATCTGACCGAAAACAACAAGAAAATCAGGCGCTTAAGGATCAGAATGTGCTCAAGGAAAGCATGATCTTCTTTCAACAGCTGGGCTTGATTGCTACCGGAATCCTGCTCGTATTGCTGGTCTTTTTTCTGCTCAAATACATCAAGTCAAACAGAAAAATCGCTGAGCAGCAGGCAATTATCCTTCAGAAAAACGACGAGCTCCTTCAGCTCAATCAAACCAAAGACAAGTTTTTATCCATTATTGCCCACGACCTGCGCAGCCCTTTCAATGCACTGCTTGGGCTGTTGCAAGACCTGATTGAAAACAACGCCAACTACACCGAGGAAGAGAAAATGTTGCTTTTGCAAAAAACGTATCAAAGCAGCAACAACACCTTCAATTTGTTGGTAAACCTGCTCGATTGGGCCATGGCACAGCGAAACGGACTCAAAAATAATCCTTCGCTCGTAGAGGTGGACGAGGTGGTGAAACGTGTTTTTCAGGTGTTGGAAAGCAGGGCCAGCCAAAAGCACATCAGCCTCCAACCGCATGTTGACAGTGGTTTGCAGGTTTGGGTTGACCCGAACATCCTTACGAATATCCTCATCAACCTGGTAAATAATGCCATCAAGTTTACTCCTGATGATGGTGCAATACGTGTGAGCGGACGGAATCTTGCCGATGAAGTGCTGATTTGTGTTGAAGACAATGGCATCGGTATTCCGGCGAATCAGCTGGACCAGTTGTTCAAACTCGATTCGGATTTTCGGCGCCAGGGAACGAGTGGCGAGCAGGGAACGGGTTTGGGACTTATCCTTGTGAAGGAGTTCGTGAACGTGTGTGGCGGAAAAATCAATGTTGAGAGCGAGCAAGGCAAAGGCAGCCGCTTTTGTTTAACACTGCCCGCCAGTCAAAATAACTAAGCCACCTTCCTGTATCGCTTTATGGCAAATCCAAGCATCAATAAGGCGTAGAGGCAAAGCGCATAAAACGAGGCTGCAAAATCAGAAAAACCACTGCCCTTGAGCATGATCATCCGGTTGATTTGGATGAAATACGCAATGGGATTCAATTTGTTGAGGTATTGCGCCCAAAGGGGCATGCTTTCAACAGGCGTAAAAAGACCACTCATGAGTATAAAAACCACCAAAAAAAACCAACTGATGAACATGGCCTGTTGCATGGTGTCCGAAAGGGTAGAAACCAGCAAGCCCATGCCAAGCACAACCAACAAATAAACCGAGGCCACGCCCAGCAAAAGACCAATACTACCCTCAAAGGGAATGTTGAAGAACAACCTGGCCAAAACCAGTCCAAACATCAGTTCAAAAAGCGCCAGCAGCCAAAATGGAAGCAGCTTACCAGCCATAAACTGGTATTTTCGGATGGGCGTAACATTGATCTGCTCAATTGTGCCTTTCTCTTTCTCCTTGACAATGTTCATGCCCGACAAAAACATGCCGATAAGTGTGACCAGCAGCACCAGAATGCCCGGAACCATATAGGTTTGATAATCAAGCTTTGGATTGTACCAGTGGCGCGTCAATACCTGAATCGGCATCCCGCTGCGTATTGTTTTTGATGCCATTTCCTGGTTGTAATCCTGAATGATGTTGCCGGCATAGGCGTTCATCAAACTGGCTGCACTACCGTTGATGGCATTCGTAACCAAAAGCACCGAAGCATCGCTGCCATTGGTGAGTTGCTTCTCGAGGCCTGCTTCAATAACAAGCAGCTGATCGGCCTTGCCATGTTTTATTTGCTCCATCCCCAAACCATAACTTGGTTCAAAGGCTTCAACTGTGAAAAAAGTAGAGCCCTCAAACTTGTTGATCAAAGCCAAGGAGGTTGGACTCTTGTCGTGGTCAACCACCACCAGCCGGGTGTTCTTTATTTCGAAAGTGGCTGTGTATGAAAGCACAAGCAACTGAATCATGGGCACCACAATGATGATGGGCAGCATCACCTTGTCGCGGAAAATCTGCCTGAATTCTTTTTGTATGATGTAAAATATCACCCGCATAACAGTCCCTAGTCAAGTCGGATTTTAAATTTTCTAACACTCATGGCAATAAAAAACAAGGTCATGCCAATCAGGATGAGGGTTTCTTTCCAAACATAAAGCATGCCTAACCCTTTGAGCATGATGTTCTTAATGATAATGATAAACCACCTGCTCGGCATCAGATTACTCAATAACTGCAGCGGTAGGGGCATGTTTTCGATCGGGAAAATGAAACCCGACAATAAAATGGTTGGCAGCATCAGGGCAAACATGCTCAACAGCATGGCTGTTTGCTGGCTGTTGCTTACCGTGGAAATGAAGATGCCCATCGACAAGGCCATGAGGATGAACAGCATGCTTTGAAGCAATAGCAATACGATGCTTCCCTGAAATGGCATGCCAAAAACGGTTGCTGCCAGTGTGAGTATAACGAGCGCATTGATGAACGACAGCAACACATAGGGCAAAACCTTTCCGATGATGATGTGCAATGGTTTGAGTGGCGATACAAGTAAAACTTCCATCGTGCCGCTTTCTTTCTCCCGTGCAATGGAAATAGAAGTCATCATAGCCGATATCAGCATAAGCAAGATGGTGATGGTTCCGGGAACAAACATGAAAACACCTTTCAGCTCGGGATTGTATTGCATGGTTGTTTGCACCTTAATGGCAGGGGGTTGTTTTTGTGCTGCCTGAATACCCTTTAAATAATCGAGCACAATGGCCTGACTGTAATTCGACAAGAGGTTGGCTGTGTTTGGATCAGATGCGTCGGTGATCAGCTGGATGGAAGCAGGAGGTTCCCTGAGCATTTTGTTCGCCATTCCGGCTTCAAACACAATTACCTGCTTGATATCGCCGCTGCGAAAGGCCCCTTCGATGTTTGCTGCAGATTGAAGTCCTTGACTGAGTTCAAAATAGCCCGATGACAGAATTTTATTGGTTATCTCGCGGCTCACCGGATCATGGGCATGGTCGAGCACGGCAATGCGCGCATTGTTGATCTCGTTGGTGATGGCATATCCAAACAATAAAACCTGAACGATGGGCATCCCAAAAAGGATGAGCATCGTGCGCTTATCTCTGAAGATGTGTAAAAATTCTTTGATGATGAAGCCTTTCATGCCGTATGCGTTATTCGGTTCGTTTTCCTGCCCTGGCCAACTGAATGAAAACCTCGTTCATGGAGCTTGCCTGATAGTTTTGCTTGAGCGCTGCCGGACTGTCGAGGGCCTCAATCCTGCCGTCAACCATAATCGAAACCCTGTTGCAGTATTCTGCTTCGTCCATGTAATGGGTTGTTACGAACACCGTAACACCCTTTGCAGCAGCCACATAGATCAGATCCCAAAATTGCCTGCGTGTAACAGGATCGACACCACCAGTGGGTTCGTCCAGAAAAACGATTCTGGGCTGATGCACCATGGCCACCGAGAAAGCCAGTTTTTGTTTCCAGCCAAGCGGTATTTCGCGTAAAACCTTGTCGGCAGTATCGGTCATTTGCAGCTCGTTGAGCATCTCTGCCGTACGCTCGCGGATTGTCTTCCGGCTTAGGCCATAGATACCACCATAAAACTGAAAATTTTCCCTCACCGTGAGGTCCTCATAGAGCGAAAACTTCTGGCTCATGTAGCCAATGTTTTTCTTGATCTGCTCGGTTTGTGTGTACACATCGTAGCCAGCCACCATGATTTGGCCCGAGCTCGGGCGTTGCAGGCCACATAAAATTTTCATGGCTGTGGTTTTTCCAGCCCCGTTGGCGCCTAAAAAGCCAAAAATCTCGCCCGGCCAAACATCAAAATTCAGGTGGTCGTTGGCCACAAAATCACCGAATTTCTTCACGAGGTTTCGTGCCGAGATGGCGGCTTCCAGATCGGGTTTGGTGGTCATCGTCATGGTTGTTGGTGCAGGTGTAGAATAAAACAATCTTCAACCGATGGCATGGCAACACGCACCTGCACCCCTTGCTCGCCGGCCTGATGCAGTAGTTTTTCCAGCTTCATCTCATCAACAAATTCATCTTCAGGAACATAGTGGATGCTGTCGCCATAGCGATAGACTGCTTTGGTGTTTGGAAGGCGTGACAGGGTTGTGGGTAAGTTGAACATATCGGCGCTCTTGATGGCAAACAGACGATGGCCAAAGGAGGCAATCACATGCTCAGGACTTGCAACATCCAGCAATTGACCTTTTTGAATGAGCGCCACCCGGTCGCAGAGCGTTGCCTCATCCATATAGGGTGTCGAAACGATGATGGTGATACCCTGTTTTTGTAAATTCTTCAGCATGAGCCAGAATTCCTGGCGCGAAACGGCATCAACGCCGGTTGTTGGTTCATCGAGCAGCAGCACCTTTGGCTTGTGGATAAGCGCGCAGCTTAATGCCAGTTTTTGTTTCATGCCACCGCTCAGCTTCCCTGCCTGACGGTGCTTGAATGGTTCAATCTGCTGGTAAATATCCCTGATAAGATCGTAGTTGGCCTTGATGCTTGTGCCATGAACACCTGCAAAGAATCGCAGGTTCTCTTCCACCGTCAGGTCCTGATACAGCGAAAACCGCCCGGGCATATAGCCAATGCGCGTTCGGATGGCTTTGTATTGCTTTGCCACATCAAAGCCCATCATCATCAGCTGCCCGGCATCCGGAAGCAGCAAACTGGCCATGATGCGAAACAGGGTGGTCTTACCGGCCCCGTCGGGACCGATAAAACCAAAAAGCTCGCCCGGCTGAATGTCGAGTGTGATGTCGTTGAGGGCCTTGACCTTCGGGTAGCTTTTACTGACAGCACGTATTTTGACTTCAGCCTCTTGCATCTTTTTATTTTTATTTAACCCGCGTCCAGTAGGTGGTGCGCCCCAAAAGCGAAACACCGATGTAGCCGCGTATTTTTAACACGTCCTTGCTGTCGAATTCCATGTAGCAGTCGTAGGTTTTACCACTTTTGGGATCATAAATCTCCCCGTCACTCCATTCATCATCGCCATCGAAAACAAATCCGGTGAGCAATTCCATACCCATGGTAGGTCTGGTTTTGAGTGCCGGATCAGGATTGTGCTTGTCAACCTTGGGTTTGCCTGTTTCGCTGTCGATGGGTTCCTTAAGCCAAACGATCTTGCCATAAATTTTACCATTGCGTTTAAACATTTCCACATGTGCATCTTTGTCCTCGTTGAGCCAAACACCCAACACATCGTCTGCCTTGTACTGCGAAAATGCCTCAACGGCCGGTAAGGTTAGCAGGATGCTGAGCATCAGCATCATCACATTCGATTTCATCATTTTTTTGATGTTTTTAGTTAATGAATAATTCTGATTTCCGCAGGCATTCCGATCTTGAGGCTTCCATCGTTGATCACATTGACTTTGGCCGCATACATCAGGTCAACCCGCTCTTCCTTTGTCTGGATGGTTTTTGGGGTAAATTCAGCCTGCGATGATATCCAGCTGATCGTACCTTTCAACATCCTATGTTCATTTGCTGATTGATCAATAAGAACGTCAACTTGTTGCCCCAGCTTGAAATCGGCCAGCTGTGCGCCGCTCACGTAAATTTTCAAATCGAGCGAACCCAGATTGGCAATTTTATACAAGGGCTTGCCAAATGTAACGACTTCTCCCGATTCAGCAAATTTTGTCAGAATTATTCCTTCTATAGGATTGGTAATATGGCTTTTTTTGATTTGTTCGTCGAGCTGTGCAATCTGTGTCAGGATGACTTCGGCCTCTGCACGGACGCTTTGTTTTTGAGCTTGTGTTGCCTTCAACTGTTTGTCGGCCAATGAGTAAGCTCCATCCACATCATCTTTCTGCTTAGTCGTTGCGGCACCTCCTTCCAGCAGGCGTGCGATGCGGTCCTTCTCGGTGCGGAGGTTTTGCAGTTGCTGCAATTGTGCCTCTATTTGCGCATCGATGGTTACAAACTTTGATAAGACGGCCTGATGCTGGCTGATTGCCTGCATCTTTTTCAGGTGCAGGTCAATGGTATCGATCAAGCCAACTATCTGTCCCCTTTCCAGCGCCATGCCTTCAATGGCTTCGAAAAGTATGAGCTGGCCATTCGCCTGGGCGGATACCATCACCTCATTGGCTTCAAAATTGCCATAGGCATCCGATATTGCTGTATCAGGGTTGCACGAAAACAGGGTGCTGGCCAACAGTGGCAGCATCATAACTTTGAAGAGAAGCTTATTCATTGTAATCGAAATTTCCGTTGATAAATTGAAGTTCAAGACGGCTGTTCAGCAGCCTGATCAAATTTGTTTCGCGTGCAAGCAGCGCCCGGGTGAGTTTTTCATGTTCAATCACATAGGCTGCGGCTGTCAGAACCCCTTGATTCAGTGCAATTCGCTGGCTGTGAACCACATCAGTTTGCAAGGCGACAATTTCGTTGTCGCTTTCAACCACTTTCGTAAGTTGAAGAACTTCTGCCTGTTTTGCCTTGAACAGCGCCTGCTGGTTGAGCTCATATGCCTGAACGGATTGATCAACCATATGCAACGATAGCCTGTTCTTTTGTTGTTCGCGTTGGTTGCTCTTCCAATCCCAAAGTTTGTAACTGAATTTGATTCCTGCCATGTAGTAATCAGCAAAATCATCATCGAGCATATTCAATCCGGGTCGTCCGTATCCTGCTTGCGCAAAGGCCATTACAACAGGCATGCGTCTGGCTTTGATAAGTTGCAGTTGGCTATTGAGCAGCTCTTTTTGTTGCTGCATGAGCCACCATTCGGCCCTGTTGGTTTGCAATGTGTCTGTCGATGCGTCCAAAAACGGGGCGACCAAACTATCCGATGCCTGCAATTCAATTCCTGAAAGCACTGCGATTTGGGCGAGCGTTGCATGCAAGGCACCTTCCGATTCAAGCTGTTGCTGATGGGTGCGCAACAGCTCGGCCTGCAGACTCTTTTGGCTCGTTTCAAGCACAGCGCCTGATGCCACACCTTGCGACATCTCTTCTGAAGTGGCGCGCAACCCCCTTTTTACCGACTCATAAATCTGCATTTGTCGCTTGAGAAGGATGGCCCTGAAAAAAAGTTTTGCTACATGTTCGCGCAGGGTTTGCTCCTGCACTCCAACTTCCCGCTCTTTGATTGCACTGCTCATTTCTTCCATTGCCCTTTGCTGTTTCAGCTGCCCGCCGTCATAGATCAGTTGCGAAAGATCGAGGTTCACCTTATACCAGTCTTTGGCAAGCTCCGGAATCGTCATGTTAGGCAAACTGATGGGCAGTGCCGTTACGTCGGATTGAATCGTCATTTGACCACTTAAACTCAAAACAGGCAGATTCGCGTTTCTAAGTTGTTGGTCCTTAATCGATTGAAGTTGTTTAATGTCATCACGCTGATGCGAAACGGGATAACGTGCCAATACACTGTCGGTCACCACTTTCAGGCTGATGCGCTGATGCTCGTATTGCCCAAAACCCGCCATGGAACACAGGAGCGCGAGTAGGACGAGGACTTGTTGCTTATATTTCATAACCCTGGGTTTGGTGGTTGAATGGCACGGTAAACAAATGCGATGATTTCTTCTTGCCGCTCTTGCAGAAATTGTTCGTAGGCGTCGTGACTTCCGGCCATGAAAATGGCCTGTATGAGCGGACGCGCTACAAAGGGAAAAATAATCAGCGCCATGATGTTGATCATCAGGTGTTGTGGTGTGATGGCAACTAGTCTGCCCTTGCTCACCTCCCTTTCGATCATTGCTTTGATGTCTTCAACCGGGATTTGCTGTTTACCGATTAGCTGCACCAGTCTTTGTGGATTTCTGTTCAGTTCCTGAATGATAAACTGTGGCAAATAAGGCATCTGTCGCAACAATTGAATGTAGGATGACACAAAAACACGGATAAAATGATGTATGTCGGGATCTGTGGCAAACGCCTCTGCAAATACCGGCCTGATTTGATGGAAGGCTTCTGAAAAAATCTGCTCAAAGAGCTTATCTTTCGATCTGAAATAATAATGAAGCAATGCTTTGTTGATGCCCGCCTCATCTGCAATTTCCTGCATGCGGGCACCATCGAAGCCTTTTTCTACAAAGACCTTGCGCGCAGCTTCCAGAATATGTTTTTCTGTTGTCATACATTCAACCATTAAGTTTAACCAAACGGATAAACTTGTTGGCAAAAATACAACCTCATTCTGAAAAGTCAAGTGTTTTTGTAATTTTACCGTGATTTTTTTTCGATCCTGGTGCGTGATTGCATCAATTTAATCAGTTAAAGCATTAAAAATCAATCATTAAATATTTATGAAATATTTTCCTTTCAGATGGATGTTTGTCATTTCCATGTTTTATTTTGCCCTCGCTGCATGCAACAGAAAACCGAACGACGCCTTAATAGGCTTGTGGAAGGCCAGTGATGTTCAAACCGAGTTTGATGAAAGCAAGGTAAATCCCGCCACCTTGCAGCAGGTAGCCGAAATAGAGAAACAAACCATGCTCAGGTTTGAGAACGACAGTGCGCTAACCATCATGATGGGTGAGAAGAATTTTGCTGCTCACTACACCTACGATGTCGCGAGTGGAAAGATTTTTTATGGCTTCGAAGGGAAAGCGATCAATATGAATGAATTGGGTGTGCTAAGCGAGAAAACCATCACCACCACATCCAAAACACCTGTTGGCACCATACGTGTTGTGTACACCAAATCCAGATAAGTGGTTTGGGACCACCTTAGTTTTTAGCAAGAGATTCGTTCAGAAAACTGATGCTGTAGAGCAGCGCTTCCAGTTGCCGCAAATGGTCGCGTTTATCCTTGTTGGGCGCGTAAACATAGCCCTCGGCCGTGATGAGCATCTTCGTTTCGGGATGTACGAAGGTGTAAGAAACAAACGGACCAGCCATGAAGTCGCCCGGCACATTCCAGATGCCGCGTGTTTCAACGGCAAAGTCTGTTGAGAAATCCGAAATTTTTCGCGCAACAGGCAGGATAAACTCCTTGTCGGTTGACATAAAGGTGCCTTCTGTAGGGCCTGGTATGTATTTCATTACCAAGGAGTCGCGTGTGCGGATGATACGATTCAAACTAAAATCTGCCGTATCGAGGTAGGGCCTTTGCATCAGCAGGAAAGCCTGACTGAATTCATTGGTCTCTTTTCTGATCCACATAAAACCAGGTTCGGTTTTTGCCACATAAAAACCTTCGGGAACGAGCAATTTGATTTTTAACTGTTTATACACTTCTTCCATCACATCAAGCTTGGCTGTGGGCCGAAATATGTTGATCAGCCTTTCGCGCTCGCTTTGATCATAGAGTGCCATAAAACCTGCTTTTTGGGCTTCAAAAGCAGCAAGCCACGATGGGGTGTCGGGGGCCGCTACCTTGATCACCCGCTGTGGTTTTGCCCAAAGGTCGTAGCGCACGTCAACAACCGCCTCTTTCAGTTTGGGATCGATTTCCATGATAAAAAGATTGCGGTGCTTTTTAAACATATCGCTCAATTTTGACACATGGATGGTGGTTATTTTGTAACGGGGTTCGCCCTGAGGCAAACCATACTGTTCCTGGCCAAAGTAGTTGCGCACCGCCTGGCCTGCCTCGCCTTCCCATTGCGACAATTCCTGATTAACCACAAGTATTTCAGAGGTGGCACCCACCGATCGGGCAATGCGTTGCAGCGGTTCGTTGCAGGAGGTGATGATGAATGCCAGAAATGAAAGAATGATGAAGCCTTTGGTTTTCATGATGAAAAGGTGTTATGACAAACCCATCCGTTTATTAAAAAAACACAAACAGCCCCATTTGGCTTATGAAACCTGAGCTATCTTGAGTTTTTGGCCAATTTTCAGTTTGGACTTGTTTGTCAGGTTATTCAGCTTTTTAATTTGATCAACGGTTACCCCATCATATTTTCGTGCAATATCCCAGAGGGTATCGCCGCTTTTGACCGTATGGATGATGTAGCTTCCTTTGCCGTTAGCAGCGGTTTTTTCAACGGTTTGCGCATCAGCCGGGAACACGCGCAATTTTTGTCCGATTTGTAAATTATTACTTTTGAGATTGTTCCACTCACGCAGGTCGGTAACTGTGCATTTATATTTCGAGGCGATGGCGCCAAGTGTCTCTCCTTTTTTTACAGTGTGCGAGGTGGATTGGGTAGCGCGTGCAACAGGTGTTTCTCCTGGTGTGTTCACCGGTGTGCCTGAGCTGAATACGGTGAGTTTTTGCCCAACCTGCAGTTTTGTGCTTTTCATATGGTTCCATGACTGGAGCTGCTTCACCGAGACCTGATATTTTTTTGCAATCAGAGCAAGCGTCTCGCCGCGCTTCACGGTATGCATTGTTCTGTCGCTCACCTTTTTAACTTCTGCCTGCAGCGTGAGTTTTTCAACACCTTTTTTGGTTTTGAAAGCGTATAGATTTTGCTCGTTGTTGAGGTAATCACCAACAAATTCGGATGGAATACGAATCACATAGGGATTCTCAGGGGTTGCCGGTATGATACCTGCCTTGAACTGTGGATTAAAAAAGCGCAGGTCTTCCTGTGGGATCTTCAGCATTTCGTGCAGTTGATCGAACGAAAGCAGATCTTTCACCGTCACGGTGTCTGTGCCCATCATCATCATACCCGGATGAACGGGATACAGATTGTGTTCTGTGGCATAGTTCATAACGTAGTTCACTGCAATGAATGCCGGCACGTAACCCCGCGTTTCGCGTGGCAGATAGGGCCAGATTGCCCAATAATCCTTTGTGCCGCCAGCCCTGCGTATGGCCCTGTTCACATTTCCTGCGCCAGAGTTATAAGCGGCCAGCACCAAAAACCAATCCTCATAAATGTCATACAAATCGAGCAGGTGTTGACAGGCTGCTTCGGTTGCCTTGTAGGGGTCAAACCTGTCGTCGACCAGCGAAGTGACTTTCAAATTGTAAACCTTTCCTGTTCCATACATAAACTGCCACAAACCCTTGGCGCCCATTCTCGACCCTGCAGTGGGGTTTAAAGCCGACTCCACCATCGCCAGGTATTTCATCTCAAGGGGTATGTTGTAGCGGTCGAGCAACTCCTCAAACATAGGGAAATACACATACGACAAACCAAGCATCCTGCTCGAAAGTCCTCTTTTGCGCACAGCATAAAGGTCGATAAAGTCCTGAACGTGGTGATTGTAAACAAGCGGCATGGTGGTTTCGCGACTCAGTTGTTCAATGCGGGCACGGTAAATACTGTCGGGGAAAACAGGTACTTCCTGCGGACTGTAGCCGTAACGGTTCAGGATGGTGGAATCAAAAATATGCAGACTATCGTTGAAATAACGGATGTGATACAGGCTGTCGAGCATCTTTACGATGGGTGAATCTTCGTAAAACACCTGATTTGTTTGCTCCTCAACAAAGGCTTCCGAAACACCCAGGGTGTCGCCCTGAAGCAGTTCGGTGGTGTCGGGCAACAGTTCTTCGACTTCAGATTGTGCAAAAAGGCTGATAGAAAATAATAGTAAGAGATTTAATATCAGTAGCTTAAGTTTTGTCATAGATTAATTCAGGTTTTTTGGCCATCATAAATTACAATAAGCTCAACGTAAAAAAAGCCTGCTTATTGTCATCAACAACCTTCGATCATATACCCATCTGAAGGAAGCAACTGTTGACAGCTGAATTGAATGAGAAAAGAAAATGGAACGTTTAGTTTCCTTCTTTGGGTTTGCTATCTTTTTCATCTACCCCATTGATGCCATCTTTGAACTCTTTGACACCTTTGCCTATTCCGCGCATGAGTTCCGGAATCTTTTTTCCGCCAAAAAGCAAAAGAATCACCAGAATAATGATGATCACTTGTGAGGGGCCAACAACACCCAACATGATTGAATTCAACATAACTTATCAATTTAAGATGCTGGCAAATATACACTTTTTTTGATGAAGCACTCAATAGGCTTTCTTACCTTTGTACCTTGATCATGTTGTTTAAAAAACCGAAACGCTTATTTATGAGACTTTTACCTTTTTTTCTGTTTGCGATCGTTTTCTTTCAGTCTTCCAGTTTATTTTCGCAGGAGTTGCCTGCCACAAATAAAGATTTCAGACGCCTGCATTATCTTTCAGAGGAAGAAATGTATCAAACCGTTAAAAATCCTGATTTTACCGAAACTCCACCACCTCCCGGTCCGGTGAGAATGGTAGGCGAGTTTGAGCCCCAACAGGCAGTGCTCATTCGCTATACCTTTGGAATCCCCTATTCGCTCATCCGCGAAATGGCAGAAGACATCGAAGTGGTTACCATTGTTGCCAATACATCACAGGCCAACACCGTTCGAAATCTGTATGTTGCAAACAATGTTGATACTGCCAACTGCTCCTTTTTAATCGCTCCTTCCGATTCCTACTGGACGCGCGACTATGGTCCGTGGTTTATTTTTGATGGCGCAAATCAACCGGGCATTGTCGATTTCCCCTACAACAGACCGCGTCCCAACGATGACAACGTGCCCGTGAAAGTAGCTCAGATGTTGGATATCAATCTGTTTGGTATGAACGTGGAACACACTGGCGGAAACATGATGGCCGACGGACATGGCATGGCCGCTTCAACCGAATTGGTGTATGAGGAAAACGGCAATCAGGTGACACAGGTAAATACCAAAATGCTCAATTACCTTGGTATTGAAAGATACGACGTGATGAACGATCCGCTGGGCGATTACATTAAACACATCGACTGCTGGGGTAAATACCTTGCACCTGACAAAATATTGCTCGGACAAGTGCCTGCCAGCGATCCGCGCTACAGCGACTACGAAGCCATTGCCGCCTATTTTGCATCCACGCCCAGTGCTTATGGATATCCTTACAAGGTATATCGCGTATTCAGCCCAGGGGGCAGTCCGGCAACACCTTATACCAACTCTCTCATTATCAATCACAAAGTGTTTGTTCCACTCACCGGAAACCAGTACGATGACGAAGCCATTGCAGTTTATCAGCAGGCAATGCCTGGATATGAAATCATTGGTGTCACCTACAGCGGATGGCTCGATACCGATGCGCTGCACTGCCGAACCCACGAAATTGCCGATATTGGAATGCTTTTTCTCGATCACCGTCCACTCTATGGTCAGCTCGATTGGCAGGATTCAGTCATGGTGCAAGCCAATATCATTCCTTATTCCGGTGCTGCATTGCTGCCCGATTCCCTCCGGCTTTTCTACAGCATCAATGGTGGCGATTATCAGCAATCTGCTTTAGTACAGGGAATTGGAAACCAATTTCAGGCCTGGATCAAAAACTATGGTGGCGAAGACACCATCCGCTATTTTCTGGCTGCAGCCGATGCTTCGGGGCGCAGCATACGTCACCCCTACATGGCGCAGCTCGATCCACACATCTTTGTAACCGGTGAAATGGCTGCAACACAACTCACTTTCTCGCCTGATACGGTATTCTTTACCAACGAAATCTACGCCACACTCTGTATCTCAAACCCAACACCCAACACGGTAGTGGTCGATGACATCTTATCAGGTACGCTTGTGGGGCTTGTAAATCCTGCTGCATTGCCGGCCACCATCAACCCTGGTGCAAATGCATGTTTCGAAGTGATGTTGAATGTGGTGATGCAAAATGTGTTTGACCGGACTTTTGTTGAAGATAGCCTCACGATCATCTCTTCGCTCGGACAGCTGCATGTGCCGGTGATGATCAATTTCGATTTGATCAGTGCAACACAGGAGCTCGGGGCTGCACCTGCAAGCGTATCGCCCAACCCCTTTGCTGAAAAGGTAATGTTTCAATGGCAGTCTGCCCAGGATGGATGGTGCGAACTGAAAATCTATGATGTTGCTGGAGAGGAGGTTAGCAAATTGGGTATTGAATCAAGCGGGGGCATGCAACAGCTCATATGGGATGGCCGGAACAAGGATGGCCGGCAAATGCCCGAAGGGGTTTATTATTATCGGCTAAGCTGCAACAAACAAACGCAATCAGGCAAACTGGTGCGGATAAAACAGCAGTAACCTTTATGAAGGCCAGACTATACCAATATCTGTGACAGATACAGGGCGGCCGCAAGTGCCGAAAGGATAATCCAAAACATCAGTTTTTTTGGAAGATCGTCTTTTTCGGGCTGATAATCGAAATCGCTTTTATGCATCCTGATAGCTTTGGTTACAAAAATATAGCTTTTGCCGAAAGCAGCCGTTAATTTTGTCAGGGAAGTTTTGCAACACGTTCGCCATTGCTGAAATAAACAATAAAGGCATCGGGTGTGGCATGTGAGGTTCGTATCTGCTTCATGGCTATGATAGCAGACTGGCGGTCAGCAAACCAGCCTGTTACATAAATATACAATTTGTTGAAGGTGCTTTCGTCGATCTCAGCCACCTCGAGGCCGGTTTTAGCAGATAGTTTTGAAACATCATAGGGTTTCGATGTGGCGAGCAACTGCACCCTGTAACCTGAGCGCATTGGCTGAGGCTGGATTTCTTCAACCACTGCCTCTTGCTGTAATACAAGCCTTGTTGAATCGATAGCAGGAACAGTATCCATGGCTTGAAGGGTGATCACCTGATTGATTCCCTCTGCTGGTGAATCTTCTTCCTGAACAACAGGCTTTTCAATTTGAGGTTCAATAAAGTCCGTAACCGCCTCCTCATTTCTTTTGTCTAGAAGAGTCTGCACTTTTCGCCTGCCCGATAAAGTGCTTCCAAACCTGTAGGCAACACCGACGGTGGTGAAATTGAACACATCATATTCAAAACCAGAGGCAAATACATCGAGCATATCACTCGCCACTGCGTGGTTGCCCGATTCAAAACTGATCATCCAGTGTTCGCTCAGCGGAAAGTCCAATCCAATTCCTGCTGCAACAACAGGCTCAAAGGTTTTTCCCGCAATGCCTTTTCCGTTACCAAAACCTGACGAAGCCACAGTTTGATCGTTGGTTGTGTTGTAAAGCCTTGAATCATAATTGCTTAAGCCAATATCTCCGAATAGGTAGAATTCAGCAATTCGCCCATTACTCAGCGAAAAGATATTCACGGGGTATATTTGCAGCTGAATGGCGCCTTCAATCAGGTCGGCTTCAAAGTAGCGGTTATTTTTCGTTTTTATGCCTGCCAGTTGCAGGTATGCCGCTTTCCCACTCAAACTGAAAACTGGACTAATCCGGTATTCCAGACCCACTGATCCGCCAAAGCGCCATTCGTTGAAAGGAGTCGATGCTGGTAGAAGTGGATTTTGCTTGATGTCGCCCAAAAAAACTGACGGGCCTCCCATCATTCGGAGCACCCAGCGCTGATCCTGCAAACCAACCTTGTCTGATGCAGTATGATAGGATTGAGACAATGCCACGGAGCTGCTGAGTAAGAAAAACACCACAGCAAATAAGCCATTGAATAAAAGAGCGTTAGATTTCATATCATTGGTTGTTTGAGCTTCGCAAAAATAGTAGAAATTGAAGGGGTTTGTCAAGTCGTTTTGCCCAGGCTTTTTCCGAATGGTCTTCACCCGAAAAGATATAGCTCACAAAATGACCCTGGTCATAGCCTTTGGCGCTGAAAAGGGCATCAACTTCTTCTTGCGCATGGCCATAAAGGGCATCCAGCGTCGCAGTCCCCCGGTCGAAATACCACAAATGGTAGCCAGGATCGGGGAGTGTGGTTTCAAGGTATCGGACAAAGGTTTGGGGGATGGGGTTGTTTTCAAGCCGAAATATACCGGGCCAATGGGTTGACATACAGATCGCCCCCCTGAACACCTCGGGGTAGCTGCACAAGGCATACATCGAGATGAGGCCTCCCATGCTGGCGCCGCCAATGTATGTTTCATTGGGCAAGCTTGCATAGTTGCTGTCAATAAAGGGTTTAAGCTCCTGAACGATAAATCGGAGGTATTCATCAGAGAGGATAGGGCCTGGAAAGAGTGGCTGCTCGTGGTGGGCCGACGACAGCATCAGCGAGTCGCGAAATGAGGCTGGAAGCATGTTAAACACAGCTTCGGGGAAATATTCACGGTGACGGTTGGGGGTGTTCCAGATAGCCACGGCAATGAATGGCCTGATTTGTTGACTTTGAATTAGTTTGGTCGCAGTTTCATCAAGTTGCCACTCCTGAAGGTTCCAGGTGGTAGTGCTGTCGAAGAGCATTTGCCCGTCGTGAAAATATATCACCGGACAAGCTGTGCCAGCAAGGGCCTCGTCCGGCAACCAGACATCAACATTGCGTGGCTCAACAAATTGGGAGCGCATGTGTGCGTGCCTGATCAGTTTGCCTGAGGCAATCTTTGGGAAAGGGGCTTCCTGGGCCTGAAGTGTGGTTGCAGCAATCAACAGCAGGATAAGGTACAATCGTATCACGCATCATTCAATTAGCCCGACGAAAGTAATCACTGCTTTGATAAAATGCAAGTCTTGATTAAAAAATGCTTGAGATGTAACAACTTATCGGTTTGCTTATACTGTTTTGGTGAGCAAACCCGAGGTGCTGACGGCTAAAACAAGCAATCAGGATGGGTTCAGGGAGGTGTTGATAATCAACTTGGCAAAACCAATATGCGGGATCGAACGGTAAATGGCACGCGCATCACCTTCGTTCATTTTCAGCCGTATAAATACAGGCAGTTCGTCAGGCATGGGCTGCAGGATTCTGTCGATCATTTTTCGCCCGTAAACCGAATCAATTTTTTGTTGGTAGGCCAGCACGAGCGGTGCTTCTTCCGGCGGAACGGCTTCGGTTTGTTCTACCTGCAGCACGAGGTTTCGATCGAAAGCCAGCGTAAAGAAAACCGCGGTTTTTTCAGGCTCCATCGGTTTTTTTGGCAACTTGGCAGCCTCATTGGTATCTTTGGGAGCTTCAACCACCAAAAAAGGTACTTTCGGAATGGTTGCAAACTCCCTTTTCAGCGTGAATGGTTTTGATAACCACTGCTGAAGTGCCTCAAACTGTGCTACTTTTATCCGGTTACTCGCGTCTATCTGATGAAGCTTGCACCTTTGCACCGGCAATCCTTTGATTTCAATATCGAGCAAGCTATCCTGCAGGTTTAAAACCATGTAAATGGAGTCTTGTCGGGCGAGATCGAGCCGGTTTTGCAGAAAGTTTAATTTGTGCTCTTTTTGCAGGATATCAAGCAACATGGGCTGAAGATCTGCAGTGATTTCAGTTTTTTTGGCTTCTGCATCACGTTCGGCTCGAGTGGCTTCCGGTAATGGTTCAAAGCCCATGGCAGGCAGTATTACAAAGAGGGTGAGCGTAACAAGGGGCAAAAGCACACTAACCAGAATGAAAAGGAGCATCATGCCGGGTCGGCGCAAAAACCATGAAAAAAACCAAAAAAGAAAAATACCTTGTTTTTCTTCCGAAGTTTCTGATTTTGAAGAAAATGTTTTTTCGCTCATGCTTAATAGATATATACTTTTGAACCCATTTTCAGGGTATTGAACACATCCTCAAGGTCTTCGTCGCCCATCCTGATACAGCCATGCGTTACGGGCAGCCCAAGAAAGCGCTTGTAGAGCGTTCCGTGAATCATATAGCCGTCGCCCAGGCTGATGCTGTAATCACCCAATGTTCCATGCTCAAAACGGGAGGGGTGATTGGCCGATGGAACCTTCAGGCCTTCCTCGATGAAAGCCCAGTCGGGTCGTTTCCACACCGGGTCTTTTGTTTTGCGCAACACCTTGAGCTGTCCGCGGGGTGTTTTGAACATCCATTGCTTGTCGTTGCCTGCTTTGAGGATTGTAAAGCTTCCTGTAGAAACCAGTCCCGAACGAAGGTTTTTTCCTTTTTCATCAAACAACCCAAAGCTGTTGCCGGTTGTGTTGATCACAATATACGGCTGTTTGGGCAGAAAGGCTGTAATGGCTTTGCTGGTGTTATCAAGGTCTTTTGCGAGCGATTGCTGGTATTTTTTAGGAGAAAGATAGGCCAGTCGCTCAAAAGATTCGTTTTGATCGCTTGCATGCAGATAGGGTAGCGCCTCGTTTTGAAGCTGTAGTTGGTTGATAATCACATAGGCCGACAGCACAAAAGAAATGAGCAGAGCAGTAAAAAACACAATCCTTCGTGCGGTTTTAATGCGCCGCTGATTGGGCTTTTGCTTTCTTGAACTACTAATGGGCGTAGTGTCCAGATTATTTACGCTTCTTTCTTGATTCATCATAACTATTTGCCGTTGATTTCATGCAGGCTTCGGAGCGATCCAACAATGGTAACCGGTGTTCCAGTGCTTACATAATTCCAAAGCTTGTCGATATCATCGTTTGTAAGCGCCACGCAGCCATCGGTCCAGTTGATGCCTTTGCCGCCACCACCGTGGATTTCGATCAGATTGCCGATTCCCCTGCGTGGGATGCTTCCATTCCGAATATTTTTTGAATACCTTGCCTTGTCTTCCTCATTTGGATAGTTGATGAGCAATGCTTTGTAATAGATGGTGTGTTGTCCTGATTTTTTCTTGGTAATGTGGTATTTGCCTTCAGGGGTAGCCTTATCACCACGAAACTGCTTGGTTCCTATCCAGTTTGGGCCAAGCTCAGCGCTGAATCGTTTGATTTCCTTACCCCCGCGGTAGATGTAGCAGGTGTGAGCAAATTTATCAACGACCACTGCGGTTTCACCTGTTTTTTTCGACCAGTCCACTGTTTCCTGATGCCAGCGTTTCCACTTGGGGAGTTCGCTGAAATAAGTGCTGAGGTGCGTGTGTGCAGCGTCTACCGACTTGCTTATCAGTTTGTTGGCTTCGTCCAGATTGTTTACCACAAGCAGGTAAGCTTTTCTTTCGTAAGCTTTTTTCGATTCCAGGTATTTCAGTTTGGCATTTGTAAAATCCTTTCGTGCCTTTTTGTTCAAGGGCAGGTCGGCGTAGTTTTCTTCGAAATGATTGATTTTGTGATCCACTTCGGTAAGTTTTTTCAGCAGTGATTCACTGAGGTTTGCCTTATCCTCAGTCATTTTTTTCATTGCCTCGGTTGTTTTGGCAGTCGCACTTTCCACCAGGTGGATCACGGTGTGATAGTTGCGCAGAAAAAATGCTTTCTCATTTTCCTTTTGAAGGGCTTCTTTGGCACCCTCATAGTAAATTTCGGCTTCTTTGATGAGCGCCGGGGTATATTTTTCGGCTTCTTGTTCCTTTGCGTTGGCGATATCGCGATGGCATTGTTCCAGGCTGGCCATGGGTGGTTTTGGCGAGAGGTAATACAGCGTGGCAAAGGTTGAAAAGGTGAGGAACAATAAAATGACCAGAATGAGCAGTATCTTTTTCATCAGCGATTTGGGAGCTGTTTTACCTATGTTGGAATTTTGTCGATGATAATAATGATGTGTATCAAGTTTCACGGCCACAAAAATATTGATTTTTTTGATTGAAGGGCTGCGTGACCGTCAGATTCGGTATGGGGCTATACAAACCAAAACCCCGGCAGGAGTTTCCTTCCGGGGTTTTGGGTAAGTAAGTAGCTATCAGCGATTTTCACATGCACTGAACAAGCTCAATTCTTACTTGCGGCCTTTTTTCTTGGCAATTGCTTCTTCGAGCTCAGTCTTCAATGAAGCGGCTTTTTCGCCAGCAGCTTTCACTTTGTCAAGAGCGGTCAGATAGTCGCCATTGTTGATGAGGGTGGAAACCTCGGCAAGGAATGACTCAACCAAAACTACATCCCCCTGGATAGCTTCGAGAGCTTCCTTGCCTTCTTTTCCTTTGGGAGCAGCAGCCAGTAATTCTTTTACTTCGGCAACCAGTGTGGTTACTTCAGCAAGAGACTGTTGTGCTTGATTCTTAACTTCTTCCTTGCGGGTAGCTGCGTTAGCCTTAACTTGTTCTGACAAAGTCATTACATTGGCCAAAGTAGCGTTGGCTTTTTTGTAGCTTCTGAACAAAGCAAATTTTGCGTTCTGGTTTTCAACTTCCAACAAAGCAACGTTCAGTGAATCTTGAAGAGCTTTGAATTCTGCTGGTACATAGCGTTCTGCTTCAGTAGCTTTGGTAGCTTCGATAGCAGCCTTGGCGTTGGTGATTTCAACTTCAGGAGCTTTGGCGCAGCTGGTGAAAAGCACGCCTGCAATTGCAAATGCAAAAACGGTTTTAACGAGATTTCTCATTGTGATAATTGTTATTTGTTAATTAATAGTGTTTATCGCGGCACAATTATACAATCACCGTGCCAAAGTATGTAAAACTTTGATAAACAGTGTTTAATAAAATGCGGGGTTGGTGAAATGTCTAATAACGACCTTTTTTTTCCAGTGCAACGCCTGAAAATAATACAGCTTGTATGAAATTCAGACAGTGCTTTCGATGTCGTCTGTCAGTTGCACATTGAACTTTTCCATGCGCTCATAAAGCATTGCACGCGAAATCCCCAGGATCTTCGCGGCACGTGTTTGATTGCCCCGGGTGAATTGCAGGGTTTTTTGCAACAGCACTTTCTCTGTTTGTTCAATCACATGTTTGTATAAATGTCCTTCGTAGGCTTCCAAATTATCGGGTATCCATGTTTTTGACTCATTGGCAGCCACAGTTGCAATTGCTGTTTTATCGCTTTGTAGCTCATTCTGAATGAGGTCTGCCGTGATAACATTGTTTTTGCAAAGCAGGATGGCCCGGCGAATGAGGTTTTCGAGCTGTCGCACATTTCCTGGCCAAGACTGATTGTGAAGGAGCTCGAGGCTTTCGGTCGAGATGGTTGTGTCGGGGCGCTTCATTTCGCTCGTGTAGCGACTCAGAAAATAGTCAACAAGCAGGGGTATGTCGTCTCGTCGCATGCGCAAGGGCGGAATGGTGATGGTGACCACTTTTAGCCTGTAATAGAGGTCTTCTCTGAATTTGCCTTCAACAATGGCCTGATCAAGGTTTTTGTTGCTTGCCGAAACAATCCGCACGTTGGTGTTTACGGTTTTGTTGCTCCCCAGCCTTTCGAATGTTCCTTCCTGAAGCACACGCAGCAGTTTTGCCTGAAGGGTCAGGCTCATATCGGCCACCTCATCCATAAAAAGGGTGCCGCCATTGGCCTGCTCAAACCGCCCTGCCTTGTTTTGGCTTGCGTCTGTGAAGGCACCTTTTTCATAGCCAAATAGTTCGCTTTCGAGCAAATTGTCAGGTATGGCTGCGCAATTGATGGCAATAAACGGCTTTTCGGAGCGATCGCTATACCTGTGTATGGCTCTGGCTACCAATTCTTTGCCAGTTCCGCTTTCACCACTGATCAAAACGCTCACATCTGCTGCCGCCACGCGACCTATCATCTTAAAAACTTCTTTCATCGACGCACTTTGCCCGATTATTTCGCCCGGCATGCTACTTGGTTTTTGTGCACTTGTCGTGGTTTCTGCCTGCTTTGGCACTTGTGCAGCCAAAGCTTCCTTGACGAGCGATTTCAGGCGGTCGATGTCAAATGGTTTCTCAATGTATTCGAAGGCACCATATTTCATGGCGGCAATTACCCGCTCGGTTGTGCCAAAAGCAGTCATGATGATGACAGGCAAATGCGGATGCATGGCCTTTACGCGCTGGATGGCCTCCAAACCGGTGATGCCCGGCATCTCGATGTCCATCAGCACCAGGTTAAATGCTTCCTTTTTAAGCATGTTGATGGCATCCAACCCGTTGGAAGCTTCTTTTATATCGGTGTTGGCGTCCCTGAAAAACTTTCGAAAGGAGTATCTTACGTTGTCTTCGTCGTCGACTATGAGGATGCGGTTCATGAATTAAAGGTGCTGTCGAGTGGTAAATAGAGCGAAAAAGCTGCGCCTTTTTGGGTGTTGTTGCTTGCTTTGATATAGCCATGGTGCAGGTCAGCAATGCGTTGACTAATCGAAAGGCCCAATCCGATACCTTGTTCCTTGGCCCTGACAAAGGGGTCGAACAAAGTATCCCTTATTTCATCCGGAATGCCAGGGCCAGAGTCAATCACCGAAACAACCAGCATGCTGTGAAGGCTTGGTTCGGTGACCTCGCTTTTAGTGATGATTTTAATCTCGCCACCTTTTGGCATCACCTCCACAGCGTTGTTCAGCAGATTGATCATGATTTGTTTAATCATATTTGGGTCGACTCTGATAACAAGATGATGATCAGTGCTTTGATAATCGATTTCAATATTGCTTTGCTTGAAACGTGCCTGCATGAGCTGTAGCACAGGTTTGATAAACTCATCCGGATTCACAAGTTGCAACTGTGGCTTGGCTGGCCGTGCATACTTCAGGAAATTTTGCAAAAACTCTTCCATCCGGCTGATTTCGTGCAGCATAATTTCAAGGTCGTCTTTTTGCTCGGGATTGGCTTGCAAATCATTTAGAAGACTGTGAATGAGCATCTTAATGGATGTGAGCGGATTTCGTATTTCGTGGGCCAGGGCAGGCGCAATTCTTCCGATGGCGGCAAATTTGGCCGATCGTTCGAGCAGTTCGCGGTTGAGGCGCAAATCTTCGTTGGCCTTGCTGATGCGTCCGATGAGCCGGTTGATGTGCAGGTCGAGCTCTTCAAGTTCCTTGCCCGGATTCATCCGGATATGTTCCACCACTTCGCTTCCGGCTGCATCGCGCACCTTGAGCACCAGTTTGTAAATGGGATTGAGAATGATGCGGGCGATTAGCCAGCCTAAAATCAATCCCATGATGATGCCGCTGATACCAAGCGAATAGATGGAAACCGTGATGATGTTGTCGTTGGTTTGAATGCTTTTTTCGAGCTCGGCATGTGTTTGTTCCTTCAGCTGAATAAGGGCATTTGTTTTGGCTTCGATGGTGTTGATCAGGTCTTGTCCGGCCAGCACAATCAATGCATTGGGCAGACTCATCCTGCCCTGCCGGTGCATTTCGAGCGCATTGCGCAGCGTTTGTTCATAATTCGAAAACAAAGCTGCAATCTGGGAAATGAGTTTTTTTTCTTCCTCTTTGGCAGCTGTCTCATCGGCACGTGCCAGCAGGTCGCGAAAGGCTTTTTGTTCTTTCTCAACAAGCACAAGTTGCTCGTCACTTTTGTCGAATAATTGGGTGAGTGATGCCGCACGCACCTTGTACAGCGCCAACCTCAGTTCCTGTGCGTTGCGGGTGCTCACAACATTTTCGGTAATGAGCTGGCGCGTATTATCCTGCAGCTGATAGATGTAGGAGATGATCAAATATCCTGCAGCAAGCAGAAGGGCAATGCTTACCAATGCCCACACAATCATTTGAATGCTGAGGTGAAACCTGAATTTTGGTAATTGCATCGCTTTCAATGGCTAAATAATTGATGCAAATGTAGTTATAAAAAATTGTTTTCAAACATCCCCCTGATTTCTTTCAGCGCATCTGCTGCATCGTTCAGTTTGATTTCAATTCGTCTGTATAACGCTGATAGCCAGCACCCAGCCAATCCTGATGCCTAAAGATGGAAGAAACCGCGGACTCATAACTCTCGAAATCATTGCTCCTGCGAATCAACCGCCATGCGCTGGCCGGTTGGCTGAATGAATGATGAAGGTATGACCACAACTCTTTCATGCGGCCCAGCACTGCCGGATTGTCGGCCCGGGCTTTGCGCCGCCGCAGATACAAGTCTGTGATGAAATGTTCTACTTTGGTTTTGCGCTCCTCATTGCTTGCGTGGCACAATTGTTTGATGTCGGCAGCCAAAAACGGATCGGCCAACAATCCTCTTCCCAGCATCCAACCATGAACGCCTGGAAATTGCCTTCGGTAGTTTGCAAATCCATCCACTGAAAAAATATCTCCGTTGTAAACAACTGGCGCTTGAATGTCTGCAACTAAAGCAGCAAATTTGCCTGAGTCGGGGATGCCGCTATACATCTGCTTTCCCAAACGGGCGTGTATGATGAGTTCGCTCAGGTGCATGCGGTTGAAGATGGGTAGCAGCCTGTCGATCTCATCGGATGTGTTATATCCCAGCCTGCATTTGATGCTGATTGGCAAGGGCTTTTCGCTGGTATAGTTTTCGGCCATGGCTTCTACCATTTCTGCAAATGGCAGCAAACCCGACCCACGTTTCTTTTTTGCAACCTGAGGATAGGGGCACCCCATGTTCAGATTGACCTCTTTGTAACCCAGGGCCCTGCATTGGCGTGCAAAACGCAGTAGCTCCCCAGCATCATTGCTGAGCAATTGTGGGGTCAGCTTGTCAACAGGATTCAGACCGGGATTTAACTCATCCGTGCGCAGATTTCTGCTGTTTTCGGTGTGAATACCTGAGAGAAAAGGCGTAAAGAATTTGTCAATACCTGTGAAGTGCGCCATAAACACTTGCCGGAAATAGACATCGGTGATGCCTTGAAAGGGTCCAAGCTGCAAACGAATATCGGCCAAATGATCAGGCATCAGCGGTTTTATTTTTATTGAACCCGGCAGGCGAAAGCAAGCGTACAACCAACATGACAACATAAATGCCACTGATAAAGAGTGCGATACGTGGCAGGAAGTCGCCTGCTTTCACAAAAAAGGTTGTTTCATCGTTGGTCACCAGTTTTTGTTTGATAACCGCTTGTTCACGATAGGGCGTTGCCTGAAACAGGTCGCCGCGCTGATCAATGAAACCTGAAATGCCGGTATTGGCCGAGCGGGCAATGCTGCGCCTTGTTTCGATGGCGCGCAGGCGTGCAAATGCGAGGTGTTGGCGGTGGCCGGGTGTGTTGCCCCACCATCCGTCGTTGGTGATGATGAAAATGAGGTTTGCCCCGTTTCGAACGAAACCTGCTACAAACTCACCGTAAACCGATTCATAACAAATAACCGGAGCCACGCGCAGCGCTTGGGAGGCATGGTTAAACACCTTGCGTTCGTCGCTCACTTTCAGGGTTCCAACTGTTCCACCCAGATTGATGGCAAAATCATTCAACGGTCGCAATATGCGCCACGAAGGCATCATCTCGACACCGGGTGTGAGTTTGGATTTGTGATAAAAGTCGTAATATCTGGTTGTGTCAACGTAGAATGCGGTGTTGTGCGCAAAATAATAGCCATTATCTCGTCTGAATTTGCGTGCCGCATGATCGTTTTCCTTGCCTGCCGGGACATGGCTGAAAGTGCTGGCTCCAATCACATAGGCAAGCTGTGGATGGGCTTCAACAAAGGCTTTTACTTGCTGCAGGCCGGCCGAGCGGTCGGTAAACTCCATCCAGATTTCTTCCTGAATGGCCGATTCAGGCGAAACCACAAATGCAGTTTGGGGGCTCACTGCCCTGGCTGCAAGGCTGAGGTTGCGCTCAATCACCTCGGCTGGAGGCACTTCATATTGTTCAGTGTATGGGTCGAAGTTGGGCTGAACAACCACCACCTCCACTTCTGTGCCCTTTTCAGCATAATTGGCATACATCAGCTTCGACAGGATGATGGGTGTCGAAAGTGCTATCAGAAAGATTGCCAGATTTTTACGAAATACAAGCGTTTTTAAACTGCCTTCCAGGATTGTTTTTAAAAGATTGAATGCGAGGATGTTTACAATGAGTATCCACAAGGTGCCACCTGCTGCGCCCGTGTATTCATACCATTGAATCCAGGTGTGCTGCGACGCCAGGGCATTGCCCAGATTCAGCCAGGGCCAGCTGAGGTCCCAGTCCTGATGAAACCACTCCCACACCAGCCAATAAAAAACGAGCAGAATCAGTCCGCGCGAATTTTTAAATAATTTTACCCGGGTGAAGTGGAAAAACCAGAAAACGGTTGTCATAAAAAGGCTGTTCAGGCCAATGGCCATGATGGCGCCAAAGTCGGTGCTGTTCCATATCCACCAGGTGGTCAGGGTGTTCCACAAGGCAAAAGTGAGGTAGGCGTATCCAAACAGGCCTTTTCGTTGCTTTTGGCTTCCTTGTTGTGTGAGTGCATCCTCTATCCAAAGTAAGGGTACAAGGGCTACAAAGATAAGGGGTAAAAAGCCGTTGGCCGGCCATGCAAGACTCAGCAGCAGTGCTGACAACAATGATAATCCGGGAAGTTGTATGCTTTTCATCTGTGGGCGATCATACGGCAAAAGTAGCATTCTTCAGGCTACGAAGCGTTGCGTTGAGCTTAGCATGACGTTAAAAAATGTAACAAGAAAACGCGGGCATCAATACAGGAAGTTGTCATATGGATAGCGGATTGCATGCATATCCTTGATTTCTTTGTAGAGCAGCGATCTCAATTCGTGATAGTTATCCTTTTTTATGGCGCTGATGAAGATGCTGGTGGTGTCATGTTGTGCCATCCAGGTTTTTCGAAGTTCTTCGAGCGAAACATTCCTGCGTGTTGAGGGGGTCAGGTCGTCTTCCTCCTTCACTTCAAAGGTGTAGGCGTCGATTTTATTGAAAACCATGATGGTTTTTTTATCAGCAGCTCCTATTTCATGCAGGGTTTGGTTCACTGTCTCGATCTGTGATTCAAATTCGGGATGCGAGATATCCACCACATGAAGCAGGATGTCGGATTCGCGCACTTCGTCGAGTGTTGATTTAAACGATTCGATGAGTCCGTGAGGCAGTTTTCGGATAAACCCTACAGTGTCGGAAAGCAGAAAAGGCAGGTTTTCGATCACCACCTTGCGCACCGTGGTGTCGAGCGTGGCAAAAAGTTTGTTTTCGGCAAACACCTCCGATTTGCTGAGCAGGTTCATGAGGGTTGATTTTCCCACATTGGTATAGCCGACCAGGGCCACACGAATCAATTTTCCCCGGTTTTTTCGCTGAACCGATTGCTGCGTATCAATTTCTTTGAGTCTTTCCTTGAGCAGGCTGATTTTGTCGCGAATTACGCGGCGGTCGGTTTCGATTTCGGTTTCGCCCGGACCACGCAGCCCGATGCCCCCGCGTTGTCGTTCAAGGTGCGTCCACATGCGGGTGAGACGGGGTAAAAGGTATTGATATTGTGCAAGTTCAACCTGAGTGCGGGCATGCGATGTGCGTGCTCTTTTGGCAAAGATATCGAGAATCAGGTTGGTGCGGTCGAGCACCTTGCAGTTGAGCTCCTTTTCGATGTTGCGCAGCTGCGAAGGGCCTAAATCATCGTCAAACACAACCAGCCGTATGTCCTCGGCCACGATATATTGACGGATTTCTTCAAGTTTGCCCGAGCCTACATAGGTGCGAAAATGAGGAAGATCGAGTGTTTGAACGAAGCGTTTTACGGGTATTCCGCCGGCCGTATCGAGCAGGAATTCCAGCTCAGAAAGGTATTCTTCAACTTTTTCTTTGGGCTGATTTCTGGTGATCAGGCCAACAACAACAGCCCTTTCAGGAGGTGTTTCAGCTACAGGAAGTTTTGGCATAGTCTATTGATCACTTTTTTCTTTTCGGCTATGATGATGGTGGTGGCTGTGTGTGGAAGATCTGAAATCTTTTGTGAAGAAATAAAAAGCAGTGATCATCACATACACATGAAACAAAACAGATGGAAAAGCATCGTTGCTAAGCAGGGTAACAAACAGTTGGAAAAAACTGGCGATAAAAACCACAAAAAATCCATAGCGGATAAAATCAGTGCGGTTCAGGATAAAAATAGCCAACATGACTGCTCCAAGGCCAATAATGAGGCCCCAGCGAAGCGCCCAGTTTCCGAAAGTGCTTTCAAAACCGGGATCGGCCAGGTAAGGATAAACCACTGACACAAGGTAGGTCAAAACAGCTGTTCTGAGCAACAAAGTCACGATTTTGTTCAGGTTACGCTTGAAGATATTGCTCATGATGGGATGCTTTAAAAATGTTTAAAACCAATGATTTCTCTGACCTCTTTCACAGTGCGGGCTGCACTTTCGCGTGCTTTTTCAGCACCATGACGGGCCACTCTGCTAATGTAGGATGTATCGGCAGATAAGTCAAGAATTTTTTGTCGGATGGGTTCGGTAAACACAATCATGTCTTCGGCCAGTTGCTTCTTTAAATCGCCGTAGCGGATGCTGCAATTGTTGTAAGCTTCATCAAAATGACTCACAGTGTCGGGTGTCGAAACAATTTTCAACAGGCTGAAAAGGTTCTCGATCTCCACAGGCTTTTGTTGGTTGGGCATTGTAGGACCACTGTCTGTCAATGCTTTCATCACTTTTTTACGAATCGTTTTAGGATCGTCGATCAGAAATATGGCATTGCCTTCGCCTTCTGATTTGCCCATCTTACCACTGCCATCCAAACCAGGCACTTTCACCAGCTCCTCGCCGAAATTGTACGCCTGTGGAATATTAAAATACTCCACATGATACATGCGGTTAAACCGACGGGCAAAGGTGCGTGCCATCTCAAGGTGTTGCTCCTGATCCTTACCCACAGGCACTTTGTGTGCTTTATGTATCAGGATGTCAGCTGCCATCAGACTTGGGTAGGTAAGCAGCCCTGCGTTTACATTGTCGGGTTGTTTTCTGGCTTTCTCTTTGAAAGTTGTCACACGTTCAAGCTCACCCAGATAGGCATTCATGTTGAGAAAAAGATACAACTCGGCTATTTCCGGCACATCGCTTTGCACATAAAGTGTGGCTTTTTCGGGGTCGAGGCCGGCTGCCAGGTATTCAACGAGCACTTGCTTCACATTTCCATGCAAGTCGGCAGGGGTGGGGTGTGTTGTAAGTGAATGATAATCAGCAATGAAAAAATAACACTGATTTTCTTCCTGCATCTTCACAAAGTTTTTCACTGCACCGAAAAAGTTGCCCAGGTGCAGGTTTCCGGTTGGCCTGATGCCGCTAAGTACGATATCCATGGGGCAAATGTATGTTTATAGGTTTAAAAAAAACCCGTTTATACCATGTCTAAACGGGATTTGAAAAAGTTATTTCAATGCTGCTGCAGTGATTTAAATACTGAGCGGATCATTGTTTTGATTGAAGAATTTATATTCCATCACATGAAAGTTGTTCATTTCCTTCACTTTGAAACGTTTGCGGTATTTGAGCATCCATTGCATGTGAATGGAGTAAAAACCTTTTGTGAGGTAGGCGTAAATGTAGGGATGCAGGGCCAGTGTGACGTTTTTCTCGTTCTGATCCTGAAGCAGGTATTTGAGGTTGTTTTCCACCTCGTCGAGGAAAATGATGGAAGGTTTGATTTTGCCAGTTCCTTCGCAAACGGGGCATTGCTCCAGAATTTCGACATTCATTTCGGGGCGCACACGTTGTCGGGTAATTTGCACGAGACCAAACTTGCTGGGTGGCAAAATGGTGTGTTTTGCATGATCGCGTGCCATTTCGTCCTTCAGCTTCTGATACAGATCGCGGCGGTGCTTGCCGTCGTGCATGTCGATAAAGTCGATCACGATGATGCCGCCCATATCGCGGAGCCGGAGTTGCCGTGCAATTTCTGCAGCGGCTTCCAGGTTGACTTCCAGTGCATTTTCTTCCTGGGAATTTTCTTTATTCACCCTGTGACCGCTGTTAACGTCGATCACATGCATGGCTTCGGTATGTTCGATGATGAGGTAAACACCACTTCGGATGGTAACGGTTTTGCCAAACAGCCCCTTGATTTGCTTGTCGATGCCAAACTGATCAAAAATGGGGGATTTGCCTTTGTAAAGCTTTACGATGTCGACTTTCTGCGGGGCGATGGTTTGGATAAAGTTCCTGATTTCATCGTAGAGCGAGGGGTCGTTTACATGTACGCTGTTGAAAGATTCGTTGAGCAGGTCGCGCAGGATGGCAGAAGTGCGGTCGAGCTCGCTCATAACCTTAACAGGGGCCTTGGCATTCAATAACTTAACAGTTGTTTTTTCCCACTTTTCAACAAGGCTGCGCAAATCTGCGTCCAGCTCAGCCACCTTTTTGTTTTCGGCAACTGTGCGGATGATTACGCCATAGTTGTTTGGCCTGATGCTCTGAATGAGTCTTTTAAGCCTGTTTCTTTCTTCGCTGCTCCTGATTTTTTGCGAAACGGAGATGCGTGATGAAAATGGGACCAAAACCAGGTATCTTCCGGCAAAAGATATTTCGGAAGAGATGCGGGGACCTTTGGTGGAAATTGGTTCTTTGGCAATTTGAACCAAAATTTGTGCGCCTGAAGCCAAAACCTGGGTGATTTTACCTGTCTTTTCGATGTCAGGTTCAACCCGAAAGTTTTCCATTGTCACGTTTTCGGGCTTGCCAGCCAGGGCAAGCTTCACGTATTTATTCAATGATTTGATTTGAGGGCCGAGGTCGAGGTAGTGCAAAAAGGCATCTTTCTCATAGCCCACATCTACAAAGGCAGCATTCAGGCCAGGCATAATTTTCTTCACCTTGCCCAGGTAAATATCACCAACTGCGTAGTTGTTATTCGTCTTTTCCTTGTGTAACTCTACCAGAAGTTTGTCTTCCAGTAGTGCAATGTCCACCTCCGAAGCCCGAGAATCTATGATAAGTTCTCTGTTCACTTGTTTATCGGGAGTTTAATTCAACATTTTAATTATCTTCAAGTTAGGCTTGTTTTGAGGGTGTTGGCAGAAAGCATTGCATTTCCTTTCTGCTTAAATGGAATAACACAACGCCACATCAAATGGGAGTAGCGTTGTGTTATCCATGCATTCGTAGGCCACAAAAATTATTTCTTCTTGTGCCTGTTCTTTCTCAAGCGTTTTTTGCGCTTGTGGGTTGCCATTTTATGTCTCTTTCTTTTCTTCCCGCTTGGCATGACTTTAAAATTTTAATGAATGCAAAATGATATTACTTTCCACTGTTCTTAACCTGGGCAACAAAAGATTTGGCAGGTTTAAACGAAGGGATGTTGTGAGCGGGAATGATGATGGTAGTGTTTTTGGAAATGTTCCTACCTGTTTTTTCAGCTCTTTTTTTGATGGTGAAGCTTCCGAAGCCACGGAGGTAAACGTTTTCACCACTCATCATAGAACCTTTTACAGCTTCCATGAATGATTCAACCACTGCCTGAACAGCTGCTTTTTCAACTCCGGTCTTGGTAGCGATGTCAGCTACGATTTCTGCTTTTGTCATATCTTAAATGTTTAAAAGATTAATACTGTGGTATTTTATTTGGCTGGCAAAGGTAAGAACATTTTTATATTTGAAAGTTTTTTTCTGAAAAAATTTCAACCTAATAACCTCTATATAAATATTTTCCCCAATGAGCAACCATTTTCAGGGTCATTTGCTTGTCTGGTATGAACAAAATCAGCGACCATTGCCCTGGCGGCTTACCCGCGATCCATATAAAATCTGGCTCTCAGAAATCATCCTCCAACAAACCCGCGTAGATCAAGGCCTTGCCTATTTTCATCACTTCGTAAGCAGGTGGCCTGATGTGGCCTCGCTGGCCGCAGCTGACGAACAGGAGGTGCTCCGCGCATGGCAGGGATTGGGCTACTACAGCCGTGCACGCAACCTGCTCAAAACGGCACGGCAAATTGTTGAGCTGCATCGGGGCATTTTTCCGGCCGATCACACCGCCCTGCTGAAACTCAGCGGCGTGGGGCCCTACACGGCTGCCGCCATTGCAAGCATTGCATTTGAGCTTCCCCATCCGGTGGTCGATGGCAATGTGATGCGTGTGCTCAGCAGGGTGTTTGGTGTAACCGATCCGGTTGACAGCAAAAACGGCAAAGCACAAATCCAGGCCCTGGCAAGCATGTTGCTTCCCAAAAAGGATCCCGGAACGTTTAACCAGGCGCTGATGGAGTTTGGTGCTTTGCAGTGCGTTCCGCTCAAGCCCGCCTGCCAGCAGTGTGTGCTGAAGAATCAATGCCGGGCATTTGA
>CAZBMR010000031.1:0-6010 GCA_964492695.1 uncultured Lentimicrobiaceae bacterium
GAGGAAAACCCAGAAAAGGCCAGCCACCGTAAACGCCAGCATGCGGTAAGTGAACCAGTAATGCACATTAGAGTGATGCGAAAGTGTTGCATACCAAATGAATGGCAACAATGAAGTGAGCAAGGTTAATGTAATTTTGTTCCAGTCGGGGCGTTTTCTAAAGAAAAGCGCAAGCAAAGCCATCACGAACAGGATGCTATTGATGATGACGAGCGGCAGTTGATTGACGTTTAATACGATGGCCGAAAGGCCATTTCCCTCCTGCGCCGCTGAAAGCTTGAAGAACTCGTCAATCACGTTGGTGAAAATCGGAAAATCGGTGAAAGTGGCTGTCAAAATCCATTTGGATATCCAAGTGAATGAGAAACCCAGCAGCCAGACAAAACCCAACATCACAGGCTGTTTCAGGCTTTGCATGAAGGTCATTTCACGCAGGTTTTTTTGCCGCTGAATCCACAACATCATGGGCATACCGAAGGTTAGCAAGGGTGTGGTAAGCAGGTCGAAAAAGGCCGTGAAGACGGCTGAAAGCAGAAAAATCAGAGAGGTTTTCCGCAGGTCGTCTGGTGACGTTTTTGTCAATGCGATGCTTGAAATCAAAGTAATGATCAAAACCGGCGCAAACTGTATGGAAAATTGGGCAATATAGCTGTTCACAAGGAACAAGCTTCCGAGATAAACCACTGCCGTTGCAAGGCTGGTGTCCTGCGCCATGCGCACTCCGGCCAGCAACATCAGCAACGAACTTGCGATGTAGAGCAGCCATTTGATATCGTTATAAGTGCCAAAAAGAAAAAACCACCTGAAGAAAAAGGTGCTTCCGTGCCAGTATCGTGGATACTGGAGGTTGGGCGTCAGCTCTTTGTGCTCAATGTTGTATTTCACCTGGTTCCATTGCGACACATAAGGTCCGTTGCTGTGCCTTGAGTTCAGCAGCAAGGCCGATTGAAGCGGACTTTTCGGATCAATTGTATAGATCATGTTCACTGTGAAGGCATCCATACTGTAGTCGAGGCTGTGTTTTCGGCCATGAATCATCGGTTCGGGATAATCACCAAAAGGCAAAACATCCTGAACAGACTTTTCAATGTTGCGTTGCACCTGATTCTGTGGAAGGAGCGATGAGAGGACCACAAACAAAAACAGTCCAATGATGGATGCTGCAAAAGCTTTTAGG
Organism: uncultured Lentimicrobiaceae bacterium; assembly: GCA_964492695.1. Classification (GTDB taxonomy): domain Bacteria; phylum Bacteroidota; class Bacteroidia; order Bacteroidales; family F082; genus JALNZU01. Next base: position 1,178 of record CAZBMR010000031.1, read on the forward strand.
AGGTATACTGCATCAAAAGTCTTCATCGTTGGCATGCATGCTCAATCCGCGAAACGGCTTGAAATAATTTAGGAGGAAAGCTTTGCGAGTACGGTGAGTTGTCCCTTCACTTTATCACCTATTTTCACTTGTATCTCGGCATCGAGGGGCAAAAAGAAATCAACGCGCGAACCAAAGCGGATGAGGCCGAATTCCTTGCCCAACGCAGCAATATCGCCTGTTTTGCAAAACCACACAATCCTGCGCGCCATCATGCCGGCTATTTGCCGCATCAGCACTTCGCGGTTTTGATTGTCCTTGACTACCACTGTATGTCGCTCATTTTCAGTGGACGATTTGGGGTGGTTGGCAATCAAAAATTTTCCGGGGTGGTATTTCATATAGCTCACCACGCCGTTCATTGGAAACCAGTTGATGTGTACGTTGAGTGGCGACATAAACACCGATATTTGTATTCTCTTGTCATTAAAATACTCATTTTCCACCACTTCTTCAATCACCACCACAGTGCCATCGGCAGCCGACACCACGGCGTTCTCAAGCATCACCGGCCGGCGGTGCGGCACACGAAAAAAGCTGATGGTCCACAATGAGATGCCGGCCAACACCACGTAAATCACCATGCTGACCATGGGAAAGCTGTCTTCCAGCAAAAAGTGAACAAGCGCTGCCAGGCCTGCCATCACAAGCAGGACAGTGAGAATGGGAAGGAATCCTTTGGGGTGAATGTGCATGTCAGTGAGTTAAAAAGAGGTAGGTAAAAACAAAAGGGATGGCAAAAAAGGCAGCATCAAAACGGTCGAGGATTCCGCCATGGCCAGGTATCAGCTTTCCGGAATCTTTCACATGTGCCTGTCGTTTCATCATGGATTCGATCAGATCGCCCAGGCTGCCTGTCACCACGATGATGAATGCCAGCGAAAGGGCATCCTGCATGCTGATGAAGGCGGTGAAATGGGCAAAAAGTCCGGCAGCCAGCAATGTAAAAAACAGGCCGCCAATGCTGCCTTCCCAGCTCTTTTTCGGCGAAACCCGCTCAAACAAGCGGTGCTTGCCAAATTGCATGCCCACCAGATACGCAAAAATGTCGTTGATCCAAATGCTGACGATCACACCCAGCAACAGCGGGGCTCCTGCCAGTTCACCCACATAATCCTGATCGTAGAAAAACAGCATCAGGGCAGTGGGTAATGCCACAAACAGGATGGGAAACCAGTGGGCAGCACCCAGTTGATGAAACGTGAGCCGTTTGGAAAAGAGGGCATGAAGCATCGGAAACAGTATCAGAGGCATGCTCATAATCAGCCACTTGGATGAAATACTGTCCAAAGCAACCAGCGAGGCAAGGGCAAAGGGCGCATAGCTGACAAGACGGATGAGCCACTTGTCTTTCGATTTCAACTTCAAAGCTTTGCCTAACAGAATCGATTCCTCGGTGCCCACCACCAACACCACGACGAGCAGCAACAGCAGGGACAATGGCCCCCACCATATGGCGCTGAGCATGACGACTGCAAAGATAAATCCGTAAATGGTGCGTTGTAGAAAACTACTCATGGTGCTACAGTTGTGGACTTTGAGGCCGCAAACCTAAAAAAAAATATGATGGCAGCAGCCGTTTTGTCAGAAGTCATCAATCAGAAACACATAGAGTTCCTTTGGTCCATGTGCACCTTTGACCAATGTTTTTTCGATATCCGCCGTACGCGACGGTCCTGAAATAAATGTCAGCTGCGGAGGAAGCAGGCCGGCATATTTGTTTTTGATGCCAGCCAACGCGGTTTTGATGGTGCTCGTCACTTGTGAGCTATAGGCCACCACCAGGTGCACATCAGGGAATGAAAATGCACCTCTGTGACTCAGTTCGGCATCCGAAACCACAATGGTGCCGGTGCGGGAAATCAGCTTTTCACAACCGGTGATGCCTACCAGGTTTTCAGGTGTTTCAAGAAACACTTTAAAATGAGGCAATTCGGCTGTAGCAAGCAGTTGTGTGATGCGGTCGTTCTGGCACCAAACCGATTTCCACTCGCGGTCCTGCATCAGGTCGCCCAGGTTATCGAGGAAATCATGTTCGTTTTCGCAATAGATAAACTGCCCGCCCAGATTGATCAGCTCCTGTGCAAAGAGCACTTCAGGCTCTTCGTTTGGGTCGCCGGGTTTCAGAACGTCCATCTGCAACTCATTGTCCTGATATGGATTTTCCGTCTTCTCGATGAGGGCGTTTCTGATTTTACTCATGATTTGCTCTCTGGGGGTGGCGTCTTTCATCTCAATTCATTATTGTAAACGACATTTTTTCAAGCCTTTGCTTCGTCAGATGCCCCTAGCTCAACAGGAATTGCTACCTCCTGCTTTGCGGGCACTATTGCTTCTTCTCTGGTCCATGGACGCTTTCCAAAAACAGCCTCCAGGTCTTCGCCAAAAATTACTTCCTTTTCGAGGAGTTTCTCAGCCAGCTGTGAAAGTCCCTCTTTATGGTCGGTAAGCAACTGAACAGCCTTCTGATAGGCCGATTCAACGATTTCGCTGATTTCAGCATCGATCACCTCGTTTGTTTTTTCGCTGAAAGGCTTGCTGAAAGCGAATTCCTGCTGTCCTGTTGAATCATAAAAACTGAGGTTGCCCACCTTTTTACTCAGTCCATAATAAGTAACCATGGCATACGCTTGCTTGGTCACTTTTTCGAGATCGTTGAGCGCTCCTGTGGAAATTTTACCAAAGATAACCTGTTCTGCAGCCCGACCGCCCAGCGTTGCTACCAGCTCATCAAACATTTGCTCGTAGGTGGTGATGCTGCGTTCTTCCGGCAGATACCAGGCTGCTCCAAGTGATTTTCCACGGGGAACAATGGTCACTTTCACCAGCGGATGGGCATGCTCCAGCAGCCAGCTCACGGTGGCATGGCCGGATTCATGGTAAGCGACCACCCTTTTTTCGCTGGCAGAAATGATTTTATTCTTTTTTTCCAAACCTCCGATGATGCGGTCGATGGCATCCATGAAGTCTTGCTTTTGGATGGTTTCGTGGTTGTGGCGCGCTGCGATGAGGGCAGCCTCGTTGCACACATTGGCGATGTCAGCACCCGAGAAGCCGGGGGTTTGTTTTGCCAAAAAGTCTTTATCCACATTGCCATCCAGCTTGAGTGGGCGCATGTGCACTTCGAAGATCTCTTTTCGTCCTTCAAGATCAGGCAGTTCCACATATATTTGCCTGTCGAAACGGCCTGCGCGCATGAGTGCCCGGTCGAGGATGTCGGCCCTGTTGGTAGCTGCCAGCACAATCACGCCTGAGTTGGTTCCAAAACCGTCCATCTCGGTGAGGAGCTGATTCAGTGTATTTTCACGCTCGTCGTTGGCACCTGTGGCCGGATTTTTTCCCCTGGCACGACCGATGGCATCAATTTCATCAATGAAGATGATGCAAGGCGATTTTTCTTTGGCCTGTTTGAACAGGTCGCGCACACGTGAAGCGCCCACACCCACAAACATCTCCACGAAATCCGAACCGGAGATGGAGAAGAAAGGCACATGGGCTTCACCGGCAACCGACTTGGCCAGCAATGTTTTACCCGTTCCGGGAGGGCCAACAAGCAATACGCCTTTTGGAATTTTACCACCAAGCTTGGTGTATTTTTCCGAGTTGCGGAGAAAATCTACAATCTCCATAATCTCGAGCTTGGCTTCCTCGAGGCCGGCCACATCTTTAAAGGTGACATTCACATTGGTGTTTTTATCAAAGAGTTGCGCCTTTGATTTGCCAATGTTGAATATCTGACCGCCTGCACCGCCTGCACCACGGCTCATCATCCGCATGATGAAGAACCAAACGCCAACCAACAGCAATACCGGCAAAATCCATCCCAGAATCTCGGTGCTCCAGTTTCGGCGGCTCACATTGTTTACATAAATGGGAGCTTCCAGATTTTCCTGAGCACGACGCACATCTTCTTCAAAGGTGCCCACTTCGCCAATCTGAAAAGTAAACTGAGGTTGTGGCGCACCAAAACTGCTTGTTGGCTGCTTGGAGTCGCCTTTGCCATCGTTGTACTTGGCAATGCGGTCGGGCTTCAGATAAATTTCCGCAATTTCCTTGTTAACCAGATCAATCCGCTCAACATCCTGCTCCTGAAGCATTTTGAGGAGCTCTCCCTTCTCTATCCTTTTAGCACCGGCATCCCAGTTGTAAAACTGCAGTGCCAGAAAAGTGACCGCAAGAAGACCATAGATCCAATAAAAACTGAATCCCTGCTTTTGGTTTTCGTCTTTTGGTTTTTTGGGGGTTAAAGGCTTATCGTTTTTTTCTTTCTTCATTGTTTCCTAAATCCATTAATCATGTTCATTGTTCGTCGTCGTACACCTTCCTGTCGGCATCGGCCCACAATCTTTCCAACTGGTAAAAGCTCCTGGTGGTGTCAAGAAACACATGCACCACGACGTCGACGTAGTCAATCAAAATCCATTCCGCATTTTCGAAGCCTTCCTTGTTGTAGGGTTTCTGACCGCATTTCAGGTTGACTTCTTCCAGAATGTGGCTGGCAATGGCATCAACCTGCGTGCGCGACGTGCCATGGCAAATGACAAAATAATCGGTAATGGCGGCATGTATTTTCTTCAGGTTCAGACTGATGATGTCAATACCTTTTTTTTCGAGCATGGTCTGAACCACTGTTTGCAGGACCTCTTCCGTGTTTTCGGTTTGGTGACGTTTTCTCATTTTTTACTTTTGAAACAATCAACAAAATTAACGTTTTTTGGTTCAGCACAGCAATTTGCTTTTTACTGACAAAAGGTCAGACGGAGGAGGTCTTTTCGTAGTTTTGCCGAAATATCA